>JAILDV010000028.1 GCA_024688885.1 Bacteroidaceae bacterium | reverse complement strand
GCGTCCTCATATTTCTTCACATCCACCTGCACCTTCATCGTGGCATCCCTGTATTGGTCGTCAAGGTCGGTGGTCACGTACCAGTCGAAGAGGCGCGTCTTGGGTGTGGCATAGAGCGTCACATCGTCGAAGATGCCAGCTAGTCGCCAGTAGTCCTGACCTTCCAGATAATAACCGTCACAGTACTTCACCACACAAACAGCCAACACGTTCTTGCCGGGCTTCAGATAGGGAGTCACGTCATATTCAGCAGGCTCCTGTCCACCCTCGTTATAGCCCACCTGCTGACCGTTCAGCCACACAAACGAGCCGCTCTGTGTCTTCTCCATACGCAGGAACACCTGCTGTCCATTCCAGTTGGCAGGCAGGGTGAAGGTCTTTCGATAAGCGCCTGTCGGGTTATAATCTCTCGGCACAAAAGGCGGATTCGCTCTGAAGGGAGCAGGCACATTGCGGAACTGCGCATCGCCATATCCCTCCATCTCCCAGTTGCTGGGCACATGGATGGTGTTCCACTTGCTGTCCTTGAAGTCCGTCTTGAAGAAAGTCTGTGGCACCTCCTCAGGTGTGTTGGCAAAGAAGAAACGCCAATCGCCATTGAGCGACAGTTGCTCCTTGGCAAGATAATAGGCATGTCCCTCCTCTTGGTTCTCCTCAAACACCGTGGTGTTCTCGATGTAGTCATAGATATGCTCCAGATATTGAGCGTTCGCCTGCATTGAACAAGCTGCAAACAGGCAAAGGGTAAGATGTTTAATGTTCATATTGTTGATTGTTTTTTGTATTCTCTACAGATAGGGTTAGTTTTGCCTTGCAAAGTAACAACATATCTTTGACACCCAATGGCATAATAATGCACAATAATAGGACAAAAATGATATTTGAAAACTGAAGACGTTTGTAGCAGCGAGAGCAGTCATACTTTTTTCCCCAATATGGTAGGTGAGCCATCAAAAACGAAATAATAAGATAACAAGAAAGAGCCGTAGGGATACGACTCTTTCTTGTTGAACCACTTGGGTGATGTGTTTTTATTTCTTTGACTTCTTCGCTTTCTTGGCTTTTTTGCCTCCTGTCAAAGCTTCGCTGATTTTCTCTGCTCTGAGCATCACTTCTGCATAGCGACGACCCAGTTCGCGATAACCTTCAGCGGTAAAGTGCAAGTGGTCAAAGTTGCCTTTGCAACCTAATGAAGGAACCACATATGCTGTAGGAATGACGAGTGGCATGGTGGCAATCACAGTGTTGTGAAGTTCACACGCACCATTTTCCTGCTGTGACATCAATTCGCCTACCAGCAATGGGCATGCCTCAGCTTCCAATCCGAGGTCGTTCAGCATGCGCTCATAAATCAGTTTCACGCGCTGTGGCCAATCTTGCTGTCCATTGTCGGTGCATCCTTGATGAAGCAGGATACCCTTGATGACACCTGCCTTCTGTGCCTCTTTTGCCATAGCGATGAGTCGCTGGTAAGGATGGTTGTCATATTCTTTGCAGAAACCCTGAAGCCATCCTGCGGATTTGGCGATGTATGCTTGTGCCTTGTCCTCGTCGAAGAGGTCTATGCTGCAACCACCAATAGCTACGTTGATGACACCGATGCTGATATTATCAGGAGTCTTCTCCACCATTGTGCGACCAAAATAATCTGCAGGGGTAAGACCATTGTTCTCGCGGCAGAGTGGGGGAACGGCTACATACCATTTACCCATTTGACGACCAGTGCGCTTGAAATCGACAGCTGCCATCATCTTGAAACGGGTGTTGAGGTTCTCACGGTCTTGCGGTTCGATGCGTGCATTTCCTTCCATGTTCGACTGTCCGAAGCAGAGGTAGATGTGGAAATTGGGATCGAACTTTGTGGGCTGCTGAATTTCGCCGGCAATGTTCGCACCGTCGTTGAAGTTCAAGACAGTGTTCTTCTCATAGAAACTGGTAAGTGCTCCTTTTTCGTCCTGTGCGTAGCCAAGACACGCCATGAGCGCAAGCGCAACTGTAAAACAGATTTTTTTCATCGTTTTGGTATATTACAATTTTAAATAGGAAAGTATTTTCGTGTGCAAAGATAGAGAAAAGTTGGGAGTTAACTGTTGGAGTTGAGAATTTTTATTGTGCAAGACTGATTATTTCACGTTTTTTCGCCATTTTTCGGGAGAAAGGTAACGAAAACTAAAGCATAGGTAACATACAATAAAGGTTTTTCGTGAAGAATGCGATACCTTTGCAAACAAAATGAAACCAAAACTAAAAAACTAATCCAAAACTATCAATGAAAAAAATCTATCGTATTTTAGGTGCAGTGTGCGGAGCATCACTTATGGCTCTGCAAGCGTCAGCACAGAATCCTTTTGTACAGACATGGTTTACCAGCGACCCTGCTCCAATGGTGCATGGCGACCGTATCTATGTCTATACAGGTCATGATGAGGACAAGGCCGATTTCTTCTGGATGCAGGAGTGGCGTGTGTATAGTTCTGCCGACATGGTGAACTGGACAGACCATGGAAGTCCTCTCGCATTGGAAAGCTTCAGTTGGGCAGATGACCGTGCATGGGCAAGCCAAACCATTGAGCGCAATGGCAAGTTCTATTGGTACATCTGTGCCCATTCCCGTCTTTCTGGAGGTATGGCGATTGGTGTGGCTGTGGCAGATTCTCCCACTGGGCCATTCCGCGATGCCATTGGCAAGCCTCTCTATGAGAATGGCAGTTGGGATCACATTGACCCGACTGTGATGATTGACGATGATGGTCAGGCTTGGCTCTACTGGGGCAACCCCCGCATCTACTACCTGAAGCTGAATGAAGACATGATTAGCATTAATGGTGAGGTAAAGCAGATGGAAATGACAGAAGAGGGGTTTGGTGCCCCTGACATGTCAAAGCGTGACAAAGAGAAAAAGTATAAGGACACCTATACTGAAGGTCCTTGGATTATGAAGAAGCCTCAGATGGGTGAAGCGAAGAAGGGGACAAAGGCAACGAAGGGTTATTATCTGCTCTACGCAGCTGGTGGTGTACCCGAACACATCGCTTATTCAGAGGCTCCCACACCAGAAGGTCCTTGGACATACAAGGGAACCATTATGCCGGAAGGTGGTACGGGTTCTTTCACAAACCACTGCGGTTATGAGCGTTTCAAGGGACATGATTACTTCTTCTACCACACTGGCAAACTCCCTGGTGGTGGCGGTTTCGGTCGTAGTGTGGCTGTTGAGGAGTTTAAGTTCAATCCTGACGGCACCTTCCCAACCATTCAGCCTACTGACAAGGGTGTTGAGCCTGTCGGCACTTTGAATCCATACGAACGTGTGGAAGCTGAGACCATGGCATTCTCGAAAGGTGTGAAGAGTGAATGGAACGATGAAACGGGTGTGTATGTTTCAGATATTCATAATGGTGACTACATCAAGTTGCAGGCTGTGAACTTCGGCAAGAAAGTGCCTCGCACCTTCACTGCCAGCGTGGCAAGTGCCCTCAGAGGTGGTTCTATTGAAGTACGCATCGACAGTCTTGAAGGTAAGGTCATCGCACGTCTTGATGTGCCTCACACTGGCGGTTGGGAGCAATGGAAGGAGGAAGTCTATGACATCCGTACTCCTGTGATTGGTGTTCACGACCTCTACTTTGTGTTTAAGGGCAGAAAGGGCGTGAAGATTTGCAACTTCGACTGGTGGAAGTTCCGTGGCATCGAGGAGTGCAACATGCCACTCTTCACCACGAAATATACAGCAGACCCCTCTCCATTGGTGGTGGGCGACACGCTGTTCCTCTATACTTCTCACGATGCTCATCCTGAAGATATTCCAGATGAGAACGAGAAGAATTCTGCTGGTTTCTTCATGTATGACTGGTTGCTCTGGTCAACTACCGACATGGTGAACTGGACAGATCATGGTGCTGTTGCTTCTCTCCGTGACTTCGAATGGCGCAGTCGTGAAAATGGTGGTTGGGCAATTCAGACCGTGCAGCGCAATGGCAAGTTCTACCTTTATGCTCCATTGCACGGACATGGTATCGGCGTGCTGGTGGCAGATTCTCCATACGGACCTTTCAAAGACCCACTTGGAAAGCCACTCGTATGGCAACAGGAACATTGGGATGACATTGACCCCTCTGTCTTTATTGACGACGATGGTCAGGCATATATGTATTGGGGCAACCCTCACACTTACTATGTGAAGCTGAATGAGGACATGATTTCAACGAGTGGTGAAATCTATGTGCTGAATCATCAGGATGGTGTGATGCGTCCCGTCAAGGAAGAAGGTGCCAAGATTAACCTCAGAGTGTCTGCTCAGCAGAAAGCAAGCTGGGCAATTCAGCACTATCAGGAGGGTCCTTGGTCATACAAGCGCAATGGACACTACTACATGGCATTCGCCTCCACTTGCTGCCCAGAAGCTTTGGGTTATGCAATGAGTGATGGTCCTACAGGTCCTTGGAAAGAAATGGGCTACATCATGCGTCCTACAGAACGTGACCGTGGTAACCATCCCGGCATCTGCGATTATAAAGGCAAGAGCTATGTGTTCGGTCAGAACTATGACATCATGCACATCGACACTTGGGTGCATCATGAGCGTCGTTCTGTGAGTGGTCAGGAAATCACTTACAACCCAGACGGAACCATTCAGGAGATTCCTTATTGGCTCGATCAGGAACCTATGAAGCAAATCGAATTCCTCAATCCTTACAAGCGTGTGGAAGCTGAGACCATGGCATGGGGTTATGGATTGAAGGCTTGCAAGGTGGGCATTCCTAACACGGGTGTGGTGAAGGATATGCCATATTCACCCGGACGCAAGAACCTTTATGTCACCAACATTGACGAGGGTGAATACATCCGTTTGCGTGGTGTTGATTTCGGAAGTGCAGGTGCCAAGAAGTTCTTCGCAGCTGTTGCATCAGCAAAGGGCAACGGAAACATCGTCCTGCGCATAGATGAAATTGGAGGCAAGGAAATAGGTCGTGTGGCTGTAAAGGCTACAGGTGGTGATGAGAAGTTCAGCACCGTCAACTGCAAAGTGGAGAATGTGAAGGGAGTGCATGACCTCTATCTGCACTTCGAAAACCTGAACGGCACATTCAACTTTGACTGGTGGCGTTTTGAGTGAGATTCTTCTTCATCTCATCCATCCAATCTATAGGCGGCAAGGCAATGACCTTGCCGTTTTTTGTTGCTGAAACTTTAATACATTATTTTATGTGTACATCCATTTGCTGGAAAGGTATCTCGATGCCAGCCTTGCCCAACTCTCTGTAAATCTTTTCTGTTGTGTCAAACTTCACATTCCAGAAGTCAGCAGCTTTCACCCAAATGCGCATCTGGAAGGTGAGACTGCTGCTGCCCATGCTGGTCATGGGAATGAATGGAGCAAACGTGCCACTCTGCATGATGCGTTCATCGGCATTGATGATGTCCATCAACACCGTGCGCACTGCATCAGGGTCTGTTCCGTATGCCACTTCCACATCAATGTCCACACGACGAGTGGGTGCCTTCGTGGAGTTCTTCAGGCTTCCTGTCGCCAAAGGTCCATTGGGAATGATGACTGTCTGATTGTCGGGAGTGCCCAGTACGGTGCTGAATATTTGTATCTCTCTCACTGTTCCGGCAAAGCCTTGCGCCTCAATGAAATCGCCCACCTTATAAGGCTTCAAGAGCAAGATGAGCACACCACCTGCAAAGTTCTGCAAGGTGCCGCTCAATGCCATACCGACTGCGATACCTGCCGATGCGAACACCGCCAAGAACGAGCTGGTGTCGATGCCTAAGATGCCTACGATGATGATGGCCAAGAACACATTCAGCGAGATGGACACAAGGCTGATCAAGAACGAAGTCAGCGATGCTTCCATTTTCCGTTTCTGCGTAAGTGTTCTCAAAGCTTTCATGGTGTATTTGATAAGGAGTCGTCCCACAAAATACACGATGATTGCCAGCAATACATTCTTGCCAAACTGTACGATATAACCGATTACATCGTTCAACGCAATCTTGCTGAAGTCGAGATTACTCAATTCTGATACGATGTCGTTGCCTGTTCCAATGCTATTAGTTTCTTGCATATTGTATCTATTTTAGTGTGTTAGTTATATTTCTTGTCAATGAATGATTCTTAGAATGTCATTCTCACCTTGAAACGGATGCCCCAACGGTTGGTGTTGGGATTGTGCAGATAGGTGATGCGCCGCACGTAGTCAATCTCAATGAGTTTGAAGATGTTGTGGATACCGACTCGCCATTCCATGTATGGAGTGCGTTCATCCATACGGACCGTGTTCTGCTCGTAACTGCCATCAGCTTGGAAGTGTCCAGGGAAGTAGAAGAGGTCTGGGTCGGAATAGTTGAGGGTGGAGGGGTTGTTCTTGTCGGTAAGTTGTCCCCATAGCACATTGATACCCACACACTCACGCCATTTGAGTTTCTTGAGCAAGGGAATGCGGTTGAAAAGCCATCCGTTCAAATCCCATGTTGCGAAAAGAGACGCGTAGCGGTCATTGAGAAATTCGAGGTTGGAGATGAGATAGAAGGTGTTGTCCTCAATGATGTAGGAGGCATTGGCTGCTGGATGGATGAGAAGTGGGAAGGGCACTTTGTTCCATTGCGCTCCTGCCTTGACATCAAAGTCACACTTGCCGAATTGTCCAAGCCAAAAACGTTTGTAGAGTCCCAATTCGGTGAGGTTGTAGTTGAATTCACCTCCCAAGAATTTGTTGAGACCTCGGGTGTAACTGAGGGAGAGGATGGGAGCATCGTGGTTCACCTTGATACGACGCTGTTTGGTGTTGACATAGGTGACATTGGGTTCGTAGGTGGCTCCAATCTTGAATTGTGCAGTGGTGATGCCTGATAGCCAATGAGTGGGGTCGTTGACAGGTGTGCCAACTCCATCAAGAGGTTGGTAGAAGAGTGCATCCACAGGATGGCTGCGTGTACGTGTGAATTGTGCATAGAGTTTAAGACCCGTCTCGAACTCACGGTTGTAGTCGATATGCATTTCACGCGTGTGGTTGTATTGGTCCACTTTCGAAGCGTGAAATGCCGTGAACATATTATCCTTGTCAGTGGGCACATATCTGTCGAAGGGGGAGATGACGTCGTCCCACCAATAGATGCTGAGGTTGTGCTGTGGAAATTCACGCGGCAAATAGGCTTTCTTGTTGAAAGCATAGGTGAGTTGCCCCTTCCAGTAAACATTGTGCGTCTTGGTGCCGTATGCCACATAACCATTGACAAAGAGGTGAGGGGAGAGGTTGGCAGTGGTGAGTGCTGAAGCACGGAATCTTAACCCATCGTAATGATTGGCTGTGATGATGGTGTTGACAGGACCTATATCGACGTAATTGGGATGAAGGGAATCGCCTGTCTCGACGAAATTCTCGACGAGTGCCTTGAAACCGAAGAGAAAGAGGGAGAAGCCCTTGATGTGTGTGAGACGATCCAAGAAACTGTCCATCTTATTTTCGGAGGTGGTCAGTTTCACTTGCCGGTATTGATTCCAGAAGTCTTCATCGTGCATGGAGGCATCGGGTTCACGCAGAGTGTTGCCTTTGATGTTCTTGAAAAGGGAACGGGGTATTTCCTCGAAAGCGACATCGCTGAGTCGGGTGACTCGTTGCACCTGAAACTTGCCGAGCCACTTGGTAAGCTGCAGTTCGACAAGCATGTCGTTGGTGGCGGCGATGCGGTCGCCTGTTTCAAGTTCGGTGAAGTCTTGCGAGATGATCATGTTCTCGACAAAATTGACATCGCTGCGTCGGGGAATGCTGAGTTCTACACGCCGCACCTGATAGGTGGAGTCAGCATCGAGGAGGATGTAGAGATTGCCAGAGAATCCGAAGTCCTGCTGATTGTTTGGAAGGAAGCCCACCTCCACCACCTTGTCTTGCTCAATGAAGAGGGTGTCTTGCAGGTAGTAGCGATAGAAGGAGATGGCATTGTCGGCAATGGGTGAGCGGAAGGGGTATTGCAGCAGTCGGCACTCGTTCTCATAGATGTCAACATCGGTGAAGACATCCTTGAGGGTGGTGGTGAAGATTTCGCCCGTGTTGACGAGTTCAGTTACACCCTTGTTGCTTTCGCCTTTGATGAGTTGCTTTTCAGATTTGGGGTCTTTGCGATAGAAGATTTCCGAGAGCGTTTCATCGACAGTCAGGGGCAGGATGAGCTTGCCTGTTTGCGGAGAACGCTCGACGTGGTCTTTCAGGAAAGCGAACCTTTTGTACTCTCCTTCATCGAAGACTTTGTCACTGACCTCGTTGAGCGAGAAGGTCATCTTCTCGTATTTTGTGTAGGTGAAATAGTCCTTGCTGTGCAGGTCACTCTGCTTCTTGTGGGCAATGACCTTCTTCATCAATTCCACGGCAGGGTTGTTCTTGCGGCTATAACGTCCACGCTTCACCGACACGGTGACACCTGTGAGTGTCTTGTCATCGGGAACAAGTTTGACGGTTATGTCCTTGTTCTTGCCAAAGTCTTTCAGTTTGATGGTTTGTGTTTGATAGCCCATGGAAGAGATGCTCAGTTCTTTCCATGTACTGTCCTCCTTGATGACAAAACGCCCATCCTCATCAGTCTGCTCACCCACATTCTTCCCGTCGTAGAAGACATTGACGAAGTCGAGTGCTTCACGCGTCTTGCTGTCAATGACACGTCCTGTCACCTGCGCTTGCAAGGGGAAGCACAGCACGAACCATAATATGCCTGATAAGAGTTTCTTCATGCTTGTGGGAGCACTTTTGGCAATTCTTTCAACTGATGTATCATGTGTGTGGGCACTGATTCGTCCACTTCCTCTTCTCCCCATCCGACACCTTTCATCCAAACGGTTTGGCATCCAATCTTTGAGGCTGGCACAATATCTTTGGAGTAACTGTCACCCACCACAAGGATATCAGTGGCAGGGAGTTCATCTGCACTCTTTCCCGTCACTTCCCTCAATGCATCCACACCCAATTGGAAAATCTTCGGGTCGGGCTTACGCACACCCACAACAGCACTCTCTATCACTCGTTGGAAATACGTTAAATGGAAGTCCTTCAAGATGGTTTCGATGTTGCCATAGAAGTTGCTGACCAGCACAAGCGGATAGGTCTTAGCCAATTGAGCAATGACGGGACGACTCTCCTCCAACACTTTCAGCACATACTGATAGCAGTAGTTTGCCACCGCATCACTTTTCTCTTTCCGTTCCATGTCAGGAATATTCCAGATGCCCCTCTTCGTTAAATCTTTTGTTTCGAGGTCGCATTTGATGGTGAGCAAGTCGAGGAAGTTGTGTTCCGGACGAATGTATGGATGCTTTGCCAACGCACGTTCTGCTGTCACATAGCTGGTGCGGAATTCCTCCTTGCTGACAGGAATCCCAATCTGTTCGTAACCTTCCCATAACACTTCGCTCCAATGCAGGGCGTTGGTGTCGATGGTGCCTCCGTAGTCGAAGATGATTCCTTGAATCTTTTTTGACGTGTGCGCTTCGTTATTTATTTTCTTGCAGAACTGCTCGTGAGTGTGACGCATATACAGATAGAGACCTGTGAACACTGTCATTTCCATCAGCAGATAGAGCCATGGGAAGTCGATGAGACAGGAAATGTAGAGCGTGATGGCTCGGGTGTTGAACGTGAGGATGTTTGCCCATTTCATCATGGGTAGGCTCAACTGTCTGAACCTTTCGCGGAATGCCTGTGGCACCTTATCAACAGAACCATACTGCTGTTGGAGCTGTCTCCAGAGTTGCTGGAACTGAGGTGTCTGCTTCTCTTGACTGCGAGTGTAGTTGATATAGGTGATGAGGAAGAGTTTGTAGATGACATTTCCCTTCCAAGGCGTTTGCTGATAAATGGCTTGCTGTTGTGCTGAATTGTCCAGTTCACTCCCTTCCTTACCCTTCAGGAAGAAGAGGTGAATCTGACGGTAGTAGTCGGAGAGACCACACTGACGAGCATGGAGAAAAATGCCAGAGAACCATGCGAGGGCATAGAATATTAGGGTTGCGATGATGCTGTTGCGCTCGGTGTTCTCAATTCCCAACCACTGAAATTCGAGTTCATGATGGAAATAGAAACGGATGGTGAGAGCATGATAGATGGCAAAGAACCATACATCGCCAGCCGCTCCATCAAGTATACGACCTAATTGCGTCTTCTTGCCCGTCATTCGTGCCAATTGACCATCAGCACTATCGTAGAAATTTGCCCATGCCAACAGCAGCACACCGATGATGTTGTAGAGCAGTCCTTCCATCCCCTCCGTGCGATAACTTCCATCTGCAAAAAGGAAAGCAGACGCCACACCTATCACCATGGACATGATGGTGACGGTGTTGGGATGCACGTTCAGCGCATTGAAAAAACGTGCCCACTGATAACCAATGGGACGTGTCCACACCACATCCAACCACTCTTCAGTGTCATTAGATTTATATGTCTGTTGTATCTGTTCTTTCATTTCTTAACTCTCATCTTAAACAATGCGTGATGAATGATACATTTTGCTATTGCTTTTGCTGCTTCATCCCGACAACTGGAGAAACTGGGAAAATCGTTGAAATCGATGAACCAGAACCCGCCTTCTTCATCAATAATTGCATCACCGCCATAGATGGGTACGTTCAGCTGTCTGGCTGTCATGTCAGCATATCGTTTGATTCTCTCGGCTTGAAAGGGGTAGCCTTTTTCCTTCCCATTCACGGCTTCCAAACCAAACTTCGAGTGTCCTTGACTGGCATAACTCCAATGAAAGAAGTCTGTGCCTTCCACTCCGTAGAACTTGATGAGGTCGCCCGTTATGTGTTCCTGCACCATCCAAAGGTTCACGTTCCGCTCTTCCATTTGTTTGAAAGCGACATCAAAAATCTCCTTGGTGGGGCAGAACACTGTGTCTTCTTTCTCAGTTGCACTACCATCGCAATTCTTCAACCACAAAGGCGTGCTGATGTCTTCTTTATGTGCTGTCGAACAAAACAGCAAGTCTCGTTTTTTCCCAACCAGAAATTCTGGTTGGGGAATGCCAATCTCCAACATCTGGGTTGCCACTGATGCTTTGTTGGTACATGTCAAGATACCATCGATGGCATTGATGAATTTCGCTTGCGTGGTCACATCCGTCTCCTTCTCCAGCATCACCAGTGAGAAAGTGTCTCGTGCCATGGTGAACACTCGGTCATAAGGTGAATAGTCAAAACCCACCATCTCTTTCTCACTGATGCATACCACCTCATGGTTCATCTTCCTCAACTCTTCTGCCACCGCTGTGAAGATAGCGGCATCACATCCCACCAAATTGGGGGAATACGCTTCACCTCTACTGATACCAACTATTTTCATCTTCTCAATTCCAAACTCTTAACTCTTAACTCTTAACTCTTAACTCTTAACTCTTAACTCTCCCGTTCCCCACCTTCATCAATAATAATCCAACGGCAGTCCAGAAAAGTTCACGTACACGACAGATGATGCTGATGAACATTCCAATATCTGCTGTCATGCCTATCTGTGCCACCGACATTGCAAAACCTCCTTCTCGTCCTCCCAATTGCAGCGGCAGGAAGAAGAGGAGATTGGCAAAGAGGCTGGTGAAAGAGAGGATGAGGAATGCATAGACAAAAGAAAGTCCACCTCCTGTTCCCACATCGAATAGCAGGAGCATAAAGTAGATTTCAAGACTTTGCAATACTCGTCCCACATATTCAAGGGCAAAACTGGCATAGAAACTGCGCTGGTTCTGCGATTGGAGTTCGGAAATCTGATGGTCAATCTTCTGGAGGTCTTCCTTGTGGCTTTCTGCAAAAGAACGAGCCCATTTCTTCAAACCTGGAATGTGACTGAGAAAACGAATCAGCTTGACCACCATTCCGTTCTTATAGCCTCGGATGAAAAGGTAGATGCCACCGCCACAAAAGCAGAGCATGAAGAGAAGAACGGCTATCATGCCGGCACCTAAAGGGAGAAGTCCGAAGAGGGCGAGCACGATATACACCACGATACTGCTTGTCCAAAACCAGAAATGCGCGAAGATGTGCATCATGGCAAAGAGCAGCACACTGGAGGTGGCTCGCTGTGTACCGATGTACGGTTTCAGCTCCATGATTTTGTAGGGCTCGCCTCCCATCAATCCTGCAGGAGTGGCATAGTTGAGCGCAAAGCCCGTGATGGTCAGTTTCAGAATCTTCCAGAATGGGATGGGGCAGTCACCTGAACCTTTGATGATGATGCGCCATGTACAGGCATTCATGATGTAGAGGAAAATCCACAACCCCAAAATGGCGAAAAGCCAATAACCCGCATGACAAATGTCTGCCCAGAGTTGAGCAAACGACACCTTGAAAGTGAACAACATCACAATGACTGCGATGAGTCCGAAGGCAAAGAAGATGTTGCGAGTGGTACTTTTCACTTTTTAAATATCCTCTTCTGTCACTTGGTCAAGTTTCAGTTTGTCAGAGTCGTCTCGTTTGGAGACATATTGCTTCTGGAGGGGATTGACTCGTTCCTTGTCAAAACGTGTACGATTGCGTGCCACATCCACTGCGGTGTAGATAGCCTGACGGAAGGACTGTTCATCTTCAATCATGTTCTTGCCGGCAAGGTCATAACAAACACCAATAGCAGGTGCCGTACGGATGACGGGAAGTCCTGCTGTGAAGTTGATGCCTTCGTTTTGAGCAATAGACTTGAATGCAGACACACCTTGATCATAGTACATCGCAAAAACAGCGTCGAAGTGATTGTAATTGCCAGAGCCAAAGAAATCTTCAGCAGCGTATGGACCTATACAACGCACGCCACGCTTGAACAGTTCGTCAATCACAGGAGCGATGATTTCCTGCTCTTCCTTTCCATCAGCATGTGGGTTGAGAGCCAGCACAGCAATGCGTGGGTTGTCGATGAAGAAATCACGCTTCAGGGTGTTGTGGAGAATGACCAGACGTTCTGCCAACGCATCTTTGTTGATGTGGGCTGGAATCTCCGATACAGGAATCTTGTCTGTTGCCAAAGCGATGCGCAGATTCTCTGCAATAAAGATTTTCAATGCTTTTTTCCCTTCTCCTGCCACTTCCTCGATGTAGGCTGTCTGACTCTTGAAGGGTGCACCGTCTTCCAGTTTGATGATGGCGTTGTTGACAGGTGAGGTCACCAAGGCGTCAATCTTTCCCTCTGTCAAATCCTCCAAAGCCCTGTTGAGTGACACGAGTGCTGATGCACCCGCTTCTTCCGATGCCTGTCCGAATTCAATCTTCTGTTCTTCTTCGCCAAAGCAGTTCACCATGTTGAGAACCCCCTCCTTGGCTCTTTCAGCATCCTCCACCACTTGGAAACTGGTCTGGTTGCCGAGTGCCTTGCGGTGGAAAGTTGCCACTTTAGGAGAACCATAAATGATGGGGGTGCAGAGAGAGGTCATCTCTTCTGCTTCAAATGTATTGAGTATCAGTTCATAGCCGATACCGTTGATGTCACCTTGTGTGATGCCGATTTTAATTCTTTCCATTTTCTTCTTTTGTATTATCTTCGTCACTTGGAGTTTCTAAAGTATATAAAGCCGCTTCGAGTCTGCGGAGCATCGTGCGCTTCATCTTGTCAGGTGCATAAACGAACCCTTCCACAACGATGACGCGGTTGTTCTTCTCATCCAGTCTGGAATGGCTGACGAAAGGACCACCCATGGCATCGTTGCGCATGTCCCACAGACCTCGTGCTTCCATCGCAAACTTACCGTTCACGGTGATGTTCTTTGTCCATACAAACTCTGCGTTCGTTTGCATCCATTGATTGGGCTTTTCGCCAGGGATGTTGCGCTTCATGATGGTGTCGCGCAGGGCGATGTATGGGCTCTTCGTAAACATCTTCTCGCTCACATAGGGTAGGGAGTAGATGCAGATGTTCTGGATGGAGGAAAGCCCGTCGTCACTTGCCCAGATGAAATCCTCACCCACCTTCATCTTCTTGATATCTACAGGAATGTAGAACTCGCAGTCAAACATCTCCTTCACTTTCTTGGCAAATTTGATGTTGTGCTGAAAGTAAAGGTCATTGGCTGTGCGGTTGATTTCCTCACTGGCAATGAGTCCTTCAATACCTTTAGCATGTTCTGTGATATAGACTGATGCTTCCACTTGATTGGGTGCGTTGAGCGTGAGAATCATCTGTGGTGTGGAATGCACATCTTTCTCTATCGTCATTTTCGCCTTAGTGTATTCCCTGCCAATATGGATACGGAAAATGTTGCGGAACAAGTTCGTGATGTTGTCGTAGTGTGCTTCCGTGATGTGGCTCTTGTGGAATTGCGGCTCTTGCTGTGGAAGTCCCAACAGGGGTTTGTCGAGGATGCGTTGCAAAGCAGCACCAGCATAACCGTCCCACACACTGTCATCTGCCACCACCATCACCTCATAGGGATTACCCGACGAAACAGGAGTGAGCAGACTTGCACTCCTGCGACGGCGCCCGTTCTGTGTGGGGCTGTCACAAGCGGCAAAAACACAAGCGATAAGTAAAAGTATTGCAATCAGTCTAAACTTCATAGGATGTTCAATTTACATATTGCGATTTGATGATAAAAGTCCACATGCTGCCCAGATGTCTTGTCCTCTTGAGGCGCGGATGGTGGTGGGCACTCCGTGATTGTTCAGGTAGTCACGAAAATGTTCCATCGTATCCATCTCCACTTCTTTCAGCGGTACATCGGGCACTCGGTGCCAACGGATGAGGTTGACTCGGCAGATAAGCCCGCGCAGCAGCTTGGTCAGTTCCTTCGCGTGCAAAGGAGAATCGTTGGTGTCGCCAAACATCGTGTATTCAAACGTGATGCGGCGTTGATGACTCCAGTCATATTCCTTGAGCAGTGCAACGATGTCGGCAATCGCGAATTGCTTCTCGGCAGGCATCAGTTGCAGACGTTGTTCATGAATGGGTGAGTGAAGCGACACGGCAACATGACATTCACTTTCATCCACCAGCCGACGCATATTGCTCTTCAATCCCACTGTCGAAATCGTGATGCGGTGGGGACTCCATGCCCAACCATAATCAGCAGTGAGAATCTTCGTCGATTGCAGAACATGGTCAAGATTGTCAAGCGGCTCCCCTTGTCCCATGTATACGATGTTTGTGAGTGGAGTTACTCCCTCTTCAGCAATAAGCTGGTCAACCGTGTAGATTTGGTTGAGGATGTCCCTTACGCTTAGGTTCCCCTGCCAACCCTGCTTTCCAGTCTGACAGAAAAGGCAGTTCATCTTGCATCCCACTTGGCAACTTACGCACAATGTGGCACGGTCACCTTCTGGAATATAAACTGTCTCCACATATTTCCCGTCTTCAGTCGGAAAGAGATACTTCACTGTTCCGTCCTTGCTCTTCTGAGTTTCGGCAGGAGCATCGCACCCCACACAAAACAACGAATCCAACTTCTCGCGGTTTGTCTTTGAGATGTTGGTCATTTCGTCGATGGTATGCACGTGCTTGCCATAAATCCACTGTGCCATCTGTTTGGCGGTGAATTTAGGCATGGAGAGTTGCAGGCACACGTCCTGCAACTCTTCCAATGTCATACCTAATAGTGGGGTCTTATTCATGTACAAGTTTTTTTTGCGGCAAGCCGCCGAAAGAAAAATAGGTAAAAACAAGTAAAAAATAAATAAAAATATTTTTTTTCTATTTTTTCCTATTTTTATTTGTTTTTTCTTCGGCGGCTTGCCGCAACATAAATTTTTACCAAGCGAACAATGGGTAGTTCTTCATGGTCTCGTTCACCTCGCCACGAACCTTTGCAATCACAGCCTCGTTTTCTGGGTCGTTGAGCACTTCCTCAATCCATGCAGCAATCTGCACCATGAGGTCTTCCTTCGCACCGCGAGTGGTGATGGCAGGTGTTCCAAGACGGAAACCTGAAGTCTGGAAAGCAGAGCGGGTGTCGAATGGCACCATGTTCTTGTTGATGGTGATGTCGGCAGCCACCAAAGCGTTCTCAGCCACCTTACCCGTCAAGTCAGGATATTTCGTGCGGAGGTCAACCAGCATAGAGTGGTTGTCTGTACCACCACTGACGATGGCGAAACCACGTTTGATGAGTTCGTCTGCCAGCACAGCAGCGTTCTTCTTCACCTGCTTGGCATACTCTTTGAACTCAGGCTTCAAAGCCTCACCAAATGCAACAGCCTTCGCAGCAATCACGTGCTCCAGAGGACCACCCTGCTGACCAGGGAACACAGCTGAGTTGAGCAACTGGGACATCTTCTTCACCACACCCTTTGGAGTTGTGTAGCCCCATGGGTTGTCGAAGTCCTTACCGATCAGAATCAAACCACCACGAGGACCACGGAGTGTCTTGTGAGTGGTAGTGGTCACGATGTGCGCATACTTCACAGGGTTCTCCAGGAGACCTGCAGCGATGAGACCAGCAGGGTGAGCCATGTCAATCATCAGGAGGGCACCCACCTCGTCAGCAATCTTGCGCATGCGGGCATAATCCCATTCGCGGCTATAAGCAGAACCACCACCGATGATGAGCTTTGGCTTGTGCTCCTTTGCAAGAGCCTCCATTTCGTCGTAATCCACGCGACCGGTCTCCTTGTTGAGGTTGTAACCTACAGGCTTATAGAGAATACCAGAGGTGTTCACCAAAGAACCATGAGAGAGGTGACCACCGTGATCAAGGTTCAGACCCATGAACACGTCACCTGGCTTCAGCACAGCCAACAGCACGGCAGCGTTAGCCTGTGCACCAGAGTGGGGCTGCACATTGGCATATTCAGCACCGAAGAGCTGACAAGCGCGATCGATGGCAAGCTGCTCAATTTCGTCCACCACTTGGCAACCGCCATAGTAGCGATGACCAGGATAACCCTCTGCATACTTGTTTGTGCAGTAGCTACCCATAGCTTCCATCACCTGGTCGCTCACAAAGTTCTCTGATGCAATCAATTCGATGCCTTTCAGCTGACGCTGATGTTCCTTCTCAATGAGAGAGAAAATAGTGTTGTCTCTTTCCATTTTGTTTTTATTATGTTTATGTGATTTTTATATCTACCTTAAAAACGATGCAAAGTTACGAAAAATAAGTGAATAACGAAAGCCTGAAAAGTGAAAAATCCATGTTACTTGCAATCCGAACGGCAGTAACATGGATTTTTTACTTAATTCATTCCCTCATTCCTTCATTCTTTCCCTTTTTCATTTTAGCAAAGCGCTTCATTTTTTACTTTTCACGGGGCGTATGGAATACCCTTTGTAACGGGTGCCATTATTCCAGCCAATGAAACCATCGCCAAACATGACGGCATAGGCATAACAAGGGAAGTCTTCACAGAGGGTGGAAGTCCAGTAATAGCCAACGTCTTTCTCATTGTTTCCTGCAAAACCAGCAGTTGGCAGGAAGATGGATTTTCCGTTAGGACCTGTCACACGATAGCCACTTTTCTCCCATGTCCATTTGCACTTCTCTATCAGCTCGGCAAACTGGTCTGCAGTGGGCATGTGCCATTGAGCGTCCCAGATGGGCACTTTGTGTGTCTTGGCATACACGGCTGCGGCATCATCTTCAGGGTCAAGTTGCGTCTTGCCATCTTTCTTGCCAAACGCGCTGTCGGTGCAATATTTGGTCAGGGCTTTCGCACCTGTGCCGTGCTTGTAGCCTTTCCAAGAGGCCATCATGCGCTGGTTGTACTGTTCGTATGAGAGTGCTTCGTCATCTGCCACGACACTGCCCCAACTGTAGTACTGACCAAAATTGGTGGCTGCTTCGTTTTCTCTCATGTTGCGGTCTGCCCATAGAGTTCCGCTGGGCAACCCGAGGTCAATCGATTGGGGTACGTAGCGTTGCGTTTGAGCGGGAATCTTATTCTGTGCCTGCACGAGTGTGAACGTGCAAGTCATGACCATCAGGAAGAAATATCGTAATTGTTTCATTGCTTCAAGTGTTTATTGTATGCTTTTGGTTTTCACTTGCTTTACACCATTTTGTTCACGTGGAACTCCATTGCCGTTTGTCTTCTTTCGAGCCTCGTCAATGGCAAGGTTGATAAGCGATTCCCATGATGGTTTCTCTTGAGTGAGCGTACTGATTTGGTAACGCAGACTCTCTATGACACTGAGCAGGAAAAAGCCGCCCTTCACACTGCACCATGATGCCTCGCCGGGACTGGCAGCTGTTGCCCATACGTTGCCGCCTTGCTCAAGGAAGAGTGTGCGCAACTTGTCCGTGTCGAGGCTGTGTGATGCACGGGAGAAGAGGGTGCTGATGCTGACAGCGGTAGGTGTTTCCTGTCCCACCTTCGTGTTGCAGCAGTCACTCAGCACGATGTTGAGTCTTGCCCCTTTATCTGTAATTGCCTTATAGATGTCCGTCATGGTGGCATAGTTCTCCACAGCCTTGTCGTAGGCAGTTGGTGAGAGGTCGATGCAAGGGAAGTAGTCCTTCTGGTCTTGGAAACGGAAACCGTGACCCGAATAGACAAACACCACGATGTCCTTCTTGCCGGGTTTGAAATTCTCAATGGCTTTCGCCACATTCGACTTGCCGAACTCATCCTCGCTCACGATGGTCTGCTCATAAGGCAATTCCAGCACACGGGCAATATTCTTGAACTCGTTCGTCACGTTCTTGATGTCTTGCTGACAAGCCACACCGATGTCACTCACCTCCGTGTTAGCCACCATCAGCAGACGAAGGGTGGGGGTGTCGCCACCTCGGCTCACCACCTCAGTCTTGTTCTGTGCACCGGCTTTCTTGGCAGCGGCAAGCAGGTTCTTGTATTCCGCATCCGTCGGTTTGTAGAACTTCTCCAGATAGGCTGCTGTCAATTCAGAGAGTTGCTTCTCCTTAAAACTGGTGGCATCAAAATAATTGGTGGGGTCAGTCAGGTCGTAGAAGATTTTAGGTTCAGGCTTCATGTCCTCTGCACGGAAATCACGCCAATGCCAAAAGACGGTAGGCATCGAACGTCCGTTGAGCGGTCGGTAGTACATGACACCGAACTTGTTTTCAGTCGTCACGGGCTGTCCGTCCTTCTCGTAGTCAGACTCCCACACCTTTCCCTTGGAACCCTCGTCAGCCCTCACGATGCGCATCTTGCATCGCTCGTCGCTGAAGTAGGTCATCAGTCCCAAATACTTCTTCCCATCCAACGGGTGGGTGAACTGCAGTTCGTAGAACGTCTGTGCCTTCGTGGCAAACGTCACCAGCAACAGGGAAAATATCAGTGCAACTTTCTTCATCTTGATTAAGGTTTTTGATAAAAGTTTCGCATGTGCCCAACTCCTCACTTCTAACTAAAACTTAGTTTCCGTAGAAGTCGTTGGCATCCACGTTACCCAGACCTTCCGTCACGCTCTTCGTGTCATCCTTCTTGCTCTTCTTGTCCTTCTTGCCGGGAGTGTTGTTCGTGGAGGCAGTGAGATTGCCGAGGTCAATATAGCGGTCAAACGAGTTAGGCTTCAAAGTCACGTTGTCGCCTTTCACATCCAAGTCGATGCAGCTCACGCCAGCCGTCAGGATGGGGCGCCACTTGCTGTCGTTGTTCGCCTTGCTCACCATCACCAGCTGATAGTCGTCACCAGAAATGTTGCTGGGCAGTACTGGTCTAAACTGCAACTGCTTGTACGAGCGGGTTGGGGTGAGTGAAGCATCTGTCAGCTCCAGCGTCTTCACCATCTCACCGTTCTTGTAGAGCGCCACGCCAAACTTTCCGTTGAACTGTCCAATCGTGCAGTTGCTCACACGCTCCACTTTCACAATCACCTGTCCTCCCTTCTTGCCGTTAGGGGCACTCTCCAGTCCCTGCATGCTCAGCACGCTCACCTTGTTCTCCGTATTGGCAGATGGAGGTTGGATGCCACCGATGAAAGTGACGTTCTCGTTGTAGTTCTCCACCTTGCCAGTGCGACTGCCTGGACGTGGAGGCGAAAGGTTTGTAATTTCAAAATAT
This sequence comes from Bacteroidaceae bacterium, assembly GCA_024688885.1. Taxonomy (GTDB): domain Bacteria; phylum Bacteroidota; class Bacteroidia; order Bacteroidales; family Bacteroidaceae; genus Minthosoma. Next base: position 2,692 of record JAILDV010000028.1, on the reverse strand, counting down.
CCGTTGCTCTGTCCGTTCCATCCCCAATTGAAATGGAACAGTCCGTTGGTGTCGTAACCATCACACACGAAGCAGTGGCCATAGTCGTCCTCGTCGGTGCCGCCCATCAGCACTGGTCTGCCCTCAGTCAATTCCTTCTTCAGGTAATAGACGAAGTCGCCCGGTGTGAAGGCATCGCGACGGAAATTCACCATGTTGTTGCCATAACCGAAATACTCCACCAAAGCCTGCGCCATGTCGATGCGGCTGGCACTCGAACCAGTAGGTGAATACTCCATGTTGCAGGCAGCGCCAGCGTCAAACATCAGTTTGCTGATGGCAGTATTCTCAGCTTCTGCACCACCTGTCTTGCTATAAGTGGGCAACATATTGTTCCAATCGTATGTAGTGGTGAACGAGCAGCTCACCGTCTCACCCTCATTGTCATAACTGTGAGTCTTTCCTGATGGTTTCTTAGGAAATTCGTAGAAACGCATAATCTGCACAGCACCCGTGGCGACACAACCAGTCAAGCTCTTGTTGGGGCACATGGCATTGTATGGGAAAGTCTGTGCATAGCAGATGTTGCCCAGTAGAGGCTTTACTTCAGGAGCCAAGGCAGAATCATCATTCGCAGCTTTCATCAGCGGTCCCGACTGCAATTGTGCCAACAGTGAATCTGGAGTCATCGCCAAGTCGCTCAGCGCCTCCGTGTAGCCACCCAACCAAGCCTTCATCTCAGGAGCCAGCGCATCAATGTCGAAATGTCCCTCGTTCGAATAAGCAAGAATCTTCTTCGTGCGGCTGTCGGCACTCACAATGATGAAGCCCTGTTCATCACCACGGTTGAAGATGTAGTAGTAAGGATGATCATTCACAGAATCCTTCTCCACATGAGCCAGTTCCGGAGTCTTATTCTCGCCGCCACGACGCAGAGGCAGAAAACCGACAGCGGAATTCAGCGCATCATTTACATTCACCACGTGAGAGTCTTGTGCATGTACACCCGTACACACAGCCAAAGTCAGGATAGTAAAAAGCGTTACTTTTTTCATTGCATCACAGTTCTTAATGGTTGGTGGTGCAAAGGTAGATATTTCTTTCACAACCACCAAATATTTTCCCAAGTTTTGCTTTTTTCATTCACTCAGTCAAGCTTGTTTGAACTATGCCGAGCGTGAGCATCTTCGGCGAAGCCAATGAGGTATTGAATCTCTAATCTCTAAACTCTCAACCCTCAACTGTCAACTGTCAATTGTCAACTAAGCGCGCAAATCATCCGAATCAGTCTAAGTAATCTGTAGGGTCAGGGATACCAGCTTCGGCGAGGGCTTCCTTGCGTTCGATGCAGGTGCCGCAACGTCCACAGTGTTTGTCGCCTCCTTTGTAGCATGACCAAGTCTCTGCATAGTTGATGCCAAGTTCAAGACCACGTGCAGCTATCTGGCTTTTCGTCATGTGACAGTAGGGGGAGAGGAGATGTACACCATTAAAGGTGCCAGCATGGGCGGCGGCATCGAAGGCTTCGACAAATTCAGGACGACAGTCGGGATAAATGGTGTGGTCACCTCCGTGGTTCGCCATCATCACGTATGAGAGGTCATTGGTTTCTGCCATGCCAGTAGCAATGGCGAGCATGATGCCGTTGCGGAATGGCACGACGGTGGATTTCATGTTCTCGTCGGCATAGTGTCCCTCTGGGATGTCGTCGGCACCAGAGAGTAGGGAACTGCGGAAATAGGTCGTCATGAAGTCGAGTGGAATGACGTGGTGAGGAATGCCCAAGCGTTCACAATGCATACGTGCAAAGGGTATCTCGCGGGCATTGTGGTTGGAACCATAATCGAACGATATTGCCAGGGCAATACGCTCCTGATAGTCATAGAGCAAGGTGACGGAATCCATCCCACCGCTCAGTATCAATATGCAATCTTTCATCTTCTTTCTATTTTGAGTGACAAAGGTACGAATTTATTTTGAGTTCATCCTTTCACTTTTGGTTTTTAGTTTAATTTTTCTGAATCCGATGCAAAGTTACGGCGAGAAAAAGGGGTGGTAAAAATATTCTCGAAAAATCGGAAAAAACGAGAATATTCTACATTTTTGCCCTAAAATCGAGAATATTCTACGTTTTGCAACTCGTTTGTGAGGGACACTTACGTTCGTTTACGGGCAAGACTTACGTTCGTTTGTGGGGAACACTTGATGATGGCAGTGAGGGGCACTTGTGTATAGAGTTTAGAGTTTGGAGTTTCGGAGTCTTTGCGGTGCGCGCTTCCGCTTGCCTGTCTCTCCCGTTTGGGTGAGTTGGAGGGGGCTCGTTTTCAACTGAATCTGATGCAAAGTTACGGCGATATGAGGGGGTGGCAAAAAAAGTTCAAGAAATAAAAAAAAACTTGTACTTTTGCAAATATTGGCGGTAAACCTTGCACTATTTCAATGTCTGCAACTCGTTTGTGGGCAAGACTTACGTTCGTTTGTGAGGAACACTTACACTCGTTTGTGTGGGCAAGACTTAAAGGCGGCAGTGGGGGTGTTAAATTGGCTTCGCCGAATTAACCCTCGCAAGGCATAGCTCAAGCGAGCTTGGCTCTGCTCTTCTGCTTCGGTGTTAAATTGTTAAATTGTTAAATTATTAAATTTTTGTATGCGCATACAGTAGATTGCTATAATATAATATATAATATATATAATAATATAATATAAAAATATA
>JAILDV010000020.1 GCA_024688885.1 Bacteroidaceae bacterium | reverse complement strand
GGCATACGAAGCCACCTTCCCACAGAAGAAGAAAGCATTCCAAGAGGGCCAACTGCCTCAGTTCTGTCAGAGTTGCGGTATGCCGCTCACCAAGAAGGAAGATTGTGGCACAAATGCCGATGGCAGTACAAACTTCGACTACTGTCAGTATTGTTACAAAGACGGCAAATTCCTGCAAGACTGCACCATGGACGAGATGATTGAGCACTGCTCGCAGTTCATCGACGAAGTGAACAAGAACATGCCGAAGCCAATGACTAAGGAAGAATACAAGCAGATGATGCAAGGCTTCTTCCCCATGCTAAAACGCTGGAGAAGATGAATATACTGATAGCATGCTGTGGCATCAACTGCGAGACCTGTGAAGCTCGCATTGCCACGATCAAGAATGACGACAAAATGCGCGTTGAGGTTGCGAAGAAGTGGTGTGAGATGAATCACACTGACCAGATCACGCCTGAAAGTATAAATTGCGCAGGGTGCCGAGTAGATGGACCGAAGTTCTACTTCTGTAGCCACATGTGCGAGGTGCATAAATGTGTAGCCGCCAAAGGTTACGAGACCTGTGGCAACTGCCCTGATAAGAACTCGTGCAAAAAAGTTGGTGCTATATGGGAAAACTGTGCCGAGGCAAAGAAAAATTTGGATGATTATTTGTATCTTTGCCACCGATATGAAGAAGATACTGAAAGTGGACAATCCTAACGACTATGCCCAGTTTGTGGATGCACCGGTGTTGCACCCGCTCTTGAGCATTATCCACTACGACGAGTTGGAACCCTTCCGTCATAGCCTGAACAACTATGGCGTGTATGGGCTTTTCATTCAGCGGCAGTTTCCCCACAATCTCTCCTATGGCATGCGGAAACTGCAGGTGAGCGATGCCTCAATCATTGCCGTTGAGCCTGGACAGATAGGAGGACTGGAAGACAACGGCGAGCGCATCACGCTGAGCGGATGGGTGCTGCTGTGGTCGCCCGAACTGCTGCACGGTTCTGAATTGGAACACCAGATAGACCGCTACCAGTTCTTCTCCTACTTCTTCACCGAGACACTGCGAATGGAACCCGACGAATGGCTCTGCATCACACAGCTGGTCATTCAGATGCGTCAGGAGGTGCAGACACATGACGACTCGCCATCTTTGAGAAATGTCCTGTTGGGTTATCTGCACCTGATTTTGGAATACTGCAACCGCATTTATTTGCGTCAGATTTCGGAAGACGACAAAGACGGCAACGACGTGCTCAAACGCTTTCACAACCTGCTGCAGACCTATTTTCGTGAAAACCGCCAACTCTCCCACGGTCTGCCCACCGTCAACTATTGCGCCTCAGAGCTGGCATATTCCCCCCGCTACTTTGGCGACATCATCCGCAAAGCCACAGGCGGCACAGCTATCGGCTATATACATAATTATATTATCAATCAGGCGAAAAATCTGCTGATGCAAGGTCACAACATCAGCGAGACTTCCCGACTCCTCGGTTTCGATTTCCCTCACCACTTCACCCGCCTTTTCAAACGCATGACGGGCATCACTCCCAGCGAGTTTTTAGGGAAATAGCCCGATTACTTTCCAAAAACACACGTATCCCATAACCACCCATCAAAGCACCCTAATACTCATAGTAGGGTAATCATTTATGGTGTCAAAATCATGGGTGTAGTGCTGAAAAACACTCGATTTTGAGTATTGCGCCCCTTGTTTATTCGCTGTACCTTTGCAACGCAATTCAATCAACCAATAAAAGTATTTGTTATTATGGGATTACTCAGTAAGTTTTTCACCAATTGCGCCCATCCGAAGGGAGGTATGGGGCGTGCGATGCTTAAGTTTATGAATTGGTGCCATGCACCACTGACGAATTGGGGATTGTCGTTCGTGGAGATTAAGGACGGATGGACAATGCTCGACATCGGTTGTGGCGGAGGAGCCACGTTGCAGCGTCTTTTGAAACGAAGTAAAAATGGTAAGGTGTACGGTATCGACATTTCAGAAGAGAGTGTGGCTAAGGCAAAGAAAGTCAATGCTGAGGTGCTTGACAAGCAGGTGTTTGTCTGTCAAGGCAGTGCCGAGAAGTTGCCATACAAGAACGGAATGTTTGACCTTGTGACGGCAGTGGAGACGGTGTATTTCTGGCCTCATCTGCCCGACTGCCTGCAGGAGGTGCGCCGTGTGCTGAAACATGGCGGTCACTTCGCCATCATGGTGGAGGTGGTTGACAACGATTCCAAGTGGACAAACGTGGTGAATGGCATGACAGCCTATTCGCCAGAACAGCTGAAGGACATGTTGGATGAGGCAGGTTTCATCCATACCGAAAGCCATAGCAGAAAGCCATCGTATGCAACAATCGTAGGTATGAATCCCTAACGTGCTGCTGCATGCTTTTACTCATTTTAAGGTATTGTGCGAACTGCGAAATCGCCGTACCTTTGCACTCGCAAAGATGGGAGGCAAAATAATTCTTACTCAAGTTTGACTTCGTCGAGCTAAAGGTTCTGAAGTAGTTAAGTAGTCAGTAGTTAAGTAGTTAAGCCGATACCAAGTCAACTAAGTGAAGAGTGAAAAGTGAAAAATCTAAGTAACCTTGCCACGAGAAGGACACCAGCATATCATTCGGCTTTAACTCCTGAGTGTAGCGATAACTCCTTTAACTCCTTAACTCCTAAAGAAGTTGAGCACTTGCGAAACTTGAAATTCTTATCATATTAATTCTAAGGTAAAAAAATGAAGAAACTATTATTTTCTATGGCAGCAGCGCTGATGCTGATGTCTGTGTTCACCTCTTGTTCTGACGATAATAATGACGGAGGTATTCAGTTTAACGAACAGACGTACAACGCATGGAGCAAAGTCGTGTTCGCTTATGGCAGCATGTATGATGCAGGCGAGACGCTCAAGGTGAGCCAGAGTCAACTCACCTTCCATTCTGCACAGTGGGGTGACGGCACTTTCACGGTGAGCGAGTTCAAGCAGAACGAGGATGGCAGTTTTGCAGTGGTTGGCACGGGCAAGGTCACCATTGCTGGTCATGGCGCCACCAAGGATTATGATGCCACTGTGAACGGCACCATTGGCAAGAGTGCCCAGACCTTTGTCATCACGTTGCCTTCTGTGATGGGTGGCACGGTGCTGAACGTGACTGCCGGGGAGATTCCTGCTGCAGCTGCTGTCGATGGCACTTACAAGGGTGGCACTTATGCGAACAGCAAATACTTCCAGCACTATCAGCCTACAAAGGATGAGAAGGTGACACTCAAGGCAAGCGATGCGCTCGATGCCGTTGCAATCGGTTACACTTCTGCCACATGGGGTGAATTCACCTTCGAGAACGTGACTGTTGCCAAGGGTGCTGACGGCACTTACACCCTCTCTGGCGAAGGCAAGACGCTGATGCCCAGCATGAAAGGCGGCACGTCAGAATATGCCAGCACGTTCGAAGGCACCGTGAATGGAAAGACGCTTGTTGCCACGTTCGCTGTGCCGGGTGTGATGGGTGGCACCACCGTGTATTTCAATGCTGCTGACTTCGACGACGTGTTCGAAGCAGCCAATGCCGAGAAGGAGGGTACTGAAGGAGAAGGTGCAGAGTGATGAACCGACGCAGATATATCATAATGCTGGGAATAGTTTCGCTCATGGGACTATTCTCAGCTTGCGATATGCTGGAGGATGTATATGATGACCCGATAGTGGAGAAGCAGGAGGGGCAATACTACATCGATGCCACCGACTATGCCCAATGGGTCTATATCAATCTCCACACGCCAACTCCCACCATCACCACTTCTGCCATCAGTCTTGATGACCTCACCGAGACGGGTGCGCCCACAGAATGGGACATTGCACAGCATCGCTACGACGTGAAGACGAATGGGGCTGCCGTGATGATGACCCCTTACCATTCCATTCAGGAGCTGGAGGCTGCAGGGTTGCCCACAGAGGGGGAATGGGTGGAAGATGAAGAGAGTGAGCAATGCATCACGGTGGATATGTCGCACATGATGGAGGGTTACCTCACCTATGCCCCTGGACATAAGAACACGGAACTGGGCAATTGGGTGGAAGTTGACACGAGCAACATGCCACCAAACTACACCATGCACGATAACGTCATGCTCCTGCGCCTTGCTGACGGCACCTATGCTGCCATCCAACTCGCTAACTTCATGAGCACCGACAGTTATCAAGTGAAGGGGTGGATGACGGTGAATTATAAGTACCCTTTGTTTAATTGACAGTTGACAATTGACAGTTGACAGTTGACAATTGACAGTTGACAATTGACAGTTGAGAATTGAGAATTAAGAATGACAATTGAAGTGCTGAAGAAGTTATACATTTTATCTCTGATAGGACTATACGCATGTGGTGTCGCCCATGCCGAGGAGGAGCCTGCTGACACTGCCGTTTGGAACAAAGACCCTTTAGGGCTGGAGACGGTTGTCGTGACCGCCACACGCACACCCAAAACGCTGAAGGACATTCCTGTGGTGACGCGTGTCATCACTGCTGAAGACATCAGGAAGGTGGATGCCACCAATGTGAAGGACATGCTGCAGCAGGAACTGCCTGGGTTGGAATTCACCTATTCGATGGGGCAGCAAGTGCTCAATATGGGCGGGTATGATGGCAACAACATCCTTTTCCTCGTAGATGGTGAACGTATGGCTGGCGAGTCGATGGACAACATCGATTTCTCCCGCCTCAACCTCTCCAATGTCGCGCGCATCGAGATTGTGAAGGGGGCTGCATCGACACTTTATGGCTCATCGGCTATGGGTGGTGTCATCAACATCATCACGAAGGAACCCTCTTCCACTTGGGCTGCCAATGTGAACACGCGTTATGAGGGTGCGACCAAGGAGTGGCGACATGGTGCCAGTGCTGACTTCAACATAGGCAAGGTCAACTCGCTCACCACTTTCCAGATGACGGATGCCGATGCGCTTCATTTGGGAGAAGAATCTTCCTTACCCACCTATGGCAGCAAGTCGTACAATGCGAAAGAACGCCTCGTGTGGCAGGTGTCGGATGCTGTGAAACTGACAGGGCGTGCAGGGTTCTTCTTCCGTGAACGTGAATCGGGCACTGTGAGTCATGAACGCTACCGTGATGTGAACGATGGTCTCAGAGTCAATTGGAGCATCAACCCGCTGCAAGACCTTGAGGTGGCTTACAGCTTTGACCAATATGACAAGTCTGACCTCAACATGCTCACACGGAAGGACATCCGCGACTATTCGAACCGCCAGCACATTGGACGTGCGCTCTACAACCTGCATCTGCCGTCGTGGCAGTCGCAACTCACGGCTGGTGCCGACTACATGAACGACTATCTGATGACTTATCAGTTCTCGGATGATGACAAAGACCGCTCGCAGAACAGCTACGACGCCTTTGTGCAGTGGGACTACTCGCCTTCTAAGCATTGGAGTCTGATTGGCGGTCTGCGTTACGACTATTTCTCGGCTGCCAGCATGGGAAAACCCACGTGGAAATTGGCTGCCATGTACAAAACGGGGAAGCATCAGTTCCGTGCATCCTATGCTTCTGGCTTCCGTGCCCCATCGTTGAAAGAACTCTACATGAACTTCTTCATGGGTGGCATCTTCATGATTTACGGAAACCCAGACCTGAAATGCGAGACGAACCACAATCTTGCCGTGTCGTGGACAAACTACGGGTCGCTCGGTGCCAATCTGAAGTATTGCCTCACAACGGCAGGCTATTACAATTTCTTCTACAACTACATCACCACTGCGACGGTGCAACGTGAGGGCAAGACGGGACAGATGTACACCAACATAGCTAACCAGCAGATTGCAGGAGCCAATGTCACTGCACAGCTCCACCATCATGACGGCATGGAGGCTAAGGTCTCCTACGCCTTCACAAAGAATATCGTGAAGAAAGGTCAACCCGACCTGACCGCCGCTCGTCCTCATTCACTCACTTGGCGAATCGGTTACGACCATCAATTCACACCCAATTACGGGCTGAATGCTGCCTTGTCGGGACGCTTCCTGTCGGCAGTCGATGTGACCGAATACACCTCCAGCGCATTGGAGGAGATGACGCAAACCCACTACGAGGGCTACTCACTGTGGAAAGTCAGTCTTTCGCAACGCTTTGTCAAGGGCATCACCCTCAACTGCGCCGTGGACAACATCTTTAACTATCAACCCAAAAACTACTATGCCAACTCGCCTGTCACCCTCGGAACGACCATGACAGTCGGGCTTTCAATAGATATTGACAAATTCTTTTAATGTATCCCCATGAAATCATTCAAGTGTAAGAAGAAGTATATCATGCTGGGCATTCCAGCCTTGCTCCTCGTTGTTGTTCTTATTGGCTTTTGGCGTTCGATGTGCAGTGGCACTGACGTGGCTTTTGTCAACTATCAAGTCATCACGCTGGGTGAAATATCGAAAGCAAATGACAACAGTTTCATTCGTCTGCACGAAGCCCAACTCGACGATATTGACGAGTGGGATGATTATGACGTGGTGCTCATCAATGGAATGGGACTCCGCATCACTGAGGAACAGCGCACACGGATTCAAGAAATAGCTGACCAAGGTTTGAAGGTGCTGACCACAGCTGCCACCAATCCAGCCAACAACATTGTCAGTGTGGATGAGTGGGATGCGGATTCGCTAAAGCAATATCTATCGGCTGGCAGCAGAAGGAACTATCGCAATTTCCTCAACTATCTGCGCAATGAGGTGGACGGCAAACTGTTCTTCCTGAAGGATGTGGAGCCTGTGGAGGAACGGGAGGCGCAACTGCTCTACCATCCCAATTTGAAAAACAAAGAGGCTGAGGAACACAATTTCACTTGCATTAGAGATTACCACCAATACCTTTATGAAAACGGGCTCATGAAAGAAGGTGTGCCGCACATTCTCATCACGGGCATGATGGGTGATGCCACTGACCTGATTGGACGTCTGGAGACCACGAACAATGTCGTGTATGCCACACGTGACCTTGCCACGCTCATCAAGACTGGGGCGATTGACAGCATCAACCCTTCTGCCATTGTCAACATGGCACACGGACGGTTGGGCGACCATGTGGTGGACTATCTGAAGAAACAGAACATACCACTCTTCTCAACGGTCAATGTCAACCGCATGACAGCTGACTGGGAGGCTGACAAACAAGGTATGCAGGGCGGTTTCCTGTCGCAGAGCATCATCACACCTGAAATTGATGGCATGATCCGTCCGTTTGTGCTCTTTGCCATCCGAGAGGGCAAGGATGGACTTCCTGAGGCATACACCATTCCCGAACGATTGGAAACTTTTGTTGATGCCATCAATAAACATGTCAACCTGAAACTCATTGCCAACAAGGACAAGAAGGTGGCTATTGTCTATTTCAAAGGTCCTGGTTCCAATGCGCTTACAGCATCAGGAATGGAAGTGGTGCCATCACTCTATAACTTGTTGGTGAAGATGCGTCAGGAGGGTTACAATGTGCAAGGTCTTCCCGCATCTCCCGAGGCATTGGAAGAATTAATCCAGAAGTCTGGGAGCGTGTTCGGCACATATGCGGAAGGCGCACAAACGAAATTTCTCAAGGAGGGTAAGCCACAACTCATCAGCAAGAACGACTTCGAGACATGGACACATGCTTACTTTACAGAAAAGATGCAGAAAGAGATGGTGCGTGTGAACGGGGACTTTCCTGGCATCTATTTGGCAAAAGACAAAGAAACGCTCGGTCTGCCCGTCATCACGTTTGGCAACATTGTCCTCATGCCACAAATGCCAGCAGGTTCGGGCAACGATTCCTTCAAGATGGTGCATGGAACGGAAAGTGCACCGCCATATCCTTATATTGCGCAGTATTTGTGGATTCAGAATGGTTTCAAAGCTGATGCGCTCATCCATTTCGGCACACATGGCTCGTTAGAATACACACCAGGCAAGCAGGTGGCACTTTCGCAAAACTGCTGGAGCGACCGTCTTGTGGGGGCATTGCCTCATTTCTATCTCTACACCATTGGCAATGTGGGAGAGGGCATGATTGCCAAACGCCGCACGTATGCCTCATTGGTGTCCTATCTGACGCCTCCGTTCATGGAAAGCAACCTGCGCACCCTCTACGGAAAACTGAGCGATGCCATTGAGTCCTACAACAAGGCTCCAAATGAGAAGGCTTCGTTGGCAGTTAAAGCCATCACCATTGACATGGGTATTCATCGTGAACTGCATCTTGATTCCATCAGAAAGAAACCATACAGTGAGGCGGAAATAGCACGCATCGAAGCGTTTGCCGAAGAATTGATGAACGAGAAGATTACCAGCAAATTTTATACATTGGGCGTACCTTATGAAATGGAACGCATCAATTCTTCTGTCTATGCCATGGCAACTGAACCTATAGCCTACAGCCTTCTTGCGCTCGACAAGATGCGGAAACGGGCAGCTGACGATGTGGAGAAGCACCAGAGCCTCTTCACCATGCGCTATCTCAATCCTGCCAAGGCACTTGTGGGTAAATTGATAGGCAGACAAGGGGATGTGACCGATGATGAAGTGTGCCAGATTGCCCACATCAGTGAGGCAGACATCCAGCGTGCTCATCACATCGACTCCATCATTGCAGCTCCCCAACAGATGATGAGCATGATGATGAGTATGGCAAATGAGATGCCTGGCGCCAAACAGAAGGTGGCAACCCACTCAAGCACGGGTAAATCCTCGAAGGGTGGCAAGCATGATAAAACGGGGAAAATGGCGAAGATGCAGGAAATGGGGAAAGGAATGGATCCGAAGAAGGCGCTTGCCATCGCAAAGATGATGGGTGCTTCGCCTGAGCAGTTGAAGAAGATGAAGGAAGCGATGATGAAAGGTCAGAAGGGAGGCGCATCGGATGCACATGCTGACAACAAGATGGCGAACATGTCGCCTGCCATGCAAGCCATCATGGACAAGGTGGCAGAGGCAGGAATGCTGACCAAGGAGGAGAAGGTCTTTTCACGTGTGGTGTTGGAGGTGGAACGCACCATCCGTAACGTGCATAATTATAAGACAGCCTTGCTCACATCTCCCTCCGTCGAGATGGAGAGTGTGCTGAACGCCTTGTCGGGTGGTTACACGGCACCGTCTTCGGGCGGCGATGTCATCAGCAATCCAAATGCCGTACCGACAGGGCGCAACCTGTACGGAGTGAATGCCGAGACTTGCCCCACCGAACAGGCTTGGGAGAAAGGAAAAGAATTAGCAGAGAACACCATACGTCTTTACCGCGAACGGCACAACGACAGCATTCCCCGCAAGGTGAGTTACACGCTGTGGTCGAGCGAGTTCATCGAGACGGGCGGTGCCACCATTGCCCAATGTCTCTACATGCTGGGCGTGGAACCTATTCGCGATGCATTTGGAAGGGTGACAGACATTCGCCTGATTCCGTCGAAGGAATTGGGACGCCCACGCATTGATGTGGTGGTGCAGACATCAGGACAATTGCGTGACCTGGCAGCCTCTCGTCTGTTCCTCATCTCACGTGCCGTGGAGATGGCGGCTCAAGCAAAGGATGATGCCTATCCGAACAGAGTGACAGAAGGTGTGAAGGAGGCTGAGCGCGTGCTGGTGGACAAAGGTTTGTCGCCGAAGGAGGCAAGGGAGGTGAGCACCTACCGAGTGTTTGGCGGTGTGAATGGCAACTACGGCACGGGCATTCAGGGCATGACCATGGCAAGTGACCGATGGGAGAAGGAATCGGAGTTGGCAGAGGTGTATCTGAATAATATGGGTGCATTCTATGGAAAGGAAGATGAATGGGAGAATGTTCGTCAGTATGCCTTTGAAGCAGCACTGACGGGCACGGATGCCGTGATTCAGCCACGTCAGTCAAACACATGGGGCGCATTGTCGCTGGATCATGTCTATGAGTTCATGGGCGGCATGAACATGGCGGTGCGAAACGTGACTGGCAAGGAACCTGATGCCTATCTCTCTGACTACAGGAACCGTAACCACGCAAGGATGCAGGAGGTGAAGGAGGCAATTGCTGTGGAGAGCCGCACGACACTCTTCAACCCGACCTTCATCAAGGAAAAGATGCAGGGAGGTGCGAGCGACGCGAATGTATTTGCCGAACTGGTGCAGAACACTTTTGGATGGAACGTGATGAAACCGGAAGCCATCGACAACGAGATGTGGAATGGCATCTACGACACCTATGTGAAAGACCAGTTCAACCTGAACACTCGCGAGTTTTTTGAAGAGAAGAACCCTGCCGCCCTGCAAGAGGTGACAGCGGTGATGATGGAGTCGGCACGTAAGGGGTACTGGAAAGCGTCGGAAGCGCAGCTGAAGGATGTTGCAAAACTGCACACGGAGTTGGTGAACAAATATGGTGCCAGCGGTTCGCAGATGGTGAGCGACAACCAGAAGTTACAGAACTATATTGCTGACAAGGTGGATGCCGCATCGGCAAAGGCATATCGACAGCAAATCAGCGAGGTGCGTGAAGAGAAGGTGGGCGAACAGGATGGAAAGGTGCTGAAGAAGGAAGAGCTGAATGCCACGCACGAGAGCACAACATGGGTGAGCAACATGGTGGTGGCTGCCATCGTTGTGGTGTTCATTGTCTTGATCATATTACTGATTCATCGCCGCCGCAAAGCCACTTCCGATACGGATGCAGATAAGGATTAGGCCATCATGGAAACAGTCGTAATAGTCATGATTCTGTTGGTTTGCTTCAATTTCGTGCTGAAGCAGACCTATCGCAAGGCATGGATAGTGGTAGCCACATCGGTGATGTGCGCCTTGTTTGTCTGCTTCACATGGCATTGGGCTATCGAGCAGAGCAAATCGCAGTTGCAAGACTGGCTGAACAACCCCACACTAATGCTCGACACAGCAGTGGTGCTGACCATTGAGGTAGGCATGCAGATGGCTTATTGCCTCATGGCTGTCCACTTGATGAACACAGGCAAGGTGAGCCAGTGCACTTTAATCATCTACAAACTGCTGAGATGGTTTCCGGGCTTACTCATCTTCCCTGTCTTGTTCCACATCGAGACCATGTGCATGTTTTGGCTGACAGGAGTGGAGTTCACCACCATCGCCTACGGACTGGCAGCTGTTGTCCTGCTTGCCATTCCTGCCCTCACGTGGGGATGCAAATGGCTCATTTCGGAAAAGGAACTGCGTCTGGAGGTATTCTTCCTTTCCAATGCCCTTATCGCTGTGTTGGGTGTCATCGCCACAGTGAATGGAAAGACAGCAGTGGAAGGCGTTTCGGAGGTGAATGTGGGGGCATTCCTCGGCATCGTGGGACTGGTGTTGCTGGGAGGCATCGTGGGATTTCTGCGCTTCGCAAAAAAAGAGATGATAAATAAAAATAGTACATTGTAATTCTTGGCATGCCAAGCGTGCTAAAGATACGATAAGTCAAATTGAAAATACACAACATGATGCATTACATTTCTGATGTTCTTTATTGGATTTCGACAGGATTGCTCGTTCCTGTCATCATGCTTCTCATTGTCCTCTTTGGACGAGCACTGCTGCTTATCGGCAGTTTCTTTGGGCAGTATCTCTCCGTGCGTAAGACAGAGACACTATTGAAAAAAGAGTTTGAGGACCTCAACAAAGACAATGTCGCCACGCTGTCTGAACGGTTGCCAAAGAAACAGAAGTCACTTGTGGTGGAATACATCAGGCGCATGCTGGAACATAAGGACAGTGAAGCTCACTTGCAGAAGTTGCTCTCCGATTTCGAGATTTCATCCGCTACAGACCTCGCCACAAGCAAGACGTTGGCGAAAATGGGACCTATGCTTGGACTGATGGGAACGCTCATTCCGATGGGTCCGGCACTTGTAGGACTATCGACGGGTGACATTGCCTCTATGGCGTACAACATGCAAGTGGCATTTGCCACCACGGTAGTGGGACTCTTTGCCGCTGCCATCGGTTTTATCACAGGACAAGTGAAGACTCGCTGGTATCAGCATGACAGTGTGAATCTGCAATTCTTGGCAGATCTGTTGACGGAAGGTGAAAAGGAGGAACTATGCTGAAAAGAAAGAATCGTTCCATGCTGAACATGGCAGAAGAGGAAGATCCGATGTCTGTGGTCAGCAACCTCTTCGATGTCGCGATGGTGTTTGCCGTTGCATTGATGGTGGCGCTTGTCACCCGCTATAACATGACCGAGATGTTTTCGAAAGAGGACTTCACAATGGTGAAGAATCCTGGCAAGGAGAATATGGAAATCATCACGAAGGAGGGAGAGAAGATCAACCGCTACACACCCAGTGAGGACCAGTCGAATGCTGACGGCGCCAAGGGCAAACGGGTGGGTGTGGCGTATGAACTGGAAAATGGTGAGATAATATATGTGCCAGAATAAGAGTTTATTTGCAGATTTTTGCAAATAACTGATAATTAGATAGTTATTATATTTGTTAAAATACTCTAACAAAACATTGTAACCATCTAATAATCAATGTGTTACAATCTATTTACCCACACAAAATCTACTTTCCGACGCAGAAGTTACTATCTGCAAATATAAGTAGCTGATAATCAATGTAAATGCCTTTGTTTTAGGGTAACTAAAGTGACTCCGAGGGACAGTGGAGTGACGCAAAATAGGCAAAAATCTGCAAATATGACTGCCTTCAAAAAAAGAAAATGCAAACATCTGCAAAATCGATTTTCCAGTTCTTTGCACGTTTACACTTTTTAACGCAGATTTTTGCACATTCTTGCATTAAGGTTTAGTTTAGGTTATAGATATATAATATGGGAATAAACTAAACCGTGCTCAGGTATTGATCAGAGTTATCGACTTCTCTTTCTTTTGATGGCAATTGTAGCTCGATTTGTAGTTTTATGCTTTCTTTTTGCTCTTGAATTCACTAAAAATGCGAATTTGAGGATAAATTTCTATAAAAACCACCATAATTTGAAGAAAATATTTGGCTTGGTAAAATAAAAAGGGTATATTTGCAACAAATTTGTGCTGGTATTCATAAAATAAACGAAGATGGCTACAAAAATACAGCAAATATTAGAGATAGCTCCCAACGAATCAGTCTTATTTGGTTCGTGGCTTTCAAGTCAGGGATTGGATGCTCGTGGT
>JAILDV010000017.1 GCA_024688885.1 Bacteroidaceae bacterium | reverse complement strand
CACGGACAAAACGCCACTCAGAGAACTATTCGATAAGACTTATTCCAATGATGTCAAAGAGCAATCTGGTCCCCTTATTCCGGGGTTGTTTGATTAATATTTAACTCGTCCCAATTTTAACGGGACACTTATGATAATTTGAAGGTAAAAAGCGTCCATGAAAGCTGAAAAATGGCTATGCAATGTCAAAAAAATAGGCATCACCCCCCCAAAAAATGCCCATTTGAGGTCAAAAAATGAGGGGGTAAAACATGAAAACTGAGGTGTTTTTGAAATTGCTTTGTGACAACTTTTTTAGGACATCCTTTTTTGTAATAGCTTATAAACCAATAAAATGAACACACCAGTGTTAAATTGTTAAATTGTTAAATTGTTAAATCTGCAAATAGTGGTTTGGGGGATAGTTTATAGGGGGGATATAGGAGGGTTTTTAAATTTAAATATATTATTATATTAATATTATATATTATTATATAACAATCATCAGTGTACGCAAAACAAAAATTTAACAATTTAACAATTTAACAATTTAACACCGAAGCAGACAAAAGAAGAGTTAATTGACAGTTGACAGTTTAGTTCTCAGGAGTTAGGAGTTGCCATGCGAAGTGTATGCATCGCGTTAGCCTAACTGTCAACTGTCAATTAGCTACGCTGAGGTTTGGGCGCGACTCGGCATTGTTCAAGCTAGTTTGAACTCTGCTCTCGCTGCTACAAACGTTGTCAACTGTCAACTTGAACAGACCCTCACTGCCTCTTGTAAGTGTTCCCCACAAACGAACGTAAGTCTTGCTAACAAACGAACGTAAGTCTTGCCCACAAACGAGTTGCAAAACGTAGAATATTCTCGATTTTAGGGCAAAAATGTAGAATTTTCTACGTTTTTTCGATTTTTCGAGAATATTTTTGCCACCCCATCATCTCGCCGTAACTTTGCAACGAATTCAGTTGAAAACTAAAAAGTGAAGGGGAAAGATGCTTTTGTAAACAAAGTGTTTGTAACTTCGCAAAAAAGCAGTAACTTTGCAGTCGAAATTTTGAAACCAATGGAATTAGCTAAGAATTATAACCCTTCCGAGGTGGAGGGAAAGTGGTACCAGTATTGGCTGGACCACAAGCTGTTTGCGAGTAAACCTGATGGTCGTGAACCCTATACGATTGTGATTCCGCCACCAAACGTGACGGGTGTGCTGCACATGGGGCACATGCTCAACAACACGATTCAGGATATTCTCATCCGTAAGGCCCGTATTGACGGCAAGAATGCTTGCTGGGTGCCTGGCACTGACCATGCTTCTATTGCTACGGAGGCAAAGGTGGTGAACCGTCTGGCTGAGCAGGGCATCAAGAAGCGTGACCTGACGCGCGAGGAGTTCCTGAAGCATGCATGGGCATGGACAGACGAGCACGGTGGCATCATCCTGAAGCAGTTGCGCCATCTGGGTGCTTCGTGCGACTGGGACAGAACAGCGTTCACAATGGACGAGAAGCGCAGCGAGAGTGTGCTGAAGGTGTTTGTTGACCTCTACAAGAAGGGACTCATCTATCGCGGTCTCCGCATGGTGAACTGGGATCCGAAGGCACAGACGGTGCTTTCGACAGAGGAGGTGATTTATCGTGATGAGAAGAGCCACCTGTTCCATCTGAAGTATTATGTGGCTGACCCCGAGAATCTGCAGTCAGTGGGTGGCAAAGTGTCCATCGACGAACTGGAGAAGGAGGGCAATGTCATCCACAAGGATGCGAAAGGCTACTATGCTGTAGTTGCCACCACACGTCCTGAGACCATCATGGGTGACACAGCCATGTGTATCAATCCGAAAGACCCGAAGAACCAGTGGCTGAGAGGTCACAAGGTGATTGTGCCGCTGGTGAACCGTGTCATCCCTGTGATTGAAGACCGCTATGTGGATATCGAGTTCGGTACTGGCTGTCTGAAGGTGACTCCTGCACATGACGTGAACGACTACGCATTGGGTAAGGCACATAATCTGGACATCATCGACATCTTCAATCCTGACGGCACCCTCTCTGAGGAGGCAGGACTCTATGTGGGTCAAGACCGCATGGAGGTGCGCAAGCAGATTGCCCTCGACTTGCAGGCAGCGGGCTTGATGGAGAAGATTGAGGACTATGACAATAAGGTGGGCTATTCGGAGCGCAATCAGGACACGGCTGTGGAGCCTCGTCTCTGCAAGCAGTGGTTCCTCTCGATGAAGCATTTTGCCGACATCGCTCTGCCACCTGTGCTGGAAGGAAAGATTAAGTTCTATCCGACCAAATATGTGAACACCTACCGAAACTGGATGGAGAACATTCAGGACTGGTGCATCAGCCGCCAGCTGTGGTGGGGACATCGCATCCCTGCCTATTTCCTGCCCACTGCTGAGGAGGAAGAGGAGAAGTATGTGGTGGCTCTGACTGCCGAGGAGGCGCTGGAAGAGGCGAAGAAGATTCCTGACTATGAGAACATCACCATCGACCAGCTGCGTCACGACGAGGATGCGCTCGACACATGGTTCTCTTCATGGTTGTGGCCTATCTCTCTCTTCGACGGCATCAACAATCCCGGCAACGAGGAAATCAACTACTATTATCCCACTTGTGACCTTGTGACGGCTCCCGACATCATCTTCTTCTGGGTGGCTCGCATGATCATGGCTGGTGAGGAATATATGAAGGACGTGCCTTTCCGCAATGTGTATTTCACGGGAGTGGTGCGCGACAAACTGGGACGCAAGATGTCGAAGTCGCTCGGCAATTCGCCCGATCCGCTGGGACTCATCGAGAAATATGGTGCCGACGGGGTGCGCATGGGCATGCTGCTGTCTGCTCCTGCAGGCAACGACATCCTCTTCGACGAGCAGCTCTGTCAGCAGGGTGCCGCCTTCTGCAACAAGATTTGGAATGCGTTCCGCTTGGTGCAGGGCTGGGAAGTGAATGACTCGCTTGCACAGCCAGAGGAGAACAAGAAGACCATTGCATGGATGGAGGCTACCATCAAGACGGCTTTGGCTGACATCAACAACCTCTACACACGCTACCGCCTGAACGAGGCGCTGATGGCTGCCTTCAAGCTCTTCACCGACGAGTTCTCCGGTTGGTATCTGGAGATGATTAAGCCTGCTTATCAGGCGCCAATCGATGCGAAGACTTATCAGGCAACGCTGAACTTCTTCGAGCAGCTGATGAAGATTGTCCACCCATTCATGCCTTTCATCACGGAAGAGCTTTATCAGCACATCGCTGAGCGCAAGGACGGTGAGAGCATCATGGTGGAAACGCTGATTCTGGATGCTCCTAACGAGGAGGATGCCCGTATCCTCGCTCAGTATGAGGAGGCTAAGCAGGTCATTTCGGGTGTGCGTGCTGTGCGTCAGAGCAAGAATATTTCACCACGTGAACCCTTGACACTCGAGGTGGTTGTGAACGGTGCGGATGACAAGAATGTGACTAAGTGTCCAGCACTCGGACCTATCATCAAGAAGATGGCTTCGCTGGCTGACATTCAGTATGTGCAGACGAAGAGTGACGGCACTTCGAACTTCATGATTGGCACCACAGAATATGCTGTGCAGTTGGGCAATCTGATTGACACGGAGGCTGAGATTGCCAAGATGAAGGCAGAACTGAAGCACCTGCAGGGCTTCCTGGTGGGTGTGCAGAAGAAACTCAGCAACGAGCGTTTTGTTGCCAATGCACCTGCTCAGGTGGTGGAACTGGAACGCAAGAAGCAGAGCGATGCCGAGACGAAGATTGCTGCCCTCACGGAGAGCATTGCGAAGCTGAAGAAATAAGAAGAAACACTAATGATAAGGAAAGCCACCCGTCTCGAAGATGGATGGCTTTCTTATTTGGGAATCATTTTGTTGTGAAGATTACTTCAAGTCATTGATAAGGTTGATATCGTTAGGGTTCTTGATGACCACCCTGCTTGCCTTTCCCTTCATGTGCAGCTTTTGTGTGCCCTCGTTGATGACCATCAGATTGTTGACATTGATGTTCACATCGATGTTGGCAGAACTGCATGAATAGAGGGTGGCATCTTCTGCTTGTACATCTGTGAGGGTGATGTCGCCAATATCAGTTGACTGCAGATTGAAGGTGGTGCATTCCACTTTCCCGATTTTCATGCTGCCCTTGCCGAGCACTCCCAACTGAATGTCTTCAGCACGCCATGTGGATTGACTCTCAAAGCTGCCGTTACCGCAGACGCTCACACATTTCAGATAGGGCGCTGATACGTACAGCTTTACGTTGCTCTTGGTGCCATAGCGGTTGATGTCGGTGTTGTTGTCAGCCCCCAAACTGACAGTCAGGAGATTGCTGTCGAACTCGGCATTCAGGTAGTTCAAGATGGCGCTGTCGCCTTCCGCTTCGATGCTGTAATCTCCTTGGGTGAAGATAATGTCCACGCTGCCAAGGTTGGTGATATAGCTGAAGTCGAAAGGAATGCTGATGCGTTTCTTGATGATGTTCTGCTTCCGCTGTTCGGTCTTGGCGCTGCTTTGAGCGTCAGTTTTCACTTCGTTTCCGGGAGTGGCTTGACGGCAAGCACCGAGCAGAAGCAGTGTGGAGAGGGTGGTGATGATTCCGTATTTCATAAGTTCTCTTTTCTTTTTCGTTGCAAAGGTAATAAATAAACGTGGCCAATTGTTGCTTTTTAATAAAAAAACACGTGGAATGGCAAATAATTCTTAACTCCTAACTCCTAACTCCTAACTTTTCGTTATCTTTGCAACATCATTGTTTAATTTATCACTTTATTTTATGGCAGTTGACAACAAATACATTACAGTAGCGTATAAACTTTACACGATAGAAGACGGCGAGGAGGATGAGGAGCCTGTCGAGGTGGCTAACCAACGCCATCCCTTCCAGTTCATCAGCGGCTTTAACTTGGTGCTTCCTGCCTTTGAGGCAAACATTGCACCGCTGGATCGTGGGGATGAGTTTGATTTTGTCATCCCGTTCAAGGATGCCTATGGTGAGTTCAATGAGGAGCTGATGTTCGATGTGCCTGAGAGCGTCTTCATGGTGGACGGAAAGATTGACTTCAACTATATCCATGAGGGTGCCGTGGTGCCGATGATGGGTGAGGATGGTAGTCGTTTCAATGCCACCATCATCGAAATCAAGAAGGATAGCGTGACCATCGACTTGAACCATCCCCGTGCAGGACAGGACCTGCACTTTGTGGGACATGTGGTTGAAGCCCGTCCTGCCACCAATGAGGAAATCACGGACATGTTGAATGCCAGCAGCGAATGCGGATGTTGTGAAGGCGGCGACTGCGGCAGTGGCGGTTGCGGTGGATGTGGCGGTTGCAATGGCGGTGGCTGTGGAGGATGCTGACGATGAGGAACACGTTTGGACATATTTTCACGCTGACCACATTTGGCGAAAGTCATGGTGCAGGTATTGGCGGTGTGGTGGACGGTATGCCTGCCGGCATCACCATCGACATGGGTTTCATTCAGTCGGAACTTGACCGTCGGCGCCCTGGACAAAGCAGCATCACCACTGCCAGGAAAGAGGGCGATGAGGTGGAGCTGCTGTCGGGTGTGTTTGAGGGTAAGAGCACGGGCTGTCCCATCGGCTTTTTGGTGAGGAACACCAGCCAACGTTCTTCTGACTATGAGAATGTGCGTGATGTGTACCGTCCGTCTCATGCTGATTTCACCTATACGCAGAAATATGGACTGCGTGACTATCGTGGTGGTGGACGTTCGTCTGCACGTGAGACCATTGCACGATGTGTGGGAGGTGCCTTGGCAAAACTGGCACTGAGACAGCTGGGCATCGATGTGGTTGCCTACACTTCGCAGGTGGGTGACATTGCTCTTGACCGCGATTATCAGAAGTATGACTTCAAGATGATAGAGACGAATCCTGTTCGCTGTCCCGACACGGAGGTGGCGAAGCGGATGGAACAGCTGATTTTGGACGTGAAGGCTGAGGGCGACACGATTGGCGGCATCATCACCTGTGTGGTGAGAGGATGTCCGGCAGGGTTGGGCGAACCTGCTTTCTCCAAACTGCATGCAGAGCTTGGTGCAGCCATGCTGGGCATCAATGCCGTGAAGGGCTTTGAGTATGGCGAAGGTTTCAGCGGAGTGGGGCAGAGGGGTTCTGAACAGAATGACCTTTTCTACAACAATAAGGGAACCATCAGCACCCGCACCAATCATTCCGGAGGCATTCAGGGAGGCATCTCCAACGGACAGGACATCTATTTCCGTGTGCTCTTCAAACCGGTGGCAACGCAGCTGCGTCCACAGCAAACGGTGACGAAGGATGGGCATGAAATCACGCTGGAGGTGAAAGGACGCCACGACCCCTGTGTGCTGCCCCGTGCAGTGCCGGTGGTGGAGGCAATGGCTGCCATGACCATTCTTGACCATTATCTATTGAACAAAACAGTGACACTATGAATAAAGTAATGCTTATTGGCAATGTGGGTGCTGACCCACAGGTGAAATATCTTGACCAAGGTGTGTGTGTGGCGCAGGTGAGACTTGCCACGACAGAGCGTGGCTACACATTGCAGAACGGCACGCAGGTGCCTGACCGCACCGAGTGGCACACCTGCATTTTCTGGCGTAAGTTGGGCGAGACGGTGGAGAAGTATGTACATAAGGGCGACAGGCTCTATGTAGAGGGGAAAATACAGTCACGCGACTGGACAGACCGTCAGGGTGTGAGCCGCAAGACTGTCGAAATCATGGTGGACAACATGGAACTGCTCTCTCCGAAGCCGACAGGTCAACCAGCAAGTCAGCCTGCTGCACAACCGGAAACACCAGCTGCTGTGGCTCCTTCGGATAACAATGGTATTTATCCTTTCTAACAATCTCAATTCTCAACTCCTAATTTCTAACTTCTAACTAACATGCAACCAACCATCATTGCAGGCCCTTGTGTGATTGAGTCGATGGAATGCCTCGAAGAGGTGGCTCAAGAGTTGGTGCGGCTGAATGAGAAGTATGACCTTGACATCATCTTCAAATCTTCTTTCGACAAAGCCAACCGCACCAGTATCCATTCTTATCGTGGTCCAGGTTTGGAGAAGGGCATGCAGATGCTCTCCGACATCAAGGAGAAGTATGGACTCCGCATTCTCACTGACATTCATGAAAGTTATCAGGCACAGCCAGCCGGCGAAGTGGCAGACGTGTTGCAGATACCTGCCTTCCTTTGCCGACAGACAGATTTGTTGGTGGCAGCCGCTCGTACGGGACGCATCGTCAACATCAAGAAGGCGCAGTTCCTTTCGGGACTGGACATGGAGTTCCCTGTGCAGAAGGTGCGTGAGAGCGGAAATGACAATGTGTGGTTGACGGAGCGTGGTAATATCTACGGATACAATAATCTTGCGGTGGATTTCCGCAATATCGCTGACATGCATCGCTTTGCCGACACCGTCATCATGGACTGCACGCATTCTGTGCAGCGTCCTGGTGCAGCGGGTGGCAAGACGGGTGGCAATCGTGAGTTTGTGCCTGCCATGGCTTTGGCTGCAAAGGCTTTCGGAGCTAATGGCTACTTCTTTGAGGTACACCCCGATCCTGACCATGCGCTCTCTGATGGTCCCAACATGTTGTATCTGAATGAACTTGACAGAGTCATCGCAAGTTTAATTGATTAATCATGAAACATTCGAAGATATACGCAGAACGTTGCTTGCGCGATGAAGCACAGGCTTTGCTGGATCTTATTCCTCAACTGGACAACCAGTTTGAGCAAGTGGTGGATCTCATTCATCGTTGCACGGGACATGTTGTGGTGACGGGTGTGGGCAAGTCGGGACATGTGGGTGCCAAAATTGCTGCCACACTTTCTTCGACAGGAACTCCCGCCATTTACCTCAATGCGCTTGATGCCTTGCATGGTGACTTGGGCATGATTATGAATGACGACATCCTTTTCATGATCAGCAATTCGGGCAATACTGACGAACTGCTGCGCATCATCGCCTCTCTTGAAGACCGCCATATTCCTATCGTGTCAATGACCAGCGAAGCGGATTCCTTGCTGGCACAGCACTCCACCTATCACATTCTGTGTAATGTGGAGCGTGAAGCATGCCCCCTCAATCTTGCTCCGACCTCCAGCACCACTGCCGCTATGGCGATGGGAGATGCTTTGGCATGTGCCTTGATGGAGGTGCGCAAGTTCCGTGCGAAAGATTTTGCACAGTTCCATCCGGGCGGTTCTTTGGGACGTAAACTGCTGGTGAAGGTGAAGGATGTCATGTACACCGAGAATTTCCCCATTGTGCCACCTGCCATGTTACTTTCTGATGCACTCATGATTATCAGTGGCGGAAAGTTAGGACTGGGCGTTGTGATGGATGGCGACAACATTTTGGGCATCATCACCGACGGTGACATTCGTCGTGCTGTGGAAGGAGCACGGGAGAATTTCATCAATATTCCTGTCAGCGAGGTGATGACCACCACACCTAAGACCATCTCTCCGGAAGCCAAGCTCACCACCATCCAACAGATGTTCCGCAACCACAAGATTCACTCTCTCCTTGTGACGGATCACGGCAAATTGGTCGGCATTGTGGACTACTTCGCCATCATGAACTAAAAAGATGAAATTGGAGTCATGGGTGTTTGACCACTTTGTCGGCATTCTTGCTGACAAAGTCTTTCCATGACTTGAATTTGTGCTCCACTTCCGGTTTACCCATCTGAATGAAGTGGCAATAGGCGGCTCCGAGGGCATCGGTGGCATCAAGCTGCACATCCATGTCTTCTTTGGAGATGTGGAGCATGCGTTGCAGCATGCCCGCCACTTGCTCTTTGGAAGCAGAGCCATTGCCTGTGATGGCCATCTTGATTTTGCGCGGTTCGTATTCAGTAATGGGAATGTCGCGCATGATGGCTGCTGTGATGGCTACTCCTTGTGCACGTCCGAGCTTGAGCATGGACTGTACGTTCTTTCCGTAGAAGGGGGCTTCAATCGCCATTTCATCTGGTTTGTAGGAATCGATGATGCTGGTGATGCGCTCGAAAATCTTTCCCAAACGTAGATAATGGCTGGCATATTTCTTGAGTTCAATCACTCCCATTGCCATCAGCTCGGCTTTGTTGCCCTTCACCTTCAGCACACCATAACCCATGACGTTTGTGCCAGGGTCAACACCGATGATGATTTTCTCTATGGATGGAGTGTTCAAGTTGTCTGTATGATTGAGTGGTGAATGTATGTGCTCAACTAAAAAAGGTGCGCCTGTTGGCACACCTCCTTCATTGGAGCCGAATGGCGGACTCGAACCGCCGACCCACGCATTACGAATGCGTTGCTCTACCAACTGAGCCAATTCGGCAAGGCAAATAGCAAAAAGACTGTGCCTTTTGTTAAAAGCGATGCAAAGGTAATACTTTTTTTTGTTATAAAAGCAAGTTTTCCTCATTTTCTTCTTAAATTTGCAATGAAAATCACGAATAACACAGGATGTGGAGAATTATAACTTCAAGAAAGAGATGAAACCAATCAGAAAACCGTTGTCAATCTTGTTGACTTGCCTTGTGCTGACAGGGCTTGTGGCAGGCATCAATCAGTTGTGGGCGTGTAAGGGCGACAGACTTCCCTCAGAGGTGAATGGGGTGGTGGTGTCGGCAAGCAGTGCCGAACGGAATGCTGCTTTTGCCGCTCAAGAAATGGAGGCTGCTGCAGCTTCAGATGCCAATGATGGCTACCATGAGACGGAAGCGGAACGGGAAGCTGAACTCGCTGTCACTCCGTATGAGAATTTGGAACAGCCCGATGCATTGACGGGACGACAGGAGTTTCTGTTGTTCAAATCCCAGTTCATTATCTCGTATGATGTGAGTAGGTTCTGTCCGCATTATGTGTGCTGGAGTTTGACACCCAACAGGGCGAATGGCAGGGTGCAGCGCTCGAACAATTTTCATGGCGACCCTGTGATGAATGAAAAGACAAAGGTGGAGACCTATGACTATAACGGTTCAGGGTATGACCGTGGTCACATGTGCCCCGCAGGTGACAATAAGAACACTTCTAAAGCGATGGATGAGTCGTTCTGCATGACGAACATCTGTCCGCAAAACCACAACTTGAATGTGGGGCTTTGGAATGACCTCGAGATACAGTGCCGCTCATGGGCAAAGAACTATGGAACGGTGTACATTTGTTGTGGTCCTATCTTTGACAACAATAATCCAAAGACCATTGGTCAGCGGAGAAACATGCGGATTGCTGTGCCTGACCGTTTCTTTAAGGTGGTGCTGACATTGGGACGTGTGCCCAAGGCGATTGGCTTTATCTTCCCGAACAAGGCTTGCAGCGGGGATATGCGTGACTATGCCGTGTCGGTGGACAAGGTGGAGCGAGAAGCGAACATGGACTTCTTTTTCCAATTGGATGAAAAACAGGAGAAACAGTTGGAGAAAGAATGCAACCCTGCAGCGTGGGGAATTTGATGGTTGACAGTTGATAGTTAGGAGGGGAAGAATTGGAATTTATGAATAAACAGTGATAGAATGAAGAAATACGTAAAAGACTTAACCATCAGGGAGGTTTCGTTCCCTCATGAGTTGTATGTGTTGCTGAAACTGACTGATACGGAGCCGTTGCCTAAGATGTTTCCCGGACAGTTTGTGGAGGTGAAAGTGGAGGGTAGTCCCAAGACGTTCCTCCGTCGTCCTATATCCATCAATTATGTGGACAGAGAGAAGAACGAGTTGTGGCTGCTCATCAAGAAAGTGGGTGAAGGCACACATCGGCTGGCAGAGCTGAAGGCTGGTGGAACACTCAATATCGTGTTCCCTTTGGGTAACGGTTTCTCTCCTGTTCAGAAGAAAGGCGAGAAAGTGCTGCTGGCAGGTGGCGGTGTGGGTGTGGCTCCATTGCTTGATTATGGGAAATACCTGAAAGCCAATGGGGCAGAGCCTGTGTTCCTGTTGGGTGCAAGAAGCAAGAGCGATTTGCTGGAACAGGAACTTTTCAAGGCAATAGCGCCTGTATATGTAACCACTGAAGACGGTTCGGAAGGTGAGAAGGGTTTTGTGACGCAGCATACATTATTGAAGAATGAAAGATTTGACCGTATTTCAGTATGTGGTCCCAAACCGATGATGCTCAGTGTGGCAAAATATGCGAAAGCGACGGGAACACCTTGTGAGGTGAGTCTTGAAAATATGATGGCATGCGGGTTGGGTGCTTGCTTGTGTTGTGTGGAAAAGACGGTGAAGGGGAACGTGTGCGTGTGCAAGGAGGGACCTGTGTTTAATATCAATGATTTAACTTGGGAAGTATAGGATATGGCAGATTTGACGACAAAAATAGCAGGTCTCACGATGAAAAACCCAGTGATGACTGCATCTGGTACATTCGGCTATGGTGTTGAATTTGCCGATCTCTTGAATCTTGAAGACATTGGTGGCATTATTGTGAAGGGTACGACGCTTCATCCTCGGGAGGGTAACGACTACCCACGCATGGTGGAGACGGCAAGTGGCATGCTGAACTGTGTGGGCTTGCAGAACAAGGGCGTGGATTATTTCTGTGAACATATTTATCCGGAAATAAAGGACATCCGCACGAACATGATTGTGAACGTGAGCGGGTCATCGCCAGAAGACTATGCAGCGTGTGCTGCCCGTGTGAACGAATTGGAGAATATTCCTGCCATTGAACTGAATATTTCATGCCCCAATGTCAAGCAGGGTGGCATGGCTTTCGGTGTGACCACAGAGGGTGCATCTGCAGTGGTGAAAGCTGTTAGAGAGGTTTACGATAAGACTTTGATTGTCAAGCTTTCCCCTAATGTCACTTCGATTGCTGATATAGCATTGGCAGTGCAAGATGCAGGTGCTGATGCCGTGTCTCTTATCAACACATTGATGGGAATGGTGATTGACATTGAAAAACGCAAACCCGTTTTGAGCATTGCCACTGGTGGTATGTCGGGACCTGCAGTGAAACCTGTTGCCGTGCGTTGTGTGTGGCAAGTGGCAAAAGCGGTGAGCATCCCTGTGGTGGGATTGGGCGGTATCATGAATGCTCACGATGCCATTGAATTCTTCCTGGCAGGTGCTTCAGCCATTGAGATAGGTACGGCGAATTTCATAGATCCGGCTGTGACGGTGAAAGTGGCAAATGGCATCAATGAATGGCTTGAGCAACATGGTTGCAAATCTGTTAGTGAAATTGTCGGGCAGCTGAACGCATGATGGACGGTGTTTGGCAGGACATTCAGGAGGTCTTTTTTTCTGAGCAGACGCTGAAGTGGAAATATCGGTATTTCTATGATGCACTGCATCGTGTGTGCATCGAGAAGACTGAAGGTCTGCCTGCCGAATACAACGATTTCTTTTCTCGTCTGCAGGCCGTATGCCGGTTGACTAATTACCCTTTACATGCTGTTGACACGTTCCGTTGGCGTGCCCGTCAAGTGTCGTATATGGGCATGGATGTGGATGAACACACATTCCTTGCTGATATGCGTGTGTTTGTGGATGCATTGGCACATTTCACCCACACACCCATACCCGATGTGTTGAAGGGTAAACTACCGGATGTGGAGGCTTTACCCATTCCGAGGAACAGAATTGAAAGAATGGCACGTCAAAAGCGTGTCCGGTTCACGGTGGAGCGTGTGGAGGAACCGTATATAGAAGCTTTCTCAAGAGAACTTCCTTCTGATGAACCATTCCGTGTGGACGTCACAGCCAACCAGCACACGCTTGTGGCAGCCCAACTTCTGAAGCCGGGCATGCAGTTCAATGCGCTTTCCTTCACGATAGACAAAGAAGGCATTTACCATCCACAGTACATCGTGGTTGAACCAGATTTCCTGCTTGACACCACCAGTGTGACAGGTTGTATTAAAGGGTGGGGTGAGTCTGCATTCAACCATTTCATTGCTAAATTCAAACCCTCTGAAAGTACGGTTCACACGTTGTTGGGTGATTTTGCCAACCAGTTTCTTGATGACATTCTTAATCTTCAAGATGCAAACTATCTGGATTCAATGCACAAAGTGTTTGCCGACAGGGCGATTGACATTTGTGCCTGTCCTGAAATCGATGCATCATTCTTTGATGAAACTCAAAAGCAATTTGCCCACATTCAACAGGTGGTGAGAGAACTGGAGCAGCAACCCTATATGCATAAGGGAAAAGTGAATATCCATATAGAACCTTCTTTCTTTTGCGAGGCATTGGGATTGCAGGGACGTATGGATTGTCTCATAGACCTTGATGATGAAGGCAAGCAGTTTCTCATTGAGCTGAAATCGGGCAAATGGGATGAATACCACAATCGTGCAAAAGAGGAACACCTGATGCAGATGTTGCTGTATAAGGAGATTCTTTATTACAATACGGGCGTGAAACAGACGGATGTGATGGGCAATCTTCTTTATTCCAAATATCCTCGTCTGCAGGAACAGCGCAGTTATCAGGAGATGGTGCTGCGTGCCTTGAACATCCGCAATACGATTGTTGCGCTGGAACGGGGTCTTCTGGAAGGAGAAGCACGTCAGTGGATTCCGAAACTCACGCCTGAAGCATTAAGGCGCAATCCTGATTGTAAAGACAAATTCTGGGCAATATGGTGCCTGCCTGAAATCAAGCCTGTTACAGATGCGCTGCACAGCATGGATGAACTGACATCCGAATATTTCTATACTTTTCTTCAGTTCATAGAACGAGAACAGGCAGAAAGCAAGATGTGTGACACACGTCCAGATTCCACCCGCGCCCTTTCTTCCTTGTGGAATGCAGACATCAATACAAAGATGGAAAATGGCGACATCTTCATGAATCTGCGCATAGCTGACTTCAGGATGAAAGATGGCGTGGAAGCACTCTGCCTTGAACGTGCTGACGCGAACGAGCAGCAACCCAACTTCCGCATAGGCGATGCGGTCATTTTCTACAAGCGAAATTCCGATGAGGAGTCAGCCATCACACAGCAAGTGTTTCGATGCAATGTGGAATCGTATGACGCTGACCGTATTTGGCTGCTACTGAAAAATACCCAACGCAACAAGAACCTGTTCAGTAAGGATGCCCTTTATGCCATTGAACATGACCATGTGGACGCCAACTTCCGAAGCCTCTACAGCGGTCTTTTCTCCTTGCTGACATGTGAGAAGAAGCGTCGTGACCTTCTGCTTTGTCAGCGCACCCCTACAAAGGACGAGCTGTTTCTCCTCATGGGCCCGCCAGGAACGGGTAAGACGTCTGTCGCTCTGAAGCGTATGGTGGAAGAGGAACTGGAAAAGCAGCACAATATCCTCCTGTTGGCATACACGAATCGCGCTGTCGATGAAATCTGCGCAATGCTCTCCACAATAGCATCACAACCTGCCTACATACGTTTGGGACGTGAACTTTCATGTGCACCTGCATATAGGGAAAATTTGCTGGTTAATGCCATTGCGTCACTGACGAATCGCCAACAGGTGACGAAACGGATAGGGGAGACCTCTATCTTTGTCAGCACTGTTGCATCGATGAACAGCCACACAGCACTTTTCCGGCTCAAACATTTTCATGTTGCCATCTTTGATGAGGCTTCCCAGATTCTCGAACCGCAAATCATGGGCATCCTCACATCTCCTGCCATAGATAAGTTCATCATGATTGGCGACCACAAGCAACTGCCTGCTGTGGTGGTGCAAAACGAGGATAAGTCTGCTGTTCAGTCCCCCTTGCTCCATGCCATAGGATTGACCAACTGCCGTAATTCATTATTCGAACGTCTTTATGAGCAGTACCGCATTCATGATGATGTTGTGGCAATGCTTGACCATCAAGGACGCATGCACCCTGCCATTGCTGACTTTGCGTCCGATGCTTTCTATGACGGACGGCTTCTTCCTGTAGGGCTTCCTCATCAATTGGAGGCATTGTCTTATCGCCATTATGACAAGGACAATCCTATCGAACAGCTGATTGCCACCCGTCGCTGTGCCTTTATCAATGTGCCACGCCCTTCGTTAGAAGACCGTATGCCCAAGGCGAATGTGTTGGAGGCGCGCATCATTGCCCAATTGGTCAAAGGCATTGTGTCTCTTCACGAAAAGAATGATCAGCCCTTCGACGCTCAACGTCAGTTAGGTGTCATCGTTCCTTTCCGGAGGCAGATTGCTCTTGTGCGTGTCGAGATAGCAAAATTCCTTCCTGATGTTGCTGAGAGCCTTGTCATTGACACGGTGGAACGCTATCAGGGCTCACAACGTGACATCATCATTTACGGAACCACCATCACCCAACGGTATGAGCTTGATGTGCTTTCCGATCTGACGGAGACCGTTTCAGGTATGGTTGACCGTAAACTCAACGTGGCCATCACCCGTGCAAGGAAGCAACTCTTTATCCTTGGAAATGAAAAATTGCTCCGCGACAATGTTTTATATGCCAAACTGATAGACTATTGCAAAAAAAGTTAACAAATCCTTTTCAGTTTTTTGTTTTTATTCTTATCTTTGCAACCGAAACATTACTAATCGCTTTCTAATGAGATATTTGAGAATTATTCTGATGGCATTAGGCAGTGCTTTGTCATCCATCACATTTGCACAGAGAAACACTGCTTATCAGCAATACGTTGATAAATATAAGGATGCAGCTATTGAACAGATGCACCGTTACAAAATTCCTGCCAGTATCACGCTTGCACAGGCACTGCTTGAAAGTGGGGCGGGCACCAGCTATCTGGCTAAGAATGCCAACAACCACTTCGGCATCAAGGTCGGCACTGGATGGAATGGTCCTTATGTCACACGTGATGACGACCGTAAGAATGAGCATTTCCGAAAGTACAAGAATGTGGAGGAGAGTTACGAAGACCATTCACAGTTCCTGCTGAAAGACCGCTATAAGAGACTCTTCGATTTGAATCCTCTTGACTACAAGGCATGGGCACGTGGATTGAAAGCGTGCGGCTATGCCACATCACCGACTTATGCGGAACGACTCATCACCATCATCGAGACCTATGAACTGGATGACTATGATGAAGATCGCATAGGTCTGAGAAAATATAAGAGAAAGCCGCAGCCGGAAGTGCAATATACCGCTCCTGTCAAACATCCAGTGAGAACTGTCAACGGCATTCAGTGCATCACCATGCGCGAGGGCGATACATGGGACGCTATTGCCAAGGAAACCAAAATTGCCAAGAAAAAACTGTTGAAGTTCAACGAAGTGGATGAAGACTTCCTTCCTCCTGTCGGCACCAATATTTTCTTGAGCAAGAAAGCCAAGAAGGCAGACACGCAATACAAGGATTATTGGCACAAGGTGAAAGCTGGCGAGTCCATGTACACCATCTGTCAGTTCTATGGTATCCGTATAGATGCCCTGTATAAGATGAACTTCAAGGATGACAGCTACATCCCCGTTACAGGTGACTTGCTGAAAGTCCGTTGAATCATGCGAAAGTAAAAGAAGAGGTGCATCCGACTGCTCTGTCAGATGCACCTCTTTTTTATGGTGTTTGTTGATGGTTGCTTAGTTTGCTGCCTCAAATTCCTTCAGGAAGCGGACATCATTCTCGGAGAAGAGACGGAGGTCCTTGACTTGGTATTTGAGGTTGGCGATACGCTCAATACCCATGCCGAACGCATAACCCTTGTATTTGGTGGAATCGATGCCATTGGCTTCAAGCACGTTGGGGTGCACCATGCCGCAACCAAGAATCTCCAACCAACCAGAACCTTTACACATGCTGCAACCCTTGCCCTTGCAGAGTGTGCAGGAAACATCCATCTCGGCACTTGGTTCTGTGAAGGGGAAGTAAGAAGGACGGAGACGAATCTGTGTGTCTTCGCCAAACATCTCCTTGGCAAAGAGGAGCAGCACCTGCTTGAGGTCGGTGAAGCTCACTTTCTCATCCACATAGAGTCCTTCCACCTGATGGAAGAAACAGTGGGCGCGGGCAGAAATGGCCTCATTGCGGTACACACGTCCCGGGCAAAGCACACGGATAGGTGGCTGCTGCTTTTCCATCACACGTGCCTGCACCGAACTGGTGTGGGTGCGGAGGATGATGTCTGGATGTGCCTCTACGAAGAAAGTGTCCTGCATATCGCGTGCAGGGTGGTCGTCAGCAAAGTTCATGGATGAGAACACATGCCAGTCGTCTTCCACTTCAGGACCTTCAGCCAGAGAGAATCCAAGGCGTGAGAATATGTCAATGATTTCATTCTTCACGAGGGTGAGAGGATGACGAGTGCCGAGACCGATGGGGTAGGCTGTGCGGGTGATGTCGAGGTGGTTCGCCTCAGTTTCCTGCACTGCACAAGCATCACGGAGCGCGTTGATTTTCTCTTGCGCTTTGTTTTTCAGTTCGTTAATTTTGATGCCAATCTCCTTCTTCTGTTCTGCAGGCACATTGCGGAAATCTGCCATGAGGGCAGTGATTTCTCCCTTCTTGCTTAAGTATCTGATACGAAGCTGTTCAATCTCTTCGGCAGAATTTGCTTCGAGACCTTCCACTTCTGTGAGTAAACGTTGAATTTTGTCTAACATATCGTTGTCAATTTATGATGTTTTTTGAAAATCGGTGCAAAGATACGAAAAAAACTCCTAACTCCTAACTCCTAATTCCTAATTCTTTATTACCTTTGCAACGTTTTTCAAAAATATATGCGAAAAGGTTTAGTTATAGCAGTTGCTATGGGTTCTCTTCTCTTCTCTTGTCAAGACAAGAAGATGACGAATGCTTTCCAACAAGATGGGGATGAGGATGAGGATTCGCTCGAAGCGTTTGTTGGTGACACACTCCATTTATTTGATGAAGAAGAGCCGCCAGCAGCTGTGGATGAACTGTTCGATGACTTTTTCTACAATTTTATTGATGACTCCAGATTTCAGGGTCAGCGTATTACTTTCCCCTTGTCTTGCAAGGAAGACGGTGACGAGGAAAAACTGACAAAACAGGAATGGTCTCAATATGACCATTTCAAGAATCAAGAACTTCTTTCGGTGATTTATGAGCGTGAGCAGGATTACGAGTTGTCGAAGGACACATCCATGCAGAGTGTAGCTGTGGAATGGATTGGGTTACGGGATGATGCTGTGCAGAATTTCCGTTTCAATCGTTTGGATGGCAAATGGATGCTGACGGAGATAGACAAGCACAGGAGAAGTGAGATGCCGACAGGTGAGTTCTTGGACTTTTATGCCCGCTTTGTAAATGACAGCGTTTTTCAGCGTAACGCGTTGGCGGACCCTGTGAAAGTGATTCTCACTTCGGAAGATGGCGAGGAAGAACCAGAGGAAGAACATGTGAACCCAGACGAATGGTTTGAGATGAGCGAGAGCATGCCATTGCCGAAAGATGCCCTTGTGAATGTGAATTATGGACAGGCAAGCATCAGCCAGAACAAGAAGATACTTCTTATTCAGGGGCTGGGAAATGGTATGCAGATGAAGTTCAAGTTCAACAAACAGGGTGATGACTGGAAACTGATGGAGATTGAATACTGATGAAAGAATATAAGGATTATAGTCTGTTGAACCACAATACGTTTGGTATGGATGTATGTGCCAAGCGATATGTGGAATATGACAGCGAAGAAGAACTCAAGGCTTTGATTCCCACACTGGATGGTGAGGTGCTGCACATCGGTGGTGGTAGTAACCTGCTCTTCAAAGGAAACTTTGAGGGAACAGTGTTGCATAGTGCCATCTGCGGCATCGAAGAGCAGACCCTCTCCTCACCCTCCCTACAGGGAGGGAGCGAGATCCCAACCAACGAGCAAGGTAACAGCCTTTCCTCTGTAGGGGAAACGGGAAAGGGGTCTGTGCTGGTGCGTGTCGGTGCAGGAGAGGTATGGGATGATTTTGTGGCATGGGCAGTTGCTCATGGTTTGGGCGGTGTGGAAAACTTGTCCCTTATTCCTGGTGAGGTGGGAGCAAGTGCGGTGCAGAATATCGGAGCCTATGGAGTGGAGGCTAAAGATGTGATTGCGATGGTGGAAGCCGTGGATTTGCAGAGTGGGGAGAAGCGCATCTTCGCTCCTCAGGAGTGTGACTATGCCTATCGTCAGAGCATTTTCAAGAAGCAGTTGAAGGGCAGATATGCCATTACATACGTCACCTATCGCTTGCAGAGAAAACCGCAGCTGAAACTCGACTACGGCAACCTCCGCGCCGTATTGACCAACCAGTCAACTGTCAACTGTCAACTGTCAATTCTTCAAGTCCGTCAAGCTATCATTGACATCCGCAATGCAAAACTTCCCGACCCGACGGTGCAGGGCAATGCAGGCAGTTTCTTCATGAACCCTGTGGTGAGCCGTGAAAAGTTCCTGTCTCTCCAGAAAGATTATCCACAGATGCCTTTCTATGAAGTGGAGGGTGGGGTGAAGATACCTGCCGGTTGGATGATTGACCAGTGCGGATGGAAGGGAAAATCGCTGGGACGTGCTGGAGTGTACGACAAACAGGCGTTGGTGCTCGTCAACCTTGGCGGTGCCACTTCCGAAGAAATCATCACGCTTTGCAACACCATCTGCAAAGATGTTCACGATAAGTTTGGCATCGACATTCATCCTGAAGTCAACTTGATATGAGAATTACGATATTAGGTAGCGGAACTTCCTGTGGCGTGCCTCAAATAGGTTGCCCGTGCGAAGTGTGCACCTCCACCGACCCAAAAGACAAACGCTTGCGTTGTTCGAGCCTTGTGGAGGTGGGGGGCAAGCGCATTCTCATCGATTGCAGCCCCGATTTTCGCCAACAGATGCTTCGTATAGACTTCAAGCCTTTGGATGCCGTGCTCATCACCCATGAACACTATGACCATGTGGGTGGATTGGATGACTTGCGTCCCTACAGCATCTTTGGTGACGTGGATGTCTATGCCGAGAAATTCTGTGCCGACCACTTGATGGAACGTATTTCCTATTGTTTCACACCCAAAGAAAAGCGTTATCCGGGTGTGCCTGCCATCAACCTGATTGAAATGGAACCGCATGTGCCCATTGTCATCAAAGAGGTGGAGAAGGATCCGATGGCATCTGAATATTTGGAAGATGCCGTGAAGATGAAACGTCAGCAGGTGTGGGAAGAACTGCAGAAAATCAAGGAGACAGGTGGTGCTGACACACATTATGATGTGGAAATCATGCCCATCCGTGTGATGCACGGAAAACTTCCCATCGTGGGTTTCCGTATTGAGAACTTCGCTTACATCACTGACATGAAGACAATTCCAAATGAGGAGTTGCCTTACTTGCAAGGTGTTGAATATATGATTGTCAATGGCTTGCGTCACAAAGAGCATCCCAGCCATCAAAGCATTGAGGATGCCATTGCCTTTTCACGTCAGTTAGGTGTGAAAGAGACTTGGCTCATCCACATGAGCCACCACATCAAGCCGCATGCCATCGAGGAGAAGACCCTGCCCAAAGGCTTTCATTTGGCATACGACGGTGAAGTGATTGAGTTTTAAAGAACAGACACCCTCAAAACCTGTGAGTCTTGCGGGTGTCGGTCTATCGGGATTACCAACCCATCATAGAGGCTGGAGTGATATGCAACGTGTGGCAAAGCCGACGGGCAATCTTCAAGGTCGGCTCGGTACGTCCAGATACATAATCGCTGATACGTGAAGGACTGACACCCACTTCCTCTGCCAACTGCTTCTGTGTCATCTTCTTTTCTTCGAGCGAGAGAGAGATTAACTGTGCCACAGTAGGCTTGTTGATGGGGAAATGCTCCTTTTCATACGCAATCACGATGTCAGACATCAGTGTCAGCTCCACAGCGTTACGGTCGTTCGCTGGTGTGTGGTCATCCACCAATGGCAAGAGTTCCTCGATTCTCTGAAGTGCGAACTCATATTGCTCTTGGGTCGTTGTGTTCATAATCAGTCCTCCTTATATGTTTGAAGCGTCAATCTTATCATACTCGGCATGTGTGCCTACAAATCGGATGAAGATGTGTCCAATAGTAAACTTCACCACCACAATCAAACGGTATTTGTTTCCTCTGATGTTAAATACATAATGTTGATTCCCGACATAATCCGTGGCTGGAAAATCCACTTTGATGTCTGACAAACTATGCCATTCCGCTTGTTCGGCGATGTCATACCAGCGTTCCAGTGCTGTTTGAGCATCCCCATGTCCTTCGGAATTGTAATACTCCACCAACTTTCTATGTGACACGATTCTCATTTTGTCTGCAAATATATAGAGAAATTTTGAATTTCACAAGAATTTATTAAAAAAGTTTTGTTTTTTACATGAGTTATTATCTTGGACCATTGCCTTTTCACGTCAGTTAGGTGTGAAAGAGACCTGGCTCATCCACATGAGCCACCACATTCAAAAACATCAGCAGGAAGAAAAACTCCTTCCTGCCGGTATTCATCTCGCTTATGATGGCGAAGTCATTGAGTTCTGATATCAGACACTCAATGGTGATGTGAAAGCTTAGTAATTCTTGTATTCACCGATGTACTCCATCACGTTGTCGATGGCAGCCTGACGCATGTCGAGGTGGAGAGAGCCGTCGTGAAGAACGTCATTCACCACTTTGTACACCTTTCCCCAATCGCCGTCGAGATAGACTTGTGCGTCGATGAGGGCGCTGATGAATGCCACCGAAAGGCTCTTGCTTTTGTCCTTCTTGACAGCCTTGTGAGCCAATTCCTGTGCGTCGGTGACATTGAAATAGTCGCTCATGGCTAAGGCATAGGCATAGACAGCGAGGGTGCCAGCATCGAGCTTCTTGACGAGCTTGTCAGCGGTCTTTGCCTTGTAGCGCTTTGTCAGATACTCGCAGAGTTGCTGTCCGGAAGTCTTGCCGTCGAAATTCCAGCCAATGGCATTGATGACTGCCAATCGCACGTCGATGGGCGACTTCTTGTCAGCAAGAAAATTGAGCACAGAAACTGGAATGTCCGTGTCACTCTCATTTGACAACTTCAGAGCCTGCTGCACCATAGGGTGCTCGTTGTAACTCTCCGCAAAATGCGTGGATGTGAGGGACGAATCAGCCCATGTAAATGCCCACGACAAAGTGAACATCATGGCTAAAATAATGCGCTTCATATTTCTTTTGTTTTATTTATATTTTTCAACTTTCAACTGTCACCTACTTCAGTCCTTCCCAAGTGCCCTTGATGTTTTTGCACTGAGTGTAGAGCGAAGGGCAGTTGAACACCTTGAAGAGGTCACCTTCATTCACTTGGATGATTTCCACGCTGCGTTGTTCAGTGTCCCAGCCTTTACCCATCATGTAGATGTACATCACTCTGCCGTCGTAGAGCTGCATGTCCTGATGCTTGTTCACACTGGCACGCATGTTCACTGTGTAAGGGTACTTAGGCGTGTAGGCGTTCTGAGGAGTTGCACCCTCCAGCACTGCTGCTGGCAGGTAAGGCTGGTGATAAGAGTCATTCTCTGGAGCGTACTGCGAAGTGCCAAACTTCTCCTTGAGCTGAGAGAGCACGGAGTTGACGTTGGAAGGGTAGTTGATGAGGCGGATGCACTTCTCACCCTCTGCACGGTCGCGACCATAAATCGCCATTGCCATTGGCATCATGGCTGCCGTTCCGTAAGGAGTGGTGCCGAGGAATTTTGTATACACTTCCTCAAACTCCTCAAAGTTGGTAGGTACATTCGTAAAGGTCACAATGCCAGTTCCGGCAGGGTTGTATGTCTTGATGTTCAGTGTGCCCTTCATGGTGTAAGTGTGTCCATTGCTGGTGAAAGAA
The DNA here is from genome assembly GCA_024688885.1 of Bacteroidaceae bacterium. Taxonomy (GTDB): domain Bacteria; phylum Bacteroidota; class Bacteroidia; order Bacteroidales; family Bacteroidaceae; genus Minthosoma. The sequence continues at coordinate 88,388 of JAILDV010000017.1, read as the reverse complement.
GACTCCTTGCCTAATTGGGCAATGGCGTTTAATGCCTGGTCTTTTGCCTCTTTCTTGGCTTCCTTTTTCACTTCGTTCTTAAGAGCCTGTTTACCTCTGTTGATTAGACCTTGAAGTTGTGCATTTGCCACACAATTTCCACCCATCAGCAGCATGGCTGCCATGAGCACCTTGTAAAAGTTCTTGTTCATATTCTAAACAGTTTTAAAAGTAATTCAGTTGCAAATGTACAAAATAAACTTGAATAAACGCTGCAAAAAGAAAGGAAAAGCGAAGATGGACAAATAAAAACGGGCAACCGATAGGTTCGGATGCCCGTTCTTTATATATAAATAATGTGTACTCAACTTTCGGAAGTCATAAAAACCACAGATTTACAGTTTTTTTTAACAACGAACCTTTAGCTCGGCGTAGCCAATAGAACTAATGAAACGAATCTTTTTCTTTTCAATGCCGTGGGACGGCAACGAAGGAAAACGAATGGCGCTCGTTCTTCATTCGGAGAAATCAGAAGGATTTCATTCGTTGGGCTTGCCCATTAAAAACGATTCGCCACATTCGGAAAATTAGTTGTTGAAAAAACTCACGAAACTTATATTGTGTGTCTCTTACAGATTCATGTTCTGCAGGAAAGAGATGAGCACACCAGCAGCAACGGCTGAACCAATCACACCTGACACGTTCGAAGACATGCAGTAGTTGAGCACGTGGTTCTTGGGGTCGTACTTGGTGGAAATCTCGTTGCAGACACGGCTTGCCATCGGCACGGCAGAAAGACCTGTGGCACCGATGAGCGGGTTGATCTTCTTCTTGCTGAAGAGGTTCGTAATCTTCACCATGCAGATGCCTGATGCGATAGAGAGACCGAATGCGAAGAAACCACCCACCACGATACCGATGGTCGTCCAGTTGAGGAATGCCTGTACTGTCATCGTAGCACCTACGCAAAGACCGAGAAACACGGTTGCGGTGTTCATGATGGAGTTCGAGATGGTGTCGAACAGACGACCTGTATCAGAACCAATCTCCTTCAGGAGGTTACCGAACATGAGCATACCGATGAGCGATACTGCTGATGGCACGAGCAAAGCCACGATGGTGGTCACAGCGATAGGGAAGATGATCTTGATGACCTTCTCGTTCTTCATCTTCTGACCAGAAGGGTAGAGCTTGTCCTGCTCCTTCATGTTAATCTTCAGTTCCTTCTCAGAGCAGAGCATCTTCACCACGAGTGGGATGATGACAGGCACGAGCGCCATGTAGCTGTAGGCAGCGATGGCGATAGGAGCCAGGAGGTGAGGAGCCAACTTGATGGTAGTGAAGATGGCGGTAGGGCCGTCAGCGCCACCGATGATGCCAAGCGATGCAGCCTCCTTGATGTTGAACTGTCCTGATGCCACAGCGATGATGAGCACTGCGAAGATACCCATCTGTGCAGCAGCACCGAAGATGGACAGACGCAGGTTGCGGAGCATAGGACCGAAGTCGGTGAGTGCACCCACACCCATGAAAATCACTGGTGGCAGGAAGCCTGTCTTGATGAGCATGTAGTAGAGGAAGTTCATCAAGCCGAGGTCGTGCGCAATCTGGGGAAGCGACATTTCCCAGATGTTCTCTGCCAGCACCTTGCCTTCTGCATTGATGATGCGTCCAGCCTCGTCTGCCTGATACACGCCCATGTCGCCGCCAGGGAAGTTGGCGATGAGCACACCGAAGGCGATGGGGATGAGCAGCAGCGGCTCGAAGTGCTTGACGATGCCGAGGTACAGGAGTACGAAGGCAAGCAAGTACATGACAAGATAAGTACCATTGGCGGCGATGATGTCGCTGAATGCCGTCATCTGGTATATGTTATTCAGTATTTCTTCCATTTGTTGTTAAGTGAAAAGTGAAAAGTGAAAAGTGAAAAATCTAAGTTACCAGACATCCCCATCACATGTTCACTTATTAATAATATGGTTGTTTTCACGCGTGAAAAGGAAAGGCGAAAAAGGATACTTAAATTTTTCACTTTTCACTTTTCACTTCATGAAGCCTGCTTATGCAAGCTTCATGATTGGGTCGTCTTCTTCCACTGAGTCGCCAGAGTTGACGAGGATGGCGGTGATGGTGCCAGCCTTGTCGGCACGGATGGCGTTGAAGGTCTTCATGGCCTCGATGTAGCCAAGCGTGTCGCCTGCCTGAACGGCATCGCCCACCTTCACGGGAGTCTCAGAGTTGTCCTTCACGAGGTAGAACTTGCCCTCCAATGGAGCCACGATGTCCTCACCTTCGCCAGCTGGAGCGGCTGCGGGGGCTGCACCTGCTGCTGGAGCTGCTGGAGCTGCGTCGCCGTAAGCGATATCCACCTTGTAGTTCACACCATTCACCTGAACAGTCACGCTCTTAGGACCTTCGGCACCTGCTGCTGGAGCATTCTTGGCAGCCTTGCGCTTAGCCAAGTCAGCCTCGAAGTCAGCCTTCGCCTTACCGCTCTTGTAGGCACGGTACTGCTCTGGGTGCATGGCGAGTTCGAAGAGCTCTTCGTCGTCCTGACCGAAATCCCAGCCGTTCTGCTTCATTTCCTCGCGGAACTCGTCGAGCTTATCGGGGAAGTAAGACTGTGGGTCTTGTGTCTCAAACTCACGACCCTGTTCCTTTGCCATCTCAACGAGTTCAGGCGCAACGGGACCAGGCAGCTGACCAGCCTTGCCGAGAATCATGTCCCAAATGGTGTCGGCAATCATGCTCCAACGCTGCTTGCCCTTTTCCATCTGCATCACGTTCATCAGGGCGAGGTTCTTCACATACTGAGAGAATGGAGTCACCAAGCAAGGATAACCCACCTTTGGCCATACGTAAGCCACTTCGTCGAAGAGCTTGATGAGCAGGTCGTCGGTAGTCAGTTCTGGCTGACCGTTCTTCACCTTCCACTTGTTCAGCGACTTGAGGTTGTCCTCCAAGTCGGTCATCAGCGAACCCATCATGCCGCCTGGAAGACCTGGCTTCACGAGCAGCGAGTTGTTGATGTGGTTGAGGTCGGGGATATAGTAGCCGAGGAAGTCGTCGCACATCTCCTGAATCTGAGTGCGCACCTCCATGTAGGCTGCCATGTTGATTCCCTTCACCTTGAAGCCAGCGTCCTTCAGCATCTCCTGCACGGCGATGATGTCAGCGTGACCGGTGCCCCAAGAGAGTGGAGACATACCAGTGTCGATGTAGTCACAACCGGCGTTGCAGACTTCGAGGATGGAAGCCATGTTGAAGCCAGGGCCAGCGTGAGAGTGATACTGAATCACGATGTCCTTCTTCAGGTTCTTGATGCCAGCCACAATCTTGCCGAGCGATACAGGACGGCCGATGCCTGCCATGTCCTTCAGACAGATTTCGTCAGCACCGGCATCGATGAACTTCTTGGCGAGGTTCACGTAGTACTCAACGGTGTGGATAGGGGAGTAGGTGATGCAGAGAGAAGCCTGGGCAATCATGCCAGCCTCCTTTGCATACTGGATGGAAGGAATCACGTTGCGTGGGTCGTTCAGACCGCAGAAGATGCGGGTGATGTCCGTGCCCTGTGCCTTCTTCACCTTATAGAAGAGCTTGCGCACATCCTTTGGAACTGGGCTCATGCGCAGAGCGTTCAGAGCGCGGTCGAGCATGTGGGTCTGGATTCCAGCCTCATGGAAAGGCTTGGTCCATTCGCGCACCGACTTGTTGGGGTTTTCTCCGTAGAGGAGGTTCACCTGCTCAAAGCCACCACCATTGGTTTCGACGCGGTCGAAACATCCCATCTTGATGATAGCAGGAGCCACTTTTACGAGCTGGTCCACACGAGGCTGATACTTACCAGCGCTCTGCCACATGTCGCGGAAGACCAGTGAGAACTTTACTTCTTTTGCCATATCTTTTTATCCTTAAAATTTTATTACAACTTAGTGATTTTAGACGTACGTCCCTTGCCGCCAGTGATTTGGCTGATGGTGGCGTCGATGATAGCCTTTGTGGTTGCGTCGATGCTGGCGATTGCCTTCTGAGCGGGAGCCGCCTTCTTGGCCACAGTCTCTTCTGGAGCCCACTTGTTCACAGCCCAGATGAGCAACTTGCCGAGGTTGATCACGATGAGCAACACTGCGAACACCGTGAGCATACCAACAATAAGGAGCTGCAAAGCCCCATAAATGTCATTTGTAATCATATAATGTGAGTTTAATTAAATCTTTCTACATTAAAAACGGTGCAAATATACGAAATATTCCTCACATGTTCATTATTATGTAGCGACTTTTTTATGGAATAGGGAAAAATGCCTTCCTTTTCCCTGAAAAAGTGGCTCACTTGTATAAAGCTCATCAGACGACGATGACACCAAAAGCACCGACCAGGGCGGCAGTTCCCCGACACATAGCGTGAAAGTGGGGGAGGCTCCCAACTGGACCTTCGAAACCAACACCATCCCTCCGGGTGACATACAGGGCAAACCCGAATGGGACGAAGTCAACTTCTACGACTACGAGGATAACATGACTGCCATCGTCTTCGTGTCTGAAGATTTCGACGTCACTGTGAAGCCCGACGACCGCATGGCAGCCATTGTGGATGGAGAGGTGCGCGAAATCTGCACACCAACCCTCTACAAAATTCCCGACGTTGAGGAATCGCTGTATTGCTTCATGCTCTACATCCCCTTCGGAAGTGAAGACGATTCAGTGGAACTGCAATACTACAACGCGAAGGCCAACCAGACCTACGTCGCCAAGGATGCCTTCAGCGTGAAGGACTACACCATTGGAGATGACGAGCTCTTCATCTACACCTTGCGCCCCATGTCTGCCTATTATCTTGTCGTGCCTCCAAATCAGCCTTTCACCCCGTCACCCGACGACGAATTGGCTATGTTCATGGGCGACGAATGCTGCGGCGTGGAAAGCTACCAGACAATTAAAGATGGCAATCACATCTGGCTCGTTTCTGCCTACGACATGAACTACCGTGGCGAAAAATTCCATGTGCGCTACTACAGTTCCCAGACACAGACCATCTACATGACAGAGCCTCGCTACGAAATCCACCAATTCACCGACGCTCTCATCGACACCTTGAAATTCAAATAAGCAGGGATATATATATGAAAAGATAGCCCGTGCAACGAGAGTGTTGTACGGGCTATGCTTTTTTACGCAAGTCCGAGCATTGTGGAAATAAATCTTTTGCAATGTGCAAGATTTGGCGACAATGTTTGCATTTTGCAAGGATTTCATTTTTGTACTCTCGTACAACAGAATTTCTGTGAAGTGGCATTTTTTTCGAGCTATTGCAAAAAAAGTGGGGTTTGTTTTGTTCGTGTCTGCAAATTGTGCTATCTTTGCAACACGCATTTATTTATTAACATCATAAAAAGGAAAATCATGATGAAAAACAGAATATTAGTGCTTGTCGCTGCTGTGTGCATGACGATGGGTGTGGCGGCTCAGGAACAAACGGATACTGTCGCTGTAGTGTTCGACCAAGAAGCTGTGAAGAAGGAGGCTGAGGAGAACTACGAGAAGGGAAACAAGTATTGGAAGGCAAAGGAAATAGACAAGGCTCTGACTTATTATGTGCTGTCTGCTGATGCCGGACATGCAGAGGCTCAGTATTTGCTCGGACTCCTTTGCATTGAGGGTAAGAAGGTGGTGCAAGACACTGAAAAGGGCATCGAATGGCTTACGAAGGCTGGGCTTCAGGGACATAAGGATGCGCAGTTCAACCTTGCCTCCATCTACTTGCAGGGGAAACTCGTTCCGAAAGACCTTGAGAAGGCACAGTTCTGGGCAGCAAAGTATAAGAACCTTGATACTGCTCCTGCAGAGAAATGAGTGGGCAGTGAGTGATGGTCGTTTTTCCTCGAAGAAAAAACCGAAGAAACTAACAGAAACAATTGTATAACTTTTTTATTACTAACATGAAGAAATCTCTACTTCTCATCCTTGGCTTGTTGCTGACCACCTCCCTTTTCGCAGGGCCAGTCGGCAAGGAAGAAGCGAAGGCGAAAGCGCTGGCATTTTTGAATGGAACTGTCAGTCAGAGGGCAGGTGTGGCTAAGGCGCCTCGCCGTCTGCAGGATTTGTCGTTGGCATCGTCTGGCGATGCCTATCACGTGTTTAACATTGGTGCAAGTAATGGTTTTGTTATCGTGAGCGGTTCTGACCTCACACCTGACATCATCGGTTACACCGACGAGGGTGCGTTCGACGCTCAGAACATTCCCGACAACATGAAGGAATGGCTTCAGGAATACACCAACCAGATTGCTTGGATGGAGAAACAAGGTGAAGCAACGGCTTCTGCAAGCAAGGTGAGAAAGGCGCCTGCAGGTGTGAAGGCTGCGATTGCCCCGCTGATTCAGACGAAGTGGAATCAAAGCAATCCATATAATTACTATTGCCCCAATTTCGTTTCTTCTACAAAATGTGTGACGGGTTGTATGGCTACTGCTTTGGCGCAGTTACTTTATTATCATCATCAGAAAGACGGTTTTCCAACAGGAACTAAAGCTGATGTTGCTGCATATGAATGTTTTACCAATTGGAGTGGTAGTTATGTGCAGGTGGACGCTTGCCCCGCCTCTAACTTCGATTGGGATAAGATGCAACTGACCTACACGGGAAAAGAGAAAGCTGCTTCTGATGCCAAAGCTCAAGCAGTGGCAAAGCTGATGCAGTATTGCGGTGCCGCCATTAATATGGATTATGCTGATGAATTAAATGGCGGTTCTTCTGCCTCTTCGGACATCGTGGAACCTTTGAAAACTTATTTCGGTTTTGATGAGCGTGTGAAACTCTGCAAGCGTACTAAATATACTACAGTAGAATGGGAAAACCTCATCTATCAGGAATTAGTGGAAAAACGCCCTACGATCATAACTGGCCAGTCAACAGGTGGTGGTCATGCCTTCATCTGCGATGGTTACGATGCGGATGGTTATTTCCACATCAACTGGGGTTGGGGTGGTACTGGCAATGGCTATTATCTGCTGAATGTCGCAAATCCACATGAGACAGGTATCGGTGCTGGTTCTTCCAGTGATGGCTATACGATGAAACAGGATGCACTGATTGGACTTGAAAAACCTGTGGGTTCTGTTCCTGCTGAAGTAGAACTGGGACGTTTGACTGTTTCAGGTGTTTCATATACAGGTAGTGCAACATTGGACAAAACAACACAGACTGTTTCCGGTGCTTTTAGGATTTTCAATAAGTTAAAAGCTCAATATGACTTCCAGATAGGTTTAGGCCTGTTTGATGAAAATGATGAATTGATTCAGTCTCAGACGACGCCTATTCCTCAAGTTACAGGATTAAATGTTAACAGTGGATGGAATTCACTAAACCTCAGCTCAACGTTTGATTTGTCAGGTCTTGAAGATGGAAAGACCTATACAGTCAAGCCTGTGAGCCGCTTTAAGGGTGAAACTGAATGGCTGAAGTGTTTCGGTACAGAGGACTATTATCTGAAGTTGGAAGCGCATGCTATAGATGTGAGCATCAGTGCTGTTACTTATACAGTCAATCTGGCTGTATCAGATGTGTCTCCTTTGGATTGTGTGAAGGGTGAAGTTACGACAATCACTGCTACAATTACGAACAATGGTTCAAATTTCAATAGTAACCTTTACCTGTTCTTGAGTGGTAGTTCTGACCCCGTTTCTGGTAATGGTGTCAGCGTGGAAGCTGGAAAGAAGACTGTTGCTTCCTTTGCATTCAAGTATGACGGTGAGGCTGCAGTTAAGACAATGAAGATTGCAATGAACATAGATGGTACGGGAGAAATCTGGTCTGGTAGTTTGAATGTGGTGGCTGGAGTGACAGGCACTGATGCTCCTGAACTTACGTTCTCTACGAAGCTGAATGTGGATGATGATAAGATTCTTGGCAATAAACTGATTGGTGTGGTGACTGCCACTAACAACACCGACGGCAATTATACAGGTGACATCACATTGGTTCGCCATTTATATGAGGGTGTATATGACAAGAGTTCATGGATATGGAAGAATGTAACAGTGCCAGCTCATTCTTCTGTCGATATTAATTTTGAATATGATGTGGAGATGGATAAGGAATATGGTGCGGAAGTGAAATACAAACATGGTGGTTCTGAGGTCTCAGTATATACAACAGATAAAAAATATATCGCAAAGCCTGCTGTCATAGTTCTTGATGCTGATGGAAAAGAAACGTTAAAGTTGGCGGTTGCAGACTTCACCGTTCCTGCTGATGTTGCAGTGGTTGACCTTCGTGGTCAGTCTGTTGTGACTTCCGTTGTTCCTAACAGCAATCCTAATTGCCTCTATCTGTTGGATGAGTCAGCTGCCATCCCTGCAGGCATTTCCAACAATGTGGTGAAGGGTGCAACAGCTGCCAACATTGTGCTGAAGGATGGCTATGATTTCTATACTCCAATTAACTTCACTGCTACAAAGATTAGCTACACACGTACCTTTACGACTGGTGCCAATAAAACAGGTGGTGGATGGAATACGATTATATTGCCATTTGATGTGACGGCTGTGAAGAAGAAAGGTACAGATGTTATCGACTGGTTCAAGAGTGCTTCTGACACAGGAAAGAACTTCTGGCTCTTTGCATTTGATAGTGATGACAAGACCAGCGTTGACTTTACCTATACCGATGCTGTCAAGGCTTATATGCCATACCTCATTAATATGCCAAATTCTTCATGGGGTACGGAAAATCAGCTTACAAACGTGCCCATCACCTTCGAGGGTGAGAATGCTCTCATCAAGGCAGATGCCAAGGGTGCAACAAGTGGTTCTCACTTCATCTTCTCTGGTGATGTACAGAAGACGGATGTCAGCCAATGTTACGTATTGAACGCAGCAGGAACTGAGTTCGGCAAGACTACAGGTACTGTGCCAGCATTCCAGGCATATTTCTATCCTACTACTCGTGACTGGTTGGGTGCTGTTCTTACAATCGGCTTTGCCGACAATAGCGAGGCTACAGGCATTCAGTCTGTTGGTGCTGAACAAGTGACAGTGGACGATGACAACTGGTACACGCTGCAAGGTGTGAAGCTGGATGGCAAGCCTACTGAGAAGGGCATCTATATCTACAATGGTAAAAAAGTTGCAATCAAGTAAATCAGACAGAACAATGAAAAGAAAAGAATATATTAAGCCAGAATTGGACATCGTTTCGGTTGCAACTCAGTCAATGATTGCAGCATCTCCACTGCCTTCATCAGTACCAGGCGGATTCCCTGGTATTGGAGGTGGCGGTGTCATTAAGGCTAATCCGTTCGACGAAGAGATTGAGGATTTGGTGGACTTTGACTCCGAGATTAACGGTCTCTTGTGGTAAAACGATAACGCGATGATATGGAAAGGAAAGCCGGCATGCGAGAACATGTCGGCTTCCTTCAACAAACAACAAAAATAGAAAATGATGATTAAAAGACTTTTTACATGCTGCGTGGCTGCCATGCTGGGTGTGTCGGTAATGATGGCAGACCCTGCCAGTGATTTCATTAACAAGTACGAACTTTTCGTGGATGGAGTGGCTGCCCTCAATAGTGGGGAACTGAAGCCCGAAACGATGGACTCGGTCAAGTTGGTCTATAAGGAATTCACGAAGGAATATAAGGGTGTGAAGAAGCAGATGACGCAGATTCAGCTGGAGAAGTATTACAATTTGAAGGCGAAATACCAGAAGACGGTGGCGGTGTGGAAGACGAAGCGTGGCGCGAAGGCTGTCGGTGGATGGGTGAAAGGTGTTGTGGGGAAGAAGAAAAAGAGTTGAACGTATAGGGCTTGGAGTTTAGGGTTTAGAGTTTAGAGATAGCGGATGAAGTATATCGCTTTGCCAGATGAGAAGGAGCGTCGTCTGTCGTTCTATTTGGCGATGGAGGAGTGGGTGGCACGTCGGTTGGACGAACCTGAGTGTTTCTTCATGTGGCAGGTGGCACCGACGGTCATCTTTGGTCGCAATCAGGTGATGGAGAATGAGGTGAATGTGGATTATTGCCACGAGAAGGGTATTCAGATGTTTCGTCGTAAGAGTGGGGGTGGATGTGTGTATGCTGATAAGGGGAACGTGATGCTGTCGTATGTGTGTGACGGGGATAATGTAGGTTTCACGTTCAATAAGTTTCTCAACATGGTGGTGTTGGTGCTCCGACGGATGGGCGTGGAAGCTGCCTGCACCAGTCATAATGATGTGATGATAGGTGACAGGAAGGTGTGTGGAACAGCGTTCTATCATCTGCCTGGCAGAAATATTGTGCATAGCACTTTTTTGTATGATACGGAGATGGAGAATATGTTGCATGCCATTACCCCAAGCAAGGAAAAGCTGCAACGAAAGGGCGTGGAGAGTGTTCGTCAGCGCATCACACTGCTGAAAGACTATACGGATATGAGTCTGGAAGAAGTGAAGTCGCTCATCAGGACGACACTTTGTGTTGGGGAGAGAATGCTCACTCCATCTGATGTGGTGGAGATTGAGAAGTTGGAAGAGAAATATCTTTGAAAAAATGAAAGAATGAAGAAATGAGGGAATGAAAGATAAGGAGATGAAAATGAGTTAAGAATCAGGAAAGAAATGAAATAATGATATATTGAAGATGGAAGAAAATTTGGAAAAGAAGGACAAACGGACTTGTCTGTTTGACAAGCACGTGGAATTGGGGGCATTGATGTCTCCCTTTGGTGGTTTTGAGATGCCTATCCAGTATGCGGGCATTGCAGTGGAGCATCAGGCAGTGCGTGGAAAGGTGGGACTCTTTGATGTGTCCCATATGGGTGAGGTGACAGTTCGTGGCAAGGATGCAGAGCGTTATGTGCAGCATATCTTCACGAACGACATTGCGGGTGCTCCTGTGGGGAAGATTTATTATGGAATGATGTGCTATGAGAATGGTGGAACAGTGGATGACCTGCTGGTGTACAAGATGGGGGAGAATGATTTCTTCCTTGTCATCAATGCCGCCAACATCGACAAGGACTGGGCTTGGATGCAGCAGCATGCGATGGGTTTTGACATCGACTTGCAGAATCGCTCAGAATTCTATGGTCAGATTGCTGTGCAGGGACCAGAATCGGAAGATGTGATGGAATCGGTGCTGGGCATTCCTTGCAGCGAATTGACGTTCTACACGGTCAAGACGGTGGGTGACGTGATTGTATCGCGCACCGGCTATACGGGTGAGGATGGTTTTGAAGTGTATGCTACCCCTGAGTATATCCGTGAGTGTTGGGACAAACTCATTGCCGCCGGTGTGCAACCTTGTGGTTTGGGATGCCGTGACACACTGCGCTTTGAGGCTGGACTTCCACTTTATGGCGATGAACTTACAGAGGAGATATCTCCCGTCATGGCGGGCTTGTCGATGTTTGTGAAACTGGACAAGGACTTCATTGGTCGCGATGCCTTGCTGAAACAGAAAACGGAGGGTGTGGCGAAGAAACTGGTGGGCATTGAATTGGCGGACAAGGCCATTCCACGTCACGGTTATACGGTGCTGAAAGACGGACAAGCAATTGGTGAGGTGACGACGGGTTACCACACACTTTCGACTGACAAGAGTGTGTGCATGGCACTGATTGACAGCCAGTATGCTGCATTGGGCACTGAAGTGGAGATTCAAATCCGCAAGAAGACCTTTGCAGGGAAAGTGGTGAAGAAACTTTTTTATGAGAAGCGTTACAAGAAATAAAAAAACAAATAAAAATATTGAATTATGGCAAAAGTAATTGAAGGACTCTATTATTCTGAGTCACATGAGTATTTGAAAGTGGAAGGCAACATCGGTATCATTGGTATCACTGATTATGCACAGCATGCATTGGGTAATGTGGTCTATGTGGATATGCCCGATGTAGATGACGAGGTGGAAGCTGGCGCAGAGTTTGGCGCTGTGGAAAGCGTGAAGGCTGCCAGCGACTTGAACTCACCCGTCAGCGGCACAGTGGTGGAGGTGAATGAAGCTTTGGAAGATACTCCTGAACTCATCAATCAGGATGCTTATGCAAACTGGATCATCAAGGTGGAAATGAGTGACGAATCAGAACTTGAAAACCTGATGGATGCTGCTGCATACGAAGCTTTTTGTGAAAAAGAAGCGCACTAATTCATAACTCTTAACTCTTAAATTCTAAGATGTTTAAATATTTTCCGCATACGGAGGATGACCTGAAGGTGATGATGGAGCGAGTGGGGGTGAAGAACTTCGACGAACTCTATGCCCAGATACCGGAGAACATCCGTTTCAAGGGCGATTATCAGATTGATTCGGCATCAACCGAAGAAGGTGTGCGCCATGTGTTCGATATGCTGGGTGCGCAGAATAAGCAACTGATTTGTTTTGCGGGCTATGGCGTTTATGACCATACGAATCCTTCTGTCATTCCGAGCCTGTTGCAGCGCTCTGAGTTCCTTACATCCTATACACCTTATCAGGCAGAAATCTCGCAGGGAACCTTGCACTACATTTTTGAGTTTCAGAGCATGATGGCTGAACTGACTGGTATGGACATCTCTAATGCCTCAATGTATGACGGCACGACGGCTGCTGCTGAGGCAATGATGATGGCTGTGGCTGCCGGGAAGAAGGTGAATAAGGTGCTGGTGTCTGGTGGCATGAATCCTCGCACACGTGAGGTGCTTGACACTTATGCCTTGCATCATGGCATCGAACTTGACACTATCGCCATGAATGATGGTGTGACTGACCTCAATGAGCTGAAGGTGAAATTAGCTCAAGGTGGTGTGGCTGGTGTGATGGTGCAGCAGCCTAACGTGTATGGCATCGTGGAGGATTTCACGGGCTTTGCCGATGCCTGTCATGAACAGAAGGCGCTCTTCATCATGGACAGTGTCATTGCTGACTTGGCTGTGTTGAAGACTCCTGGTGAATGGGGCGCAGACATTGCTGTGGGTGATGGTCAGAGCCTGGGCATCCCGATGCAGTTTGGTGGTCCATATGTGGGCTATATGTGCTGCACGGAGAAACTTATCCGCAAGATGCCTGGACGTATTGTCGGCATGACCAAGGATAACCGTGAGCAACGGGCTTTTGTGCTTACATTGCAGGCTCGTGAACAGCATATCCGCAGACAAAAAGCCACTTCCAACATCTGCAGTAACCAGAGTCTGATGGCACTGTGGGTGACGGTTTATCTATCACTGATGGGTAAGCAGGGCGTGAAAGAGGCTGCTCAGCTCTCCTATGCCGGTGCTCATTATCTTTGTGACGAATTACTGAAGACGGGACGTTTCCATCTGGCATATGACAAACCGTTCTTCAATGAATTCTATGTGAAGTATGACGGAGATGTGGATGCCCTCTACCAGCGTTTTATTGATGCTGGTTTCTTGGGTGGTGTGAAACTCGATGGTGGTCTGCTTTTCGCCGTGACCGAGAAGCGAAATAAGGTTGAAATTGATGAACTCATAAAAATTGCAGCGCTATGAACAACAAACTATACGGAAAACTGATTTTCGAACTCTCGAAAGAGGGTCGCGTTGGCTATAACCTGCAAGGTAACAACTATGGCAAATATGAGATTCCTGCTGCGATGCAACGTGCGGAGGATGCTCAATTGCCTGAGTGTGACGAGTTGACGGTGGTTCGCCATTATACCAACCTTTCGAACAATAACTTCGGTGTTGATACAGGCTTCTATCCTCTGGGTTCATGTACGATGAAGTACAACCCTAAAATCAATGAAGAGGTGGCAGCACTGCCTCAATTCCAGAACCTGCATCCCGAGCAGCCTGCCGACACGACGAAAGGTGCGCTGACACTGGTGTCAATGCTGGAGCATGCACTCTGTGAACTCACAGGACTTGCTCATTTCACTTTCAAACCATACGCTGGTGCACATGGTGAGTTGACGGGACTCATGACCATTGACAGCTATCACCGTTCTCGTGGCGATATGGCACGCAAAAAAGTGATTGTGCCGGATTCTGCCCATGGCACCAATCCAGCCTCTGCTGCAGTGTGTGGATTGGAAATCATTGAGGTGAAGTCATTGGCTGACGGCACTGTCGATTTTGATGACTTGAAACGCATCGTTGCGGAGCAGGGAAGTGAGATTGCTGCCATGATGATGACCAATCCCAACACGCTTGGACTCTTCGAGACGCATATCCCAGAGATAGCCGCGCTCATCCATGATTGTGGCGGTCTGATGTACTATGATGGTGCCAACTTGAACCCGATGCTGGGTGTGTGCCGTCCTGGTGACATGGGTTTCGATGTGATGCACATCAACCTGCATAAGACATTCTCAACCCCTCATGGAGGTGGAGGACCAGGCAGTGGACCTGTGGGAGTGCGTGAAGGATTGCAGGAGTTCTTCCCTGTGGTGTCACCTTATCATGGCAATTTCAGCGTGATGATGCGTGCCTATGCCTATATCCTTTCACTGGGTCGTGAATATGTGAAATTGGTGGGTCCTCTGGCTACACTCAATGCCAATTATATCAAGGAGAGTCTGAAGGATGTCTATGAATTACCTATTGATACGATGTGCTGTCATGAATTCGTGTTCGATGGTCTCAAAGACAAATCCACAGGTGTCACCACAATGGATGTAGCGAAGCGACTGCTTGATGATGGTTATCATGCTCCTACCATTTATTTCCCATTGCTCTTCCACGAGTCGCTCATGATAGAGCCTACGGAGAATGAGTCGAAGGAAACTTTGGACGAGTTCATTGCTGTGATGCGTCAAATCGCTGAGGAGGCAAAGACGAACCCTGATGAGGTGAAGTCTGCGCCGCACAACACTCCGATTGGACGTGTGGATGACGTGCTTGCTGCCAAACATCCTGTCACAACTTGGAAGGTGTTGAAGAATGAGGAATGAGGAAATGAAAGATTGAAATATTGTGGAAATGAAAGAAACGGATTTGCTGATTATCGGTGCGGGACCTGGTGGTTATCGCGCAGCCGAATATGCTGCTAAGAATGGTCTCAAAGTCGTCATCTTCGAAACAGACCACGTGGGGGGCACCTGCTTGAATGTCGGGTGTATCCCCACCAAGTCTTTTGTGCATGATGCAGAGATTATACAGACCTTGAACAATGCTGAAACCTTTGGTTTGAATGGGTTGGATTATGAATTTGACATTCAAAAGGTTATTCAGCGTAAAGATGAAGTGATTTCTTCTCTCTGTTCAGGTATAGAGACCTTGCTTTCTCATCCCAATATCACATTGGTCAAAGCTGAGGCACAGTTTCTGGATGCGCACACAGTGATGGCTGCAGGAGAGGAATATTCTGCTAAATACATCATTGTTGCTACAGGCTCAGTTCCTAAGACCTTACGCTTGGAAAAACCTGCTGCACGACGTGTGCTTGATTCCTCTGATTTGCTGTCCATTGATAGCCAACCAAAGAGCCTTTGCATCATCGGTGCTGGTGTCATCGGCATGGAGTTTGCCAGCATCTTCAATGCCTTTGGCACGGAAGTGACTGTAGTGGAGTTTCTGAAGGAATGTTTGCCTGTGCTCGATTCTGATATAGCCAAACGTCTGCGTAAGTCATTGGAGAAACAAGGTGTCACCTTCCATATGCAGAGTGCTGTCACAGCTATAACAGAGGATGGGGTGGTGTTCACCGATAAAAAGGGAAATTCTGTTACGGTTGAAGCAGAAGAAGTGCTTATGGCGGTAGGTCGGGCACCTCGTGTGTTTGACCATTTTAAACATGCTGGTTTTGACTATTCTGAACGTACAGGTATAGCAGTTAACGAACATCTGCAGACCACCGTCTCTCACATCTATGCCATAGGCGATGTGAATGCTCGCCAGATGTTAGCCCATGCTGCCGAGATGCAGGCTATCCATGTGGTCAACCAAATACTTGGAAAGTCAGATGACATCCGTCTTGACATCATGCCGGCTGCCATTTTCACTCTTCCTGAAGCTGCTTGTGTCGGACTTTCTGAAGACCGTTGCAAGGAACAGGGCATTGACTATATTTGCAAGAAGTCTTTCTGGCGTGCCAATGGAAAGGCACTCGCCATGAACGAGTCGGAGGGATTGCTCAAGCTCATCGTTTCGCCACAGGGAGATATCATGGGCTGTCATGCTTATGGTGCCCATGCTGCTGATCTCATTCAGGAAGTGAGTGCCTTGATGTGCCGTAATACGACTGTGGAACAACTGGCACATATTGTTCATATCCATCCCACACTCTCTGAGATTCTGCAAGCGGCAGCAGAGCAGTGATGGCTGTCATCGAAAAAAGACCTAATTATTATCAATCAAAAACTTATATGACAATGAAAAGAAAGCATTTATTGACGTTGATGATGCTCCTGCTGACAGGAGTCATGGCGCTGCAAGCACAAACCGCAAGAAAATTTACCCTTGATCTGACTGATGACGGGAAGGCTCAAATGGTTGCCTTCTTGCCAGAGAAACCTTCAGGCAGAGCTATTGTGGGTATCCCTGGTGGTGGTTATTCCATGTTGTCCAACACACACGAAGGTACACAATGGTCGGAGTGGCTCAATGCACGTGGCATCGCCTATTTTGTGGTGAACTATCGTCTGCCTAATGGTGACCGCACCATCCCGATGGGTGATGTGGAGAAAGGCTTCCGTATTGTTCGTGATTCAGCAGCTGTATGGGGCATTCATCCTCGTGATGTGGGTATTATGGGCTTCTCGGCTGGTGGACACTTGGCGTCTGTCATTTCCACCCATTCTCCTTATGAGGTGCGTCCTGATTTCTCCATCCTTTTCTATCCTGTCATCTCAATGGATGAGCGAGTTTCGCATGTCTATTCCTGTCGTAATTTCCTCGGCGAAGACCAGAAGAACCCTGCGATGGTGCAAAGCTTCTCTACCCAGAATGCGGTGAAGCGTCATCTCACACCTCCTGCCATCATTCTTATGTCGAGTGATGACCGTGTGGTACCACCTGTGACGAATGGTGTGGAGTATTATCGTGCTATGCGTAATGCAGGTAATGAATGCACCATGTACATATATCCCACTGGTGGTCATGGATGGGGATTTGGACCTTGGTTCAAATATCATGACCAAATGCTTACCGAACTCGGAAATTGGCTTGATGCTCATCCCGCTCCAGAGCAAGATGCCATTCGTGTTGCATGCATAGGTAACAGCATCACCGATGGTCATGGCATTGAGCTGGCACCTGTCAGCGGTTATCCAGCTCTCTTGCAGCAGATGCTTGGCAAGGGCTATTTGGTCAAGAATTTCGGAGTGAGTGGTTGTACTCTTCTGAAGCAAGGCGATATGCCTTATGTAAATGAAATGGCATGGAAAGATGCACAGGCTTTTAATCCCGACATCGTAGTCCTCAAGTTGGGTACCAACGACTCTAAGCCTCAGAACTGGAAATACGCCTCTGAGTTCAAACAGGATCTTCAGCAGATGATTACCACGCTCTGTCCTGCATTGGCACAAACAGCCAAGAAAGGTAAGAAGGCGAAATCAGCACCTGTCAAGCCTCAGATTTATCTCTGCACGCCTATTCCTGCGCTCAAAACTTCGTGGAATATCAATGATGAGATTATCGCTAACGAAATCATCCCCATTCAACAGGAAGTGGCAAAGGAGTATGGCTTACAACTCATTGACTTCCATACCCTTTTTGCCAATGATGGTGATAAGATGCAGGCTGATGGCATTCATCCAGATGACAAGGGCGTACGTCGCATTGCTGAGATTGTTGCTGCTGAATTGAAGAAGTAAGAATGGCAGTTAAAAATGCAGGCACCCGTAAAGTTGGAGCTTTACGGGTGCCTGTGTGTTACGGCTATGCCGTTTTAATATGGAAATTGATTTTTATTGCACGCTGTCACATCTGTCGGTATAGAATTTCTTGAAGTCCTCCCATTTGTAGTAAGGAAAGTTGTCCGATGGCAAGGGAAGGGAAGCCTCTTCACCATTCAGCATGCATTTGATGAGGATGGGCTGTCCTGGCTTCTTGCTATGATAGAAAATAATCTGGATGTTCGAAGCTTTACCCATTGTCCAGTTCTGATAGCAGTTCTTTACTTCGTAGGGGTCTTCAGGGTCAATATCTGCGCCGTTGATGCCCATGAGCACGGTGAGAGGACCCAGGCAGGTGTCGTGTCCAAAACGTAGGTCTGCAATGCGTTGGGTTTTACCGCTGACGACAGCGTCCGCTTTCTTGATGATGTCTCGTAAGATAGGAATCATGTCGTAACGTGGTTCAAACACCCATGTATAGGAACCCAAGTTCTCGTTTTCCCAACGTGCGGCAATCTCCTCGTCAGTGATGATGTTGCCCATCATGCCTTCATGTCCGATGCTGGGCAGTGAGGTGTAGAGGTTGATGAGATTGCTGCCGATGTTGTTCACGTTGCCAGGCAGTCCTTCGGTGCTGGTGAATACGCGTGAGATGATTTTCTCGCGCAGATTATCTTGGAATTGGAAATTCTTTCGGTTTTGTTCAAAGCGTGGTCTGGATCGAGGATATCTCTTGTAATTAGGATTTTGTCTGTCGTCAGGCTTCACACCGTCAAGAACCTTGCGTGCGGATTCCTCGCGGATTTCCAACTTGGGGTTGCATTGTGCGAGTTCCTGGCAGAATGATGCCATGCTGAGCACGCAACGTCCCGTAAGTGAGGATATGGCATAGATTTCGCCACCATTTTTGAACACTTCGTTGAAGTCGTTGTACATGGTGCGTGCAAGGTATTGATGCTGGTCCCATCCAAGGTCGCTGAGTTCACTGACGCTGGTGGCAAGTTCTGTCTTGGCATCCATGAACTTGACGCGGAAAGCCTCGCCTTCGGCTGTGAGCAGGTTCTTTGCGTGCGCTTTGGTGAGGAGTGAGTCAAGATCTCTGTAAAGCATGTCATTCCAGTAGTAACGTGACCCGTGACGGCCATAGTGGCTGATGTAAAACGCTTTGTAGCCTTTAGGTGACTTTGTCTGCACGACAGGCTTCATGGAATAGGGATAGTCTTGGCCATAAGCTTTTCGTGGGTCTGCCTTCACTTGGTCAAGGGCAGAAACAGCCTGCGACCATGTTGACAAGGCGATGGCCCACAAGAGTAGGGCATTGAGGATTTTTTTCATTGTCTGTGTAATTTAAATAGGGTAGTAAATATGATTGATTTTGTCCAAAACAGTCGTAACCTGTGAGTTGGTTGAAAGGTGTACGCTTCTAGTACGTCTATTCTTCCTCGTCTGGGATGTCGTCAATATTGTCGATGTCCTCAAGTTGGATGTTGTTCTCGTCAAGCTCTTCGTCTTCTTCCTCCTCCTCGTCTTCACCATCGAGTTTCTTGAGCTCCTCATCGTTCATGTCTTCTTCCTCTTCATCCACTTCTTCTGCCAACAATTCGTCGTCATTCTCGTCGTAATCGTCATCAACTTCGTCATCTCTGTGTTTGCGACGACGACGGCGACCATCTTCCTCGTCATCGATACTGTAGTCAATGTGTACTTTCTCCACCTTTGGTTTCGGCTTCATGAAAATACCTTCAATCCATGTGCCACGCTCGATTTCGAGCACTTCATAGTCATCGGCTTTACGGCGTTCGATGATGCCACCTGGCTTGCGCATGGTCATCTCTGGCATAATGGTGCAATCGACGAAGAAAGCGGACTCGATGATGTCCTGAATGGCAAGGGGAAGTCCCTTCCATCCTGTACCCATGTTGTGAGCGATGAGGTCAAGTACCTCCCATGCCTCCAAATGCTGGATGTTCTCCAATGTGAGGTCTGTCACTTTCTTGATGGGGTGCTTGCGAATGGCAACTGCGTTCTTACCGTCAGCATCTGGAGTAGAATAGACTTCATATCCCATGCTTTCCAATTGATTCATCTTATCAACGTCATCTCTTTTGAGATATTGGAGGTCGAACACAATCTTGATGATGTTCATGTAGTGTTTCTCATTTTCTGAGAAATCATCCTTCTTCTTCTTTGCGTTGATAATCATCTGACTCAGTTCACTGGGAGTCACGGTCCAAACATTGCTTTTATCCAAGTCGTCAAGCGACAGCCTCGTCTTTTGCTTCATTTCTTACTAATTATGATATAATTTAATTTGGCTGCAAAGGTAGGAATAAAAAGTGAAAAGTGCTCAAAAATGAATCATGTTTTTTTCAAGTACTGTTATAAAAGTGTAAAAAATGCAACTGCATGAAAAAAAGTGAAATGTGAAAATTGATAATTCCCAATTATTCCATACCTTTGTATGGTTTTTAGAAATAGGGAAAAAGATACACAAACGAATTTTATGTCTCAACAAGTAAAATTTCCAATGTTTTTTGCCAGCTATTACGTCGTAGTTCGTATGATGGCAATGTGTTTGTTGTGTGTGTGCCCGATGATGGGCATGGCACAAGGTAGTGGTGAAACATCAGGAGTGGATGCCCAAACAAAGGACATTATCTCATATGTTCAGCACGTAATGGGATTCAACAGGACTATACCACAAGAGAAGGTGTATATGCACTTTGACAATACTGGCTATTTTGAGGGGGAGACGATATGGTTCAAGGCCTATGTGACACGTACGGACAATGGACACCCGACAGACTTGAGTAAGGTGCTGTATGTTGAGTTGCTGAATCCGAGTGGTGATGTGATAAAGACTCAGAAATACTATATTAACGAACAGGGACAGGCACATGGTGACATGAAAGTGGATTCTCTCTTCGGATCGGGTTTTTATGAAGTGCGGGCATATACGCGCTATATGACGAACTGGGGCGTGAACGCTGTGTTCTCGAGGGTGTTTCCCGTGTTCGACAAACCGGTAGAAGAAGGAAACTATACCGATTTGAGTCTTGACACGCGCCTGTATAAAGAACGAAATCCGAATAACCGTGATCAACAGGATTCGCTTTATATGAAAGCGGTGAAAGAGGGTCTCTATTCAGATAACACCATGAAGACTGTCAGTGTGCAGTTCTATCCAGAAGGTGGAGACATGGTGCAGGGTAAGAAATGCCACGTTGCCATGCTAGCAGTGACGGATGACGGAAGACCATACCATGGTCAGGGTTTTGTCGTCAATAAACAAGGTGATGTGTTGGCTTCTGTTGAGACAGATACGTTAGGTAGGGGAGATTTCACTGTCATTCCTGATGCGTCTGAACTGACGATGAAGATGATGAATGCGCAAGGTCGGGAACAAATCTATACGTTGCCGGCTGCACGTCGTGAAGGTTGTGCATTGACGTTGGATGTGGTGAATGATGATGTGTTGGCAACTTTGCAGTCTTCAAGTGGAGTGTGTGGTGAACTGATTGGTTATGTGTTGATGAACAATGGCAACATATACCATTGTGACACATTGGTGGCTGCCCCGCTGATGGAACTGGAACTGAACCGCGAACAGATGAAAGAGGGTGTGAACCAAATGACGGTGTTCAATAGTGACGGACAAGTGCTCGCTGATCGTCTGTTCTTTATCTTCCCCAAACTATCTGAGGAAGATAGTATTACGTTTAAGGCAGAAACGGCATGGCTGAAACCCTGTGGAAAGGTCACACTGGATGTCCAGACCCTACCGAACGCCACATTCTCTTTCTCAGCGATGGATGCTGGTACAATGCCGAATGAGAAGCAGGGCAACTTGAAGACATGGATGCTGCTGAGCTCAGAAGTGCGTGGTTATATCGACCATGTGGATTACTATTTCGAATCCGATGACAAGGAACATCGCAAGGCGGCTGATATGCTGATGCTGACGCAAGGCTGGCGGCGATACAATTGGAACGAGATGGCTGGTCTCACACCGAGAGAAAAGATGCAACCAGTGGAGGACAAGTTCTATGTGTTCGGTAAGTTAAACGAATACCGCAAGCGCAATCCAGTCAATGGCGTGGATATGCAACTGATTTTATATAATCAGCAAGGACAAAGCCTCACGGGCAATACGAAGACTGACAAAGACGGTAATTATGTTTTTGGACTTCCATTCCTCGATGGTGAATGGAAAATGTTCTTCTACACAACCATCAAGGATAAGAAGAAGACTTTCCGTGTGGGAGTGGATCGCCAAATTTCACCAACCCCACGATACATCAGTCCTGTGGAAGCAAGCTTGCAGATGCCTACAGGAGCAAATATGTTTGTACACAAAGAAGATGAACCTGTTCCTGATGGGGAGGAGTTCATCCCCATCACGCAGAAGAATTTCGTCTTGGAGAATGTGACAGTGAAGGCAAAGCGTCGTTATTTCACGAATGATGATTTTAAGTTCAAGAATGAAAACTATGCCCGTAGATGGGCTTCCGTCTATTATGATATAGACAGGGAATTGGACAACATTCGTGACAGGGGAGAAGTGGAACCAACCATTTTTGAGTTTCTGGCAAAGAAGAATATGATGTTCAACAACCCTGAATGCATCGATTTGCCTCTGGTGTCTGGCGATACAGCTACATGGTCTGAGTGGTATGGCCACATGGCATACGGCAACCAACCCATCCAATGGATAGTGGACAATGGCGAGACGATGAATGCTGGTGCCATTACGTCAGAGTCTGGTGCTGCAGGTGATTCATTCTTCCCTCAATGGATGGATGAAATCAAGAGCGTCTATATTGCTCCTTACGACCCCGACCAAGACTCTCGAGATGTTGCCAAGGGTGCTTTAGGCGAAGATCCATCTTCAGTTGCTGATGACAGAAGTAATTATGTAAAGATTTATCTCTATCTGCATCATCGCTTTACAACAGAGAGCAACAAGGGACTTCGCCGTACGTATTTCCAAGGTTTCAATGAAATTTCCACCTTTGAAATGGAAGACTATAGTGTCATTCCACCTATGGCAGATTTCCGTCGTACCATTTTCTGGGCCCCAGATGTGAAAGCGGACGAACAAGGAAAGGCAAAGATAGAATTCTTCAACAATTCCACTTGCGAAGAAATGTATATCAGTGCAGAGGGAATGACACCAACGGGACAAATGGTGGTGAAGGATTAAATCAGTGTTAAAAAGAATGAAAATAGGAATGAATATTCCTACTGTTCCAATTATTTTATCTAACTTTGTCAAAACTTTAGGGTTAGGCTAAATGTGTTCTATAGATAGTGTGTATAGTTTTATGCTATTCTATCTGTAATTATAAAAGGGTTCGAAAAAATGTCGAGTGCAAGAAATCTAATTGTCATTGTTACATTAGGTGTGTTATTGAGTGTTGGAATGCTGGTGTCATGTGGACAGCAATCTGACAGTTTAGGCAAAGAAAATGTGGAGAGAGTGAAAGGTGCGGACTCTCTTGTACGTGCACGAATGGATAAGAATCCAGAGGCTGCGCTTGCTTGTATTGATAGTCTGGAGGCAACAGAATTGTTCAGCAAACCGGTTATTAGTTATTGTCGTGCCATCGTCTATAATAAGATGATGCGAAGGACAACCTCCGAGTTGTATTTCAAGAAAGCGTTGGAAGGTGATGCATTGCAAAGAGAATGCCCGGAACTATATTACAAGGCAAGTGATCATTTGGCATCAATCCTTTCCAATCGTGGAGAAAATGCAGAAGCATTGAATATCTCCTCTCACTCCTATGAAGTCGCTCAAGGGGACGACTCCTCCGTAGGTAAGTTATGGACTGCCTGCATTTTGCATTCGATGGGGTATTTTCAGACACAATTGGGAATGAAAGAACAGGCTGAGAAGAATTTCAGTATGGCATATATGGCGCTCTCCCAGATTGTTCAGTCTGATAGTTGTTATGAAAATATTCTCACGCATGCCCGTGTGTCCCTCAATATATTGGATGCATACATCACGATTGGTCAATATGAGTTGGCTCAAAATTGGGTTGCTTCAGCGGAAGTTGCTGCAGATAGATTGTCCGCAACTCCTCTGTGTACAGATGCAGACCGTGCGAGATTCGTAGGGGGCATTGCTCTCGAAAAGGCGATTGTGATGTGGGAAATGGGTTCATTGCAGTCTGCAGAAGAAGCATATAGAAAAGCACAGAAAGTGGGCTATTTCAATACCGCTTCGGGTCTTTTGGCACAGGCACAGTTCCTCAAGACTGCAGAACGATGGGATGAATTGGCAGACTTGATGCCGAAAGTGGATTCGTTGGCGACAGCATGGAACGTGCCAATGTCTCTCTATTATGTGAAGGAATACATGGCGCCACGTTTCAATGCTTACCATAAGTCGGGCAGACAAAGCGAAGCAATGGCTGTTGCTGAAATGATGGCAGAGTCTGTCGATTCGGTGGCTGCTCATGAGTTGATCCGCACTATGAAGGAAATAGCTGCCATTACGAAGCAGAAAGACCGGAACACAGAAGAAGCAAAACAAGAGGCTGCTGTAGCTTATAGATGGGTGAAAATCCTAAGCGTTATGCTCGTGTTCCTGATTGTGTGCATCGTGGGTGGTTTCATTTATCGGTTTGTTAAGTCAACAAAGAATTAAAAATAATATAAAATAGAGAATCAACATGCAAGAACTTGCTTTAAAGTATGGCTGTAATCCTAATCAGAAGCCATCACGTGTCTATATGGAAGAGGGAGAACTCCCCATCGAAGTACTTAATGGTCGTCCTGGCTATATCAACCTGTTGGATGCTTTTAATAGCTGGCAGTTGGTCAAGGAACTCAAAGCTGCCACAGGCATGCCATCAGCTGCTTCGTTCAAACATGTCAGTCCTGCAGGTGCTGCTGTGGGCGCACCTCTCAGCGACACATTGAAAAAAATCTACTTTGTGGACGATGTGAAGATTCCACTCACCCCGATTGCAACAGCGTATGCACGAGCACGTGGTGCTGACCGTATGTCTTCTTTTGGTGATTTCATCGCATTGTCCGACACTTGCGATGAGGCTACAGCCACACTCATCAAGCGCGAGGTAAGCGATGGCATCATTGCTCCCGATTATACACCAGAGGCTTTGGCTATTCTGAAGGCAAAGCGCAATGGTACATACTGTGTCATTAAGATGGACCCTAATTATACGCCAGCCCCCATCGAGCGTAAGCAAGTGTTTGGTATTACGTTTGAACAGGGACGCAACGAGATTGACCTCTCTGGTGACAATCTTTTTGAGAACATTCCAACAGATAACAAGAACATTCCAGCAGATGCAAAGCGTGACCTCAAGATTGCGCTCATCACCTTGAAATATACGCAGTCAAATTCCGTATGTTATGTCAAGGACGGACAGGCAATCGGTATAGGTGCTGGTCAGCAGAGTCGTATTCACTGTACACGTTTGGCAGGTAACAAGGCTGACATCTGGTGGTTGCGCCAATGCCCAAAGGTCTTGGCATTACCTTTCAAGAGTGATATTCGTCGTGCCGACCGCGATAACACGATTGATGTGTATATTGGTGATGAATATGAAGACGTGCTTCGCGAAGGTACTTGGCAGAACTTCTTCACTGAAAAGCCAGAGCCACTCACTGTAGAAGAGAAGAAAGCTTGGCTTGCTCAGAACACCAACGTGTGTCTTGGCTCTGATGCGTTCTTCCCCTTCGGTGACAACATCGAGCGTGCCCACAAGAGTGGTGTGCAGTATATTGCACAGGCAGGTGGCTCTGTTCGTGATGACAATGTCATTGAGACCTGCAACAAGTATGGAATTGCTATGGCGTTCACAGGCATTCGCCTTTTCCACCATTAATCTATGGCTTCAGATAACGAAATTCAGTATGCCATCATGAATGGCATCAACTTCGGTAAAGCAAAGAGCGAGAAGAAGGAAGATTCCAACAAGGTCAAGACCAAGGCTCGCAAGAAAGCTTACCAGACTGGCTCCCATAAGTCGGGTGCGGCAAAGCACAAGGCTGAGATTCGTCAGCGTGTGAAGAACCGTGCTTCACAACGCAAAGGATGATGATAGGACGTTGGTCTATTCTTCTATGTGTACTGCTCAGCATCATGGCTTGCGACTCCAACAAGTCGCAAGGTGACGCTGGGCGGTCTCCGTTTAAGACTTATACCAACAATACTTCTCCTCATCTTGATTTGCCAGACATTCAGCAGAATGGTGAACTGATAGTTCTCACGTTGTATGGCCCTGAAAGTTACTTTGATTTCAGGGGGGAGGATTTTGGCGTTCAGTTCATGATTGCTCGTCAATATGCGAAAAGCATAGGCGTCAGTATTCGTGTGGACGTATCTCGTAACCAAAGGGAACTGATTGAAAAACTGCAGAAAGGGGAGGGGGATTTCATCGCTTTTCAAGTGGATAGGGCAGACTCTCTGTCCTCCTTATTGGAATATGTGGGAGAGAAAGAACTGTTCACCTTCCTTGACAGTCTTTCTTCGCAAAGGAAAGACACATCACTTCGTCCGAAAGCCAATGCGGCATGGACTGTACGTAAAGATTCTCCTCTCTTGTCATCCTCCCTTTCTCAGTGGATGTCAACCCATCAGAAAGACTTCTCTGACTACACGACCATCCGTGTCAAATCAAGCAGTGGGCGTACTTATGCTCCACGTCGTAAAGTCGCTTCACCCATACTCAATGCCTCACGCGGACAGATTTCACAATATGATGATCTCTTCAAGAAGTATGCCATTAAGTGTGGTTGGGATTGGCGATTGATGGCGGCACAAGCTTATCAGGAATCATCCTTTGACCCTCAGGCTGTTTCTTACATGGGTGCGATGGGACTCATGCAGTTGATGCCCGGCACAGCACGTGATGTGGGCGTGTCACGGTCGGATGTGTTTGTGCCAGAGCGCAATGTGCAGGGGGCTTCCAAACTCATCACGCAACTGAACACCCATTATGCTTCCATCACCAATGGAGATGAACGTATCAACTTTATTCTTGCCGCATACAATGCAGGTTCAGGTCATGTGGATGATGCCCGGACTTTGGCAAAGAAATACGGAAAAAATCCTAATGTGTGGTTGGGTAACGTGGATGTCTTTGTCCTTAAAATGAGTGAACCTCAATACTATAACCAGCAGGAAGTGAAGTATGGCTATTTCCGTGGAAGCGAGACTTACGAGTATGTCAACAGCATTCGCACACGCTGGAATGAATATAAACGTAAGATTAAGAACTGATGCTGGTGGGGATGAATGAAAAAAGGAGAAGGACTTCATGATAGAGGTCCTTCTCCTTTTAGTTTGTGTGTCATTCAAACTGCGAAGTTAGAGAGTCATATGTACTCTTAACGGGTTTCCATTTCTTCTGTCATGTCAATCTCTTCACCATTGGTGTCGATAAACTTGTATTGCAGGAAACCGAGGTCTTGACTCGGATAAACCTTCACACCAAAGCCGTAAGTCAGCTGCCATTTGAGGTAGGTGCTGATGAGACCTTTGGTGATGTAAGCTTCCACGTATGGATTGACGTAGAGCTTGAATCGCTTCTGACCAAGATTGTTGACAATGTAATCGATTTTGTGCTCCAGCGTGTCGGTGAACAAGATGGAGGGCTTGACGACGCCCTTACCGAAACAGGTGGGGCAGACTTCCTCCACATGCATGTCCATAGCAGGACGGACACGTTGTCTTGTGATTTGCATGAGACCGAATTTGCTCAGTGGCAGGATGTTGTGGCGTGCACGGTCACTCTTCATGATCTGTGTCATGTGTTCGTAGAGCTTTTGGTTGTGCTCGGCACTGTCCATGTCGATGAAATCGACGACGATGATGCCACCCATGTCTCGCAGTCTCAGTTGGCGAGCCAGTTCTTCAGCAGCTTCCATGTTCACTGCAAAGGCGTTTTCCTCTTGATTGTCGAGTCCGCGATTGCGGTTACCTGAATTGACATCCACCACGTGGAGTGCCTCGGTATGCTCGATGATGAGATAGGCGCCATGCTTGAAACTGACTGTCCTTCCAAGCCCCGACTTGATTTGTTTCGTTACTCCGAAATTGTCGAAGATGGGGACATTGCCTTTGTAGAGCTTGACAATCGATTCTCTTTCTGGTGCAATCAGGCTGACGTATCTCTTCACTTCCTTAAAGACATCCTCATTGTTGACATGGATGCTCTCGTAGGAGGGGTTGAAGAGGTCACGCAGCATGGAGACGGTGCGGCCAGTTTCCTCGTGTGCAAGTACTGGCAGACTTGTAGCTTTTTGAATCTTCCCGATGCAATCGTTCCACGACTCAACGAGTAAGCTCATCTCGTTGTTCAGTTCGGCAGCACGTTTTCCTTCTGCCACTGTGCGTACGATTACTCCGAAGTTTCGGGGTTTGATGCTCTGGATGAGCTGTTTCAGGCGTGCGCGTTCTTCTTTAGATTTGATTTTTGAACTGACATTCACCTTGTCGTCAAAGGGAATGAGGACGATGTAACGTCCTGCGAAAGAGATTTCCGCTGTCAGTCGGGGACCTTTTGTGTTGATGGGCTCTTTGGTAATTTGCACCATCACTTCCTGTCCCAATTCAAGCACGTCTTGAATGCTTCCCACTTTCTCCAGCGATGACTGATTGGCAGCCTTTGCCATAGGTGCAAGCTTTCGGCGGTCGCTTACCACCTGCTTGACGAATTTCTCCAGAGAGAGAAAATGTTTGCCTAAATCTTGGTAGTGCAGAAATGCTTCGCGTTCATGACCCACATCGACGAAACATGCATTGAGTGCCGGCATGATTTTCTTCACTTTTCCGGCATAGATGTTGCCAACGGAGTACTTACTGTCCTGACCTTCCTTTTGGAACTCAACGAGCTTTTGGTCTTCGAGCAGGGCAATGGTCACTTCCTTTGGCTGAGCATCGATGATAAGTTCGCTGGTCATTCTTGCTACCGTTTATGTATTAGGTTGTGTTTTTAACAGAAAAAGAACAAACCTCGTCATGCACCCCTTTTTCGAGGATGGTTCATTTCAGGGTCTGTTCTTTGTTCCGACGCTGACAAGATTGAAGTAGAGTTTCTCAACTTTACTTGCTCTTGTGGCGATTCTTTCTCAGTCTCTTCTTACGCTTGTGAGTAGAGATCTTGTGTCTTTTCTTCTTCTTACCGTTTGGCATAGTTGTTGAAAATTAAGTTGTTTATAATCTTGTTTGTTGTTGTCTATGGGTGAGTCTGAAGCATCCCTCAAACTCATTCGGAGTGCAAATTTAGTTCTTTTTCTTGAATGTAAGAAATTTTATCGTCGAAAATGTAGATGTTGTGATGAATTTGTCAGTAAAAAGCCTTAAATTTGCAAGAAATATGAAGTAAAGTGTATGAAGAAATACCTGTTTCCTCTTTTGTTCACGATGTTTTTCGGGGTGTCGCTGCAGACCTTCTCCCAACGCTTAGGAAGTGCTGCAACCTATTCCAGAGAGGCATCTTCCATTGTTTCGAAATACAAAAGAGAACTGACGCAGATACGAAATAATACGGCAGAAACAGCTACTGATTCCAGTGAGTTGTCCATGTCTCCCTATTATTATAAATTGTTTGGTCCTGGCGTTTTCTTCCGTTCCGTTTTGGACGGTAAACTGAAACTGAACTATTCCTTGCCAGACGAAACAGACACCTCATTGCAGACGACAGATGCACTCCATGAACGTCAGCGCATCAATGGCTCCATTGATAGGTTGTTGATGGGAGCTTATGTGGAACATCCCGACCATTTCCATTATTCTGATACGCAGATAGCCGCTGAGACAACTGTCTCTCCCACCTCTTCAGTGGAGACAAAAGTGGAGAATTTGGCTTCTATATATGACAAGGTGGACGAGATTAAAGATGTGGCAGATGTGCTTGACAGTGTGGAGGTGGATCTTCAAATTGTCAAGCCCAACTTCTGGAAAACAAGTGGAAGGTTCTCTCTACAGTTCACTCAGAACTACTTCTCCGATAATTGGTACAAGGGAGGTAACAACAATGTGACGATGCTTTCCAATCTGGTGCTTGAAGCCAACTACAATGACCAGAAACGTATCACGTGGGACAACAAGCTTGACCTTCGTCTTGGCTTTGTCACTGCCACCTCTGACTCCATTCATCGCTATTTGTCCAATAACGATAAGATTCAGCTCAATTCAAAACTTGGCATCAAGGCTGCAAAGAACTGGTATTACACCGTTTCTGCAGAAGCGAAGACACAGTTCCTTCCTGGCCACAAAGCTAATGACCGTCGCACCTATTCCAAGTTTATTGCGCCTTTGGACTTGTATGTCTCTCTCGGTATGGACTGGAAACCCACGTTCAAGAATGGCAACAGCTTCTCTCTTGCCCTTTTGCCCTTGTCTTACAAGATGCGTCTTATCGATGATGACGATATAGACATTCACCGTTCCAACAACATGGCTGGTAAAGATTTCCAACAGGACTTCGGTTCGAAGATAGAGTTCAGTTCCAAGATTACTGTTGTGAAGGGCTTGACATGGAAGAGCCGTTGCTTCTATTTCACCTCCTACGAATATGTGGAGGCAGAAATGGAGAACTCCCTTTCCTTCCAGTTCAACAAGTACATCTCCAGTGAGGTTTATACGCTTTGGCGCTTCGACGATAACCGAGACATGAAGTTCTACGATGACACAATCGGTTACTTCCAATTCAAGGAGTACTTCACATTAGGTTTAGCGTATAACTTCTAAAGTTTGAACTTCAGCACTTTTCCTCCATTGGCAGGAAGTTCCACATAGAGGGTGCCATCAGGGATGAGCGCCTTCTTTTCCTTTTTACCTGTGAGGAGGTCCTTGCATTCACGCTCCTTTTCGCTGACAGGGATGTCCATGCATTCGAAAGCATGGGCAGGAATCTTCACCCACGAACGGGCAGGCTGGTCATCAAAGTTGACGATGACTACAAGGAGCTCCTTGCCTGCCTTGCGAAGGAAGGCATACTGACGGTGCTCATTCATGCCTTGGTTGTAATTCACATACATCACGTCGAAGAAAAGTCCTTCACGGATAGCTTTC
Organism: Bacteroidaceae bacterium; assembly: GCA_024688885.1. Classification (GTDB taxonomy): domain Bacteria; phylum Bacteroidota; class Bacteroidia; order Bacteroidales; family Bacteroidaceae; genus Minthosoma. The sequence continues at coordinate 57,594 of JAILDV010000017.1, read as the reverse complement.
TCCGTGTTGCAGATGTTCAGCACCTTCGTGTAGTATTTCTGCAAATCCTTCTCTTCCTTCGACAGCAGGGTGCCGTCAAACTTATTGTTGTTTCTCCAACGACGAATCAGGTCAATGGTCCAATAGTCAAAGATGGTCGTCTTGCCATCCTGTCCACTGAATCCTTCAGAATACATGCCCTGTTCGCCCAACTCCTGACCAAAATAAATCATCATCGGGTTGGTGTTCATCAAGGCACTGACGAGTAGGGCAGGCTTTCCCTTCTCCGCATTGCCGGCAAAGAATTTGGAAGCGATGCGCTGTTCGTCGTGGTTCTCAAGGAAGTTGAGCATGTGGCTCTGGATGTCATCGACACTCTGCCAAGCTCCCGTGATGCAAGCAGCACTGTTGCCACCCATCACAGAACGGATGGTGTCGTAAAGTCCCACCTTGTCGTATAGGTAATCGAAATGACCACGCTCAATGTAGTTGCGGTATTCGTGTGGATTATACACCTCGGCAATAAAGATGATGTCGGGGTGTTTTGCCTTCACTTGCGGAATCACCCATCCCCAGAAATCACAAGGCACCATTTCCACCATGTCGCAACGGAAACCGTCAATGCCCTTGCTTGCCCAGAACAGGAGGATGTCGCGCATCTTCAACCATGTGTTGGGTGTGGAAGGACAGAAGATGAGTTGTCGTGTGCCTTGATAGTCAACGCCATAGTTGAGCTTGACAGTCTCATACCAGTCGTTTTGGCTCACCCAAGGAGTGAAGCAGTCATTGCCTGTCACCTTGGCAGGCATTTCCACGTAGTCGCCCATCTCGTCGTCATGCAGGGAGAAGTTGGGCGAGAACTGCGTGCAAGGCATGTAGTAGAAGTTGTTGTCAGGATGGAAAGCCTCTGTCTTGTCATCATCTTCACCAAGGTCACGCACACCTTCGGGTTTGGCATCCGAATGGTACTGACGTGCCACATGGTTAGGCACAAAGTCGATAATCATCTTCAAGTCAGCCTTATGGGTTCGCATGACCAACTTTTCAAACTCCTTCATGCGTTCAGGCACCTTCGTGGCAAGGTCGGGGTCAATGTCGTAGTAGTCCTTGATGGCATACGGACTTCCTGCCATGCCCTTCACTACAGCAGGGTGGTCTTTCTGAATGCCATACTGCGTGTAGTCACTCTTCGTGGCATGTTCGATGAGACCTGTGTACCAGATGTGTGTGGCACCCAACTTCTTGATTTCAGCCAAAGCAGCTCCTGTGAAGTCAGCCATTTTGCCACAACCATTCTCTTTCTTCGTACCATTGCTCACGTTCTTGTTGGCATTGGCACCGAAGAGGCGCGTGAAAACTTGATAGATGATTAGCTTTTCCATTGATATTAGGTGTGAAAGTTTAGGTATGAGTGTTTTATACGATTGTATTTGTTTGATAGAAGGCGAACACGAATCTCTCGAACTGTACGAATGAAGCAAGTCTATTCGTGTCGATTCGGGGGATTCGTGTCCGTTCTATGATTAAGCGATTCCGTGAGCAGTCACGTCGCGGCTGATCTTGGCAATCATGCCCTGCAGCGCCTTGCCGGGACCACACTCTGTGAAGTCTGTTGCACCAGCGGCAATCATTGCCTGCACCTCATAAGTCCACTTCACGGGAGCAGTCAGCTGAGCGATGAGGTTCTGCTTGATTTCCTCAGGGTTCGTGTGTGCCTTGGCATCCACGTTCTGATAAACAGGACACTTAGGAGTGGAGAATGTAGTTGCCTCGATGGCAGCCTGCAGTTCGTCCTTGGCTGGCTGCATGAGAGGAGAGTGGAACGCACCGCCAACAGGGAGTGGGAGAGCGCGCTTTGCACCAGCAGCCTTCAATGCCTCACAAGCCTCGTTCACAGCTTCCACGTTACCGGAGATGACCAACTGACCAGGGTTGTTATAGTTGGCAGGAACCACGATGTTGCCGGGCTTGGAGATAGAAGCACAAACCTCTTCCACCTTTGCGTCATCCAAACCGATGATGGCAGCCATTGTAGAAGGAGCAGCCTCACAAGCCTTCTGCATAGCCTGAGCACGCTGAGAAACGAGTTTCAGACCATCCTCGAAAGAGAGGGCACCTGCAGCAACAAGAGCAGAGAACTCACCGAGAGAGTGACCACCCACCATGTCAGCGTCGAACTGGTCGCCCAGACAGATGGCTGAAATCACAGAGTGGAGGAACACAGCTGGCTGAGTCACCTTTGTCTGCTTCAGCTCCTCTGCAGTGCCTTCGAACATGATCTTGGTGATGTCGAAGCCAAGAATCTCGTTAGCCTTGTCAAACAACTCCTTTGCCTTTGGATTGGTGTCGTAGAGGTCTTTGCCCATTCCTGTGAACTGAGCGCCCTGACCAGGGAAAACAAATGCTTTCATATTGTTATGTTTTTTAAGAAATAAAAGCACCTTTCCCGTGAGAAAGATGCTTTTTATTTACTAATGTTGATTTACTTAACCTTCTCAACGATAGCCTTGAATGCCTCTGCGTTGTGTACTGCGAGGAAAGCAAGAGTCTTACGGTTGAGGTCGATGCCTGCCTTGTGGAGAGCGCCGATGAACTGAGAGTAAGACATACCCTCTGCACGGGCAGCAGCGTTGATACGCTGAATCCAGAGAGAGCGGAACTCGCGCTTCTTGCGACGACGGTCTGCAAATGCATAAGTGAGGCCCTTCTCATAGGCGTTTTTGGCAACGGTCCACACGTTCTTGCGAGCGCCGAACTGACCTTTTACGCGCTTCAAAATCTTCTTGCGGCGAGCGCGTGATGCAACATGATTTACTGATCTTGGCATAATTTTTTTTGTTTTTGAATGTTAGCGACGTTCGATTACGTTCTTTTCTGGCTAACGATTCGATTAAACTTTTAGTTGATTACTTACTGGATTTTAACGGAGAGAGAGACAATCGAGCACTTGCTTGCGGTTTGCCTTCACGACAATCGTGCTGTGGTCAAGATTTCTCTTCTGCTTCTTCGTCTTCTTAGTCAAAATGTGACTGTGATAAGCGTGCTGACGCTTGATCTTGCCTGTTCCAGTAAGCGTGAAACGCTTCTTTGCAGCGGACTTAGTTTTAATTTTTGGCATTTTTTTGTTTGTTTATTTAATATTAATAATGTGTGGCAACGCATATACCAGGGCGTTACGCACTTCTATTCTTCTTCTTTGGCAGCCAGCTTCTCAGCCAGTCCTGCGAAGGGGCTGTTGGGGTTAGGTCCCTCTGCCTCTTTCTCAGCATTGCGCTGTGCCTTTGCTGCGGCTTCAGCTGCCTCGTTGTCGCGGCGTTGCTGGCTCTTCTTCGGAGCACCTGCCTTTTTCGGCGACAGTGTGAGGAACATCTTCTTGCCTTCCAGCGATGGCATGCTCTCCACCTTTGCCAGTTCCTCCAAATCGTTGGCGAAACGGAGGAGCAGCACTTCACCCTGTTCCTTGAAGACGATGGAGCGTCCCTTGAAGAACACGTATGCCTTCACCTTGTTGCCGTCGTTCAGGAATTCCTGTGCGTGCTTGAGCTTGAAAGCATAGTCGGCTTCACCCGTTTGGGGTCCGAAGCGGATTTCCTTCACTTCCACCTTCACCTGCTTTGCCTTCAGTTCCTTCGCCTTCTTCTTCTGCTGGTAGAGGAACTTGGAGTAGTCGATGAGGCGACATACCGGAGGTTGTGCGTTAGGAGAGATTTCTACGAGATCTACATCCTTATCTTCTGCGAGACGCAGGGCTTCACGGGTTGGCATCACTGAGGATTCGATTCCGTCTCCTACGATTCTCACTTCTGGTACACGGATCTGTTCGTTGACCCTGTACTGTTGTTTTTTGTTGTCACCTTTCATTCGGGTTGGCTTGTTCCTTCGGTATGTGTTAAGTTAAGTTTTTGTTATTTTGCTGAATTTCGGCTGCAAAGGTAGCACAAAACACAGACTTGACAAAATTATTTAGAAATTTTCTGTCATTTGACGGACTTCTTCCTGAATTTTCTTGGCAAAATCTTCGATTTTCATCGTTTCCTGCTGCTGAGTGCCTTGTTTTCTGACATTGACCGTGCCGTCAGCTGCTTCCTTCTCGCCCACGACGAGCATGTAAGGAATGTGCTTGAGTTCGTTGTCACGAATCTTTCTGCCAATCTTCTCGTTGCGGTCGTCCACGATGGTGCGCACGTCCTGAGCATTGAGTGTGGCAGCCACCTGCTGGGCATAGTCGTTGAACTTCTCGGAGATAGGCAGCACCACCACCTGGTCAGGAATGAGCCAGAGAGGGAAGTGACCGGCTGTGTGCTCGATGAGCACGGCGATGAATCGTTCCATCGAACCGAACGGTGCGCGGTGAATCATCACAGGGCGGTGCTTCTGGTTGTCAGCGCCCGTATATTCGAGTTGGAAACGCTCTGGCAGGTTATAGTCCACCTGAATGGTGCCCAACTGCCAACGGCGACCCAGTGCGTCCTTGATCATGAAGTCGAGCTTTGGACCGTAGAAAGCAGCCTCGCCCAACTCTGTGCGGGTAGGCAGACCTTTCTCTGCACAAGCCTCGATGATGGCATTCTGTGCCTGTTCCCACACCTCGTCAGAACCGATGTACTTCTCCTTGTCATCAGGGTCACGGAGTGAAATCTGTGCCTCGAAATCCTTGAAGTCAAGAGCCTTGAAGATGATGTTGATGATGTCCATCACGCGCAGGAACTCATCCTTCACCTGGTCGGGGCGGCAGAAGATGTGGGCATCGTCCTGAGTGAACGAACGCACACGGGTCAATCCGTGCAGCTCGCCCGACTGCTCATAGCGGTACACCGTGCCGAACTCTGCGCAGCGGAAGGGGAGGTCTTTGTAGGAGCGTGGCTGCCATGCGAAAATCTCACAGTGGTGAGGGCAGTTCATGGGCTTCAGCAGATACTCTTCACCCTCCTCAGGCGTGTGGATGGGTTGGAACGAATCCTTGCCATAGTGAGCATAGTGACCGGAAGTCACATAGAGGTTCTTGCCACCAATGTGTGGAGTGATAACCTCTTGGTAACCATAACGCTTTTGAATTTTGCGCAAGAAATCCTGCAAGCGCAGACGAACGGCAGTTCCCTTAGGCAACCACATGGGCAGACCTTTACCCACACGGTCGGAGAACATGAACAATTCCATCTCCTTGCCAATCTTGCGGTGGTCGCGCTTCTTTGCCTCTTCCAGCGCCACGAGATACTCATCCAGCATCTTCTTCTTGGGGAAGGAGATACCATAGATACGAGTCATCATGGGGCGCTTCTCGTCGCCACGCCAGTAGGCAGCAGCGAGTGAGAGCAGCTTGAACGCCTTGATGGGCGCGGTGGTCATCAAGTGAGGGCCCTTACAGAGGTCGATATAATTACCCTGCGTGTAGGTGGTGATTTTACCATCCTCTAGTTCCGCAATCAGCTCGTTCTTGTATGACTGTCCCTTCGAAGCGAAGAGTTCCATCACATCTTTCTTGGAGATGTCCTTTCTCACCAGCGCCTCCTTCTTCTGCTGCAGTTCCTGCATCTTCTTCTCAATCTTCGGGAAGTCAGCGTCGCTCAGCTTCACACCTTCAGGTGGCATCACGTCATAGTAGAAGCCATTCTCGATGGCAGGACCGATACCGAATTGGGTGCCTGGCCACAACTCCTCAATTGCCTCAGCCATCAGGTGAGCCGAAGTGTGCCAGAAAGCATGCTTACCCTCAGCATCCTCAAACTTGTACAGTGCAATCGTTGCATCCTCATTGATGGGGCGGTTCAACTCCGTCGTCTCGCCGTTCACACCACAGGCAATTACGTCCTGTGCCAATCGTTGGCTGATGCTCTCGGCAATCTCTAAACCCGTCACGCCAGCCTCATACTCGCGCACGGAATTGTCTGGAAATGTAATCTTTATCATATTGTTGTCTTTTTGTTGATTCTTCTTGTTCTTGTCTCACGTAAAGAGTTTTCTTATCTCACACAGAAAGCACAGAAATGTCATTCTGGATGATGTATCAGGTGGGCATGTTTCTGTGATTTCCGTGTTTCTTGTGTGAGAAAATCGCCACAAATTTAACACTAAAATTCCGTTCGTCAGCAAACTTTCCTCAAAAAACATCTGCAAGCCCTTCATTTTCACCCCCGAACATTCACAAATTGCCTCATTCCGCTGCAAAGTTACGACATATAAAGTGCAGTTCCAAATTTGTCGCAACATCCTCTGCATTTCTTGCGTCTGGTCGCGTTTTTCGTCCATTCTGTCAGGTGTCTTTCGTATGCATTGCTGTCTTTACGAGCGTGTTACGCATTTCTTTACGGAAGTCTCACAGTTGTCTTTGTGGAAGTCTCACTATAAAATGCCCTGCATCCCCAAAAGGTCATTTGGTCATTTTGTCATTTTGTCATTTTTTATTTCAGCATTGTGCTTTCGTGTTTGATTGCGAAAACATCGAAAAACGCGAAAAACACGAAAATATGCGCCCCTTCTGGGCTTGGTTGTTTCACACAGAACCCACAGAAATTCACGGAAAGAACGCCTTGCGCGGCGTGAGGGTATGCGAGAAACAAATGTGAATAATTACCATAATTTTATCCACAAATTATTTTTGTGAACACAGATTGACTGGATTGGACGGATTTTTCATTCTTTCATTTTCTCATTTTTTCATTTCAGCGTAGCGCAACTTTTCTTTCATTTTCTCATTGTTGGCTTCGCCGAAGATGCTCACGCTCGGCATAGTTCAAACAAGTTTGTCTTCTGCACTCGCTCAATCGCATCTTTCCTAATTCCTAATTCCTAACTCCTAATTCCTAACTCCTAATTCGGAATAACTCTCAACATTACACATTTTCATCCAATTTTGTTTCATATTACTCATGGTGCTCCATTAGGGTTAGCACTAAACCTATCCTGCCACTCTCCATTTGCTCGCTCACAGTCGTTGAGGTATCTCACCCATACAGGTGTCGGTGTCTCACCCATACATGTGTTTGTATCTCACCCATACACCCAACGAGGTCTCACTCACAGAGTCTTCCTTTGGTGTTCCTTTAGTCCTCCTTTAGTCCTCCTTTAGTGCTCCTTGTGTTCGTAGTGGTAAGATAGTAGTAAGGTAGTAGGTTCGTAGTGGTAAGGTGATAGGTTGTTTGTAGTCGTTAACTGTCAACTCAAAAAATTATGGTACTTATTCACATTTGTTTCAGTCGAAAAAGCCCTGAGGATGGAAATATAAGGCATTATACCCCCCAAAAATGACCTTCAAGAGGGCAAAAATGAGGTACCATACTCCGAAAATGAGGTAACTTTGAGAGTGTGAGGTGACAACACCTATTAGAATGATATTTTTATAAGTTTCTATAAATCAAAAAGAATGTCTTACAACCAAGTCGTGTGTGAATTTTGTGAATTGTGAATTTTGTGAATTTCACTCTGAAGCTAATGAGTGGTTACGGCTTATCGCTGCACTCACATTAAAAAAAAGAGCGACAATGAAAAATCATTGCCACTCTTTTTTGTTGGTAGAGTAGTGCCTCCACGATGAGTGAGGGCTATTTGGGAGAATACAAGTTGAGCATTTGCGATGCCTCAATCATTTTACATGCCACGTCCGTGACAGTTCTTGTATTTCTTGCCGGAACCGCAAGGACATGGGTCATTGCGTCCAATCTTGGGACCATTGTTCACAATGGGCGCAATGGGTTGACGGGCACGGGTGTCGGTCTGTGCTGCCTGTGCCTGCTGACGCTGAGTCTCAGACATCTCGTCGAGGTTCTGGTGAGTCTCGGTGAGGTGCTGCTGGCTTGGCTCTTCCATGGATGATGCTGGTGCCTGTTGCACATCGCGTTCCTGAGCAATCGGAATGGAGCAGCGCATGAGCACGGAGATGGTGCCATCGTTGATTTCGTTGACCATTGTGTCGAAGAGGTTGACAGACTCCAGCTTGAAGATGAGGAGCGGGTCTTTCTGCTCGTAGGATGCATTCTGTACAGATTGCTTGAGTTCATCGAGGGCACGGAGGTTCTCTTTCCATGCATCGTCGATAGTGTGGAGCAGGATGGCTTTCTCGAATGCAACAAGGATGGAGTTGCCTTCTGTCTCGTAGGCTTCCTTGAGCGGGATGCTGATTTGATATACACGACGTCCATCGGTGATGGGCACAAGGATGTTCTCATACTTCTGTCCACTGTTCTCATACACTTGCTTGATGACAGGGAATGCCACAGAGGCAAGGCGGGCGCTGCGCTTCTTGAAGGAGTCGATGACAATGTCGAATGCCTGGTCTTCGAGTTTCTCGCGGCTCTCGTTCTCGAAGGTCTCCATGTCGAACGGAATCTCCATGGCGAAGATGCGCAGGAAGTCTTCCTCGCAGCTTTCGTAGTCGCCATTGTGGAGAATGTGCACCACGCGGTCCCATATCATGTTGGCGATGTCCATGCCGATACGTTCTCCCATGAGGGCATGGCGACGACGCTCGTAGATGACCTTACGTTGCTTGTTCATCACGTCGTCGTATTCGAGCAGACGCTTACGGATGCCGAAGTTGTTTTCTTCCACTTTCTTCTGGGCACGCTCGATGCTCTGGTTAATCATCTTGTGCTCAATCATCTCTCCATCTTCGAAACCAAGACGGTCCATGACTTTCGAGATGCGGTCGCTGGCAAAGAGGCGCATGAGCTTGTCTTCGAGTGACACATAGAACACGGAAGAACCGGGGTCACCCTGACGTCCGGAACGTCCTCGCAACTGTCTGTCCACACGACGGCTCTCATGGCGCTCGGTGCCGATGATGGCAAGACCTCCTGCGGCTTTCACCTCGTCGGAGAGCTTGATGTCGGTACCACGACCTGCCATGTTGGTGGCGATGGTCACGGCTCCCAGCATCTTTTCTTCCTTGGTGCCATCCTCGTTGATGACTTCGCCAAGGGTGCTCTGACCTGCCAATGCCACGATGTCCGCTTCCTTCTGGTGCAGTTTCGCGTTCAGCACCTGATGTGGAATCTTGCGCATCTTCAGCATGCGTGAGAGCAACTCAGAGATTTCGACAGATGTGGTGCCGACCAACACGGGGCGTCCAAGGTTGCGCATCTTCACAATCTCCTCAATCACGGCGTTGTATTTCTCGCGGTTGGTCTTATAGACGCGGTCATTCATGTCGATGCGGGCAATGGGGCGGTTGGTGGGAATCTCCACCACATCGAGCTTGTAGATGTCCCAGAATTCGCCTGCCTCGGTGATGGCTGTACCGGTCATACCTGCCAACTTGTGATACATGCGGAAGTAGTTCTGAAGGGTGATGGTGGCAAATGTCTGTGTGGCTGCCTCCACCTTCACACGCTCCTTGGCTTCGACTGCCTGATGGAGACCATCGCTCCAGCGGCGACCTTCCATGATACGACCTGTCTGCTCATCGACAATCTTGACTTCTCCATCCATGATGACATAGTCGTCGTCTTTCACAAACATGGTGTAGGCTTTCAGCAACTGCTGGATGGTGTGAACACGCTCTGCCTTGAGGGCGTAGTCCTGCATGATGGCGTCTTTCTTGGCAAGGCGCTCGTCTTCGCTCTCGAACTTCTCGTTTTCGAGCGCAGAGAGTTGTGTGGTGATGTCGGGGAGCACAAAGAATGTGTCGTCCTTCACGATGTTGGCAATGAGTTGGTTACCCTTGTCGGTCATCTCCACAGATTTCAGCTTCTCGTCCACCACGAAGAACAAGGGTTCAATTGCCTCTGGCATACGGCGATTGTTGTTCTCCATGTAGATTTCCTCTGTCTGCAGGAGTCCTGTCTTGATGCCTGGCTGTGAGAGGAACTTGATGAGGGCGTTGCTCTTCGGCAAGCTCTTGTAGGCACGGAAGAGAGAGAGGAAACCAGCAGTGACATCGTCCTTGTTGTCTGACTCAATGAGTTTCTTGGCTTCGGTGAGGTAGTTCTGAGCCAAGCGGCGCTGTGCCTCGACAAGCTGTTCCACGATGGGGCAGTACTCTTCAAACATCTGCACATCGCCTTTTGGAATAGGACCTGAGATGATGAGTGGGGTACGGGCATCGTCAATGAGCACAGAGTCCACCTCATCGACAATGGCATAGTTGTGGATGCGCTGCACGAGGTCTTTCGGTGCCATTGCCATGTTGTCACGCAGATAGTCGAAACCGAACTCGTTGTTGGTACCGAAGGTGATGTCTGCCTGATATGCCCTGCGACGCTCTTCTGAGTTGGGCTGGTGCTTGTCAATGCAGTCCACACTCAAGCCGTGGAACATGTAGAGAGGACCCATCCACTCGGAGTCACGCTTGGCGAGGTAGTCGTTGACAGTGACTACATGCACACCATTGCGTGAGAGGGCGTTGAGGAACACGGGCAGGGTTGCCACGAGGGTTTTACCTTCACCCGTAGCCATCTCGGCAATCTTACCCTGATGAAGCACGATACCACCAAACAACTGCACGTTGTAGTGAATCATGTTCCAGGTCATCTCGTTGCCACCGGCTACCCAGTGGTTGTGCCAAATGGCTTTGTCGCCATCAATGTCCACGAAATCGTGTTCAATGGAGAGGTCACGGTCAAAATCGGTTGCCGTCACGATGACATCGCCATTCTCTGCTTCAGCAAAACGGCGTGCGGTGTCCTTCACGATGGCGTATACCGTAGGCAACACTTCTGTCAAACCTTCTTCGAAGAGGTCGAGCACTTCCACCTCTTTCTTGTCGATGGCCTCGAAGATGGGTTGACGCTTATCAATCTCAGTCTTTTGAATCTGCTCTTTCAGTTCGGCAATCTCGGCACGCTTATCCTTTACCTTGTCTTGCAACTGTGCCTTAATCTCATCTACCTTGGCACGAAGTTCGTCGTTGCTGAGTTGCTGAATGGTTGGCTCCACTGCAAGCACCTGCTCTACAATCGGGCGAATCTCCTTGATGTCGCGAGATGCCTTGTTGCCAAACAATGTGCTAAGAAGCTTGTTTAATGAAAATCCCATATTTTAATTTATGATTTTACTATTTACTATTTATTTTTATTTTAAGTTTCGCGGGTGCTCAACTTCTTTGGAGTTAAGGAGTTAAAGGAGTTATCGCTACGCTTAGGAGTTAAAGCCGTTACCTTGCAAATGAGATTCCCACTAGCCTGAGTGTCGGCTTAACTACTTAACTACTGACTACTTAACTACTTCAGAAAGTTGAGTTATTCAATCTTTCTCAAAAGAGTGGGGGTGTGGAGCAGGCATTCGGTGCCCTGATGCGGATGTGATGCGCCACAGTCGGTGCAATGCAATCCACGGTGACAGGTGTTGCCACCTTTTCTGCCTTGATGGTATATCCGAAGAAAATCAGGGGGAACTCGAAGAAGGAGTCACGCTGCATTTTCTTTGTTCCTCTATCTTCATTCACCAGGTTCCATCCGTGTGACACTTGTATGATAATGTCTCCGGAGCATTTGGGATTGAACCCATTGCGGATGGTGCTGATGCCTGGTGTCCAAGCACCTTGTGTGATGCGGTGGGATGTGAACACGTCGCGGACACCGCTGAACTGGAAAAGGAAATCCTCACAGTGTTCCAGCACTTCAGCCAGTTTCAACTGTTTCTGTTCCAGAAGCTTGTGGTTCAGATAGAACTGATTGCCGAAGTAACACTCCACGTATTGCCCATTGCCGTACATGGCACAAAGGTACATGTTCAGCAGGGTGGCACAACGATTGATGTTGAATTCGCCTGTCGGAATACGGTACACGGACAGGTCTTCCGTGTTCTCCACCTCGTCATAGCCTGTTGAGGTGATATAAACCAACACTCTGTCCAGCCCCACCAGCTGGTCTATCTTTTTCAGCAGGGTTGCCAATTCTGCATCCAGACGGATGTAGGTGTCTTGCAACTCTGTTGTAGTCGTTATATGGTTGTCATTGTGGAAGTCGCCAGCATAATAGCATACAGACAGGTAGTCAGTCACCTCGTCCATGCCCACATTGCCGCTTTCCATGCATTGTCTTGCCGCTTTGGTCACCTCTTCGTTGACCAATCCGGAGGTCTTGAACACTCTGAAACGACTGTCGCCTGTGAAGTGATGGGAGAATGGTTTCTGGACAGTCAGCAGGTGGTAGTTGTAGGCACCTACAGCGTCATTGGTGGGTTTCCAAGTGAGCGATGATATTTTGTCTGCCATGGAACCCATGTCCAGATAGCGGAACCACGATGGGGCGTCTCCATAATAGGATGTTCCTACCCACTTGCCGTTCTGGTTATCTATCCACATGGCCCAGTCGGCAGCATGTCCTGCTGCAAGCACTGCTGCTTCACGGTAGGGCGCCACGCTATATACGAGTGCCTTCCCCTTTGTTGCTGCCTTTAGCTCATCACCGATGGTGCTGACCAAAAGGTTTTTGGGGGATGAACCCTCAGAGGTGCCCACACCTTGATAAGTGCGGTCTTCCACACAAAAGTTGGTGTGCAGCTCCGTGCGGCTCATCCATTCCTCAGCAATGATTCCATGATTGTAGGGAACGGTGCCTGTCACAATGGATGCAATGGCAGATGCACGGTCAATGGGGGAGTGCTGATACTGTACGTTTGAATATACCTGCCCCTTCTCCAACAGCAGCTTGAAACCGTCTTCACCATAGAGTGGCATGAAGGCGGTGAGATAGTCGGAACGCAGCTGGTCGATGGTGATGCCTACAACCAATCGAGGCACAGAGCTTGTCTGTGCCATCGTGCCTGCCACTGCTATGGAGGCAAAAAAGGTGGTAAGTATCTGTTTCTTCATCGTTGTACGATCCGATTGCTTTGTTTACTTCCGTGATAGGCAAAATGTGCCTGCACCATTGCTCTCACCAACAAACTAAATACCACCAGCCACATGGCGATGTTGAAAGACTGTGGGCACAAGCACATGACAACCAAAAATCCTAATATCACTGCCAAATTGACATAAGAGAGCATGTTCTTGATCCCTTTCTTGTGGCAATAGAGCATCCATCCTGCATAGAAGAGTGGGAGAGGGTTGAAGAGAATCACCAACCAGTTGCTGTCCACTGCCGGATGAATAGAGAAAAAGAACAGGAATGCAACCACCAATCCGGCAATTCCCTGAAAGATGTGCATCGTCACATCCAACCAAACGGTGTTCTGATTCTTTTTGAATTCTTTCAGAGACAAGCCTATTGCACATAGCAACAACATCGAGAACAGGAACAAGGGAGTTCCCAACATATACGCTTCGTCAGGCCCGTTTTTGTCTTCCAACACAACGCTTCTTCCTGCGATGTACTTCACCCGCTCGCCATTGCTCTTGACAATGTATGCTCCATCAGATTCTGTCCTAAACACATCGGGCAAGAACATCATGATGCGTTTGTCTGCCTTCCCGTCTATCTCTGCACCCAAAATCAGGTCTATACCGAATGCCACCCAGGGCGACTGCTCCAGACACTTATGCAACATGTCACGCACCGTCACATTTTCCTCCACCTCACCTGCATACTCAATTTTTCCATCCACTGCCTTCTCAATGACGTCGCGCGCACGCTCCGTGCAGTTGTCGTAAAGCCAATTATAGCGGTATTCCTGATTTTCAGGACGTAGGTTCTCCAGCAACAAGATGAGCAGTGTGTTGGCTTCTTCCTTGCTCAAGTTAAGCACCTGCTCTGACACGCCGTTTCCTAACCTTCCATAACGGTATTTCAGGAACTCAAACTCTTCAGCATCCAAAAGGTAGTCGGTTTGCCCAAGGAGAAACTTCAACACGAAGTTGTTGGCGTTGTAGTCGAAACATCCATAATTGAAGACTATATCCCGATGAGCGGTGTAATCTCTCACACGTAATGCCGTATGTCCAAACTTGGCATACATGTCCTTGCCAGGTGTGCATGTCAAGATGGAGACATCAATCGAATCCAACGGAAAATCTGCAGTTGCGGAATCCTCAACTGACACACTCTCTTCAGCTGACAAGGATGTCCATGCCAGCATAAAAAAAGCCAAAAAACAGATATGTCTTACGAGTGTTGCCATTTTGCGGATGCAAAGGTACGAATTAGTGAGAGAAAAACCAAATTTTGGAGCTGAGAATGCAGAGATAAGTCAATTTATGCAATACTGAGTCGCGACATCTTACGACTAAAGGTCAAATTATCACTCCTTTTTTTCTGATGGAAAGAATAGCCTTTACTTATTTATTACGATAAGTGAGAGTGACGGATATTTAAGTGATAATCGGTTCTTTGTTTCTGCAAAAAGTGTCTCTTGTGTTACATTTTACATAAAATGCACCTCTCTTTTATGAGAAAGCACTCTTTTTTTAAGTTTTTTCAGAAATAGTGTGTTTTTTTTTGGTTCAGAAATATTTTTATCCCTATATTTGCAAAAATTTTACAAACACTTTATCAAAAATTTATCAATTACTTTATTACTAGCCAATGAAGCACCTAATTGCAATTTTTCTGGTGGGTGTGCCGCTTGCGCTGTCGGCACAAAACCCTGTCATCCGTAATCAATTCTCGGCTGACCCTACTGCGCGCGTATTTAACAATAAGGTGTATCTCTACCCGTCGCACGACATCAAGCCTCCTGTTGGACAACGTCAGGACTGGTTCTGCATGGAAGATTACCATGTGTTCTCTTCTGAGAATCTGACCGACTGGACTGACCACGGCATGATTGTCACACAGAACAAGGTTCCATGGGTGAGACCTAACTCTTATTCAATGTGGGCACCTGACTGCGTTTACAGGAATGGAAAGTATTATTTCTACTTCCCATCTTCTCCTAATGCGGGAGGTGGCTTCGCTGTCGGCGTAGCTATTGCAGACAGCCCTGAAGGTCCATTCATTCCAGAACCAGAACCCATCAAGGGCATCAACGGTATTGACCCATGTGTGCTCCTTGCTTCTGATGGAAACGCCTACATTTTCTGGGGCAATGGACGTTGCGCCAAGCTCAAGGACAACATGAAGGAGCTTGCTGACGACAATCCAAAATCAACTGTGAAGTTTGGTAACCGCGAGATGGAAATGATTGGTGCCAACTGCCTCGAGGGTCTTCCAAACCGTCAAGCTGAAGGACCATTCGCATTTGAGTACAATGGCAACTACTATCTGACGTATCCTTACGTGAGAGAGAACACTGAAGTACTTGGCTATGCCATGAGTAAGAATCCAATGGGTCCATACGAATACAAGGGACTCATCATGGCAGAACATGCTAATGGTTGTTGGACGAACCACCACAGCATCATCAACTATAAGGGTCAGTGGTATCTCTTCTATCATCACAATGATTTCTCACCAAGTGATGACAAGCGCCGTTCTGTATGTATCGAGAAGTTGTACTTCAATGCAGATGGTACCATCAAGGAAGTGAAGCCCACTATGCGTGGTGTTGGTATCAACAATGCAACTGAGAAGATTGAAATTGACCGTTACAGTGAGGCAAGCAGCGATGTGACCACTCAACTCATCGACACTGTCAACACTTTCCGCAGCTATCAGGCAGCTTTGCCAAAGAAGGGCAGCTGGCTTCGCTACAATGATGTGGACTTCAACAGCCTCACAAATGACAGCTATGTCATCATCAGTGTCAAGGCAAGTGGAAACACTGCTTTCAGCATTCGCGAAAAGAGTGCAACAGGAAAGGTGATTGCCAAGGTTTCTCTTGACAATATCGTTCCTCCTGAAACACCTAATGCACCTGCAGGTGGTGGCATGATGGGCAGATTCCGTCGCGACATGAGAGGACAGTGGCTCACCCAAACCGTAGCTCTTGACTACGTTCCGAAGGGTGTGACAGACCTTGTTGTCACTAATGACGGCGATGCTGAAATTGCTGTGGATTATGTGCTCTTCAAGAACCGTCCAAAGTACTTCTCTCCATCTACCGCTGCTCCTATCTCACCAGACAGCGAAGGCTTCATCCATCGTTGGATGCTTCTTGATCCAATCAATAAGCCTAATAGCGGTAACACTGTCTTTACTGACAGCTATCTGCGTGACCACTTCAACAGAGAATACTTCAAAGGTCAGCAGACTATTCTTCCAAAGGACGGACAGAAGGTTCAGGCTGTGTTCAAGCAGGAACAGGCACCTGCTGGTTTTGGTCGTGGCATGCAGCAAGCACCCGCTCAGCCAGAGGTGAAGACTGTGAAACAGACTCTCACATGGCATGCTCTTGACAGCGAGAACATGAACGTGAAGCTCTTCCGTTTCGCTGAGAAGTATGGCGAGCAAGTTTATGGTGTGCTTTTCTGGGCAGTGACTATCATCGACTGTCCTGAGGAAATTAAGGACGTTCGTCTGGCTGTCGGTTCTAACTCCGCATCTATGTGGTGGCTCAATGGCGAAGAGACTCTCTTGCTGTCTGGCGACCGCCGTATGGTGAAAGACGATGCCATGTCAAAGCGCATCACTCTGAAGAAGGGACGCAACGTGCTGCGTGGTGCCATTATCAATGGTCCTGGCATGAGTGACTTCTGTGTCCGCTTCCTCGATGAGAAAGGTAATCCTGTTACAAACTATACAATCATAAACAACAAATAAGAGCATGAAAGTACTTCGCAATATATTGGCTGCCAGCACATTGCTTGTGGCAGCAACCGCTTCGGCACAATCAGGACAACCATTTATCCACGACCCCTCCACTCTGGCTGAGTGTGATGGCAAATGGTACACATTCGGCACAGGTGGCGGTGGTATCATCACTGATGACGGATGGAACTGGCATAGTGGTGCAGAGCGTCCTGGTGGTGGTGCAGCCCCCGACATGATCAAGATTGGTGACCGTTACCTATGCATTTATGGTGCCACGGGTGGTGGTCTTGGCGGTGGTCACGCTGGACGCATCCTTACGATGTGGAACAAGACCCTCGATCCAAAATCTCCTGATTTCAAATGGTCAGAGGCTGTGGAAGTATGCTACTCTGATGGTATGGAAGACCAGGATGCCATTGACCCAGGTGTACTTCTCGACCCGACTACAGGTCGTCTGTGGGTGAGTTATGGTACTTACTTCGGAACTATCCGTCTCATCGAGCTGGATCCTGCTACTGGTTTCCGCAAGAGCGGCAATAAAGAAAAAGATATCGCAATTGACTGTGAGGCATCAGACCTTATCTAC
The DNA here is from genome assembly GCA_024688885.1 of Bacteroidaceae bacterium. Taxonomy (GTDB): domain Bacteria; phylum Bacteroidota; class Bacteroidia; order Bacteroidales; family Bacteroidaceae; genus Minthosoma. Next base: position 40,524 of record JAILDV010000017.1, on the reverse strand, counting down.
AACGATGGCTGGTATTACCTATTAGGTACTCACGGCACTTGCTGTGATGGTGTGAACTCCACATATAATATTGTTGTAGGTCGTTCCAAGAGCCCAGAAGGTCCTTACATCGACAACGTAGGTCGTGACATGTATCATGGTGGTGGTAAGATGGTTATTGCCGCTGGTGACCGCAAGACTGGTGCCGGACACTTTGGACGCACCATCATCGATGAAGGTGTTGAGGTGATGTCATTCCACTGGGAGGCAGACTTCGACATGGGTGGTCGCTCTACATTGGCAGTTCGCCCTCTCCTTTGGAAGAATGGCTGGCCTGTAGGTGGTGACCAATTGAAGGAAGGCACTTACGAGATTGAGTCTGAGCGTCGTGGTTATGCCCTCGAACTTGCTGTTGATTTCGTTCGCATGAACGTGGCACGTGCAGGTGGTTTCGGAGGTTTCGGTGGCGGTCAGCAGGCAAATGCTGCTCCTCCACAGCCAGTGGCAGAGCAGAAGCTCGAAGATGTGGTTAGCACATGGCCTTCAGGCAACATTCCTGCCCGCATCGGTGATTACATGTTCCGTCCTCACCAGAAGTGGACCATTACAGCAGTTCCTGAAGCAGGTGGCTACTTGAGCAATCCATATTTCAAGATTACGATTGCGGGCACTGACCGTGCTCTCGCAGCTACAGAAGACGTGGAAGTGACAACTGTTCCTGCCTTCACAGGGGCTCCCGAGCAGCTCTGGCGCATTGAACAGCTTACTGACGGCACGTTCCGTATCATGCCAAAGCAGATTCCAGGCAAGGAAGGCACCAACACCAAGTATGTGCTCTACTCAGCAGGTGACAGTACACCAACTCTTGCAGAGTATGACTTTAAGAGTGACAACTCCAAATGGAACTTCCGTCAGCACTAATCAGAGGTCGCTGTAAAAATAAACAATACCAATCCATAAGATGCACCTCCGATTATTGGGGGTGCATCTCTTACTAATCTATTCAATAAAAAAAATGTACTTATGAAAAATTATTTGAAGACATTGGCATTTGGTGCCTCTCTTTTGAGCGCATCAGCCATGATGGCACAACCTGGTGGAGGCTTCGGTGGAGGATTCCCTGGTGGAGGCTTTGGAGGTTTTGGTGGAGACCAGAGCTCACAGGCTAAGGCAGAATTCTCAGAGAAATTCACTGACATCAACTACGCAGGCGATGACGGACAGGTGTATCACATGCTTGACATCTATCTGCCAAAGGAAGTGAAAGACAAGTACCCAGTTGTGGTGCACATTTATGGAAGTGCATGGGGCAGCAACAGTTCTAAGGGGGCTGCTGATATCAACACCATCTGCGCAGCACTGCTCAAGGCTGGTTATGCAGTGGTGACTCCGAATCATCGTTCCATTGCTGATGGAAAATGGCCAGCTCAAGTGAATGATATCAAGGCTGTCATCCGTTTCATCCGTGCCAATGCTGCGAAATACAAGTTTGACACTTCTTTCATTGCCACATCAGGATTCTCTTCTGGTGGTCACCTGTCAGCAGTGACAGCGCTCTCCAATGGTGTCAAAGTGGCAAAACAAGGTTCTGCTGAGTATGACATTGAAGGAAGTGTGGGTCCTTACACGAAGGAGTCAAGCCTCGTTAACGCATTCTGTGATTGGTCTGGTCCTACCGAACTGCTCCAGATGGAATGTGGCAACGCGATGGTGTTTGGTGGCAAGGGTAACACCCCTGAGGAGCAGCTCATTGGTGCCCCCAAGGAGGGTAATGAGAACAAGTTCCTGTTGCTGAGTGCATCGGGCTACATTGACAAGAATGACGTGCCGGGCTACATCTTCCATGGCGACAAGGATTTTGTGGTGGCATCTTGTGTGAGCCAGTACCTCTATGACCAACTGCAAAAAGCTGGTGTGGAGAGCTACATCGTGCGTGAGCCAGAAGGTGGTCATGGCATGGGTATGTATTCTGAAGCTAATTTGCAGAAGATGGTGGACTTTTTGAATAAGGTGCGCACATCCAAGAAGAAATAGGGATTACATTCCCCTCTCTCAACAATAAATGAGGAAGTCCCTCTGCATCATCGTGCGGAGGGACTTTCTTCGTCTTTGCCCATTCTTTTCTTTGAAAAAACTTGGAATGCTTTGGTTGTTCATTCGAAAAAGTGTAACTTTGTGGCGATTTTCCTATAGGGAAATGTAATGGTTCAGATTATTAACGAAAAACATGATAAGACAATGGAAATAAACAGTTGGTATGAATGCAAGGTGAAGATGGACGTGATGAAAGATGACGGCACGACAAAACCTGAGACATTCACCTATTTGGTGGATGCACTTAACTTCACAGAAGCGGAGTCGAGAATCATTGAAGAGGTGAAGCCCTACACAAGTGGCACCCTTGACGTGGCGAACATCAAGCGTGTGAAGTTCGGTGAGATATTTACCAGTGACAGCGATGTGGCTGACAAGTGGTATAAGGTGCGCTGCCTCTTCATCACCATTGACGAGAAAACTCAGACGGAAAAAGAAATTGCCAACAACATGCTCGTGCAGGCAGGCACGTTCCATGAGGCAGTGGCTCAGTTTGACAAGGGCATGAAAGGAAGCCTGATGGACTACCGTATTGCGAGTGTGCAGGAAACAAAGATTATGGACGTGTTCCGCTATGTGGCACGTTCCAAGAAAGAAGAAGCATGATGATCACTGAGAACATACAGAGGATTAAGACGACTTTGAAGCCAGGAGTACGGCTGGTGGCAGTATCGAAATACCATCCTGTCGAGGCCTTGCAAGAGGCGTATGAAGCAGGGCAGCGCATCTTTGGCGAGAACCATGTGCAGGAATTGGTGGCGAAAGAAGCCGTCATGCCCAAAGATGTCGAATGGCACTTCATTGGACACTTGCAGACCAACAAGGTGAAGTATATCGCTTCCTTCATAAGCCTCATACATTCAGTGGATTCCATGAAATTGCTGAAGGAAATCAACAAGCAGGCAGAGAAGTGTGGAAGAACTATCGATGTGCTCCTACAGATTCATGTGGCAAAGGAAGAAACCAAGTTCGGTTTTACGCCTGAAGAGGTGCAGCAGATGCTTGCCGAGGGAGAATGGAGGGCATGCTCACATGTGCGCATCGTTGGTTTGATGGCCATGGCAACGAATACCGATGACCAGGCACAGATTAGTGGAGAGTTTGAAACCGTTCGGAAACTTCACGATATATTGAAAGAACGCTTCTTCTCGGGCGAATCCTCTTTCTGCGAACTCTCCATGGGCATGAGCGGTGACTACACGATAGCCCAAGAACATGGCAGCACGTTAGTGAGGGTGGGGAACAAGATTTTCGGAGAACGTATCTATCATTAAAGAGAAAAAAAAGCCTATGCCAGCAATCAATCTGAACGACAGACGGCGTGATGTTGCAAGAGATATATGCCGCACCTATGGTGTGACACTTAGTGTGGAGGCACTTCATGCCTTCGCCAACATTCTTGTGCCCATGAAGGTGCTTCGTGGACATAAGCTCGTCAATGAAGGCGACGTGTGCGACAGCATGTTCTATGTCGATCGGGGGATGGTGCTGCAGCACTACAAGAAGAACAATGTCACCGTCACTGAACACATCAGTCATGAGGGTGATATGGTCATCTGCATCGAGAGCTATTTCTTGCGTGAGCCTTCCAGAATCGTGGCATCCACCATTGAGCCAAGTGTGCTTTATGCCATACCTCGCGAAGCTATGGAAACTATTGCCAGCCATTCCTTCGAACTTTGCAAACTTATATTCAAGTTCCATCAGCGTGCTCTCATCATTTCCCAGCAGAAAGCAGATGTCTTACGCTTTGAGACAGCAAAGGAACGCTATATCCGCACCATGCGCGAGAATCCCGAAATCATCCGTCGTGCCCCCCTTCATAATGTTGCCTCCTTCCTCCAGATGACTCCCGAAACATTGAGCCGTGTGAGGGCACAGGTGACAGAGGAGGGTATCAAGTAAGGGTATGTTGTAAGGGTTCTTATGTTTCACTCAACCGACCCCCGTAAGGCTCGCGAGCCTTACGGGGGTCGGTTCATGAGTTTTACGGCGTTAGGCTCAAAGTGGCAACGAGCGTCGATGATGAGGGCAATAAATTGCGGTGAAAAAGCATCATTGATGTCTTTAGTTATGACTGCCTATGAAGAGGAAAAGCATTGAGAGAAGCACTAAAGCGAGGTCGAGGACTTTGGCTTTGAGGTTCTTCTCGCGGAAGACCATTGCCCCGAATAGGAAACTGACAACTACGCTACCACGGCGTACCATGGATACGATGGAGATCATGGCACCGTCGAGCCCAAGGGCATAGAAGTAAGCAAAGTCGGCTGCAGAGAGGAATATTGAGATGAGAATAATGCACCAGTCCCAGCGAAAAGGGGTGGTCTCCTTGCGCAAGGGCCACCACAAGAAGCCAAGCATAGCTAGCATCAAGAAGAATTGATAAAAGGTGTACCACGACTGCACAGCTAGTTTGTCAAGTCCAACACCACCATTCTCTGGCGATACCATCAGAAACTTGTCGTAGAGTCCTGACACGGCACCCAACACATTGGCGAGCACCACGAAGATAATCCATTTGTTGTGCTTGAAGTCGATGCCCTCTTTCTTACTGGAGCGCGAGAGCATGTAAAGTCCTATCATGGCGATGATGACACCGACCCATTGCCAGAGGTTGAGGCGTTCGGAGAAAAAAGTCATGGCACCAATCAGCACCATGACAGGTCGGGTGGCGTTGATGGGTCCCACAATTGTGATGGGCAGATGCTTCAATCCGAAGTAGGCGAAGAGCCAACTGGCAAGCACGATGAGCGACTTTAGCAGAATGTACTTGTGTTCTGCCCATCCATACTGATGGGTGTAGAAAAGGCTGTCCTCAGAGATGTACCCTTTTGCTGAAAGGATGATAAACGGCAGAAAAATCAGCGAGGAAAAGAGGGTGTTGAGGGTCAGCACCGGAATGACTGCATTCTCTTTGAGCGACTTCTTCTTGAAGACGTCGTAGAAGCCGAGGAGGAAGGCGGAAAGAAAAGCAAGGATTAACCACATAAGACCATTTATAATTTGATGATTTACATTTTACAATTTGTCTTATAGGTCGAAAAGATTGTCAGGATAGGTGATGTCGGCAAGGAAGAGGGCATTGCCAGGCACAGAGGTGCCAGCGGAGCATCTGTCTTTCTTCTCAATGATTTCACGGAACTGCTCGATGGTCAGTACACCACGCCCGACATCAAGAAGTGTGCCCACTATGGCACGAACCATATTGCGGAGGAAACGGTCTGCTGTAATGGTGAACTGCCATTTGATAGGCGACACCTGTGTCCATTCGGCATGCATGATGCGGCAGTTATTGGTTTTCACATCGGTGTGAAGTTTGGAGAAAGAGGTGAAGTCGATATAGTCAAACAACGTATTTGCCGCTTCATTCATCTTTTCGAAATCGAGTGGCTGAGGGAATCGGTAGGCGTAAGGTTCAAAAGGAGACTTCGCCGTAATGACATAGTAGTGGTAGGTACGCGAGGTGGCTGAGAACCGTGCGTGGGCATCGTCTTTCACTTTTCTGACGCTGCTGATGGCGATGTCTTGCGGCAAGAACTTGTTCAGTCGATACACTAATTGCTCGTTCACTTCTTGTGTTGTGTCAAAGTGTGCAACCATCAAACTTGCGTTCACCCCAGCATCTGTACGTCCTGCTCCTGTCACTTCGATGGGTTCATGCAGTAGGGTGGAGAGTGCTTTGCCAAGCACCTCCTGCACGCTGATGCCGTTGGGTTGAATCTGCCAACCGTGATAGCGTGCGCCATTGTAAGATAAATAGATAAAGTAGCGCATTATGGAGTGACTCTGTTATGGAAAAACACACGTTTCAAGGTGCTTCCCATACGAATGCTCGGCGCATGGAGCGATTCCTTGCTGTTGTAGAAATGCCAGAGCAGGAAACCAGCTGTGAGGGATGCCACTCCATCGGCAGCGGTGATGCTCATCCACACGCCGTCCGTTCCCCATATTTCGGGGAAGATGAGGAGGAAGGGAACGAGGAAGACCAACTGGCGGCTGACAGACATGAAAATGCTTCGTTTCGCCATGCCGATACTTTGGAAGAAGTTGCCCGTAACAATCTGGAAACCTACGATGGGTGAGAGTATGCAGACGATTCGCATGCCCCTGACCGCAAGTGGGAGAAGAACGGAGTCGTCAGTGAAAATGACCACAAGATATTGTGGAAAGAACACGCACAATATGAAATTGAGGGTCATGATGATGGTGGCGAGGATGATAGCTTTCTTCAGTACCTCGTTAACACGCTTGGGCAACTGTGCTCCGAAATTGAATCCTGCTATGGGCTGCATGCCTTGACAGATGCCCAGAACCACCATGATGGAAAGGAACGTAATGCTGTTCACAATGCCGTAGGCGGCAATCGCTACATCACCACCATGCTTGGTCAGTCCCTTGTTGATGAGGATGACGACGAGACAGGCGCACAATTGCATGGCAAAAGGAGACATGCCAATAGCGAGGATGTTCTTCACGATGCGTTTCCGAAGTCCGTAAATGCCTGAATGGAGATGAATCAAATCTCTTTTGTTAGATAGGACTGCCACCACATAGATGAGTGCTGCCACTTGTGAAAGTACGGTGGCATAAGCCGCTCCTTTGATGCCTAATTGCAACGAGAAAATGAAGAGTGGGTCGAGGATGGCATTGATGATCACGGTGGCAATCGTTGCCGACATTGCCACATGGGGATGTCCGGTACTACGCAAGGCACTGTTCAGCCCGAAATAGAGATGTGTCACCACGTTGCCCAACAGGATGATGAACATGTAATCGTGTGCATACTGAAGGGTGTTCTCCGATGCACCGAAAAAGAGTAGGAGCGGATCAATGAAAATTAGTCCCAATGCTCCCACAAGGATGCCGATGATGATGTTGAGCGACACAAGGTTGCCCAGCACCCGTTCTGCTGTGTCGTAGTCTTTCTGTCCCAATTTGATGGAAATAAGCGTTGAGCTGCCCACACCCACCATCGCACCGAAAGCGGCACTTAAGTTCATGATGGGGAAGGTGACTGCCAAGCCACCAAGCGACAGGGTGCCCACCTCGGGTATGTGTCCGATAAAGATGCGGTCCACCATGTTGTAGAGCGATGAGGCTGTCATTGCCACCACAGCCGGTACTGCATACTTCACCAACAATTCGCCAATCGGTTTCGTTCCTAGTTCTTTTGTTCTGTTATCTTGTTGCATAGTTTTCATTTACTGTTTCCTCTCATCTCTCATCCCTCTTACATCTCATTTTCACCTCTTACTTCAACTTGTCCCATGCAGGCGGTTCCACACCTAAAAGGTTCTTCACGAAGAAGTCGGCACGTTTGTGTTCGCCGTAGTTTTCGCCCATTGTGTGGTGGGCGTTAGGGATGAGGACAAACTCAAATTCCTTGTTGGCCTTGATGAGTGCATTGACCACTTGATAGGAAGAGGATGGGTCAACATTGTCGTCCATTTCACCGACAAGGAGCATCAGTTTTCCCTTCAGGTTCTTAGCGTTCTCCACATTAGAGCACTCAATATAAGAACTGTCCACAGGATAGCCCATCCACTGCTCATTCCACCAGATTTTGTCCATGCGGTTGTCGTGACACCCACAGGCTGCATAGGCTGCTTTGTAGAAGTCGCCATGGAAGAGTAGAGCACCGAGGGCTTCCTGCCCGCCTGCTGAACATCCGTAGATGCCCATACGGTCGATGTCCATGTAAGGATACTTCGCAGCGGCAGCCTTGATCCACTCGATACGGTCAGGGAATCCCGCATCCTTCAGATTTTTGTAGCAGACCTGCTCGAATTCAAGGTCGCGGAAAGAGGTGGTCATGGCATCAAGTTGCACGACGATGAAGCCAAGTTCGGCTACGTCTTGTAAGTAGTAGAGCCATGGGGTGAACTTCTTAGGCACATACTGATCTCCAGGTCCTGAATAGATATATTCGATGACAGGATATTTCTTGTTGGGATCAAAGTTGGAAGGGCGTTGAATAAGTCCCCACATGTCGGTCTTTCCATCGCGACCGGGTGCCACGAACACCTCTGGAGCCTTCCAACCAGTGGCTTCCAACTTGCTGATGTTAGCAGTTTCGAGGGTGGAGATAACGTGTCCATCGATGGAGGAGCGCAATACGGTGACAGGTGGCTGGTCGATGGAAGAATAAGTGTCGATGAAAGAGGTTTTGCAGGATCTGCTGAACGTGGCTTCATGTGTGCCACGTTCAGGGGTCAGGTCGATGAGGTTCTTACCATCGAGGTCAATGCGGTAGTAGTGGATGTTGTAGGGGTCTTCCTCCGAAATTTTTCCATCGAAACTGGAGGTGACCTTGCCCATGTTTCTATAGTTGCGTCCGTTGGCAGAGAAGATGATGAATCCCTTGCCTTTCTCATCCATCTCGACATTCTGCACCTCACGCACCCAGTATTCTCCCTTGGTTACCTGGGTGAGTTTACCTTTCTTTCGGTCGTAGAGATAGAGGTGGGCATGCCCGTCGCGGTCACTTTTCCAAAGGATGTGGTTTTCGTCGAGGTCCCTGCGGTAGTTGCGTGAATAAGCCACATATTTGTCATTCTTCTCTTCGATGAGGGTTTTCACATTGCCTTGCAAGTCCATTTCAAGCACACGGTAGGTCTTATGGCCACGCTCGTTGAACTCGAATGTCAACGTCTTGCCATTGTCATCCCAATCGGGTGCAGACACTTGATACTGGCTCTTGAAGAGGTCGGTGCTCTTGGGATAGATGGTTGTCTTATTATCAACATCCACCACCACGGGAATGCGGTAATTCAGCGAATCACCGGGCTTGGCATACTCCAAGGTGGTGTAGATGGGTTGCACCTGATTGGCGGGAGACGATTGTGTATACGTTACATAATGCTTGGGCGCAGGCTTGATGAGTACGGTGGCATAATATTTGCCATCTTTCGACCAACGTCCCCATGAAGAATAGTAGCAGGTGTCCACTCCGTCGAAGGTGAGTTGGGTGGTCTCGTTGCCTTTCAGGAGATGGAGGTTGTTGTCCTTATGAATGATGAATGTGCCTCTATTTACAGGGCTTTCAGCACGTCCGTCCTTTTCGTCGCGCACTTCCGTCCAATGATGATATCCATCTCCGCCACCACTCCAATTGCCACCGCGGCGACGATTGAGTTCTGGGTTGGTGGTCAGTTCCTTTGCCCCTGTTATTGCATCGACTTTGTACCATACGGTACTGTCACCATTGTAGGTGGAATAGATGAACTGCTCCTCTGGCCCGTTGAAGGAACGATGTATGTTGACGCTGCCATTCGCCATTTTCCAGGAGTGTCTGGTGCCTGTAGAGAATGCTCTTTTGTAATCTTGTATAGTACCTTGTGCAAAGATGCCCAATGTGGCAAATGCCAGCAAGGCAAAAGCTGTCAATTTCTTCATGTTTTGCCGAAAAGTAAAAAGTAGTTAATCAGTTAATGTTAATTAGTAGATATTGAAATCGTTGTAGAAATAGTAGTACCACCAATAGGTGTTGCCATATAGCATCTTCAACCGGTTCCCTATTTCTTTCTCGTCAACTCCCTGTTGTTGGAGTTGTTGATAGTCTTGCACGAAGCCATTATATTTGTTGGCAATGATGTCATCAAATCTGAACTGGTCGAGGGTGATGGGTGATTCCTCTGCATTGCCGAACAGGATGGCACCTTCTTGATAAAGTGCAGGAATCGGACGGTTGGGGTGGCTATTCACATAGTCGTAGAAGTGGATGCAATAGGCATAATAGTCTTTTGCCCACAATGACATGCACATGGTGACATCTTCCAAGAGAGGAGTGTTGGCATGGTTCAAGTCGGAGAAATACTCCAATAAGTATTGTTCACACAGCCCGTCATCACCATCGAGTACATTGGTCTCTTCGTTCAGCAGTGGTGAGAGAGTCTGATAGTCTTGGCTCTGGATGAAGTTCGTGCTGTTCGTCATCCATGCCTCATGCTCCAATGCCCACTTCCGATGGAAGGTGCTGGTCTTGAGCATGGCAATGTATTTGGCTGCCACCTCAAATTCTTTGTTGAAAATGGCTGTGCGTATCATCATTTTAAGATTACGGAAACTTAATCCATATTGCACGGCATTTTCCATTGCCCAGCGGTAGGAGTAGTTCATTTGCCCGAACATATAGTAAATAATGGGCGCACCCAAGAGTGATGTACGTATTTTCAGCGAATCGCCAATGTCAGGCTTTACACCACAGTTGCCCGTCTCAAACATCCTGTCCATCTGTCCCGTGTGCATCAAGGCAATGTTTTTGTATAGCACCATCAAGTTCGTGGGTGCTTGCTCATTGTTGGTTGGCATCTCTTTGAGCACATCCTCGAAACGGAACTCATCCAAGGCACGATACATACGCAATTCATGTTTGAAGTTCTTGTCTATGAGCGTGGTTTTGATGGAATGGCGAAAGTTGTAGTTGTAATGCCATGTCGAGGATGGCCATAACAAATTACTAACGTAAATGATGGCACCTAACAGAGCAACGCAAATGAGTCCCTTCATCTGCCAACTGATTTTGAGCTTTCTTATCAGATACAAAGTTCCCCATGTGTACAGCAAACAGAAAAAGACCATGATGGTTGGTTGGAAAGGCAGTCCTGGTATCTTGGCATAATAGATCCAATACCCATAGTCGAGCAAGTGGTAGAGCAAGACTGCGGGTATAATGAGTGCCAAGAAACTCCATTTGTCCTTGATGCCAAACATCCAGATTGTCATCCAGTAGATGACCACCCAGAAAAGGATGAGAATGGAGCTGCCCAACCAAGGGTAGTAGAAGAACTGCGTGAGGTAACGTGCCACCCATGCTTGCCACCCGCCTTCACCCATGACAGTATCCATCATGAACGTGTGTCCGCTGATGAAGACATTGTTGTCCTGAATAGTGTACAGATAATCAGCATTCATCACCGGCAACAAGATGTATGCAACGGTGATGAAGGCGAGTAAATAGATATATTTCAGATATTGTTTCATTTATCTGCGTACTTGGCTGGGATGGCGTCTTCTTTAGCCTTGGCTGCAAATTCTTGTGGTGTGATCTTTACGGGTTCAACCATGAACTCTGGACGGTTGAACGAACGCAGGTAGAACGTGTAGAAGTTCGGATCTTTCTGAGGTAGCATGAAAGCCTTGTGTGCTTTACCCTTCCTGTCGAAATAAGCAAAGTAAGGGCGTGTGTAGTTACCGTCGTCACGTCGTGAATCCACCATAATCCACCTGCCGTTGCTTGACCATGTGGGGTAACTCTCCGAACGGTCACTGTTCACAGCATCCAATTTCTGTACATCTCGAGTCTTCAAATCCATCATGTAGATGTCAGCGTCGGCATGCCATACGTGGAAGCATCCATACTCTGCCTGTGAGAAAAGGAGGTATTTCCCATCAGGACTGACACGGGGTAGGGTGACGCTCTGGTTCAGCGAGTCGGCAGCATTGTACACCATCTCCACATTACTAAATTCCTTTGTGTCAGGATTGAAATCAGCAGAATAAAGGCTGTACTTCACTTCTTTGAATCGCTGAATCATCTCAGCTGATTTCTCGATGCTGTCGTTGTAATATTCGAAATGGGCAGAGCAGAAATAGAGTTTCTTTCCGTCAGGAGTCCATGTGGGGAACACTTCTAGCTCGTCATCCAATTCAGAAATGATGCTCACCTCATTCTTGTCCACATCATAAAGAATCAAGTCACTCTCCGTGTCCTGCACTTCAATCTTGTTCAGGTCTTTCGTGTGGAAGGATTGTCCCGTCTTGTTGGTGGAGAAGGCGATGAGGTTGTGTGTGGGATGCCATGATGGATAGACACCGGCACTGAGGGTTTCATCCGTCTTGAGGTCTATCTTCTTCAGCTCTCCGTTCGATACGAGCATGGTGCCTCCATATCCTTGACGCATGTGGAAGAGCATGTTGTTCGTTCTGTAATTTTGGTAAGAGTGGCAGTTGATGCACTGACCAACTTTCTCAGAACTGACAGACATGTTGTTGTAAATCTCTCGTTCGTCAAAGTTGGTGATATTGCGCTGATTGATGCTCAGCCTCTCGTATGCCACGTAAGAAGGTTGGATGGCGCGGTAAGAGATGTACTCGTCAATCGAATCTTCTGCCACGTAGATGTTGAAGGGCTGATAGCCTTTCCATGCACCATTCACCTTTGCGAAGACCTCCACCTTGATTTCTTTGCCTTTGGCAGATTCCAGCATTTCTTTCCATTGCTCTTCATCTATCAGCACTTTCTGACCTTCACCATAGATGAATTCTCCTCCAGGGAAAGTGAACCTTGCTATGGCATCAGTTTCACCCTCCTGTACGGCAAAGTTCAGAGGGCAGATATTGACAGGAATGGTCACTTCTGTATAGTCAGGGTAAATCTTCGGAAGACGCGATTCTATTGTCACGTTGCTTGGAACCGTAGGGTGTTGTCCACATGAAGCCAACAGAATGACCATCGTTGCTATGGACAGAATTTTTTTCAGTTTCATTTTGTATGCTGTTTTTGTTTTTTCAATTATCAATTCTCAACTTAATACGAGTGCACATCACGGCAGAAGAAATAGAACCAGTAGAAGGTGTTGCCGTAGGTGCTCTTCGTGGCTTCACCAATTTCGTCTGAGCCCATTCCTGCCTGAAGTAATGATTGCGTCATGTTGTGGAAACCTTCATAACTCTTCTTCACTTCATCTTGGAAAGGCATCGTGGAGATATCAGCACTTTGGGGTTCCAGGTTTCCATACAAGATGGCGGCTTCCTGATAATGTATCGGCATCGGTTCCCCTTGGTGCAATTGTGCATAGAGGAAGAAACGTGGCCAGAACAATTGTATATCCTTCTGTATCAATGCATAGTTCAAGGTTAGCTCTTGTAATAGTTTACTATCCTTGTTCATTGTTTGACTAAAATAGGTGAGCAGGTACATCTCACACAAACCATTGTCTCCATCAAGCACGGTTCCCATGTGGTCGCGCAATTCACGCACACTGTCAAACTCCTTGAATTTCTTAATGAGTTCGGGTTTCTCTGTGATGGGCATTAGACGTTCAGCCCAATCACGATAGTAGAGTGTAGACTGTAAAATATTCAAGTAGCGCTTTGCCATCTCCATCTCGCCGCTCACCAATGCACAGCGTGCCAATATTTTCAGGTGGTCATAATCGTAGCCGAACTCCACGCTGTTCTCAATGCTCCAGCGCAAAGCAAAGTTGGTCTTGCCGTGATAGTAGTAGATGAGTGGTGCCGCAGTCTGCACCATATGTACGCGCAATGTGTCAAACCCGTTTGTTGGAGGCTCGCCCATATTATTGTACTTGAACATCTTCGTACCCATCTCGCCTTTATTCATCAAGGCGATGTTCTTGAATAGCACCATCTCGCGGGAAGCATCACCGGGGATGTTGCTCATCTCGTCTAGCACCTTGTCCCAATCCTGTTCCTCGGCTGCACGATACATTCTCATCTCAGCATGATAATTGTAGTTTTGGAAGTCACTCTTCTCCACCCATAACCATGACAGCACCAACACAGCCGTGGTGACCAGTATGACGCCCCATGTCATGCCCGTGCTGTTCTCCACTTTCTTTGGTAAGAAGGGGAAGAGTAGGGGAACTGCCGCTAACACGATGAATGGGATGGATGGTATGAAGCTGGTCACGTTGTCATTCTCGAAGAAGGGGAATCCTGCCATCCACATATCTTCAAACCGTACACCGGAATAGAATTGATAGCACACCAACGGCGTGATGCCAATGAGCACCAAGGGAATCAGTGGCAGCAGAATCTTGCTTGCCAACGAATCGTCGGCTTTCATACGGCAGAGTGAAAGGACTGCCACATACAGCAGCGCCAACAATGTGTACCATCCCAAGAACGGGTAGGTTGCCGCAATCAGAATAGCCATGATGACACGTGCGGTTGTCTTCTTGAAGCAGGAGTGGAAGAGCACCAGCAGATTCGTGAACAGATAGCCCAATGTTCCGTAAAACCAGTAACCCGTCTGCTTGCAGTAGTATAACCAGTAGCCTGTGTCGATGGTGCTGACCAACAGGCACACGGCAGGAATAGCCAGAATAGCCATCCATGCCATCTTTACTCTGAACGTGAATTTGCTCAACCAGATGCTTGCCACCCAAATAGCCACCATGATGGAGGCACCGAGCGATGGGTGAAAGAAAAACTGTGTTAGGAAAGAAGACACCCAACTGATGAATCCACCGGGTGCGTGCATGCAATCTGCACGGAAACTGGGGTCAAAGGAAAAGAAATCCTTGCTTTGTGCCATGTACAGCATGTCGCTGTTGCGTACAATCAAATGGTAAAGACCCATAACCACTACCGCCACCGTGACAATGATGGCGATGCACACTGATGCTCCGGTTGTCAGGCTCAGGGGCTTCTTCTCTTTCTTGCTTGGTTGTACTTTCTGTTGGGTTAAAGGGGGCTTTTTTGTCTCCGCTGCTATATCTCTTCTATGATTGTTTTTTTTGCTCATGTTTGCTCATGTGAATTTGATGCAAAGTTACATATTATAGATGAAACAAATGCATGTTTGGAGCGACAAAGTTACTGCTTTTCCCGTTCTTGAGCAAAAAAAAGGTGGCATTTGAAAAGTTTTTCCTTTTTTTCTGCGCTCTTCTTATTTTTTATTACTAATTTTGCAAGCATTTTTGATGAAAACACACATTTATTAATTAAATAAATTTGGTTTACAATTATGGTTTATTCAAAAGAAGTACAAGAAATGTGCTGTGTAGCCAAAGGTCCTAATCATGGTCCAGCTCCAATCCCAGAAGAGGGCAAGTGGATTCAGGCAAAAGAAATCAAGGACATCTCAGGCATGACACACGGCATTGGTTGGTGTGCACCTCAGCAGGGTTGCTGCAAACTGTCTCTCAACGTGAAGGAAGGTATCATCGAGGAATGTCTCGTTGAGACCATCGGTTGTTCAGGTATGACTCACTCTGCCGCTATGGCATCAGAGATTCTTCCTGGCAAAACTATTCTTGAGGCACTCAACACCGACCTCGTTTGTGACGCTATCAACACTGCTATGCGTGAACTCTTCCTCCAGATTGTCTATGGTCGTACACAGTCTGCCTTCTCTGAGGGTGGTCTCGTTATCGGTGCTGGTTTGGAAGACCTCGGTAAGGGTCTCGTTTCTCAGTGCGGTACACTCTACGGCACCAAGGTGAAGGGCACTCGCTACCTCCAGCTCACTGAGGGTTACATCACCAAGATGTTCCTCGATTCAGACAACGAGGTTTGCGGTTACGAGTATGTTCACATGGGCAAGTTCATGGAGGCTGTCAAGAAGGGCATGGATGCCAACGAGGCACTCAAGAGTGTTACTGGTACATACGGCCGCACGAAGCCAGAGCAGGGAGTTGTTAAATCTATTGACCCACGTAAAGAATAATAGGAGGAAAGCATTATGATTAGAGAAGTTAAATTCGAGTCACAAGACCGTCGTATGAAGCAGATTCTTGCTGCTTTGAACGAGAACGGCATTTCCTCTATCGAAGAGGCTAACGAAATCTGCGAGAAGGCAGGTCTCGATCCATACATCACATGTGAAGAAACTCAGCGCATCTGCTTCGAGAACGCCAAGTGGGCATACGTGGTAGGCTCTGCCATCGCTCTCAAGAAGGGTTGCAAAAACGCTGCTGACGCTGCCGAGGCTATCGGTATCGGTTTGCAGGCATTCTGCATTCCTGGTTCTGTGGCTGACGACCGTAAGGTGGGTATCGGTCACGGTAACCTTGCTGCTCGTCTGCTCCGCGAAGAGACAGAGTGCTTCGCATTCCTCGCAGGTCACGAGTCATTCGCAGCTGCTGAAGGTGCTATCAAGATTGCTGAGATGGCCAACAAGGTGCGCAAAAAGCCACTCCGTTGCATCCTCAACGGTCTTGGCAAAGACGCTGCCATGATTATCTCTCGTATCAATGGATTCACATACGTGCAGACTCAGTTCGACTACTTCACTGGCGAACTCAAGGTGGTGAAGACCAAGGCTTACTCTGATGGTCCTCGTGCCAAGGTGAACTGCTACGGTGCTGACGATGTTCGTGAAGGCGTAGCTATCCTTTGGAAGGAGAACGTGGATGTTTCCATCACAGGTAACTCTACCAACCCAACCCGTTTCCAGCACCCTGTAGCTGGTACTTACAAGAAGGAGCGTGTCCTCGCTGGCAAGCCTTACTTCTCAGTAGCATCAGGTGGTGGTACAGGCCGCACATTGCACCCAGACAACATGGCTGCAGGTCCTGCATCCTACGGTATGACTGACACTCTGGGTCGTATGCACTCAGACGCTCAGTTCGCAGGTTCTTCTTCAGTTCCTGCTCACGTTGAGATGATGGGCTTCCTCGGCATTGGCAACAACCCAATGGTAGGTTGCACTGTGGCATGCGCTGTGAACGTGGCATTGGCACTGAACAAGTAAATTTTACATTATATCTTTAAGAAAGAGGCTCGCCTCCGCTTTAGCGGGGGTGAGCCTCTTTCTTATTTCTCAAGATGGCAATCCCACTGATGGTGAGTGTTGGTCAACATCCGATAGTCACTTGAGTTTCTCATACACCTGCATCTAGCCTGACCGTGGGTGTACGGTCGATGCTTTGGTGCAGTCGGTAAGATAGGTGAAAGACGTAGTGAAAGAGTGACGGCACCCATCCGATTACTTCGTTCTCGGGTTCCATTTATTGCCACAAAGAAAGGGGCTTACATCTTCACGATGTGAGCCCCCATTTGTTTTTATGATACTTTGGAAAATGTTATCCTCCGAAGCCGCCGCCTTGCTGGAAGCGTTTCATCATTTCTTCCTGAGCCTTCTGGTAAGCCTTGAACTGCTCCTCAGAGAGAATCTCCTTCAGTGCCTTGTTAGTAGCTTCCTGCTGCTTCTGCATGTCTTCCATGTTGAAAGCGCCGAAACCGCCACCACCTTCACTCATCTTAGCCTGCATGTCCTTAGACTGCTTCAGATAAAGGTCATACACCTTCTTGTACTGTTCGTCGGTAAGCTGACCTGCGTCCTTTACTTGTTCTTTTACTTGATCTGCACGACGAGTAGCCATTTCCTCAGGTTTTGGCATTTGGAACTGTCCGCCACCGAACTGTGCGAATGATGAAAGCGATACAACCGCCAACATCAGAGTAAGAATGATTTTCTTCATAATTGAATAAGTTTAATTAAAAAGTTTAGTTAAAAGATACGATTAGGTAGTACTTTCGTTGGGTATGACGCATGTATAAATAAAAGGTTTAAAAGAAAAGTGAAAAAAATGAGAGATGCATCATTTTTCATGATGCATCTCTTCAGTAATCCCTTTTAAGTTAATAAATTCGTGGTATAAATTTAGAGGTTCTGACCTTGTGGACGCTGACCACCTTGTCCACGTGGACGACCGCCACCGAAGCCGCCGCCACCGCCGAAGCCGCCACCTTGTCCCATACGTTGGCGACGCTCCTGCTGAGCTTTCTCGTAAGCAGCAAACTGCTCTGCAGTCAGAATTTCCTTCAGTGCAGCGTTCGTAGCCTCTTGCTGCTTCTGCATGTCTTCGCGATTAAACTGTGGACGCTCGCCCTTCTCCTGAGCTTCCTTCATACGAGCCTGCTGCTCCTGAGCCTGCTTCAGGTAGAGGTCATACACCTTCTTGTACTGCTCGTCAGAAATCTTGGCAGCCTCCTTGATCTGGTCTGCACGACGGGTAGCCTGATCTTCGGGTTTGAACTCGCGGCGCTGTCCGCCACCACCGAACTGAGCAAATGATGTGAGCGAAATCATCGCCACCATCATGGTGAGAATCAATTTCTTCATGCTGTTTGTTTTTTAAGTGTTAAGTGTTTTGGTTTATAAAAGAATAGTTGTTTGTTAATAGTCTTCCATCTAATTGTCAACCGTCAATTGTCAACTTTCACTTATTATGACCACCTCTTTTTTCAAAAGTTTATTCTTGGTGGACAAAAACTCACATTTTGTCATTTTTCCTTTTTCCCATTTCACTTAATTTCCTTACCTTTGCATATCAATCAAATGCTTATGAAGTGTTTTTATTCATTCACGTTAGTGCTTGTCTGTCTGTTTTTGCTGGGAGCTTGCAAACCTGTTCCTTCTGGACAGAAAGGAACAGCAGATGCTGACTCTGCTTCAACCATGTTGTTGGATTATGCCAAGGGTTTTCGAGTGAAGACCTTGGCGAATGGTGTGAAACTTGTTGATGTGGCTGACCCGCAGACGGATGAAGACCGTATGCCTGTGAGTTATCACTTTGCCTTGGTGCAGAAAGGGACAGAGGTGGAGGTGCCTGTCGGGTACACCAAGGTGGAGGTGCCCGTGGAGCGGACAATCGTGATGACGATGCTTCAACTTTCTAACTTCATTGCGCTCGATGCGCTTGACGAGGTGAAAGGCATTACAGGCACGAAGAACCTTTTCAACAAGGACATCCGTCAACGAGTGGACGATGGAAAGATGGTGAAAATAGGAATGGAAGGCAATTTCGATGCAGAGTTGATATTGGCTGCCAATCCGGAGGTCATCTTCATCTCTCCCTTCAAACGGGGTGGCTACGATGCCATTAAGGAAACCGGAGTGACGATGATACCTCATCTGGGTTACAAGGAATCACATCCGTTGGGACAGGCGGAATGGATTAAATATGTGGGGTTGTTCATTGGCAAGGAAAAGGAAGCGGAAGTGCTGTTTGAGGGCATTAAGAAGCGTTATCTCGCCTTGGCGGAGAAAGTCTCGCAGACCACCGAACGTCCCACCGTTTTCAGTGGCGAGATGCACGGCGGCAACTGGTTTGCCGTTGGCGGTAAGAACCATTTGGCACAACTCTTCCGCGATGCGGGTGCAGAGTATATTCTTAAAGATGACAATACGGGCGGAGTGCCTATTGAGTATGAGCAGATGTACGCTACAGCAGCCAATGCCGACTATTGGCGTATCCTCAACAGCTATCAGGGTGATTTCTCCTACGATGCCCTGAAAGCTTCTGAACCTCGGAACGAACTCTTCAAGGCGTTCAAGGAGAAACACGTCATCTACTGCAACATGAAGCAGACACCCTATTATGAGTCCACCCCTGTCGAACCAGATGTGCTCCTGCAAGACTTGGTGGCTATCTTCCATCCAGAGTTGATGGACAACACATATCAACCACGCTATTATCATCTGCTGAAGTGATGAGGCTTGCTTCCAAGTACATATTACTGTTGCTCGGCACCCTTCTTTTTTTCGTGCTTAACCTTCTGTTGGGGACGGTGCATATTCCCATTGATGCCATCCTGTGTATACTCTTTGGCGACGAGAGTCAACCGGAGATTTGGCACAACATCATTCTCAGTTCACGTGTGCCGCAGGCATTGACAGCCACCGTGGCAGGGGCAGGACTGGCAGTGAGTGGTTTGCAGATGCAGACCGTATTTCGCAATCCGCTGGCAGGTCCATCCGTCTTGGGCATCTCCAACGGCGCTTCCCTCGGGGTCGCCTTTGTTGTGCTGTTGTCGGGCTCGTTGGGTGGAGTGGCATTGAGCCGCCTTGGCTACTTGGGTGATGCTGCCATGTCCATAGCCGCCATTGTCGGCTCGTTGGCAGTCATGGCTCTCATTCTTTATGTGTCGCAGAAAGTGAAAGGTAATGTCACGCTGCTCATCATCGGCGTCATGATAGGCTACCTTGCCACCGCCGTCATCGGGGTGCTGAAGTTTTTCTCTGCCGAAGAGGACGTCAAAGCTTACGTGGTATGGGGACTGGGTTCCTTTGCCCGAGTGTCGGGCGACCAGATGATGCTGTTTGTGACACTGATGGTGGTTTTGCTGCCCTTGAGTTTATTGTTATGCAAGACCATGAATCTCCTGCTTATGGGCGACTATTATGCCACCAATCTCGGCTTGAACCTGAGGCGTGCCCGTCTGCTGGTTATCAGCAGTTCTGGCATTCTGGTGGCGATTGTCACCGCTTATTGTGGTCCGATTATGTTCATTGGTCTTGCTGTGCCACATTTGTGCCGTGCCATCTTCCAAAGCAGCGACCATCGTATCCTGATGCCTGCCACGATGTTGGTGGGGGCAGGACTGGCGCTGTTGTGCAACCTTGTGGCACGCATGCCTGGCTTCGAAGGGGCTTTGCCTGTCAATTCCGTCACAGCACTTATCGGCGCACCCATCATAGCGAGTGTACTCTTCCGTCGTCATCAATCAATAGAATAAGAAATACGGATGGAAAGCACAATGATAATATAAAATGTGGAGAAACCACGAATAATAATTTAGGACGAAATGGCTTGTTTGTGAAAAAGAATTTGTATCTTTGCCACCGAAAATGATAAAAGAAAGGATTGCCTTATGACCACAATCGTAGAGAGAACCCCAAAGAGAATCACCGTCAGCATGAGCACACGGCGGTGGAACAGGATGCTGCAGCTGGAGGAAACCTACAAGTTGGCTCGCATCATCAAGCGCAGTATGAAACAGGTGGAGACGGAGCCGAGCATGACCCCAGATGAAGCCGTAGCGGCACTCCGTGCATTATGAGAGTCAGAATTTCCGAAGATTTCCGTGTCGCCTACAAGCGACTGAAGAAGCGTCATAAGTCGCTGGAATATGACTTCGAAAGTCTTCTCGCTTCATTGCTTCAAAACCCGATGCAGGGTGTGGAACTGGAGGGTGGTGCCCGCAAGGTTCGTCTTGCCATCACTTCTAAAGGACGAGGAAAAAGCGGCGGTGCACGGGTCATCATCCGCGTCCGCATCGTGGCCGACGAACTGCAACTCCTCTACATCTATGACAAAGCCGATTTCGAGAATGTCAGTGATGCTTTCCTGAGAGACATCATGAAACGAATGGAAGCATAATAAAAATAAGCGGACGCATCCGCTTATTTTTATGCGTTGTTGGTGCGTTTCCCGGCCTTGTTATGCTTTTCTGGAACATCGATGTTATAATTGTAAAAGGTGTAAATTTTCAATTGCCTCTCTCGGTAAGGCTTTTGAAACATGAATAACAGATTTCATTGTTCCCATAATATCATTATGTATCTCCATTTCTCCCTCATAAAAATCATTCAAGTCTGGAGTCCAAAATTCGCGTTTGTGGCAATCCAATTTCATCGCTTCGTTTAAGATCTGTTTCCCCACTTCTGCAGGGAATAAGAAATATTCTATTTTACCATCTTCTAATGTCCATGTACCATCTGAATTGTTTGTTACTATTGCAGGAGTTGCCCCATAAAGCAAAACTTCATGACGAAGAATCTTTCTGTATCTCATGCCAAAGTCATCAATAGGTGGCAGGTATAATTTTTCTGAATTGGTTTTCATAATTTTCTGAATTTTTGATTGTTTTTATCTTACAAATGGAGTTTGCATATCCGAAACAACGTCTAAATTAAAACATCCTTCAGTCTTTACATTATTACTATCAATCTTTATTCCCCTCATACTTTTCATCATTGTTCCTTCGGGAAAGAGACCATAGAATAACTCGTTGGTCTTGAATATTACAATATCGTGACAATCCTCATATGGATAAAGGTCACCAATTGCTACACCTTCATTTTCATAGAAGAATGCAGAACCCATTCCCATGTTTACTTTATTAGTCAAATCCGTCATAAGGTCTTCATAATCGTATATTTGCACATCATTTTCCCAGTAACCTACATACATGACACCAGTAATATAATCTCGCATTAAACCGAAGCCGTCACGCTTACCATTTCGTAATAGTCCTAGATATTCTCCTCCAAATAAGTATTGAATCCTCCCTATACCTCGTTGTGAGCCTGAATAGTCTTTTTTCATAATCTTCCGGAGAGGACCATTATCCAATTTCTTGGAAACCATACATTTTCTTTCTATGGAAACTCCTGTGGTTGAGGGAAGACGAATATAATCTTCGAAATAGTCGTCCACATTTACTTCCCAAAGTTCTTCGTTGCGGTCAAATGCCTGACACCAACCAATCATTTCGTTTACATTGGACTGAGTGTAAGGAATGATAAACGAAATTGTTTCAGAACTTTCCGACATTGGGATTTGAAACAGCCTCATATTCGAAAAGGGTTCCATGTCAAATCCAGCATCCTCTACAGGATTTACTTTTGCCTCAATGACAAACCCATATTGTCTAATGGGCATCTTCTTTAGACTAATAATCTTGTATTTCATATATTTTAGGATATAAAAGAGCGTGAACCTCTATATCTTTCCCTGAAGGCTGTAGGAAGTGCCCATAATTCGAAGATACGGAAAGCCCACGCCTATCGCGTGAGCATTCACAAATCTCTTCAACGAATTACTGGCATCTTCTGATGCGTGCACCTTTAGAACTTCCTACATTCTCAGGGGCTGAATGAGATAGCGAACGCTAAATCTAAACTTATGTGTCCTTTGGCAACCGTAATAAACGGAAACCGAGGGCAAATTTACTCTTTTTCATTCACATTCCATGCATCAA
Organism: Bacteroidaceae bacterium; assembly: GCA_024688885.1. GTDB lineage: Bacteria > Bacteroidota > Bacteroidia > Bacteroidales > Bacteroidaceae > Minthosoma. The sequence continues at coordinate 17,994 of JAILDV010000017.1, read as the reverse complement.
ACAGCTAAAATCATGAAAAAATAAGCTACATTTCTATATTTTCATGGAACAAGCAATGTCGTTTGAAAGTTTTCTTGTGTTTTGCAATCGAATCTTTTAGGGAAAAGAGCCACAGTTTATCAGTATAACATCAAATTACGACAAAAGATTAGCACGATACAATGATGGCTGGTAGCTCATTCCCCGATTAAGGGCATGGGCGCTGGTGATATTCAGTAGTATCTTGCTATGGGTGTCGTAACCCTGATGTTGTTGATTATTGTCGGAGTTCCCATCATAGCGAGTGGATTGTTCCGACGTCATCAATCAGTAGAATAGTCAGTTCTCCGTTCGGCAGGAGTGGTTCACAATGTTTCAGGCAATGGCGGATGACTGTGCGGCAAAAGGTTTCTATCTGTTCGGAGGGGATGATGCCCCACAATTCTCTTGCCAAGGTGATGCCGTTCACTTTGACGATTTCCTCTTTGCATCCAGCTTCTTTCAACATCTCGGCGATGAACGCCTTGTTCATCGTCTGCTTCTTGCTGTGGGTGTCGAGATGTCCTTCTGCCAGCTTCACTGCCTTACCCAACATGATGCCGAGGGCGATGCGAGGGATGTCGAGCTCGTTAGCGATTTGCAAGGTGGCTCCGATGGCATTGCCGTATTCCACGAACGCTTGCTGAGGCAGGTTGGGGTAGTGCTGCTGAAGGAAGCCCTCACTCTTCATGCCGCTGTGGAGAACGATGCGGTCGGCGCCACTTGCTTTTGCCACCTCCATGCACTTGCGGATGCTCTCAATGAAAGCCTCTTCACTAAAGGGCTTCACGATGCCTGAAACACCAATGATGCTGATGCCTCCTTCGATTCCGAGACGGGGGTTGAAGGTCTTGCGGGCGATATCGGCTCCGTTGGGGACGCTGATGGTGACTTTTAGAGTTAGGAGTTTGGAGTTAGGAGTTAGGAGTTTCTCCAGATTTTGGCGTAGCATTTGGCGAGGAGCCTTGTTGATGGCTGGTTCACCGATAGGGTAGTCGAAGCCTGGCAGGGTGAATCTGCCCACTCCTTCACCGCCACATATCACAAATTGAGCCGCTTTCTCAGCCTTTGCCCTCACTTCAATACCATCGGTCACGTCGGGGTCATCGCCTGCCTCCTTGATGCAGTAAGCGTAGCCGTCGGCATAACTGACTGCCACCATGATGGTTTCGCCATTTGGAAGGATGACGGGCACCTCGTCGGGCGTTTCCCCTGTCAGCATGCGCTTTGTTGCGGCGATGGCTGCAGCAGTGGCACAGGTTCCTGTGGTGAGTCCGCTGTGCAGGGGAAAGAACTCGGGCAAGAGTTTCTCGACCATCCGTCGCAAGCCGTGCTCACCATTCACTTGGTGAAAGATTTTGGGCGTTTCTGGGCGTTTGATGGCATAGAGTTTCATGCCCATCCTTTTTGCGTCTTTCACTTTCTCTACAAAGCCTCCTGTTTCCCCACTTTCTTTCATCAAGACTGCCTCGTACTCAACATCTCCTTCGCCCTCCTTCCACAACCTCTGAATCGATGTCGTCGACATCGGTGAACCGACATCGACGACATCGGCAAACCGACGTCGACGATGTCGATTTTGGGACTCTTGGTGATCCTCGCAGGCGTTTTGCTCATAGAAGCAGAGCTGGTCGTGGGTTGCCCCCTGTTGAAGTGCTGATTGGATAGACGATTCCCTTGGTAAGATACGATACATTACTTTTACCCCTTGCTCTTCCAAGGGCTTCAATTTACTGATGCTTTGTACACCAGTAGTGGCAAGCAGCGTTTTTTCCTTGATTGTCTTTACCGCATCCTCGTATCCATCCAACCATACGATGTCTGGATCTCTTTCTGGAAAGATACGTTCAAACCTGATGGCAGGAATGTTCATGCTTTTCGCCACTTCAGCTACCGTTTGATGTAACACCTCAGCAAAGGGATGGGCGGCATCTACCAACAGCTTGATATCGTGCTTTTGGCAGAAGGTGATCATGGCATCACCGTCCATGGTGCCACTAATCGCAATGCCATGATGGAGCGTCACTTTTTGTTCGCCCGTCCTTGTGCTGTAATAGAAGGGGTTTCCCGCCTCTTCCAGTGCTTCTATGGTCTTGCGGCCTTCGGTTGTGCCGCCAAAAACAAGAATCATGCGCTATTCTCCTTTACGGAAGAGGTGAGTGAAGTATTTGTTGTAGAGTTCGGAGAGACCTTGACGGTTGTCAATGGCTTCGCCCACGACGAGCATAGTGGTCAGTGTCAGATTATGGTCGTGAACGATTTTGGCGAGGTCTTGGAGTTGACCACGATAGATTTTCTGGTCAGGCCATGTGAGGTGATAGCATGCTGCGACAGGTGTGTCGGCAGGGTATTCTTGCAGGAGTTCTCTTTGTACGTCATCCACAATGGCGGCACTGAGGAAGATGCACATGGTGCTCTGGCTCTTGGCGAGAAGGTGCAGTTGCTCTTTCTCTGGCATGGGGGTTCGCCCTTCTCCACGGGTGAGAATGATGGTTTGAGTGCGTTCGGGAATCGTGAACTGGCTTCTCAGTTCTGCGGCAGCAGCGAGGAAAGATGAGATGCCTGGAGTGATGTGGTAGGACATCCGGTGCTGGTCGAAAAAGGCCATCTGCTCCTGAATGGCACCAAAGATGCAGGGGTCTCCCGTGTGCAGACGCACGATGAAATGTCCCTTGTCGTAGTGCTCCTTCATCAGGGCACACTGCTCCTCAAGGTTCATGTCTGCGCTGCTTCTCACCACCGCTCCCCGTTTGTGACATTCCGTCAATGCTTTGGGCACCAGAGAACCTGCATAAAGGATGAGGTCGGCTCTTTCCAACATCTTCCTTCCGCGAACACTCACCAAGTCGGGGTCGCCAGGTCCTGCACCCACAATCTCAATGTGCCCCTTTTGTGTTCTTAGATATTTCTCGTCAATGGCAAGGGCTGCCGTCCAGTTCTTCCCCTTGACTTTAGGAACGATGAGTTTGCCGTGATGGGAGCCTAAGATGGCTGCCGCTTCGCAGACACTGGGCGTACCCACATGTTTCTCCACCGTTGGGCTTGGATGGGGCACTTCCACCTTTGCCAGTTCATCAGCGGTGAAGAACACGACTTCTTCTTGATACAATTCCTGCAAATCCTTCACGAATGGCTCGTCAGCCTTCACGTCAATGGTGCAGTAGCGATGGGCACATGGTAAGATGCCAAGATCCGCTATTGCCTCGTTTATCTCATCGTAGATATACTCATAGTCCTTAGGATGATGTGCCAATCCAAAGCCGATTGTCCCCACCATCGGAACGAAGTGCAGCACCAGCATGTCGTTCGGGTACATATGACTGATAGGTGACACGATGATGAGCAGTTTGTATTGATCGGGTGTGGCATCCTTGATGTCGTTAATAATCGTCACATGGTCAGGAATCGTCTTCTCCAGATAATCGGTTCCTTCATCTCTCACATCCATCAGCAATGCCGTGGGTTGACGATTGACAAAAGCAAAGATGCAGTCGTTCATGTCCTCCACCTCACTCGCTATTGGCCAGTCGAAACGCTGCTCGAACGTGTCCAGTGCCCAAAGACCAGCATTGTCGCTTTGGGTGGTGATGACAGGATCGGTACCAAGGATGGAGGCTACCTGACGAGTGAGTTCGTTTGCCCCTCCCACGTGACCGGAAAGCACAGCGATGACATGTTGACCGAGGCTGTCCACACACACCACCGCAGGGTCTTTGTGCTTGTCCTCCACAAGGGGGGCAATGGTTCTCACGCAGATGCCCATGGCTCCAATGAAGATGAAGGCATCGAAATGATTCCACTTGGCACTTACTTGAGTGCGCTGGATGGTCTTGGCGTTCAGTTGGCGTTGCAAAATCGAGGCGATGTCACTGCCTGTCTCGCTGATGGGGATGATGGCTATTTTCTGCATCGTAGGATAGTGATGGGATGATGGTTGTTAAGTTGTATCTTTGTAGGCGAATCCTGCTTGAGTTCTAATTCCGCGCATGCCTCGTTCCAAAGTTGATGACTGTCAATGTTGACTTTGGGGGCAATGACACTGTTGAATACAATGATGCCATCGTCTGTCAACACCGTTAAGACCTTTGCCAATATTTCCTTGAGCAATCCCCCATGCCCACCGATGAAGACTGCATCGGGACGAGGCAACGAAGCCACGTCTGTCTGCATGAAGTCACCCATGTGGATATTGATGCCAGGGCAATGGAATCGACGGGCATTTTCTTGGATGATGGCCTCACATTCAGGACGGATTTCAAAAGCCTCAATGTCGAGGTGGGGAAACTGCAGACGGGCTTCGATGCTCACGCTTCCGGTACAGAAACCGATGTCCCACACCACATGGCGGTGGGGCAAATCAAGGGCTTGTAGCGTGAGAAGACGGATGGGCATCTTGGTGATCATCTTCTCGCGACCGTCCAATAGCGCGAATTTTTCATCGGGAATACCCCATCGGCCTGGATGCTCTCCAATGAGGATGAGGCAGTTGGGATTGGCAAAATCCTGTTCTGTCACGGCTTCGAGCGGAAGTGATGTGACTCTTTCTTTCTCAGGGTTGCCAAGGTGCTCGCCGATATGCATCAGATAGTCCTTGTAGCCATAGTCAAGCATACGCTGGGCGATGGCGGCAGGGGTGTGTTCCTTGTCTGTCAAAACACCCATCTTCGTTGTACCCTCAATCAGAGCACGGTCAAATTCCTGCCAAGGACGGCCAGTGAGAGAAACAATGCGCGTATCGTGATAGGGCATCAAGAGGCGGTGAGCCAGCATCTGCAATGAATTGAAGGTTGGATATACCACAATGTTCGCCTCTGGCATCTTTCGTTGAATGGTATTGGCGAAGCCGAAAAACAGCGGGTCGCCACTGGCAAAGACGATGACAGTTGAGAGTTGAGAGTTGAGAGTTGACAGTTGGTATTGTTCAAATACTGCATCGAGAGGTACGGTGATGTCAATCCACTCTGCATCTTTAGGAAGCAGGGACTTTACAATCTCATGATGCCGTTTGCCGCCAGAGAATACCTTCCCGTTCTTGATGACCTCCAATACTTCCGGAGGAAAGAAAGGTTGTGGATGGTCGGTGATGCCTATGACAATGAATCTAATCATAATTTCTAACTGTCAACTATCAACTGTCAATTGTCAACTATCAATTGTCAATTGTCAACTCTCTAAAGGTCTCTTCCTGGTTTTAATTGCGCTGCATCGTCGAACGTGAGAATGGCGTTGCACAAAGTGGCGGCGAGGTTGCTGCCTCCTTTACGTCCTTCGACAATGATTTTGGGGATGTCCTTGAAGGGCTTGACCATGTGCTTCGACTCCTTCACATGCACGAAACCGACAGGTGCGGCGATGATGCCGGCAGGGTGTGCCTTCCCCTTGCGGATGAGGTCACAGAGTTCCATGAGGGCGGTGGGCGCATTGCCAAAAGCGAAGAGGGCATCGGGGTGTTCCTCCACGGCGAGACGAATGCCTGCCTGTGTGCGTGTAATGCCCTTGTCCATAGCCATCGTTGCTACACGTGGGTCACTGAGGTAACACTTGGTTTCGATGCCGAGGCGTTGCAAGGCTCCTTTCCGAATGCCACTGGTTACCATCGTGACATCTGTGATGATGGTGGTCAGTGTTCCATCTTTTACTTTATTATATAATGTGGAAACAGCTTCCTTGTCTGTGTGGAGAATGCTCTCCATGTCGAAGTCGGCAGTGGTATGGATAGCATGGAGAAGCGCCCATTTGTGGTCAAGGGGATAATCTTTGTGTTGCAGTTCACTCTCAATGGTGCGGAACGACTCCATCATGATGAGAGCCCCCTTCTTATCCCCCCATGGGGGGAGGATTCCATCCGGACAGTCTCTCTCCCCCTTGGGGGAGTTGGAGGGGGCCTGGTAGTAGCCTCGTGGAGTAATCATCTTGTCGTTCCACTGATAGGACTGCGAGTTGCCAATGAGCACCACGGTGAACATATCGACAGCTTCGGGGTCGAAGTCGGAGAGGGTGGTGATGGTCACCTCCTGTTCTGGCCGTCCTGCTTGTCGCACATATCCCACGGGTGTGTTGCCAGCACGTTCTTGCAGAAAGATTTCCTGCAGACGATAGAGTTGCCAGTAACGTCCGTTTGATTTGGGATTATAGACAGCCGTCACAAAGTCGCCCATGGCGGCAGCCTTGATGCGCCGTTCGATGACCTCCCATGGTGTCATCAAATCGGATAATGAGATGACACAGAAATCATGCCCCACAGGAGCACCGAGCAGGGAAGCTGCTTTCTGAAAAGCGGAGATGCCTGCTAAAGAAGCCACCTCAATGTCGCTCGCCCGTTCTCGCTTCATTTCATAAATGAGCGGTGTCATGCCGTAGATGCCAGCATCGCCAGAAGAGATGACCACAACGGTCTTGCCTTCTTCTGCCAATTGAAAGGCTTGTTCAGCACGTTCGCGTTCATGTTTCATACCCGTGTCGATGCACTCGCATCCGGGCTTCAGATAGGGAGTGATGAACTGGAAGTAGTATTTGTAACCCACCACGGCATCAGCTTCGCCCACAGCTTTGATGACTGCTGGCGTGATGTCGTCGGGACTTCCTGGTCCGATGCCTGCAACGATAATCTTTTTCATACGGATGCAAAGATAGGGAAATAAAGTGAAAAGTGAAGAGTGAAAAGTGAAAAATTTGCTACTGCGCTTAAAGTGAATGGCTTATGCTTCCACCTTGTCCCTTCTTAGTTCTTAAACTTGACCTTCAGCCCAATCACTAACATACGTCTCGGATTGAAGAGGGCAAACTTGCGCACTGATGAATCGATACGGTGGTCGGTCTTGTCGAAGAGGTTGTCGATGCCGATGCTGGGTTCAAGGAGTGCCCATGTGGCACAGTCGAATGTGTGTGTGGTCTGGAGGTTCCAGATGCCGAAACCAGGGGCGTCTTCATACGAGCCTGTGTAGTAGGTTGTCGATTGCAGACGACCATTCAGGTTCACGTTCAGCGCATATGGTCCCCATGTGTGGTGGTAATTGGCAGCGATGGTGGCAGCGTTACGGATGCTGCGCTCCAATACACTCCATTCCTCACCGCTCTTAGTACGAGCATACGCATAAGCCCAGTTGGCGGAAAGGTTGAAACCTTGGAACAGATTGGCGGACACATTCACCTGAACACCCTTCACGTCACCTTTGTCGCTGTTTTGATAGAGGGCATAGCTTGCCAGTTTGGAAGCTTCTGCCTCTGTCATCTCAGGAAACTCTTCCTGCAGCATGGCGAGCGAGTGGTCATCCACGTCCACATTCTGCTTCACTACCATGTCGTTGATACGGTTGATGTAACCCGTCACACTCACCAAAAGCTTGTCCGTGTGGTACTCGGCGTTGAGGGAGAAGTAGTTGCTCTTCTCTGGCTTGAGGTTGCTGTTGCCAAACGAGATTTGGGGCTTGCCGCGATTGACGGAGTAGTAATGATAGTAGAGTTCGTCCAGTCCTGGTGCACGGAAACCTGCGGAGTAGGTGGCACGGAAACGGAATGCTCCGGGTGCATACATCAGCGTGGCTTTTGGCGTGAAGTGGTTGCCGAAATTCTCGTGGTGGGTGATGCGAGCACCTACTGTCGCTGTGAAGTCTTGCAGAAACTTCTGTTCGTGCTGACCGTAGAAGGCGAGAGTGTGGGCACTCTGGTCAATGTTGCCCGATGTGGCAAAGAGGCAGTCCTTTCGCCAGTTCATGCCGAAGATGGTGGTACCGCCTTTCACCAGTTCCAAAATGCTCTTCACGTCGGTCTCGTAGGCATGCTGCTTCTTCGACAGCACGAAGTCGCCCACCTCGTTGCTCTTGGTTGCCACATCATAATCTTTGCCGTAACGGAAACGGTCGGCAGTGAAAGTGGCTTGCAGGGAATTCTTGGCGGTGAATTTGTAGATGCCACCCACATTCCAGCGGAACCCCTTGTACTGCATCTCATAATCGGTGCCACCCGTCACGTCGGGGTTGGTGTTGGGACGGTCGGTAATCTTATATGAATAGTCAAAACCAGCATTCAGAGCTAACTTGTTGTTGGGCGCATAGGTGAACTTCTGTCCTACGATGCTGGAGCGGTAACCCGTGAAGAGGGGAGCAATGCTGGGCTGTGTTTCAGAGTCGGAGCCTTTCACATACTCCAAACCATTGATGCGGTAACTGTCTGCACGGTCGTGGGTGAAGGAGGTGTAGGAACCGAAACCATGGGTGAAGAAGTCCAGGGTGACAGCTTCTGTCAGTTGCCCTTTCCCAGAAAAACGTGTGTCGCTGGTCACACTGACAAGGTTTTGGGTGGGTTGGTCGGTGATGATGTTGATGACACCTGCAATGGCATCACTTCCGTAGAGCGACGAAGCCGCTCCATCCAGCACCTCAATGCGCTTCACGCGAGCCATATTGATGCGGTTCAAATCGACGTTGTTGGAAATGTCGCCCGTCAGTTTCTGTCCGTTGATGAGGATGAGGATGTACTTGTTGCCCAATCCGTTCAGACGGAGGAATGTGCCCATCGAGTTGGGGGCCATAGACACCTGTGGCATCATGCGTGTCAATGCGCCATCGAAGGTGCTGATGCCCTGCTCGTGAATCTCTTGGGCAGAGAGTACACGCACGGGAGTTGCAGTCGATTTGAGTCGTTGGTGATGTCCCGAACCTGTCACGACGACAGGGTTGAGGTTGTAGTTGCGCTCAGTCACAGTGGAGTCGCGATGCTCCATCTTGTGTATCTGGGCAAAAGCGGCGCTCCCGCATGAGAGCGCCGCCACTAATAACACTTTTTTTAACATTGATATTTTAATCACATTTGCTTATTCTTCGTCAGGAGCAGTGGTAGGTGTAGAGAGTGCATCTTCTGTACCTAACTTTTCGATGGCGTCTTTGGTGTGGTTCATCCAGAGCTTGCGCACAGCAGAGCGCTCGGCAAGTGCAGGGATGTAATCATCACCAGCCTTATACTTCTTCCAACAAGCCTCTTTGAAAGTGGTCTCATAAGCAGCTGTCTCAATGCCTGCTGCATTGAACATTGAGTACCAACTTTCTTCATCCTCATCGTCAGCCATGTCGTTGTGAGCGTGGTCACCGGCGATAGACATGAGTGGGTAGAGCTGTGCCTTCTTTGCAGTGTTTTCTGCGTAAGTCACGTCTATGCTGATGGCACCTACTTGATAAGTGATGTCACGACCAGCAATATTCTCCAGCACGTCGTCCACCAAAGTCTGATCCATGTCAACTGTGCCTACATAGTAGTTCTTGTTGATGGCACGCAGATACTGTTCCAACTGTACATAGCGGATGTTACCACCATAGTAGTCATAGCCTTCTGGGTTACCATGTCCCATGAATGCCACGATGCCTTCAGCAACAGCAGCCTTGATGTCGCTCTCCTTGTTGAGTACATTGGCGAGTGCTTCAGCATCTTCTTCTTCTGCCATAAGAGGTGTGCCAATCACCACATTGCGGTCGAGGCTCTTCAGGTAGGCAGTAGTGAAGTTGCCGTTCTTGTTGTTCATGAAGTTCTTGACATAAGAGTCACGCACGTTGCGGTATTCCTCACCTGGGATGACCTGAAGTGACTGCACCACAACCTGCTTGTAACCTGCCTGACCGATGGCATTGAGCCAGTGCTCGGGGTCATAGTAACTCTTGGGGGTGGTGTTTTCACCTGCACGGGCATTGTTGATGCACTCGATGGAAGAGAAAGAGAGATACACGTCCCATTCTGGGAAGTTGGTTTTGTAGTCGTCCACCACCTTCTCGAAAGTGTCGTAAGCCTGCTGCCAAGTGGAACCGAATGCCACGAGCAGGATGACCTTTTCGTGCTGCTTTTGCTTGTTGACCATGTTGGTCACTTCCTGTTGATACTTCTGATAGTTTGATGAGTCGTCATTGTCGTCATCGCTGCAAGCGGTGAAGCTCATAGCTGTCATGAGGGCTACTGCTGCCATCATGAGATACTTAATTGTCTTCATTTTCATTTTGATTTAAAGAGTTAGACTTATAGTTGTGGATAAGTTTTTTGCCGTGATTGAACCGCACCGTGAAGGCTGCATAAAGGGTGGTGCCGGGTGTAGTGGTGCCCAAATGCAGGCCGTGGTCGGTTTTGTCTGTATAATTGAAGATGTTGTCCACACCAGCCTCAAGTTGGAAGGTGAGGGGCTTCTGCTTGCCCCGCTTGTAGCTGAAGGTATGGGTGCCTGTGAGTCGCCAGAGCTGGTAGCCTTTTCCGTTGCCGTTCAACTGATAGTATCGTTTGGTGGATGCTCTTCCGTAGATGCCTGCTCCCCATGTGTTCTCATTTTTCATCGTGTGGTTCCATGTCAGAAAACAATTCCCCTTGTGGTGTGCCATGCCGTCGATGATGACACTGTGCAGGGCATCGTCTTCTGTGTCGTACAGCTCTGCATCAGTGTCCAGATAGCTGTAGCCAAGTCCTGCTGTCCACTCTCTGTTGATGCGGTAGCGCAGGGTGATGTCCACACCGTAGGTCTTGGCGGTCTCGAGGTTTTGGTATTTCCTCGTTTTGATGGGCAGATACTTGGTGTAGAGGTCGATGGGTGCTTCGCTGTTGGGGATGGTGACGAGGGCAATCATATCGTTCACCTGGTTGTAGTAGCCTGTGGCAGTGGCGGAGAAGCCTCCGTGATTGTACTCAACGCCCAAGGAGAAGTAGTTGCTGGCTTGTGGCTTGAGGTGTGTGTTGCCAAGGAAAAGATAGGTGCCGTTCATGTTGCGCACATACTGGTAGTGGAGCTCTTTAGGAGTAGGGGTCTTGAAACCTTGGCTCCATGTGGCACGGAAACGCAAATCATTCCACTTGATCATCGTGGACACTTTTGGTGTGAGGTGCCAACCGAACTGCTCGTTGCGGTTGAGGCGCAGTCCTGCTGTCACATTGAACCAGTCCACAGGGGTGTATTCGTCCTGTACGTAAAGAGCGCCTGTGTTGTCAGTCGCTTTGCCTCCTTCCACTCGGGTGGGTGCCTTCAACCAGTCGTACCGCCATTCGATGCCCGTGCTGAGACGGTTCTCGTAGGGTAGGGTGAACACTCCTTTCAGATGTGCCATGGTGCGCTGCTGGTCGCTCTGCAACTGATGTTGTCCAGGGTAATAAGGGAAGTAGGAGGTGTGCTCGCCATTCACGTAGCCATCGGTGAGGGTGACTGCTGTGAAATCGTAGTAATAGGCATGCCGATTCCAATCCACATCGAGGGTGATGAAGTCGGTGTTGTTCATCTGCCACTTGCCCCCTGCCGATGCCGATGCGTTGTTGTAGCGCAGGTCATAGGTTTTCACATCCACTCCTGGGTGTTTGCCGCTGGGTCGGTAGATGCGTTTGCGGTAGATGCTGCCGTCAGCATAGAGTTCGATGTTCTCATTGAGGGCATAAGTGAGGTGTTCTGACACTTGCCAATTGGTGTATCTGCTGACGGTCTTGTTGCGTGAGTCGGTGATGAGGAACTCTGTCTGATGGGGGTCTTCTCTGGAAGTGTTCTGCCATCCGTCAGAGTGCTGCAGCTGAAAGTTGGTGTAGCTTTTCAGTTTCCCGAAGTTGAACGCAATGCCATTGTGTTGACGCAGTTTACCGTATGAGCCGCCGCGTGTGGTGTTCTCCAACAGAAACCCATCGGTGTCGTGACGTTTGGTGATGATGTTGATGACACCAGCGATGGCATCGGAACCGTAGAGTGCAGAAGAGGCTCCCTTCACAATTTCAATCTTCTCGATGTTGTGTGGGTCAATGAGTCCGAGGTCGTTCTCGCCTCCGTTGTCTCCGTGAATGCGTTTGCCATTGATGAGGATGAGGATGTAGTTGTTGCCCAGTCCGTTCATTTGCATCTGACTGCCCATGTCCCCCTCGTTAAACGAAAAAGAAGATGTAAGTCCTCCGAGAATGTCCTCCAGAGACTGACCGCTATAGTTTTGCAACATTTGTTTGTTGATGACCTCTGTCTGCACGGGCGCATCTTTCAGCAGGTGCTGGGTGCCAGTACCTGTAACGACTACTTCTTGCAGGGAGTCTTCCTTCAGAACGTCTTGTGCCAACAATGTCTGGGTGAGGCACATGAGTGCCAATCCCATCATCAATATTCTCATAAATGTGTGTGTTACCACGCATGTCCCTGTGCGTGCGTACATCTTTTTATAGTGCTTTGGCAGGTCTTCTGGCTTTCCCCCTGTCTGTCCGCCTTCCCGATTCCTCAGTGGCTTGGTGTGAACAGATGTTCAAAAGAGGGGATTACAGCTGCAGGTACAGCTCAGGTTTCTCACCTGATTCCCTTGCATCGATATGCTCGATTACCAAATTCGGTGGCAAAGATAATAATTAATTGATAATTGACAATTGACAATTGATATTTATTTTGCTGTTTAGCCCGTTTTCTGTAAAAAAGGCGTTCCGAATGGCTAATTCTCAATTCTCAATTGTCAATTATCAATTTGGAAATACTACCTTTGCATTCAAATGAAACATTCTTTCCTCATATCAGCACCTACAAGTGGTTCGGGCAAGACAACGATTGCCCGAGGGCTGATGGCGTTGCTGGTGAAAAAGGGAATGAAGGTGCAGCCCTTCAAATGCGGACCAGATTACATCGACACCAAGTTCCATGCAGCGGTGTGTGGACGTCCGAGCATCAATCTCGACACCTTCATGGCATCGAGAGAACATGTGAAGGAACTCTTCGTCCACTACGGTGCAGATGCCGATGTGTGCATCGTGGAGGGTATGATGGGCTTGTTTGATGGCTACGACCGCGACAAAGGCTCCTCGGCAGAGATAGCGAGTGTGCTCAATGTGCCAGTGGTGCTGGTCGTCGATGCCAAGTCTGCTGCCTATTCAATGGCAGCCCTTCTTCATGGCTTTCTCCATTTCACACCCACCTTCTCCCAACCCTCAACTCCCAACTCCCAACCCTCAACTGTCAACTGTCAATTGTCAACTCTCAACTCTCAACTGTCAACTGTCAACTCTCAACTGTCAACTCTCAACATCGCTGGTGTCATTTTCAACAAAGTGGGTTCCGAGCGACATCGGGAGATGCTTCAACAGGTGTGCGACGACTTGCAAGTGGAGTGTTTCGGATTCCTTCCCAAGCATCCGGAGTTGGAACAGGGTTCACGCTATTTGGGACTTGACTTTTCAGAAGAGGCGAAGAATGAGACCTTGGTGAAACTATTAGAAGAGAACGTGCAATGGGAAAAGCTGTTAATGTTGTAATGGCACGAAATGCCGAGTCGTTCTCTTTCTACTATCAAGAGAACCTTGACCGATGGGTGCAGGAGGGTAGTCTGACCTTCTTCGACCCTGAAAAGGAAGTGCCCGATTTGAGCCACTGCGACCTGCTCTATCTCCCCGGTGGCTATCCCGAAAAACATTTGGAGGCATTGGTGAAGGCAGAGCGGACGAGGAAATGCATCCGTGATTATGCAGAAAGGGGAGGGCGCATCATTGCAGAGTGCGGTGGCATGATATATCTCTGTCAAAGTATTGTCACTGACGAGGGTGAGTACCCCATGTGTGGCGTATTGCCCTACACAATCACAGCCCGAAAAGCAGACCGTAAACTCTCCCTTGGCTATCGCCGTTTCACCCTTGACGGAAAGGAATATTGTGGTCATGAGTTCCACTACACCCAGTTCCTCGGTGAAACACCCTCATCCATCGTGCAGGTTTATGATGCCAAAGACAACCCAGTGCCCACTCCCGTGTTCAAGTATAAGAATGTGTTGGCAAGCTACACACATATATATAAAATAACTCAAGTTTCAGAAGTGGTTAAGTAGTCAGTAGTTAAGTAGTTAAGCCGATACTCAGGCTGGTGGGAATCTCATTTGCAAGGTAACGGCTTAACTCCTGAACGAACTGATAACTCCTTAACTCCCAAAGAAGTTGAGCACTTGCGAAACTTAAATAAAATAAAAGAATGAATAACGAGGGCACATCAAAACTGATGTGCCCTCGTTTTTTGTTTGGTAGGGACGATCGGGTTCGAACCGATGACCTCTGCAATGTGACTGCAGCGCTCTAAACCAGCTGGGCTACGCCCCTATCATCTGATTTCGAGTGCAAAGTTAAGGAAAAAATGTGGAACAGAAAAAATGAAAGAATGAAAAAATGAAAAAAAGATGCAATAGAATGCGTTTTTTCGGAAATTCTCTGTATATTTGTCGCCATTATGAGAAAAGTCTTACTTGATGTGCATACGCACACAGTGGCATCAGGACATGCCTACAGCAGTCTGCAGGAAATGGCACAAGCGGCAGCAGACAAGGGTCTGCAGGTGTTGGGAATCACCGAACATGGTCCCAGCATCGTCGGCACTTGCCCGTTGGTCTATTTCAGAAACATGTTCGTCGTGCCCCGTCAGCTGTATGGCGTGAAAATCCTGATGGGGTGCGAGGTCAACATCCTCGACACGAAAGGCACCCTCGACCTTGATGAAGAATACCTCGACCGTCTTGACATCGGCATTGCAGGCATTCATGAGAAATGCTGGAAGGGTGGTACGAAAGAGGAGAACACGCAGGGAATGCTGAATGTCATCCGTCATCCCAAAATCCACATCATCAGCCATCCCGGAGATGGAACGGCAGAGTTGGACTTCGAGCCATTGGTCTTGGCAGCTAAAGAGTCCCACACGTTGCTCGAAATCAACAACCACTCCCTTGCCCCTCAGCGCAAGAAGCCGATGGCTCACGACAACAACCTCGAACTCCTGAGACTGTGCAAGAAACACCAAGTGCCGACCATTCTCGGTAGCGACGCGCACATCTCTTTCCAAATAGCTGACTACGACCGCCTTCTCCCCCTGTTGGAAGAGACAGACTTCCCCGATAAACTCATCATGAATTTCTGGCCAGAGCGGTTCTTTGAATACTTAAGTGAAAAATAAAGCCCCCCGCCTCCCCCAAGGGGGAGTGTGTGCCATGCGGGGTGTAACTTTCAACTTTCAACCGACTAACTCTTAACTCTATACAAACACATGAAACAAGTGAAATGGATATTGCTGCTGATGTCAGTATTGACGATCATAGGAACATGGGCACAGCCTATCACCGAACAAGAGGCTGCTGAGCGTTCCTTGCAGTTTTTAAGTCATCGCAACCCCTCGTCGCGTGCTAAAGTGATGAGTCATGGAAATCCATCCAAGATGCTGAAAGCCACCAAGGTGGAAGCAGAGAAAATATATGCCTTCAACGTGGAGGGTGGGGGATATGTCATCGCTTCTGGCGATAGCCGAACCTTGCCCGTGCTGGGCTATTCCGACAGCGGTAGCATCGATTGGACAAACATGCCTGAGAACATGCGCGCATGGTTGAAGGAATACGATGAAGCCATCGCCACACTGGGCAACAGTACCGACTTTGCCGATGGCAATCTTCTCACAGCTGAGGGCGAACAGCCCTTCTCCACACGTCTTGCACGCACTGCTGTCGAACCATTGATTACCACTCAATGGAATCAGCTTGCTCCTTATTGGAACAAGATTCCTCTATATGACGGAGCTGACCCTGACTGGCAGGGGAAGAATTGCCTTACTGGTTGTGTCGCTACAGCCATGGCACAAATCATGAAATTTCACGAATGGCCTAAAACGGAAACAAGAGCCATTCCTGCCTATGATCAGGAAACATACGATAAAGGTAACTCGAAAACGTGGCACATTGACGAACTCCCGCCAGTCACCTTCGATTGGGCAAACATGATAGACCAATATACAATCAAAGATAAAGAGACAGGAAAGGAAACGGTTGTCGGTACCGAGGTGCAGCAAGATGCCGTTGCCACACTGATGCGTTACTGTTCACAAGCCCTTGAAATGGAACTTGCGCCAAATGTTTCCGACGCGTATTCTAAAGCGTGCTCCCCTGCCTACTACTATATGGGTTATGCCTCCTCCGTTCAGTTGGTTTCCCGTGAACTTTTCGGCATCGATGAATGGGAAGACCTCATCTATGGTGAACTTTCAGCCAAACGCCCCGTGCAATATAATGGTATTAGCAATAATGGTGGACACTCGTTCGTCTGTGACGGTTACGATGGCAATGGTATGTTCCACATCAATTGGGGATGGTCTGGTGAAGATAATGGCTACTATTCGCTGAGTGTGCTCAATCCTTATTATGATTCCTCTCTCGGCAGGGCAAAAAAAATGGGCTTCAGCCGTAATCAGGATGCAGTCATTGGCATACAGCCCCCATCAGAAGGAACAACCCTGCCTCCTCTCGGACGTGTCTCTATATTCGACATCAGCCTGAATTCAGATTCTATCGTCACCTACAGTTTCAAATATCACGGAGGAATACCTTACCCCGCCCCCACGCAGGATTATGCGCTCGGCACCATCGAGGCAGACGGTAAATTGAAACCGCGTTTCATTGGTGACCCCAACGACAGCATCATTTTCAAAGGCAACATGATGACGGTGGTGATAGATACAGCAGCCATCCAACCAGGTGAGTCGTTGCAGCTTTACCCGATGATGAAATTCCGTCACCATCCCGAATCTGATTGGCAGTTGTTCGATTCGCAGGCATACTTTGTCCATGCTGGTCGCACCGCTGACGGAGATTACTACAGCGGCTATGTGAATATGGCAGCGAAGCAGCGGAACATGAAGGTCATTGATGTCAAGGTGAACCCCTCAACAAGTGCTCCTTTTGAAACTATCGAATTGACGCTCACTATCCACAACGAGGATAAGACAGACTATACCGGTGACCTCACTCTCACACCCGATTATTATGGTGACATCAATCCTGACGACATTGCCAAATCCAAGGTGAAGGTATGGGGCAATAGCGAGTATGCAGGAGCTTATATCCGTGCAGGACAGGACGCAGAAGTCAAGTTCTATGTGAAGTCCCAAATGAACGGCGTGGTTCGCCTGGGCGTGAAAACTAAAGATAATGATCTTCTTAACAACTACATCATCGTGATTGAAGCCCCAGTTGCCATCACCTCCGTTTCAGGAGACGACTCCGATACCTCCGATGCCCCCTACTACGACCTGCAAGGGCGCCGTCTCACCACTCGTCCCGTCCACCCCGGTGTGTACCTATACAAAGGACGAAAAGTGGTCATACGTTGAAAGTTGAAAGTTAAAATCTGAAAATAAAAGTTACCTTGCCATTCGGAGTGTTGGGCTCCGGTTTGCAAGGTAACTTTTACGTTTTACTTAAGTTTTGGAAGTTATTATTTCAACAACTAATATTCCGAATGTGGCGAATCATTTTTTATGGGCAAGCCCGACGAATGAAATCCTGCTGATTTCTCCGAATGTGGAACGTCCATCATTCGTTTTCCTTCGTTGCCGTCCCACGGCATTGAAAAGAAATAAAGATTCGTTTCATTAGTTCTATTCGTTGTTAAAAAAATCTGCGAATTTGTTCTTATGACTTCCTCAAATTATCCAATTATCCAATTTTCAAATAAATTGTACATTGTACATTGTTAAATTGTAAATTGATGTTATTTGTCAACTTATCGTAGCGCATTGACCGGCTTAATCACCACGTCCCTGTCGAAAGCGACGGGCTTCACTCGATACTCGTCCAGCACATAGATGCAGGTGCAGCCCACACCCGTGGTGGAGTAGTCGAGGTTGAAGGTGTAGCGGTCTGCCTGTGGTTGCAGCTGATAGGTGAACTGGCTCTTCGTCAGGTTGTCCGTCGTGAACTGATAGGCGTTGAAGTTGAAGGGCTCGTTCATGGAAATCTGCACACCCTGGCCCTCCTTGTTGAGCAGCTGCACATAGCGGTTGTCGGTACGCAACGCATGGTCTTGCGGGAAGAGGTAAGGCTCGTACATGTCAGCCACACTCTTGCTCCAGATGCCCACCTGATAGCCTGTCTTGCGGTCGGGATAGTTCTCTTCAGGACCACGGCCATACCAAGTGATGCGGTCGAAGTCGTTCGCCACCGAAGTGGTGAAGCCAACGCGTGGCAGGATTTCGGGCAACTTGCCGTTCGG
>JAILDV010000060.1 GCA_024688885.1 Bacteroidaceae bacterium | reverse complement strand
AATTCACAATTCTCAAAATTCACGCTTTGAAACTTTTTCAGGTGTTTTTTTTGCGGGAAGAAGAGAAAGTTGTACCTTTGCGATATCTAAACCTGAAACCGAAGTATGATTCTAACTAACAAAACATATAACACACTGAATTACAAAAGGCTAATCAATGCCTTGTTGCATAAGTGTGTGAACCCATTCTTGCAAAATTATATTGATGAAATTGCCTATCTCATGCGACGTGATGTCGCGTGGGTAGGTTTTTTTGTGTGCTTATGTTTCACGTTGGGCAGTTGCATACGCTATGTGTACCCCTATCCAGCTGAGAAGATGCAGAGTTATCTTGAGGAATCGGAGAGATTGGATGACCCTGCCATCGACATGGACAGTGTGGGCAAGTTTCAGTACAAGGTGCAAAGGACAGCAGATGCCTATGAGGTGGATTGGGATGACTCCATGTACACCCACATCAGACAGAATATCCGTGCCGCATTTATCAGGCTTGAAGCGTTGATTGAATGGCCCGTGCAGGAGCAGAAGGAGGTGTTCATCACCTTCGGATTTGGCGAAGAAGATAGAGTGAAGGAGGACGAGCCATGAAGAAGCATCCCGTGATAGAATTCCTTCTTGACTTTTTCCACTTTTTCTTTGGAGGTGAGCGATGTGGAGCACGAGACCGCATCGCCATGCGGATAGCAGCCCGTTACGGGATGACTGAGGACTACAAGATGGCACGAAGGCACAATTTGAATCCTCTGGAGGCTCTGGAAGATTGGGATTTGATTAGCAGTGAAGAGGAAAGGATGTTGTTTTACGATTAAGAGAAAGAATAAGGCATAAAATAACTAAATTTATCCATTATATGGATGCAACCCCATTGGCTGGGAAGTTAGTGGGGTCTTTTTTAGAAACTTAAAACCTAAAACAAGAGATATGGACCTAAAAGAATATATCAGTACCGTCAATCAGAAGTATCGCGCTGGAAATGCCACAGAGCATACTTACAGGGGAACATTGGAGCAAATGATGCAGACGCTGTTACCTAAACTGCACATCACCAATGAGCCCAAGCGAGTGAAGTGTGGAGCGCCTGACTATATCGCCAGTCGCAAGGATGGTATGCCTGTGTTTTACATCGAGGCAAAGGATATTGGAGATAATGACCTTGACGGGCGCAATCCTCATGGTCATAAAGAGCAGTTTACACGCTATAAGCAAGCCCTCGACTTTATCATCTTTACGGACTACCTGGACTTCCACCTTTACGAGCATGGTGAGTTTGTGGATAGCGTGCGTATTGCAGAATTGAGGGGCGACAAGATTGTAGCCATCCAAGCGAATGAAGAAAAGTTCTTGAATCTCATAGAACATGTTGGCAACAACGCTATTCAACGCATTACATCGGCATCTCGTTTGGCGAAGTTGATGGCAGGTAAGGCGCGTCTGTTGGAGAATATCATCGAGCAGGCTATGAACGATGACACAGACAGTTATGCCAATGACAATCTACACGGGCAATATAATGCCTTCAAGGACGTGCTCATTCAAGAACTGAAACCCTCAGATTTTGCAGACATCTATGCTCAGACAATTGCTTATGGTATGTTTGCTGCCCGTCTGCATGATGACACACCAGAGGATTTCAGCCGTGAAGAGGCAGCACGTCTAATCCCCAAGACAAACCCCTTCTTGCGTCAGATATTCAACAATCTGGCAGGCAATGACCTTGATGAGCGCATCACTTGGGTTGTTGATGACTTGGTGACGGTTTTCCAAGCCACAGACCTCAAGAAAATAATGGACTCGTATGTGCGTGACAAGTGCCATTATGATCCTTTGATTCATTTCTACGAGGACTTCCTTTCAGAATACAATCCCAAGTTGCGTAAGTCAAAAGGCGTGTGGTACACTCCACAGCCAGTGGTTGGCTTTATTGTGAGGGCTGTTGATGAAATCCTTCAGAAAGAATTCAACTTGCCAGAGGGATTGGCTGATTATTCGATGATAGAGCGTGAAGTGGCTGTTGAGCAGAGTCGGGACAAGCGTACAGCAGACGGTATGAAGCATGAGAAACGAAAATATCATCGTGTGCAGATTCTTGACCCCGCTACAGGTACAGGCACATTCTTGGCAGAAGTGGTCAATCAGATATATGACCGCTATCGTGACCAGCAAGGCATTTGGCAGCAATATGTTGAAGACCACTTGCTTCCTCGTTTGAATGGCTTCGAGATTTTGATGGCTTCGTATGCTGTGGCTCATATTAAACTTGATATGCTGTTAGGCGAAACAGGCTATCAGCACCAGTCAGAGAAACGTCTGCATGTCTATCTGACCAATTCTCTCGAAGAGAGCAATAACGAGCCTCGCACCCTCTTTGCCCAATGGCTTAGCCGTGAGGCTGCAGAAGCAAATGTAATTAAGCGTGACTGCCCTGTGATGGTGATGATTGGCAATCCTCCATACAGTATCAGCAGCCAAAATAACGGAAAGTGGATAACCAATCTTGTGGCTGACTACAAGAAAAACTTGAATGAACGAAATATTCAGCCGCTTAGCGATGATTATATCAAGTTCATTCGTCTTGGGCAGGAATATGTAGAAAAGAACGGTGAAGGAATCTTGGCCTACATCAGCAACAATTCTTTTATCGATGGCATCATACATCGACAGATGCGCAAATCGTTGATGCAGACGTTTGATAAGATTTATATCCTTGACCTTCATGGCAATAGCCGAAAAAAAGAGACAACGCTTGATGGCTCCAAGGATGAGAATGTGTTCGACATCATGCAAGGAGTGAGTATCAATATCTTCGTAAAGCGAAAAGGTAGTAACGCCGACTGTCAGATAAAACAATTCGACCTTTATGGTACAAGGGATGAGAAGTACGATTTCTTAAATAATCATACCCTTTGTGATGTAGAATGGGGAAATCTGAATCCACAGGCACCTCAATACCTTTTCGTTCGACAAGATGATTCTCTGATGAGTGAATACGAAAAAGGATTTAAGATTGAAGAATTGATGGCTCTTAACACGAGTGGAGTTAAAACTCATCATGACAAAGAACTCGTGTCAACGATTCCATTTAGTTCAGAATTCAACGTACCATACACCTATCGACCCTTAGACAACCAGTGGATTGATTACGACTTAAATAAAGTTGTGCGTCATCGATACAAGTATATGAGTCATATTCTTAACAAAGATAATGTATCACTTATTATTGGACCACAAGGTCAAGCAGTCGGACCAATGCCCTGGAATGTTATTTTCGTTTCAAGGTACATAGTTGATACCAATGTCTTTTATCGTGGAGGTGGAATAGTTTTCCCTCTCTATCTCTATAAGGAGAACATGGGACAAGAAGAGCGTACCGTCAATTTCAACAAGGAATTGTATGACAAGATAGCCGAAGGCTTGAACTACCTTCCTTGCTATGAAGACAATGTGTTGGTGGACCCAATAAGCGATTATAATGGCGTGCTCTATCCTCAAGCCCTCTTCGATTACATTTATGCGGTGCTTCATAGTCCTTCTTATCGTGAACGCTACAAGGAATTCCTGAAGATAGACTTCCCACGCATACCATATCCAACAGATTGGGAGAAATTCCGTGATTTATCGGAACTGGGAGAAGAACTGCGACAACTGCATCTGATGGAAGACATGCCCTCAAAGACAGAAGTCACCTTCCCTGTGGCTGGCACGTTACAGGTGGACTGCTATCGTTGGAAGGAAAATCGTGTCTATATCAACAGCGAGCAATACTTTGAGGGTGTTCCAGAATCTGCTTGGAACTTCTTCATTGGCGGCTACCAGCCTGCTCAGAAGTGGCTCAAAGACCGCAAAGGCATGATACTCAGTTTTGAGGATGTGAAGCACTACGGCAACATCATATATGTGCTCCAGCAGACAGAGAGAATAATGGGTGAGATAGATGGAATCATGAATAAATAAGTTGACTATGGAAAAAGAACGCCCAGTAACATACGATTCTTTCTTTGATAGACCAGAATTTGAGGCTTTTATGTTTTGGCATCAGTTTGCAGGTTACATAAAACATATTCAAAAACTAGCCGATTACTTACTCCAAAATAAGCATAAGCAACAACTTGTCGTTGGTTGCTTGGGTATGATAAATGTAGAAATAGATGCTATTAAAGCCTTACTATATGACACATATGGGCTTGTGTTGGATATAGATCCAAGTCATTCAAAATGTGTTGAAGATAAAGATGCTGATTATCTTGCTGATTTATATTTCTGGTCATTGGATTACCAGAAAGAAATAGAAATCATTATCAATAATTCGACGAAGATTTCTAACAGATTAGAGGAAGAACTAAACGATAAAGGATCATATCAGCATATAGATGTCATATCTCAATCCATGCTCTCTATTTTCTCACTTATAACCCATGCGATGCAAATGCCTGTTATGCTCCTCAATGATTTCGATTCTTTTTTGAGGGAATTCCGTAAAAGCGAAATAGGAGAGAGAGTGGTTGCTGGTTGGAGAAAGGATTATTTACTCTCTCAAGAACAATTGCTACTGCAATTGAAAGAAATAAAAAAATATAGACCTTGGGTGGATAAATGCAAATTGCTTCATGAGGGGAAAATAGAAAAGAGTGAATTATTTGTAGACTTAACAATTCCTGGAATCCAACATAACAAGGAGTTATATAAAACTAATTCTTGGTTAAGTATTTTCTCGCTTATGTCCATCCTAGAGGAATATGAGAAGAAACATGAAAGTATGAATCTTGATGTATACGTTAAAAATGCAGTAAATGAATACCTTGAAAATAATACAGCATCGGATGCGGATATAGATGAATTATTTGAAAATTCCCAAACACCGAAAATTGAAAAAGGGAAAAGTGATAGTGCAATTGATGCCGATAAACTCCCAGAAGATTTTCAAACACCCGAGGCAAAACAACTAATGAAGAACCTGTCGGATGCAGGTCTTCTTACCACCGATTGGCAACCTGTGAATTTGTCTATTGCAGAGCGAGGCTATCTTGCCGACGAGATATCAAGCCGTCTTAAGATAAAATCGAAATGGAAAGTGATGGGGGCTTTATGGAATGAAAACTCTGAAACACTCCGTCAGGGAAACATTAAAGCAGTAGGACAAGCAAAAACAAGACTCTTTATCGGAAAACTAAAAGGGATTTTAGACTGATTATCAGTTATATATAACGAATCGTACCTACTACGCGTACCTACTACGTAGTAGGTTTAATTTTTTGATTTTAGTTAATTTTGCACCCACATTTGGAAGTAATTCCATCTGTGGGTTTCTTGTTGTTTGTGTAACCCGATGCCCTTGCGTTTCCTTTTGCGCTTGATGTATCTTTGCAGACAACACGAAATCGAGGTGGTAAACCTCAGACATAAAAAAATCCGAGTGATGTGAGCCGAGAAATCTCATGAGTTCAACGGGCGCGCCGTTTCAACGCTTTCTCACTCACAAGTTTAACCAACTAAAACTCGGATTATGAGAAAATTCAAACAAGTCCATCCTGAGGACTTTAACGTGAAGACGTTGATGGCGTTTGCACGAGAGGGAAGATTGTATGTTGACACCAGCAAAAAGGCTGTCAGCAAGGAACAGGTAGTTAAAGAAGTACGTGCATATGTTGCACGTATAAGGGAATTTGTTACCAAAAATTATTGTTTGTCTCTTGATGAACTATGGGAACAGATACTGAGCAACGATGAGTTTCTGAATTTTATGACCATGAAAAACGGGAGTCTGGTAGGGCACATGAATCGCTATACCGTGACGAACCTTGTATATAGGATGCAGAATCTTGGTGTATATAGCCAAGACATATCAATGTTGACCTTACACCTAAAATTGGAAAAGACAACAAAACGGAACAAATATTATAATTCAAGTGGTAACTATTCGCTGTCACGTGAAGCCAGAGCGTTCTTAAAAGAACTTTTGAAAATGTCTAAAAGTGAACAAATTTAGACCTCAAAATAACCCTCTACCTTTGCATCAAAATCAGTCAGGAACAGGGCGCTGCAATCCCCTTGACCGCTGATGGAAGTAATCAAAATTTATTAATAATTAAATTATATCAATTATGAAGAAACAAAATTTTTTGCAACCTTACTTCACCAAGCATGTGAAGTTGGTTAAAAACAATCTGAGAATTGGGGCAAAGATGGACGGCACAGCCAAGTTTGTCATGGATTGTTTGGAAGACAAACTCAGTCCTGAACTCTGCAAACTGTTGAACGAAGTGTTGTACGGATTCGACGAAAACATGCAGTTGGAGATTGCGGATAACCTGCTGGACTTCACCTGCCATCGGGTAGCACACATGACTGGATGTGTGGCAGTGGATAGGATGTTAACCACGTGCTATCTCTGGATTGGCATGGAAAAGGGCATCCTGAGCCGAAAGACAATGGAAGCAATGATGAATGAAGCGATTTTCAAATTTGCTACAGCATGAGAAAAATTATCATTACAGACAAGGCAGATGTGGGGAAGTTGAAAGAATCCTTTCCTCTGACACACAAGACAACAATCTACAAGGCTTTGAGATTCGAAGCAAAATCATTACTTGCCTCTCGTATCAGATGCTACGCGATGAATTTCCTACCATCGGCACAACTATTAACAACCCATTAAACAAATTGTTCAACATGAAGAAAATGACATTAAAGCAAGGAGTCGCTTACAGAGGCTCAGCTATTCTGAACGAGTATGGTCAGGTGCAGTTCACCGCGTATCAGCAAGGCACAAAGCCCGGAAATCTGCACACAGTTCTTGAAACACCTTTCTTCAAACTCTCTGAAAGCAGGAGGATGTGGCAGGTGAAAATCAACTTCGAGAAGGCAGAGTTCTCTGTGGGCAGGGCTGCAGAACGCTTCGCATGGGTGCTGTCAAAACTCATTGCGTATGTGAAATAAAGGAAAAGAAAGGAATGGAAAGGGAGTTAAAAGGAATGGAAAGGGAAGCCCCCTCCGACTCCCCCAAGGGGGAGAGAACCATGCGGGGTGTAAGCATGTACGATGTACGATGTATGATGTACGATGGAAGATGGAAGATGAGTCTGTCAACTCTCAACTGTCAACTCTCAACCCTAAACCCTAAACTCTAAACCCTAAACTCTAAACTCTCAATTATCAATTCTCAATTATCAAAATGATTATTCAAGGTTTTATTAAGGAGATTGGTGCTTCCAGAGCGTGGAACACCAAGGAGGGTAACCAGATGGAGACTTACCCGTTAGTGTTAACTGTCCCGTTCATCGGGCACGATGGAAAGGAGCGTGCCGACGACATCATGGCTGAGCTGAATGTCGGCAATCCTGAGTACATCGCGAACGTGAAGGCTCAGAAGGAGGCGAACAAGCGCATGGAGTTCCGGTGCGGGTTCTCGGTGAAGAACTATGAGAGGAATGGCGAGGCGAAACGGTTCCAGAAGTGCCAAGTGTATGACATTCAAATCATGATGTAGCCATGAAAATAGACGTGTATAACAACAACAAAAGTGTCAAGCCGACGACTTCGTGGAAGTCGTTGGCAGACATGTACAACTTTCTTGAGGAGAATACCGAAATCAAGAAGGTGTGCGAGGAAATTGCCAAGACTCACGACAAGAGCAAGAAGGACAAGCTTCCCGCCATGATGCCGATGGGTACGGTGGGAGACTTGACCAGAAGCAAGGAGAACGCCACCCCTACGGGATTGGTCATGATTGATATAGATAGCCCCCTCCCAGCCTCCCCCAGGGGGGAGGAGAGACCATGCGGTGAGGAAGGCGGCGAGTTCTTGGAGAGGGAGGAGATGCTTGGATGGGTGGAGAAGATGAAGCCAGAGTTGGAGAGGCTGTATGTGCGTCTGGTGCATATCACACCTTCGGGGAGGGGTTTGCGCCTGTTGGTCTGCTGTCACGCTGATGGGATGGAACAAACCATTGAAAGGTGTGTGCGTGATTTGAAGCTCGACAGCTTCGGCAAGGTTGACCCTGCCTGCAAAGACCTTTCAAGACTCTCCTACCTTGTGCCTGCAGAATACATCCTCTATACAGACAAGCTCTTCGATGAAGTGCCTGATATCTCATTGGAGATGATGAAGCAGTATAAGGTGACGGGCACAACTGAGAAGTTCTCCAACGAGAAAACTCAGGTGGGCGAGATTCTTGCGAATGACGAGCATTTGAAGGCTTTCAAGTACAACGATTTTCCTTTGGCGCAGATAGTGGAAGACTACATCAAGGAAACGGGTGGCGAGCCTGTGGAGGGAACCCGTCACACCTTCTACAATAATATGGTAGTGATGTTCCGCAACCTTGCGAATAATGACCCGAAAATCCTTCATGCAGTTCTGCCCACATTTGGTTTGCCTATTGAGGAAACTTGGAAGCAATGCGTGAGCCTGACTTCATCGAACAGACAAATCAAGTTAGACAGTAGGCTGTACTTCTGGCTGAAGAATAAGGGCTTGCTGGCTGAGCGCAACCGCATGGGGAATGAGGAGGAGGCGAAGGCTGAACCTCTGCCTCCCATGCCTGCCTTGCCTCCCATCTTTCGGCAATACGTCAACGCAGCCCCCGAGGACTTCAAAGTCCCCACTGTCATTGCCCTTCTTCCAATTCTGGGCACTCTCACCTCCCATCTCCGATCCACCTACTTTGACGACTCGGAGCAGAGCACAGAGTTCATAAGCCTGCTGTTCGCACCACCTTCATCGGGCAAGTCGTTCATCAAGCGTCTGAGCGCACTCTTGCAGAACCTGAGGAAAAGGGATGAAATCAGCAACGTGAGGGAAGCGATGTGGGCTGAGACCATGAAGAACAAGGGTGCGAATGACAAGGGCGAGGAACAGCCTCATGTGTCGGTGAGAATCGTGAAACCGCTCATCTCCATTCCTGAACTGCTCACGAAGATGAGGGACAACAAGGGGCATCACATGTATATTGAGGCTGAGGAGCTGGACACGTTCGCAAAGGGCAACAAGAGTGCAGGGGGCGACAAGAGCGACTTGTGGCGTGTGACGTGGGACAATGGCTACTACGGACAATACTACAAGAGCGTGAACACGTTCAAGGGTGAGGTGCAGATGTTCATGAACCTGCTGTTCACGAGCACGCAAGACCAGATTGACAGGTTTTTCCGCAATGTGGAGGACGGACTTGTGACACGCTTCTCGGTGTGCCCGATAGAGAACCAGACGTTTGCGAAGTTTGTGCCCTGGAAGCCTTTCAACAGCAAGGACAAGCTGCAAATCAAGAACATCCTTGCAAGGCTGGAGATGAAGAACTACAAGCTGCCCCTGACGTTTGACAGGGAGGACTTGCAGGATGTGGAGGCTGCGGAACTGGACAAGGTCATCGCTGAGCAGTATGAGTTCCAGCCTTTCGAGCACGTTGACCTCTCCTATATTCATAAGCCACTTTTGGATTGGCTGGAAGAAGAGCGCATCAAGAGTGCGGAGACGCTGAACGAGGCAAGGGATGTATTTAGGAGGCGCGCAGCTGTGAAGGGTTTCCGTTTGGCGTTGCTGTGTCATGGCTTGTATGCCAACGTGACGAAGAGAGAGCAGCGGATTATCACGAACTTTGTGAAGTGGTTCTGTGCTGTGGATTTGAGGAATAGCCTGTATCAGTTTGGGCAGAGATACAACGAACTGCAACAAGAAGTCAGAAAGACAGGAGTGCCACAGGCAGAAATATTCAACAAGATGCCTAAAGAGTTCACAAAAGACGAACTTCGTGTGGTTCTTCAACGTGCCTGCATCAAGACGCCTGTAAGAAAGGTGATTTCACTTTGGTATCAAAACAGAATGATTGATAAAACTGGCAACTATTTTGTAAAACTCAAGAAAGGAGGCAAGCATGGTACGCTTTAGATTAAACAGGCAGGTGAGCACCCCAGACTATACGCTGGGTGTGCTTACCGAGCAGACAACGGGCTTCAAGTGCAAGACACTCGAGAAGACGGTGTTCAAGGGAGAAGGGGCAATGAACCCCATGTTCTACGCAATCCCCAAGGGAGAGCATGAAATGAA
>JAILDV010000062.1 GCA_024688885.1 Bacteroidaceae bacterium | reverse complement strand
ATAGCTCTTTGACAGACTGCGAACAGAACAGAAGACAAGCAGCGCGCCTAGTGTGTTTTTCGCAAATTAGGCGCCAAGCAAGAAGTCATTCCTTTTATACGACATAAACGAACAATGGAGCAGGAGATCCTGTCCGGTCAGACAGATTACTAAGAATAGAATATTACAGTGAAGAGTTTGATCCTGGCTCAGGATGAACGCTAGCTACAGGCCTAACACATGCAAGTCGAGGGGCAGCATGGAGCTTGCTTGCAAGCTCTGATGGCGACCGGCGAATGGGTGAGGCACGCGTGTCCAACCTGCCCCCCGCCCGGGGATAGCCCTTGGAAATGAGGATTAAGACCCGATAGGTGGCGTTTCCGCATGGGAGCGCCATGAAACGAGGCGAGGGATGGGGACGCGTCGGATTAGCTTGACGGCGGGGCAACGGCCCACCGTGGCGACGATCCGCAGGGGTTCTGAGAGGAAGGTCCCCCACACTGGCACTGAGACACGGGCCAGACTCCTACGGGAGGCAGCAGTGAGGAATATTGGTCAATGGCCGAGAGGCTGAACCAGCCAAGTAGCGTGCAGGATGACGGCCCTACGGGTTGTAAACTGCTTTTGCGGGAGGATAAAGTTGCCCACGTGTGGGCATTTGCAGGTATCCCGTGAATAAGGACCGGCTAATTCCGTGCCAGCAGCCGCGGTAATACGGAAGGTCCGGGCGTTATCCGGATTTATTGGGTTTAAAGGGAGCGCAGGCGGAGGTGCAAGCGTGCCGTGAAAGCGCGGGGCTCAACCCCGTACAGCGGCGCGAACTGCTCCCCTTGGTTGCGGGAAGGGAAGGCGGAACTCGTGGTGTAGCGGTGAAATGCATAGATATCACGAAGAACTCCGATCGCGAAGGCAGCCTTCCGGCCCGTTAACGACGCTCATGCTCGAAGGCGCGGGTATCAAACAGGATTAGATACCCTGGTAGTCCGCGCGGTAAACGATGAACACTCGGGATTTGCCCTTTATGGGTGAGTCCCCCAGCGAAAGCGTTAAGTGTTCCACCTGGGGAGTACGCCGGCAACGGTGAAACTCAAAGGAATTGACGGGGGCCCGCACAAGCGGAGGAACATGTGGTTTAATTCGATGATACGCGAGGAACCTTACCCGGGCTTGAAATGTGCATGACGGGAGGCAGAGACGCCTCCTTCCTTCGGGCATGCATGTAGGTGCTGCATGGTTGTCGTCAGCTCGTGCCGTGAGGTGTCGGCTCAAGTGCCATAACGAGCGCAACCCCTTCCGCCGGTTACCATCGGGTGATGCCGGGGACTCCGGCGGCACTGCCGCCGCAAGGCGTGAGGAAGGCGGGGATGACGTCAAATCAGCACGGCCCTTACGTCCGGGGCCACACACGTGTTACAATGGGGGGCACAGCGAGCTGGACGGCGGCGACGCCGTTCGAATCATGAAATCCCCTCCCAGTTCGGACCGGAGTCTGCAACCCGACTCCGCGAAGCCGGATTCGCTAGTAATCGCGCATCAGCCATGGCGCGGTGAATACGTTCCCGGGCCTTGTACACACCGCCCGTCAAGCCATGAAAGCCTGGGGCGCCTGAAGTCCGTAGCGGCGACGCGCGGCCGAGGGCGATACAGGTGATTGGGGCTAAGTCGTAACAAGGTAGCCGTACCGGAAGGTGCGGCTGGAACACCTCCTTTCTGGAGAGCGGCAGGCTCTCCTGCCGAAGGTTCGTTTGAAAGTTGACAGTTTGAAGTTGACAGTTGACAGTTGAAAGATAGAAGTTTGCAAGTTCGCAGTCTAGATGATATACCGGCAGGTAGTTGGTGGAAAGCCGACAGTCTCTTAGCTCAGTTGGTTAGAGCGCCACACTGATAATGTGGAGGTCGGCAGTTCAAGTCTGCCAGGGACTACCAGGGATTGGTTGAGGGTTAAGGGTTAAAGGTCAATGGTTGGAAAAAACCGTGAACCATGAACCGTGAACCATGAACCACCACCGGGGGATTAGCTCAGCTGGCTAGAGCACCTGCTTTGCAAGCAGGGGGTCAACGGTTCGAATCCGTTATTCTCCACTTGGTTCCCTTCCAAAGGGACATTCGGTCATTGACATGTTGGAACAGAAGAGAAAACTGAGTAGATTCCTAACTCACTCAACAGAAAAGAGCAATTCCAAGGTATGCGCCCCGCGCCGTTCAGGTTGCGGGGCAGGCGAAAGCATGAAAGGGCGCACGGCGGATGCCTGTGGCTCGGGAAGGCGATGAAGGGCGCGGCAAGCTGCGAAAAGCTCCGGGGAGGCGCAAGCGGCCTTTGATCCGGAGGTACCCGAATGGGGCAACCCGGCAGTCTGACGGACTGCCATCCACCTTGATGGTGGAGGCGAACCTGGGGAACTGAAACATCTTAGTACCCAGAGGAAGAGAAAACAAAACGTGATTCCCCCAGTAGTGGCGAGCGACCGGGGAAGAGCCCAAACCGCCGGGATTCCGGTTCCGGCGGGGTTGTAGGGCCGCGAGATTGCAAGAACCAAACGAGGGGAAGTGTCTGGAAAGTCACACCGCAGACGGTGATAGTCCGGTACCCGTAGGATGGCGAAGCATAGCGGTACCCTGAGTAGCGCGGGGCACGTGGAACCCCGCGTGAATCCGGCGGGCCCATCCGCCAAGGCTAAACACTCTCCCGAGACCGATAGTGGACAAGTACCGTGAGGGAAAGGTGAAAAGCACCCATAGCATGGGAGTGAAACAGTTCCTGAAACCGTGCGCCTACAAGCTGTCAGAGCGGACTTTTGTTCCGTGATGGCGTGCCTTTTGCATAATGAGCCTACGAGTTGCCGTGACGTGCGAGGTTAAGCGCCATGAGGCGCGCAGCCGCAGTGAAAGCGAGCCTGAAGAGGGCGATGATAGTACGTTTCGGCAGACGCGAAACCAGGTGATCTACCCGTGGCCAGGCTGAAGTCCAGGTAACGCTGGATGGAGGGCCGAACCGATAAGCGTTGAAAAGCTTCCGGATGAGCTGCGGGTAGGAGCGAAAGACCAATCAAA
>JAILDV010000010.1 GCA_024688885.1 Bacteroidaceae bacterium | reverse complement strand
GGGGTAGCACTCATGAACTATACAGACATAGAAACTCCATACACGCGTGTTATCGAGCATAAGCACTTTGAGACTTTCGGGGATGCGGCGGAACAGAATCCGAAAACAGTAATCACCCGTGAGTATCCTACGGAGTACAAGCAGGGCATGGTAGCCTACTATCCCATCAATGACGAAGAAAACAACAAACTGTATCTGAAGTACAAAGCACTGGCAGACATGGAGACAGATGTCATCTTTGGTGGACGGTTGGCTGAATACAAGTATTATGATATGGCACCAGTCATCGAAAGTGCCATGGAAAAATGGAAGAATTGTTCTAATTGCTGACCCGTAACCTTCAGTGCACGGCTGGGCACCATCGCCTCAATCGTAGCTTGTGACGAACGGCCATAGAGAAATGTGGGATAGTCGTACACGAACTCACCTTCAAACGAGAACCACGTGATATGTGCCTTGTCATCGCTCATGCCATATTTCACATATTTGAAACCTCCTTCAGTGACAAAAGCGAACCACCGCGCCGGGTCACCCTCGCGCTCCAGTTGGTCGCCCTTGCGGTAAGTCACCTCCTTGCCCTCGCGCTCGCAAAACTCGCGCAGCGCCTCAATGTCAATACTGTTTTCCCGAATTTCTGTTCCATATTGTTGTCACGCTATAGGTCTTAATTGCTTATTTTCCTTGGTCAATTCTATCTTCCAATTCGTAAACAGAATTCTGTATCGAGTAATAGTTTACAATATAATAGATGATGCCAGCAAAAAGACAAATAACCATGAAATAATGACAGCTTATTCTGATTGTCACATCACGTATTTGGGCGATATTAAGTATTTCTTTATTATTGTCAATTGGAAGTACAATATAGAAGATTGTCAATATTATGAAAGTGGCGATAAATCGGAAACGAATATCTGATAGTTGCTTTCGGAAAACACTTCTTGCTCCCTTATTCTTCACACCTGATGTAGATACAGATATAATAAGACTCATGCCAACAGAGAAGGGTGTTTACATCGTAGATGGTAAGAAAGTTTTAATTAAGTGATAGGAGGACAAACTCATGAAAAAGACATATATGGCTCCCCAGATGGAGCAAGTGACAATGAAGGACATGTTGCCATTGTGCGCCAGTGGCGTAGGAGGTAGTGGTATACCAGGAGCACCAGGCTTTGGCGGTGTGGACACTGGTGGAAGCCTTATTCCAGCAGCTAAAGAAATGCCAGACTTTGAAGACCTTGAAGGAGAACTTGGATTGAACGGGTTGCTTTGGTAATCAGCATTATTATAGAATTACGGGCACTCAGCGCGAAATAACATGCGCTGAGTGCCCGTAATATTATGCGCTGGGTGTGCGAAATGAGAAGCGCACGGTGCGCACAATTGATGCTCAAATTGTTACAAGTGCTATTTCTTTTCGACAGTCTTTATTCTTTCCAACAAGTCTGCAAGTGCGTCAAGGTCTATCGGGTCGGCATTGACGTCGAGCAGTGTGCCGTCGCGGTCAATGAGTTTGTAGGTGGGGTAACCGTTCACGCCGATATAGTTTTCTACGGCACTCTGCTGCTCGTCGGGCAGGTTGTAGTGAACCACATTTTTGCCTTCCACCTTGTACTCCTTGATGACGTTCTTCCACGACTCGTCGCTGCTGTGGTTGCAGAGGTAGAGATAAACGATGTCGAAGTCTTTCAGTCGCTCGTATTCCTCCTGAGAGTGGGAAAGGCGCTTCTTGCAGGGAACACACCATGTGCCCCAAATATCGACGAGGATGATTTTGCCCTTGTAAGGCTCAATGATTTTGCGGAAAATCTTCTCGCCGTCGCTCATGTTCTTCACGGCATCGTTCGATTTTATGTGGTCCTCGTTCGAGAGTTTGCTTTTGCCTATCTGCTCATATTTGTCGTTGATGGTATGCACGGCGTGGAGGGCTATGGGCATGTGGATATGCTCGTCGGCAAAAGCGAGAATCTCCTTGCTGAGCGGCTTGCGGCTCCAGTCGATGTCTTGGCGGATGAGTCGGCAGAGCATGATGTCTTGCGCCGTCACTGACCATTCGTGCTCGTTCATTTCTTTCACCATCTGCTCCAATTCGCGTTTCCTGAATTTTTGGAGTGAGTAGTCTTCGTATTTAGGGCTTCGATTCTGTATGGCGACCACGGCTTTCACAAAGTCGTTCTTGCCAAATTCATCGTCAATCAACTTCTCTTGCACGCTGTCTGGAGCGTTTTGTCTTTTCTCCCAATATGTGGGATATGCCTCGTCGTACTGCCTGATGGCTTCCCTGTCTTTGGCTGACAAGTTGACGATGCCGTCCCTCTCGGCTTGATCCATGATCCATTTCATTGAAAAGTCAATCTTGTCCTGAGCCGTATTATTCAGAAGGAAAGCATAGTCTTTGAAGAACTGCGAGAATGTGTATGCATCCATCGTATATGGCTCGGCAAATTCTTTCCAATACTCCTCTTCCACCGCCTTGCTGTATTCCTCGGGCACCTTATAGTTGGGCGCAAGATACATGCCCTGTGTCAAGATGCGGGCGTAGTTAGTCAATATCTTGTTGCGATAGAAGACACGGTACCGTTCTGAGAGGGTGGAATGCTGGCGGCACACTTCGTCCAGTTGCTGCATGGTCTCTTTTGTCTGCATCCTGACGCTGTCGAGGATGTCCATGACTGTCCCCATCTTCTCCAATCTCTCCCCACCGTATGAGTGGATGGAGATGTCGTGGGCATTGACCTCGTTCTGCAAACGGGCATTCTTGCCCATGAAGAGCTTCTTCCTGTTCAGTAGGTCAATCATTAGGAAGTACGTCTCGTTGGGTTCTGCCACCACTCTCGCTGACCAATGGGCACCATCCAGATAGAAGGATGTTGTGTTCTCTATCGGTATCCGCAGTTCGAAATGGTTGTAGGAGTCTATCGGTGCCGTGAACGATGGCACTTCGTCTGTCAGGATGTTGGCCATCATCTCGACGGACACCTCATTGCTATTCCCCTCTTTCCCCTCTGCCTTGTTCTTCAGCCAGTTAATGACTGCAGGCAGAGGACGCACCCATCCGATGATGGTCACGCTGTCGCCCTCGCGATAATTGTTGTTAGCAAACGTGGTGCATGTGTCTTTCTCTGGATAGTCGGGCAGATACCAGCCGTTGTCGATGAGGCTGCAATCATACTGTTTGTCACCAATGGTGATGGTGCGCTTGCCGTTCTGTTCACTGCCGATGTTGATGTCAAGGCTGTTCATGCCATAGTTTGCCTGTATGGTGTAAGTACCATCTCTTTCGTCCATCTTCGAGATGCCCCACACCTTGCTGTCGTAAATCACTCCGTCATCGGTCAGTCCTATCAGCCACTCGCCCGTCTTGTCGTTGCGCCAATAGGTGTCCGTGATGTCGTTGCCGTTGCATGCACTCAACAGAAAGAGCATCATTGCGGATAAAAAGATGGTAATAATTGTTTTCTTGTTCATGATTATATAGTTTGGCGAAAAAATAACGGCGCGAGTCTGATTCAGTGCATCCAGTTCAGAGGCATCGCCAAACGCCGTTCTCGCAGATACAAGTTTCAGCCCGCGCCTAAAAACGCGAGCATCAACTCTTTTATTCTTGCGAGATATTTTGGCGAAATTTCTGAACTAAGAATCAAAAAGTCAACGCTTCTTTATGTCATGTTATGTCGGTCTATCCGTTCATGTATGTTTATATCTCTATTTGTTATAGATTATTATAGATTAAGTTTTCTTGCATCCTAAAAAGGAAGGTGTTGTTACAAAAATAGATTCTTGAATTCTGCTAATGTAAGGATTTTACATATTCCGAAAGTGCGCAGGTCAAGCAAATCTTTGTCACCAGTCACAAGGATATCTGCATCGGATACTTGTGCAAGTTCCAAAAGGTAGTCATCTTTGGGGTCTCTGCATCGTTGAGGAATCTTGTGGATGAGGTAGTTGTCGGAACGCTGACGAAGGAAAGAAAGCAACTGATGGCAAGCATTAGGGTCAAAATATCGGCTAAACTTGGGGCGAGTGGCAACAGCCATAATCTCTTTTTCAAGCCTTTCTGTCATTACAATACAAACAGTTTGATCTGTCAAAATATTACGGATGGCAGAAGAGGTCTTCAGACCTATTAGGAATGAAATCCAGAGATTTGTATCAATAATGATTTTAGTTTTCTTGCGCGGCATTGTACAACTCTTCTCTTACGAGTTCACATTCTTTATCAACTTCTTCTTGTGAAATTTTGTCAGTTTTGAACATGCGAAGCAATTCATCCACTTCCTTTTCATAAACACGCTTCGGAGTCTGCACACCAGTCTTGGAAGAAACCTTTTTTATCATTCTCCATCCCATCGACTGAACCATCTGTTCAAACCAGCCCACTTGGGCATTAGGGATTTGTAAAGTCATTGTTGTCATAATCGGTAGCTTTTTTCAAGGGGCAAAGATACGGCATTTTTCTGAGAATAGAAGAAATAACGTAAAAAAAATGAACGGAGCATCAAGTTTTTTCATTTAGATGCCACCTTCAACCTCACCCACAGCCATCGGGGAACAAGTCGCCAGAAGAAGACGAGGAGGCGGTAGCGCCAATCGATGGTGATGATGGAGCGGTTGGCACGGATGCCTTTGGCGATGGAGAGGGCAACGCGGTGCGGGTCGAGTTGGAGAGGGTAGCGGTGTCCGTCGGAAAGGAGGGGAGTGCGGACAAAGCCAGGACGAATGTCGTGGAGGTGGATGTGATGGATGCCTCGGATGTGGCAGAGTTGGGTGAGACATTCGAGGTAGTGGTTGATGTAGCGTTTGGTGGAGGAATAAGCAGGGGCAGCACCTAATCCTCGTGTGCCAGCAATGCTGCTGATGACGGCGAGGTGGGCTTCCTGTTCGGGATGCTCCATGAAGTAGTGGAAGGCGGTATCGACCATTTGGGTGAAACCTGTCACGTTGGTGGCAACGGTTGCCATCTCCTTTTCCATGTCGAGGGCAGGGTTTTGGTAACCGACTCCGGCACTATGAAAATAGAGGTCCATGCCTCCCGTCTTTCCGATGAGGGTGAGGAGATGGCGAGGGGCATCCTCTTTGGTGATGTCGATGCACTCGGTGGCAACCACATCGAGGTTCTTGCTCTGAATCTGCTGCAGTCGTTCTTGCCGACGACCAGCAATGCCCACCTGCCAGCCTTGTGCGGTGAGCACCTTCACCATTTCGAGTCCGATGCCCGATGTGGCTCCGATGATGATGGCTTTCTTCTGTACGGTCTTCATGTTCTTTATTGTTTTTCGGTGGCAAGTGTGTTGTTAGTGTTGTAGCCGAGCGCCTCCATTTCCAGCGATGCCCAGATGAAGGGACCAACACCTTTGGCGTCGTTGTCGCGGATGGGTTCTGAGATATAGTAGTCAAAGGAGCCGTCGCGTCGCAGATTCTCTTTTACGTCAGGAGCCGCCTTGAGCACTTGAGGGCTGATGCCAGGACCTAATCCAGCCACCGAGCAGCAACGAGTGAGCGAAAGGGTGTGGTCTGCATTCACTCTGACGAAGTGGTTGATGATGCCCTTGTAGGCACGGATGCCTGCATCCCGATAGGCACTGCTGACGTACCCTTTCCGATAGGCTTTCAGAAGCACGTAGGCAAACATGGAGGAGCAAGTGGCTTCGAGATAGTTGCCTTCACGTTGGGGAGCATCCATCACTTGAAACCACACGCCTGTATTTTTGTCTTGCCATTTCACCACTGCATCCAAATCTTTTTTCAGCAGTTCAATCACTTCGGCACGTCTTTCATAATCCTCTGGCAACACGTCCAGCAATTCTATGAGAGCCATTGTGTACCATCCTTGTGCGCGTCCCCAACAATGCTGGCTCAGTCCTGTGGTTGTGTCAGCCCAAAACATTTGCCGGGTTTCGTCCCATGCGTGGCGATTGAGGCCTGTGAGAGGGTCAAGGGTTCGCTCGTAGGTGGTTTTTGCCTGTTCGACAGCATCGTCGTACACTTTCTTTGCTTCCTGAGGCTTGAGCAGCATGGATGCGGAGAGGGTGTAGTAGGGGAGCCCCATAAAGATGCCGTCGAGCCATACCTGATAACTGTAGATGGCTTTGTGCCAGAAGACATGGTCTGCCTCGGTGCGGGGCTGTTGGGACAGCTGTTTCATCAGGGTCTTCATGGCGAGCAGATTCTTGGCTTCGGGATGTTGCTGATACATGCGTGCAACAAAGTGCCCTGTTCGGATGTTGTCAAGATTGTAATCTTTCAACTTGTAACCTCTGATTCTGCCACTTGTGTCAATCATCGTGTCAGTATATTCTTGGCAGTAGTCTTTGATGCGCTGCCCGCCATATTGTAGGTAGGTGTCGAGCATGGCTTCGAGTTCGATGCCCATCACGTAACTCCATTTGGGTTTTGTGGAGAAGTCTAACAGGAAACTTTTGGGCACCCTTTGCATTTCGGAATAAGTCATCCATTCACTGTAGTGCTGGTAGGGCTTTTCCTGCAGGCACATAGAACCGTTGACAAAGAGATGGTCAAACACGATGTTCTGTGTCTTGCCTGTGATGGTGTTGCCTTGCTGCACACCATTGAAGTGGCAGTTCCTCACCGTGATGTCCTGTACAAACGTGTCTTCGTCCAACCCGATGATTTGTACACCATATTTTGATTTCTCGCACGTCACATTTTCCATCAACACGTTTTTCACGGTAGGGTAGTAGCCACGACAGCACATTTCCTTGTTCTCATAGTCCAGATTGATTTTCAGCACAGATTCGCCGCATTGCCCAACCTTGATGTCTCGTAAGTTGATGTGTTCAATCACACCGCCTCGGCATGAGTTGGTCTTGATGCGCAAGACACGGTCGAGGTTGGGAGAATCCATCACGCAGTCATGGGCGAACACGTTTTTGCATCCACCACTGATTTCAGAACCAATCACCACACCGCCATGCCCGTTTTTCATCTCGCAATGACGAATGATGATGTTCTGGCTTGGTATGCCACGTGTTCTTCCATCCCGATTTCTTCCACTTTTAATGGCAATGCAGTCATCGCCTGTGTTGAAGAAGCAATGTTCAATCAGTACACGATTGCACGATTCAGGGTCACATCCGTCACCGTTAGGACCATCATTGTTGATGTGCACTCCTCTTACGGTTACATCCACACATTTCAGTGGATGAATGACCCAGAATGGGGAACTCAGCAAGGTCACATCCTCTATCAAAACACGCTCACACTGGTTGAAACCCACCAGTTGGGGACGCATTCCGTCATTGGCAGTGAAAGTTCTTAGGGCAGAACGTCTGCCTTTCTTGTCTGTCATGGGTTCGCCATCCTCGCCATTCTTCAACAGACGGGCACGACCTCCATTCTTTTGACTGGTCATGCCTTCTTTCCAACCATATTTGGGGGCACCGCACCATGGCCACCATGTCTCCTTGTTACCACCACCGTCAATGGTTCCCTTGCCACTTATAGCAATGTCTTTAGCCTTGAAAGCATAAAGGCAAGGGGAAAGATTGTAGCAGTCGAGCCCCTCCCATGAGGTCTCCACAATGGGGTATAGGGCTGGTTCAAACACAAATTCCAACACAGCACCTTCCTCTATGCATAGGTTCACGCCACTCTTCATCTCTATTGCTCCTGTTCGTAGCCTTTGCCCGGCAGGCACCACCACCTTGCCACCTCCTCGTTTGGTGCAGTGGTCGATGGCGCGCTGTATGGCACGTTGGTTCTTGGCTGCCGATGCTGTTTCGCTGGCTCCAAAGCGGCTGACTGTCACCTCGTTTTGCCCGATGGTGGGCAGCGAAATGCTTGCCTCAATTTGTCTGTATAGGTTCTCGTCCCATTCATCTGCCATCAGAAGAGTGGGGCAACAAAGGAAAAGGATGAACAGGATTGGAAGATAAAATGTTTTGGTCTGCATATTGATAGGCTGGAAAAGTGTGAACGATGCCACAAATTTAGGGAAAAAAATGGAAAGGAACACTTTCCCCGTTCAATTTTCGGGAAAAATGGCATGAAATGGTTTCGTCCAATCCATAAAAAGTCCCTCAAGCATCGGTTGCCAATGCCTGAGGGATACATTCTTAATGGGTTTATTTGAGATTTCTCTCCTGATTCACATCAGTTGATGAACAGCAGTTCGCGGTACTTTGGAAGTGGCCAGAGGTCGTTGTCAACCACCTCTTCCAGTTTGTCGATAGGACGACGGATGGCGAAGAGGGATTCGGCGATGTCGTAGTAAGCGAGTGCCTTCTCCTTCTCGTCCTCAATCTTGTTGGCTGCCTTGCGGGCATCGACCATGGCTGCACACTTGGTGCGCACCTCCTCGATGAGTTTGGTCACACGCTGGAGCAGGGTCAGCTCGGTCTCTGCCATCGTCTCGAAGTCTTCAGGGTAGAGGGCTTTGAGCTGGGTGACGATGTTGAGCAGACGAGTCTTGTAGGCGAGGGCTGCAGGGATGATGTGGTTCAGTGCCATGCGTCCCATCACACGAGCCTCAATCTGCACCTTCTTCGTGTAGGTCTCCCACTTCACCTCGTTGCGGGCAACCAGTTCTGCTTCAGTATAGACACCTGTCTTGGTGAACATCTCGACAGAAGCAGGTTTGGTGAACTCGTCGAACATGCGTGGCACACAGATTTCCGTGTCCAATCCACGACGTTTAGCCTCAGCCTTCCATGCATCGGTGTAGCCGTTGCCGTCGAAGCAGACAGTGTCGATGATGCTGGAAATGAGAGGTTTCAGTACGTCCATGAAGGCGATGTTCATAGATTTTCCAGCAGCCAGTTCCTTATCTACAGCAGCCTTGAAAGCGGTGAGCTGTTCAGCTACGGCTGCATTGAGCGTAGTCATGGCACCTGCACAGTTGGCACTCGAACCCACGGCACGGAACTCGAAGCGGTTGCCTGTGAAAGCGAATGGGCTGGTGCGGTTGCGGTCGGTGTTGTCGATGAAGATTTCAGGAATTTCCACCAGTCCTACTGATGCGCCTTTCTTGCCGGCAATCTCAATTGGCGTGTCGGAAGGCACTTCGAGCAACTTGCGCAGCACCTTCGTCATCGTGTCGCCCAAGAAGGAGGAGATGATGGCTGGAGGAGCCTCGTTCGCGCCCAGTCGGTGAGCGTTGGTCGCCGTGGCGATAGAGGCTTTCAGCAGTGCATTGTGCTTCTGCACAGCCACCAGCACGTTCACGAAGAAAGTGACGAACTGGAGGTTGCCCATCGCATCCTTGCCAGGAGCCAGCAACAGGGTGCCTGTGTCGGTGCCCAATGACCAGTTGTTGTGCTTACCTGAACCGTTGATGCCAGCGAAAGGTTTTTCGTGCAACAGAAGTACGAAGCCATGCTTGCGGGCAATCTGGTTCATCAGGTTCATCATCATCTGGTTCTGGTCGTTCGAGAGGTTGGTCTCGCCATAGATAGGAGCCAACTCAAACTGGTTGGGAGCCACCTCGTTATGGCGTGTCTTCAATGGAATGCCATGACGATAGCCGGCAATCTCCACGTCTTTCATGAACTCCATCACTCTTGAAGGGATGGCACCGAAGTAGTGGTCATCCAACTGCTGGTTCTTCGAAGATTCATGTCCCATCAGGGTTCTGCCTGTCAACATCAGGTCGGGACGTGCAGCATAGAGATCCTCATCCACGAGGAAGTACTCCTGCTCCCATCCGAGGTAAGAATACACCTTCTTCACCTTCGGGTCGAACATCTGACAGATAGGCACAGCAGCATCGCTCACGGCCTTCAGAGACTTCTTCAATGGAGTCTTGTAGTCGAGGGCTTCACCTGTGTAAGAGATGAAAACAGTTGGGATACAGAGCGTGTCATCCTGAATGAAAACAGGAGACGTAGGGTCCCATGCTGTGTACCCACGAGCCTCGAAAGTGGCACGGATACCACCACTTGGGAACGAACTTGCATCAGGCTCCTGCTGAATGAGTGACTTACCGCCAAACTCCTCCAACATACCGCCCTTGCCGTCATACTCCATCAGTGAGTCATGCTTCTCGGCAGTACCCTCGGTCAGTGGCTGGAACCAGTGTGTGATATGCGTCACACCATGCTCCATAGCCCAAGTCTTCATGCCGTCAGCCACCTCGTCAGCAATGGCGCGGTCAAGTTGATGTCCGTTGTCGATGCAGTCGATGAGTGCCTCATACGTGTCCGTGCTCAGATACTTGTGCATCTTCTCGCGGTCAAAAACCAATTCGCCGAAATACTTGGAAGTCCTCTCGGCTGGACTCTCAGCAGGCACCGCCTTCTTCTTGAAAGCATCCTGCACCACGTCAAATCTCAGTTTGCTCATAGTTGTGTTTGTGTTATGTGGGTTATGAATTAATTAAGAGTTTAGAATTAAGAGTTTAGAATTAAGAGTTAAGAACCTTTTAACTGTCAACTCCTCACTAGTATGCTTGTTCATGCACTCCCTTCACGGCACGTCCGCTGGGGTCATTCATGTTCTTGAAGGCAGTGTCCCATTCCAGAGCGATGGCAGTGGAGCAAGCCACCGAAGCCTCTTGGTTCACGCTCCGTGCAGCCGATGCGCTGGGGAAGTGCTCTTCGAAGATGCTGCGGTAGTAGTATTCCTCCTTGCAGAGTGGTGGGTTGATGGGAAACCGTTCGGCAGCATGCGCCATCTGCTCGTCTGTCACCGCCTCTGCAGTCACCTTCTTCAGCGTGTCAATCCATGAGTAGCCCACACCGTCGCTGAACTGCTCTTTCTGTCGCCATGCAATGCTTTCGGGCAGCATGTGGGCAAAGCCCTCGCGCACCACACCTTTCTCTATGGTCTTTCCTGGACACATTTTCAAGGCAGGGTCAATACGCATTGCCACATCCAAGAATTCCTTGTCAAGGAACGGCACACGTCCCTCAATGCCCCATGCCATGAGTGACTTGTTGGCACGGAGACAGTCGTAGAAATGCAGCTTTCCCAATTTCCGCACCGTTTCCTCGTGGAAAGCCTTTGCATCGGGTGCTTTGTGGAAATAGAGGTAACCACC
Source organism: Bacteroidaceae bacterium (assembly GCA_024688885.1). GTDB lineage: Bacteria > Bacteroidota > Bacteroidia > Bacteroidales > Bacteroidaceae > Minthosoma. The sequence continues at coordinate 135,635 of JAILDV010000010.1, read as the reverse complement.
GAAAATCTCGTCAGCCCCCTCGCCGCTGAGCACCATCTTGATGCCCATGCTGCGGATGACACGTGCCAAAAGGTACATCGGAGTGGAGGCACGGACTGTCGTCACATCGTAAGTCTCCGTATAGTAAATCACATCGCGGATGGCATCGAGACCCTCCTGAATGGTGTAGTTCACTTCATGATGCACCGTGCCGATATGCTCCGCCACCTCACGCGCCTTTGCCAAGTCTGGAGCACCCTTCAGTCCTACGGCAAACGAGTGCAGACGAGGCCACCACGCATCGTGCTGGTCATTTGTTTCAATACGTTTGGCAGCATAGAGTTTGGCGATGGCAGATACCACCGAACTGTCCAAACCACCCGACAGCAGCACTCCGTAAGGTACATCACTCATCAGCTGTCGCTTCACCGCCGCCATCAGTCCCTCCTTCACCATCTGCACAGCCTCCTTGCGGTCACTTGTCGCCCACTTCATGCCGTCATACTGCATCCAGTCGCGCTGATACCACTTCTTGAAGTTGAAAGTCTGGGGTTGAGAGTCGGAAGTTGTTTCGTGACTGGAGAGATAGTGTCCGGGAGGGAAGGGCTTATATTCATCACATTGTCCTTCGAGGGCTTTCAACTCACTTGCCACATAGACGGTGCCGTCCTGATCGTGCCCTATATATAATGGTATCACACCGATGGGGTCGCGCGCCACCAGATAGTCATCCGTCCTTGAGTCGTAGAGTACAAACGCAAAGATGCCGCTCAACTCGTCCAGAAAGTCCACGCCCTTGTCCTGATAGAGTGCAAGGATGACCTCGCAGTCGCTGCCTGTCTTGAATTCATACCGTCCAGCATAGCGGCGTCGAATCTCCTGATGGTTGTAGATCTCACCATTCACTGCTAGCACCACGCTGCCATCAGTTGAATACAAGGGTTGTCCACCCGACAGCGGGTCAACAATCGCTAGTCGTTCATGTGCCAGCACAGATCTATCGCTGCTGAACACACCACTCCAGTCGGGACCCCGATGCCGAATCTTTGCCGACATCTTCAATGCCTGCTCACGCTTCTGGTGGGCATCGCCTTTCGTTTTGAGTATTCCTACAAATCCACACATGTCTTTTTGTTGTTTATGTTTGTGTTGTGGTAATCAAAATGTTTTTATTTTCTTAATTTCGCTTGCAAAATTACAAATAATATATTTAATAGCAAAACAATTTGACAATAATTTTCAAAAATTATTATCATTTTGTTTGTTTTTATTGTTTTTGGCATAAAAAAGTAGCAGGGAAAGCGGTTTTGATGCATCTCCTTGCCACATTAAAACAAAAAAGGCTGCACCTTGTTTGGTGCAGCCCCTTCGTCAGGTCCGGATTAAGGACGCAATGTTAATCCAAAGACCAGATAAGCTTTCTGACTGCAGGGGTTGGCTGCGATCTCGCCGAAGACTGGAATGCTGAATGAGTCGGTCACCTTGATGTCTTTCGTCGCACGAAGTGAGAGGTTGACCACTGCAAAACCGTTGGTGCCGTAATACGTGGTGCGGTGAGGTACTGCACCCGCTGTGGCTGACCAATCGCAGGTGGCAAGTTTGAAAGGTGCGGACACTTCGAAGTAGGAACTGTAGGCGCGATCGCCGTTCTTTTTCACTCCGTCGTTACCAGCGAAGTTGGTGCACCATAACACGGATGCCACACCGAAATCGTAACCGATGAACCCTTCGAAAACGTGGTTGGTGCCATGCGCGTCATACTTGAAGTAACGGTTTTCTGGGTCGAGACCTCCGCTGAACCAGTAGTCGCATACACCAAAATTGAGACCTCCGATGGTGTAGGAGAGGGTAAGGTCGAATTCCTTTGTGTCAGCAGGTTCGGTGAGACCTACACTGCCCCATGCAGAGAGTGAAAGACCTTTGTAGTCGATTCCTAATGTGGGTTGGAAAGAGGTGTTGCCCAAATCTTGACCACGCCAAATGTATTGATTCACAAAATCTGCACTGATGGTCGCTTCCACTTTCTCTTGTGCCTTAATGGCAGTTGCTCCGAGGAGCATCAATCCAAAAACTAAAATCTTTTTCATACCTTTACTTTTTTTGAATGCGACTGCAAAGTTACTGTTTTTTTATGGCCGTCGCAAATATTTAACTTTTCAATTGTGCTTTTTGATTTAGTTGTAGCAGCTCTCTCCATGCTCGTAGATGTCGAGACCTTCTTCCTCGATGCGAGGTTCTACACGCAGACCGTGCAGTTTCTTGATGCTGTAGAAGAGGATGAGACCGCATGCAGCTGCCCAGAGGTCGATGACGAGGACTCCGAAGCACTCAGCAGCGAAGAAACCCCAACCGCCACCATAGAAGGCACCGTTGCTTGTAGAAAGCAGACCAGTCATCAGGGTACCAAGGATACCGCAAACACCGTGCACTGAAGAAGCACCCACTGGGTCGTCGATGTGCAGCTTGTGGTCGATGAACTCAATGGCGAACACCAGCACGACACCACAAACGAGACCGATGATGACAGCACCAACAGGAGAAACGAGGTCGCAACCAGCAGTGATACCTACGAGACCTGCCAAGATGCCGTTGAGGGTGAGTGAGAGAGAAGGTTTGCCATATCTCAGCCAAGTGATGAACATTGTTGCCACACCGCCTGCCACGGCTGCCAAGTTCGTGGTCAGGAACACGTGAGAAATGGCCACGCGGTTCACTTCGCCAGAAGCTGCCAATTGGCTACCAGGGTTGAAACCGAACCATCCGAGCCAGAGGATGAACACGCCAAGGGCTGCCAATGTGAGGTTGTGGCCAGGGATGGCGTGACTCTTACCCTCCTTGCTGTACTTGCCAAGACGGGGACCCAATGCGATGGCACCGATGAATGCGAGCACACCACCCACACTGTGTACAATGGCAGAACCTGCAAAGTCGTGGAACACATCACCGAAGGTGGTCATCATGAAGCTGTCGGCAGCATCGTTGCAAAGCCAGCCGCCACCCCATGTCCAGTGACCTTCGACGGGATAGATGATGAGAGAGATGAAAGCACTATACACCAAGTACATGGAGAACTTCGTGCGTTCAGCCATCGCACCGCTCACGATCGTGGCAGAAGTGGCACAGAAGACCGTCTCGAAAATCAGGAAGCCCTCCACGGGGAGGTCGCCCTCGTAGAAAGAGAGGTCACCCCAGTTGGGCAATCCGATGAAGCCACCCAGAATGTCGCTTCCAAACATGATGCCGAAACCGATGAAGAAGAAGAGCAGAGAGCCGAACATGAAATCGACAAAGTTCTTCATCAGAATGTTTGCACAGTTCTTACTACGTGTGAAACCTGCCTCACACAGGGCAAAACCTGGTTGCATCCAGAAAACCAACATGGCTGCCAACAGCATCCATACTGTATCGAGTGAAATACCTACTTCGTTCATAACTTCTAATTTCTTTACAACGAATTACACCAATTTCACGAACTGCCATGCGGCTGAAAAGAAAAAATTCGTCTAATTCGTAAATTCGTTGTTGTTAATACCTATAATAATTCGTTGAATCCGTTAAATTCGTTGTTTACTTCTTGTCTCTCAATACGGTGTCGCCGTTCTCTCCTGTGCGGATGCTCCAGGTGTCGATCATGTCGCTCACGAAGATGCGCCCGTCACCGATTTCGCCCGTGTTTGCCACCTTCAGGATGACCTTCACCGTCGGCTCCACGAACTGGTCGCGGCACACGATGGTCAGTGCCACACGTTCAATCACGTCGGTCGAGTATTGCACACCGCGATAGATGCGCTCCTCACGGCTTTGCCCGATGCCGTGCACGTTGTGATACTCAAACCAATCAATGTCCGAATGCAACAATGCTTCTTTCACATCCTCGAACTTCGTCTTGCGGATGATTGCTTCAATTCTTTTCATGTTGTGTTTGTGTTTTGTGTTGTTAATAATAAGTAGAATTTGTCTCAAATAATAGAGGCTGATTCATCAGTTTGAACCAGCCTCAATGTTGTGTTTGTGTTGTTTTTGTATTATTGCTTGTGTTTGTTGTCTGTGTGTTATCCGACTGGTAGATTCACACCGCAAGCGAAGTGGGACCCTGATTCTGCTCCTGGTTCTGCTGCTGATTATTCTGCTGCTGATTATTTGACAGAATGTTAGCGATTTGTTTCGAATTACCTATCATAATGTCGGTGTTTGTTTTGATTTACGGTGCAAAGGTAAAGCAAAATACTTGTTTTATAAAGCAAAATGTAATTTATGTTTGTATTTGTGGCATTATTTTGACATAAATCAAGAAAGTGCTGTCAATTTGCGCTATCAACAATCATTTTTTCACATCTTGATGCCCTCCCTATTCCTGACCGTCGTGGGGCTCATGAGCATAACGGCGCTACCCTCATGAGCTTTCCGTCGTAGGGCTCAAAGTGGCAACGACGTACGACTTTGAAGGGGTACAGAACAGGGTAAATCTCCTATCTGTCTCCTTGGAGACTTACGTTATCTCACAGAACTCATACCCGTATTTCCGGGAGTCATTTGGGGCTACGTCGTGGCCCCTATAAAAAACAAAGTGGAAGGTTGTACATATATATAATATAGGTACAAATGAAAAAGAGGTTTAAGGTTGTTTAGAGAGGATACGAAAAGGATGGATGTTGTTGAAAAAAGAATAGTCGGAGATTATTTTCATTCATCCAGTTCGATTTCTCCTTCGAAGGAGATGGCTGCGGGACCAGTCATGAGGATGTGGTTGTCGGTGGCGTTCCATTCGATGTGGAGAGTGCCACCATCCATTTGAATGTTGCTTTGACGACTTGCCCTGCCTGTGAGATGGGCGGCTACAGCAGTGGCGCAGGCTCCAGTGCCACAAGCGAGAGTAATGCCAGAACCGCGTTCCCACACACGCATACGGAAAGTGTCATCGTCGATGACTTGGGCAAACTCAATGTTGCAGCGTTGAGGGAAGAGGAAATGGTGCTCCAAAAGGGGACCGAAGTGTGAGAGGGGAAATTGTTCCACATCTTCATTGAGGAAGATGACGAAGTGGGGGTTGCCCATGGAGACGAAGGTGCCTTGGAAGGTGCGATCATCAACAGTGACAGCATAATCAAGTGCACTGCCACTATTCACGGCAAATTGCTGTGGTTGTTGCAGGATGGGTGTGCCCATATCCACCGTAACGCTCTCCACCTTATTGTCTGCATCGAGATGCAGTTGGAGAACCTTGATGCCTGAAAGGGTTTGGAGACGTATGGGGTTCTTGCGTGTCACGCCTTTGTCGTGCAGATACTTAGCCACGCATCGGGTGCCGTTTCCGCACATCATTGCTTCGGAGCCGTCATTGTTGAAGATGCGCATGGAGAAGTCTGCATCAGGGCATGTGGCTGCTCCGATGAGGATGAGTCCGTCACTTCCTATGCCGAAGTGGGGACGGCTCCATTTGATGGCTGCAGCTGAGGGGTTTGGAATGTGATACAAGAGGGTGTTGACATAGATGTAGTCGTTGCCCGCTCCGTGCATTTTTGTGAATGGAATGGTGGACATGGAGAAATGAAAAAAATGAAAGAATGAGAAAATGAAAAAATGAGACGAATGAATTGTAGTGTTACTTGATGGCTTTGATGAAGTCCATGAAGAGGGGGTGGGGATGGAGAACGGTGGAGGCATACTCGGGATGGAACTGGGTGCCGATGAACCATTTCTTATCGGGAAGCTCGACAACTTCTACCAAGTTGCTTTCGGGGTTGGTGCCGACGCATTGCATGCCGTGCTGCTCGAAGGAGGCGAGGTAGTGGTTGTTGAATTCGTAGCGGTGGCGATGGCGCTCTTGGATGTCGGGCTTGCCGTAGATGCCAAGTGCCTTGCTGCCTTGACGCAGTTGGCAGGGGTAGGCTCCGAGACGCATCGTTCCGCCCATGCCTGTGATGTTCTTCTGCTCTTCCATGAGGTCGATGACGGGATGCTGGGTTTCTGGGTTCATTTCCGTGCTGTTGGCATCGGCAAGTCCGAGGACGTTGCGGGCAAATTCGATGACCATCATCTGCATGCCGAGGCAGATGCCGAAGGTGGGGATGTCGTGGGTGCGGGTGTGTTGAATGGCTGTGATTTTGCCTTCGATGCCTCGCCTGCCGAAACCGGGGCAGATGATGGCTCCTGCCATGCCTTCGAGTTGGGCTGCCACGTTTTCGGGCGTGATGTTTTCGCTGTTGATGAAGTGGAGTTTCACCTTCACATCGCAGTAGATGCCAGCCAGGTTGAGGCTCTCGCGGATGGACTTGTATGCATCCTGGAGATCGTATTTGCCCACAAGACCAATGTGAACTTCTCTGGTGGCACGGCTCTGTTTGTCAAGGAAGTCGTGCCATGATTTCATGGCTGGCGTCTCTCCTACGGGAATACCAATCTTGCGCATGATGGCGGCATCGAGTCCTTGCCGCTGCATGCTGACAGGCACTTGGTAGATGCTGGGCATGTCTTCGCTCTGCACCACACATTCAAGATCCACGTTGCAGAAGGATGCCACCTTCATGCGCAGGGCATCATCAAGATGGCGCTCGGTGCGAAGAACGAGGATGTCGGGCTGTATGCCCATGCCTTGCAACTCTTTGACTGAGTGCTGGGTGGGTTTGGTCTTCAGTTCGTCTGCCGCTTTCAGATAGGGCACATAGGTGAGATGCACACATACGGCATCTCGTCCGAGTTGCCAGCGCAGTTGTCGGATGGCTTCCATGAAAGGGGCACTCTCGATGTCGCCGATGGTGCCGCCCACTTCGGTGATGACGAAGTCGAAGCCCCCAGCCCCCTCCAACTCCCCCAAGGGGGAGGGAAACCGTCCGGATGGTTCTTTCCCCTTTTGGGGAATAAGATAGGGGCTCTTCTCCTCCCTTTTGGGGGAGGTTGGGAGGGGGCTTCTCAGCATCCTTCGTTTGATTTCGTCGGTGATGTGGGGAACCACCTGAATGGTCTTGCCGAGATAGTCACCATGACGTTCGCGGTCGATGACGGTCTTGTAGATGCGACCTGTCGTGATGGAGTTATAACGGGTTGTCTGTATGTCGGTGAACCGCTCGTAGTGTCCGAGGTCGAGGTCTGTCTCCATGCCATCCACTGTGACGTAGCATTCTCCGTGCTCATAGGGGTTGAGAGTGCCGGGGTCGATGTTGATGTAGGGGTCAAACTTCTGGATGGTGACTTTGAAGCCACGTGCCTGGAGAAGTTTGCCGATGCTGGCTGAGATGATGCCTTTGCCGAGTGAGGAAACGACTCCTCCGGTGACGAAGATGTATTTTGTGTTCATAGGTTATTTGTAGTTTTGTTCATACCAGTTGATGTATGCCTGATTGACCAGCCGCACACCTCCGGGAGTGGGGTAATTGCCACTGAAGTACCAATCGCCAGGGTGGTGGGGACAAGCTTGATGGAGTCCTTCGAGCGACTGGAAGACGAGTTGTATGGGGGTGGTCATGCCGTCGGGACGGAGGAGGTCGAGCATCTTGGCGGATATCTCGTCGCTGGTGAAGGGCTGATAGATGTCCTTTACATAGTTGTGCATATCTTCGGCAGGAAGCGACTGCTGCTCCACACATTTCAGGTAGATGTCGTGGAGAGTCTGCCAATTGCCATGTTCGATGTGGAGCTGCACTGCTGCACGGAATGCGATGAACTCGTCGAGATGTGACATGTCGATGCCGTAGTAGTCGGGATAGCGCACTTGCGGACAGGAACTGACGAGCACCATCTTCTTGGGGTGCAGTCGGTCGAGAATGCGGATGATGCTTTCGCGGAGGGTGGTGCCTCGCACAATGGAGTCGTCGATGATGACGAGGTTGTCAACCTGTGGTTCCAATGAGCCGTAAGTGATGTCATAGACGTGGGCGGCGAGGTCGTTGCGCTTGTTTCCTTCGGTGATGAAGGTGCGGAGTTTGATGTCCTTAATGGCGACTTTCTCGCTGCGGATGTAGTTGTGGAGGATGGCGCGTAGTTCCTCACGGGTGGGACGGTGCTGCTGGGTGAGTCGGAAGAGTTGTTCCACCTTCTGCTCATTGAGCTGCTTTTTGAAACCGTCGAGCATGCCATAGAAAGCCACTTCCGCCGTGTTGGGCACATAGCTGAACACGGTGTGCTCCAGATCGCCTTCGATGGCTTTGTTGATTTGTGGGGTGAGTTGTTCGCCCAATGCCTTGCGCTCGCGGTAGATGTCACGGTCACTGCCCCGACTGAAGTAGATGCGCTCGAAGGAACAGGCATGGTTGCCTTGAGGGGCAAGAATCTGGGTGAGGGCGACATTGCCATTCTTGTGGATGGTGAGTGCTTGTCCGGGCAGGAGTTCGTGGATGCTGTCGGTGGACACATCGAATGTGGTCTGAATGACAGGACGCTCGGATGCCACCACCAGCACCTCTTCGTCACGATACCAGAAAGCGGGACGGATGCCCCAGGGGTCTCGCATGGAGAACATCTCGCCGCTGCCCGTGAAGCCGCACAGCACATAGCCACCATCGAAAAGGGGAGTGGAGGTGCGCAGGATGTTGGTGATGTCGATGTTGTCCTCGATGTATCGTGTCAGGTCGGTGCCTGTAAGTCCCTGCATGTGGGCAATGTTGTAGATGCGTTCACTCTCGCGGTCAAGACGGTGCCCCATCAGTTCGAGCATGATGTAGGTGTCGTTGTAGATGCGTGGGTGTTGCCCATTGGCGGTGATTTCATCGAACACCTCATCCACATTGGTGAGGTTGAAGTTGCCGCACAGACACAGGTTCTTGGCTCGCCAGTTGTTGCGGCGCATGAAGGGGTGTACATGCGAGAGTCCGCTCTTGCCTGTAGTGGAGTAGCGGAGATGTCCCATCAAAATTTGAGCATCCTCCCAACCTCCTCCAAAAGAGGAAGAGTTGTCATCTGGATGGTTCCTGTCTGTTGTGGAAATGGTCTTGAAAATTTCGTTGATGGCACCGCTTCCAAGGGCACGTTCGCGGAACATGTATTCCTCGCCTGGCTGCGCTTGAAGGTTGGTGCATGCGATGCCCGCTCCTTCCTGTCCTCGATTGTGCTGCTTCTCCATGAGGAGGTAGAGCTTGTTGAGTCCGTAGGAAGTGGTTCCGTATTTTTCCTTGTAGTAACTGATGGGTTTGAGCAGGCGAATCATCGCCACGCCACATTCATGCTTGAGAGGTTCCACTTGTTATGAGTTGACAGTTGATAGTTGACAGTTGATAGTTGACAGTTGACAATTGATAGTTGACAATTTTGCTGACGCGATGCTTGCATGCCGCATGGCAATTCCTAATTCCTAACTCCTCATTATATCATCCCTTTAATTCTCTCCATCGCTGCGAGGCTGTTTTCCCATGTGCCGAATGCGGTGATGCGCACATAGCCTTCGCCGTGGTGTCCGAAGCCTTCGCCTGGAGTGACGACCACGTTGGCATCGGTGAGGAGGCGGTGGAAGAAGTGCCAGGAGTCTTCACCGTCGGGGGTGGACACCCAGATGTAGGGGGAATGTTCGCCTCCATAGACGGTGAGTCCCAAGAAGGCGAGGCTCTCGCGGATGAGCTGGGCGTTCTTCATGTAGTGTTGAATGGTGGCGCGCACCTGCTGCTGTCCTTCGGGTGTGAAGATGGCTTCCGCACCGCGTTGGGAGATGTAGCTGGCACCATTGAACTTGCTGCATTGGCGACGGTTCCAGAGGGCGTTGAGACTTGTGCCATCTGCCCCCTTCAGTTCCTTCGGGATGATGGTGTAGCCGCAACGGATACCAGTGAATCCTGCTGTCTTGGAGAAGCTTCGGAACTCGATGGCGCATTGCTTGGCTCCTTCAATCTCATAGATGGAGTGGGGAAGCGTGTCGTCCTGAATGAAGGCTTCGTAGGCTGAATCGTAGAGGATGAGGGCTTTTTCGCGGAGGGCGTAGTTGACCCATTCTGTCAGCTTCTCTTTAGTGATGACTGTTCCCGTGGGGTTGTTGGGGTAGCAGAGATAGATGATGTCGAGATGCTCGGAGGGAATGTCGCCCGTAAAACCGTTGTCGGCATGGCAGGGAATGTAACGAATGGTGCGTCCAGCCATGATGTTGGTGTCGACATAGACAGGATAGACAGGGTCGGTGATGCCGACGATGTTGTCGGTGGCGAGGATGTCGCCGATGTTACCCGTGTCGCTCTTGGCTCCGTCGCTGATGAATACTTCGGTGCGGTCGAGCTGGATGCCGCGGGGCGTAAAGTCGTGTTGGATGATGGCGTCGATGAGGAAGTCATAGCCCTGTTCGGGACCATATCCACGAAAGGTTGTTCCGTCGGCACATTCATCCACGGCACGGTGCATGGCTTGAATGGCGGCAGGGGGTAGGGGACGGGTCACATCGCCGATGCCCAAACGGATGATGTCCGCTTCGGGATGCTCGGCTTTGTAGGCATTCACCTGCTGAGCTATCTCAGCAAAGAGGTAGCGGTGGGAGAGTTTCGTATAGTTTGTGTTTGTGTGTATCATTCCTCATTTATTTAAAAAGTCATTCACTTTCTCTGCTATCTGCTTGCCCGATGCGATGGCTCTCACCACAAGACTGGCACCATTGGCGGCATCGCCACAGATGAACACGTTCTTAGGGTATTCGGGGTGTTCGGGCTTGAGGAATCCCATGGCGAGGAGGACAAGGTCTGCCTTGATGATTTCGGGTTCTCCTGCTTCCACCATGAGGGGACGCCCGCCTTCAGGATTGGGCTTCCAGTCGATGGGCTGCACCCGTACACCTGTCACTTTGCCGTTCTCGCCAAGGAACTCAAGGGTGTTGATGTTCCAGCGACGGGTACACCCTTCTTCGTGCGAAGAGGTGGTCTTGAGGATGACAGGCCAGTTGGGCCAAGGGGTGTTGGGGTTGTGACCCACGGGGGGCTTGGGCATGATCTCAATCTGAGTGACGCTCTTGCAACCCTGACGATGGGCTGTGCCGATGCAGTCGGAGCCAGTGTCACCACCTCCAATGACGAGCACATCCTTGTCCTTGGCGGTGATGCGTTCCTCCTTCGCGAACTCGATGCCTGCCAACACGCGGTTCTGCTGACTGAGCAGTTCGAGGGCGAGGTGGATGCCTTTCAGTTCACGTCCTGGTGCTTTGAGGTCACGTGCGGTGGGGGTGCCTGTGGCAATGACGATGGCATCGAAATCCTTCAGGGCTTCATCTGTCGCCGTCACGGCTGCTCCATACACAAACTTCACCCCTTCCTGCTCCATCACACGGATTCTTCGGTCGATGATTTTCTTGTTCAGCTTGAAGTTGGGGATGCCATATCTCAGCAGTCCTCCTGCCGCTTCGTTCTTCTCGAACACGGTCACTTCGTAACCCATATAGTTGAGGTGGGTGGCAGCGGAGAGTCCTGCAGGTCCACTGCCGATGACAGCCACTGTCTTGCCGTTGCGCTGAGGGTGCTCGATGGTCACATAGCCTTCAAGGAAAGCCCTCTCGGCAATGGCGCATTCATTCTCGCGGTTGGTCACAGCCTCGCCTGTGGTGTGATAGAGCACACAGGCTTTTTCGCAGAGGGCAGGGCAGATGCGTCCTGTAAATTCAGGGAAGGGATTGGTCTTCTTCAGCAGTTTGTAGGCAGTCTCCCATTCGCCACGGTAGAGGGCGTCGTTCCATTCGGGGTCTTTGTTACCCAGTGGACAAGCCCAGTGGCAGAAGGGCACACCGCAATCCATGCAGCGGCTTGCCTGTTCCTGTCGGTCTTTTGTGTTCAGTGTCTGTTCCACCTCACCAAAGTCATGCACACGGTCGTTGATGGGGCGATAGCCAGCCTCCTTGCGAGGCACGGTCAGAAATGCTTTTGGATTTCCCATTTTTTCTTCTTTTTATTGATTGATGAGGTTTAATAGTCACGTTGCATGTCGGCAATCTTCTGTTGCAGTTTAGCCATCTGCTCTTCCTGCAGCACACGCTTGTACTCGATGGGCACCACTTGGATGAAGTCATCCACGTAGCGGTTCCAGTCGTCGAGCATACGTCCTGCAAGGGCACTGCCAGTGTGGAGATAGTGCTGACGGATGAGTTCGAGGAGTTCCTTGCGGCTCACCGTGTCCTCCACGAGCGAGAGTTCCACCATGTCCATGTTGCAGAAGTAGTCGAACGTGTGGTCGTGGTCATACACATAAGCCACACCGCCACTCATACCTGCAGCGAAGTTTCTGCCTGTCTTGCCAAGCACCACCACACGACCGCCTGTCATGTACTCGCAGCAGTGGTCGCCTGCACCTTCCACTACGGCGATGGCCCCCGAGTTGCGCACGGCAAAGCGTTCGCCCACACGACCATTCACATAGAGTTCGCCGCTGGTGGCACCATACAATCCCGTGTTGCCGGCAATGATGTTGTCCTCTGCCATGAAGTCCGCACTGCGTCGTGCTGGAGGCAGGATGCTGATGCGTCCGCCGCTGAGTCCCTTGCCGAAATAGTCGTTGGTTTCACCTTCCAGACGGATGTCGAGACCCTTCACGGCAAAGGCACCGAACGACTGTCCAGCCGAGCCCTTGAACTTCAGACGGATGGTGCTGTCGGGCAGACCTGCCTCGCCATATTTCTTCGCAATCACGCCCGAGAGCATCGTGCACACGGCACGGTCGGTGTTCTTGATGGCATAATCAAGTGTCACCTCCTCTTGGTCATCAATCGCTTTTTGTGCAGCAGCGATGATGTCTTCGTCCTTCACGCCGCTCACCTTCGTGAACTGCCCTCTGTCCCAATAGAGTGGCTTGTCCGTGTCGGGCTTGTGCAGCAGTCGGGCAAAATCGATGGTCTTCTGCTTGTCGGTGGCATGCTCAGTGTGCACCTCGATGAGTTCCGTATGTCCGATGATGTCCTTCAGTCCATGCACACCTATCTCTGAAAGATACTCCCTCACCTGTTCGGCAAGGAAGGTGAAGAAATTCACCACATAGTCGGCACTGCCCATGAATCGGGCACGAAGCCGTTCGTCCTGTGTGGCTACGCCGACAGGGCAGGTGTTGGTGTTGCACTTGCGCATCATCACACATCCCAGCACGATGAGGGGCAATGTGCCGAATGAGAACTCGTCGGCACCCAGCATCGCCATGAGCACCACGTCCTTTGCCGTCTTCAGCTGTCCGTCGGTCTGCAGGCGCACTTGGTTTCTCAACCCATTCAGCACCAACGTCTGCTGTGTCTCAGCCAAGCCAATCTCGGGCGAAATGCCTGCAAACCGCATGCTCGATGCGGGGCTGGCACCCGTACCTCCCTCCGCACCGCTGATGACGATGAGGTCAGCCTTTGCCTTTGCCACACCAGCCGCAATCGTGCCCACACCGCTCTCTGCCACGAGCTTCACGCTGACGGCAGCGGTCGGGTTGATGTTCTTCAGGTCGAAGATGAGTTGTGCCAAATCCTCGATGGAATAGATGTCGTGGTGAGGTGGGGGAGAGATGAGCGAGATGCCGGGGATGGCGTTGCGTGTCTTGGCAATAATCTTGTTCACCTTGAATCCGGGCAACTGACCGCCTTCACCGGGCTTGGCTCCCTGTGCCACCTTGATTTGTATCTCCTCTGCATTCACCAGATACTCTGCCGTCACGCCGAAACGTCCGCTGGCAATCTGCTTCGTCTTGCTGCTCAGGCTCACACCCCCTACGTCTGTATGGTAGCGGGCATTGTCCTCACCGCCTTCACCCGTGTTGCTGCGAGTGCCTAGCTTGTTCATCGCCAGTGCCAAAGCCTCATGTGCCTCGATGCTCAGCGCACCGAAACTCATGGCACCCGTCACAAAGTGCTTCACGATGCTCTCCACAGGCTCCACCTCGTCGAGGGGCGTGGGCTTAGCCGCTTTCTTCCATCCGAAGAAATCGCGGATGAAGATGGGCTTCTCCTTCTCGTCCACCATCTTCTCCCACTCCTGAAACTTCTTGTAACTGCCCAGCCTTGTGGCAATCTGTAGATTGGCGATGGTGTTGGGGTTCCACGCATGCAGGATGCCGTCCTTGCGGTAGGAGAACTGTCCGTTGTTGGGCAGGAACTCGTTGATTTCAGCAGGCTTGAATGCCTCGTCGTGCAGACGGATGGCATCCCTTGCGATGTCTGTGAGTCCGATGCCGCCGATGGTGCTCACTTCCGTGCCGAAATAGCGTCTCAGCAGGTCTTCGCTCAGACCGATGCTCTCAAATATCTTCGCACCGCGATAGGAGCGGATGGTTGAGATGCCCATCTTCGACATGATTTTCTTCAAGCCCTTGTCCACCGCCTTGATGTAATGTGCCTCAGCCGTCGCATAATCCTCTTGAATCTTGTGCTTCTTCACCAAATCGTCCAGCACGGCAAACGTCATGTACGGACAGATGGCACTTGCACCATATCCCAGCAGCAACGCCGCATGCATCACCTCGCGAATCTCGCCGCTCTCCACAATCAGGGCAGTCTGCACACGCTTTTGCACCGAGATGAGGTAATGGTGCACCGCACTCACTGCCAACAGGCTTGGGATGGCAGCCCGCTTCTCGTCTATGTCACGGTCGGAGAGGATGATGTAGTTCACACCCTCATCCACGCTTGCCTCAGCCTCCTTGCACAAATTCTCAATGGCTTGTCTCAGTCCGCTTGCCCCCTTCTCGATGTCGAACAGCATGGCGAGTTTCTTTGTCTTGAAACCCTTGTAGCGGATATTGCAGAGAATGTCCAGTTGTGTGTTCGTCAGCACAGGTTGTGGTAGACGTACCATCTTGCAGTTCGAAGCGTCGGGCGTGAGGATGTTCGTGCCCACCGCACCGATATACTCTGTCAGGCTCATCACCAGTTCCTCACGAATGGGGTCGATGGCAGGGTTGGTCACCTGTGCAAACTGCTGACGGAAATAGTTGAAGAAAATCTGCGGACGGTCGCTCACGACAGCCAGCGGCGTGTCGTTACCCATAGCCGCCACAGGTTCCTGTCCAGCTGTAGCCATAGGTACCACCGTCTTGTCGATGTCCTCCTGCCCGAAACCGAAATTGATGAGTTTCCTTTCATAATTCTCCACCGAATTCTCCACATGACGCCCACTCTTTAGCTTCTCCAACTGGATGCGGTTGGTTGAGAGCCACTCACGGTAAGGGTGAGCCTTGGATAACTGCTCCTTGATTTCTCCGTCATAGTATATCTTGCCCTCCTGTGTGTCGATGAGCAGAATCTTTCCGGGCTGCAATCGTCCCTTGCTCACCACATCGCCAGGCTCGAAATCCATCACACCCACTTCGCTTGCCACTACCATCATGCCACCCTTGGTGATGGTGTAGCGGCTGGGACGCAAACCGTTTCTGTCCAACATGCCGCCTGCAAAGCGTCCGTCGCTGAACAGCAGGGCTGCAGGACCATCCCATGGCTCCATCAGGATGGAATGATATTCGTAGAATGCCTTCAGGTCTTCGCTGATGGGGTTCTTGTCGTTGAAACTCTCAGGCACGAGAATCGCCATCGCCTGAGGAAGTGACAGACCACTCATGGTCAGGAACTCAAACACGTTGTCGAGACTTGCCGAGTCGCTCATGCCCTCCTGCACGATGGGGCGTATGTCCTTGATGTCGCCCAATGCCTCGCTGCTCAGCACACTCTCTCGCGCCTTCATCCACCCACGGTTGCCGCGGATGGTGTTGATTTCGCCGTTGTGAGCCAACAGACGGAAGGGCTGTGCCAGCTTCCACTTTGGGAACGTGTTGGTGCTGAAACGTGAGTGAACCAATGCCAGTCCGCTCGTGAAGTAAGGACTGGACAAGTCGGGGAAATAGCGCCTTAGCTGTCCGCTCGTCAGCATGCCCTTGTAGATGATGTTCTTGCTCGACAAAGAGCAGATGTAGAAGTCCTCATCGTCGATGCGGTTCTCAATTCTCTTACGTACCTTATATAATATACGGTCAAAAACCTCAACTTTTTCCTCTTCCACGCCAGTGACGAAAATCTGCTTGATGTCTGGCTCCACCTCTCGTGCGCCCACACCCAACACCTCGGGACAGGTTGGCACCGTGCGCATGTGCATAAGCGTAAGTCCCTCGCGTTCAATCTCCTCAATCATTACGCTCAGAATGCTCTCTTGCTCTTTCTCCTGCTTTGGCAAGAACACCAATCCTGTGCCGTATTTTCCTTTCTCAGGCACCGGAATACCCTGTAAAAGGATAAACTCATGAGGAATCTGCACCAAGATGCCCGCGCCGTCGCCTGTCTTGTCGCGGGTTTCGGCACCACGGTGCTCCATGTTCTCCAGCACCTTCAAGGCATTGTCCACCAATTCGTGGCTCTTACCTCCATGAATGTTCACTACCATGCCCACGCCACAAGCATCATGCTCATAAGCTTCGCTGTACAAACCCAAGTTACTTTTTTTCATGTTGTTTTATTGTTATGTTTGTATTATTATAATCAATTTGTATTTGTTTTTCTTAAAACGGTTGCAAAATTACATACTTTATATATAATACACAAACAAATTGACAATAAAATACAAAAATCATTATCATTTTATTTATTTTTCGATGGTTTTGTATGTTTTTTGTCATTTCTACTGTGAAATAATCTATCTGCAAGAGCCACACGCACCTCGTTCTGTCTTATACTGAAACAGGTGCTATCACGTGTCCCTCACTCGCACACGCAAGTGTATTCCACAAACGAACGTAAGTCTTGCCCACAAACGAACGTAAGTCTTGCTAATAAACGAGTTGCATCCTTTGTAATAATGCAAGGTTTACTCACAATGTTTGCACTTTTGCAAGGATTTCATTTTTCTTTGGAATAATTTTGTATTGTGCTCACATAATCATACCTTTGTTCATGCCGAAGGTACTGTTGTACGACAATAAAGATAAAAAAATCCCTTTTTATTTTGTATTGTGCTCACTTAATCGTACCGTTGGCTACGCCGAAGGTACTGTTGTTCGACAATAAAAATAAAAAAATCTCTTTTTATTTTGTATTGTGCTCACTTAATCGTACCTTTGCACCGCAATTGGTTCTCCCCCCACATCAAATTTGGGCTGGTGTGGTGACGGAGCTAAGATGGGAATGGGGTGAAAGTCCCCGACATTACCCGATGCTGTGAGTCCTTTTTTCGGGGTTGCCAACAGTGTCACTGGAGTCAAGGTTGAGTCTGACGGATGAGACTTTGAAATCTCTGGGAAGACCGAGTGCCCTGTGAGGATGAAGTCAGAAGACCTGCCATTTGCCATTAGCAACGTTTGTCTGCGGGACTACGGACTACGTTTTTACTTATACATTATTTAATATAATGAAGAATTGCCGTGTGTCAGCTGTGCTGTACCGAGGATGTTCTATGTTGGAACGTCCCTGCGTGGCGTGTCTGTCAGATGGCAAAAAAGTGAGAAAGAAATCTTCATAAAATATCATTAAGTGTTGTAAATGCCGAGTGCCCCAGCAGTGATGCTCGGGCACTCAAATGTGAAAGTTCAAATCAAAAAATATATGTCAATATTCAACAACAAATTGTTCCATCTTCATCTGTTCAGAAAGTTGGAACCACAGAGAGGGGGAAGGTTCGTCAACAAGTTGTCGAGCAAGTTTAACAACAAGTCATTCATTGCATCGCTCATTTCCATCGTTGCAACGGTGGTAGTGGCATGTCTGCCGACGGAGTGTTTCGGTATCGATGGATTGACGGTGGTGCAGCAGCGCATTATCGCCATTTTTGTGTTCGCCACACTGATGTGGTTGACAGAGGCGATTCCAGCATGGGCAACATCTGTGTGCCTTATCTGCATGTTGCTGTTTGCCACGTCTGACAGTGCCTTGAGTTTCTATTCGTCAGGTCTGGAAAAGTCGGAGTTGCTCAGTTATAAGGTGCTGATGGCTACGTTTGCTGACCCTATCATCATCTTGTTCTTGGGTGGTTTTGTGTTGGCGATTGCCACGACAAAGAGTGGTCTGGATGTGGTGATGGCACGTTACCTGCTCAAGCCATTTGGCAAAAAGAGTGAGGTGGTGCTGCTGGGCTTCATCCTCATCACCGGTTTGTTCTCCATGTTCATCAGTAACACAGCCACAGCAGCGATGATGCTGACGTTCTTGGCTCCTGTGTTCAAGGCGCTGCCCGCTGATGGCAAGGGACGTGTGGCATTGACGCTTGCCATTCCGTTGGGTGCCAACATCGGTGGTATTGGTACGCCTATCGGCACACCTCCTAACATGATCGCATTGAAGTATCTGAATGATCCGGAAGGCATGAACCTCAACATCGGTTTCGGTGAGTGGATGATGTACATGGTGCCGATGACTCTCATCTTGCTGGTGTTCGGTTGGTGGTTGCTCTTGAAACTGTTCCCATTCAAGCAGAAGACGATTGAACTGAATATTGAAGGAAACATTCAACACAACTGGCGTACGACTGTGGTAATCATCACGTTTGCTGTTACGATTTTGTTTTGGTTGCTTGACAAAGTGACGGGTGTGAATGCCAACACGGTGGCAATGATTCCTATCGCTGTGTTTGCGGCTACGGGTGTCATTACCGCCAAAGATTTGCAGGCAGTGAACTGGAGTGTGCTGTGGATGGTTGCGGGAGGTTTTGCACTGGGTGTAGCCCTGAACGAATCAGGTTTGGCAGAGAATGCCATCCAGAGCATCCCATTCGGTCAGTGGTCTCCACTGGTGATTCTCATTATTGCCATGCTGGTGTGCTATGCCATGTCGAACTTCATCAGCAACACTGCCACTACGGCGCTGTTGGTGCCTGTGTTGGCTGTGGTGTGCAAGGGTATGGGTGACAAGTTGGAGGACATTGGTGGTGTGAGCACGATGCTTATCGCCATTGCCATCACTGCTTCCGTGTCTATGTGTCTGCCTATCAGTACGCCTCCAAATGCCATTGCGCACTCGACAGGTTTGGTGAAACAGAACGAGATGTTGAAGGTGGGTATTGTCATTGGTGTCATCGGTATGTTGCTGGGCTACTTCACTTTGCGTTTAATGTAAAAGAGAGAATTATGGATATTTATCATTCAACTTATACACAATACATAGATTTGATGCGGCAGCTGAAAGGTGATGTGGCAGAGTTGGTCAACCAGTCGTTTGACGAGTGTCAGAAGACGGATGGGGTATCTTCCATCATGGAGCAGATTGATAACACCATTGACACAGCTTCGGGAGAGACATTCCTGCCCACCAACGAATTGTTGGGCATTACGAAGGAACTTTTCAACATCAAGAACCGTATAGGCTCAAAGACACCTGCTGCACAGGCGATGCTGAAACAATGTTTCCGTACGCTCAATATGGCAGCAGTCTCGCTTAAGCAGATTACTGAGGACTGTGCGCTCATGGAAGCGAACGAGTTGTCGGAACAGGAAATGTAAATGAAAATATGATTAGAAAGATATTAGTAGCGAATCGTGGGGAGATTGCCATCCGTGTGATGAGGAGTTGCTATGAGATGGGCATCCGCTCGGTGGCTGTGTATAGCACGGCTGACCGACTCTCCCGTCATGTGCTTTTTGCCAACGAGGCTGAGTGTATTGGTGGTGCTGCAAGCAGTGACAGCTATCTGAACATTGACCATATCATCGAGGCTGCCCATAAGCACAAGGTGGATGCCATCCATCCGGGTTATGGATTCCTCTCGGAGAATGCAGAGTTTGCACGCCGTTGTGAACAGGAGGGCTTCATCTTTATTGGTCCTCGTCCTGAAACGATGGAGGAGATGGGTGACAAAATCAGCGCACGTCGCAAGATGATTGAGGCTGGTGTGCCTGTGGTGCCCGGCACGGAAGAACCACTCAAATCAGCGGAAGAAGCTGTGAAGGTGGCAAAGAAGATCGGTTTCCCTGTGATGCTGAAAGCCTCGATGGGAGGTGGCGGTAAGGGCATGCGCCTTATCGAGAGGGAAGAAGATGTAGTGGAGATGTACAACGCTGCTCGCAGTGAGGCGATGTCGGGTTTTGGTGACGATACCGTCTATATCGAGAAGTTTGTGGAGGAACCACATCACATCGAGTTCCAGATTTTGGGTGACAAGCATGGCAACGTGCTGCATCTGTTTGACCGTGAGTGCTCCGTGCAGCGCCGTCATCAGAAGATTGTGGAGGAAAGTCCAAGCCCGTTCATTGACTATAACCTGCGCATGGAGATGGGTGCCAAGGCTGTGGCTGCTGCCCGTGCGGTAGGGTATGAAGGAGCAGGCACGATTGAATTCCTTGTGGATAAATACCATAAGTTCTATTTCTTGGAAATGAACACACGTCTGCAGGTGGAGCATCCCATCACAGAGGAGGTGGTAGGCATTGATTTGGTGAAGGAGCAGATTCTCATTGCCGATGGTCAACAATTGCATTATCGTCAGGAAGATATCCGTCAGCGTGGTCATGCTATTGAGTGCCGTATCTGTGCAGAGGATACTGAGCATAACTTCATGCCATCGCCTGGTGTGATTCAGCAACTTACCGAGCCGCATGGCATCGGCACGCGCATCGACTCTTACGTGTATGAAGGTTATGAAATTCCTGTACACTATGACCCGATGATTGGCAAACTCATCGTGTGGGCAACCAGCCGTGAATATGCCATTGAACGTATGCGCCGTGTGTTGTATGAATACAAGATTACGGGTTTGACCACCAATATCCGCTATCTGCGCCGCATCATCGATGTGCCTGATTTCAAGCAAGGTAACTATAACACTTACTTCATCGAGCGCAATCAAGACAGGTTGCGTCCTCGTCCGGGCTTCAAGAATGACTCGGAGCCGATGGCGGTCATTGCGGCATATATCGACTATCTGATGAGTCTTGAGGAGAATAAACCCACAATACCTACAGCGGAGAATACAGCCATCAGTCGCTGGAGAGCATTCGGATTGCAGAAGGGAGTATTGAGGGTGTGAACATGCACATTGTACATAGTAAATTGTAAATGACAAGATGGAAATACAAGTTGGAAATAAGATCTTGGAAGTGACCTTGCTGAGCAAGGAAGGCAACCAAGTGAAGATAGATATTGACGGAAAGGTGTATGATGTGGATGTGGCGATGCTGGAAAACGGCACCTGCTCCCTCATTTACGATGGCAATTCGTACAATGCTGAACTCATCCGAGAGAGTGGGGAAAAGCACTACCGTGTGAACTTGAACTACTCAACTTATCAGATTGATATGCTCGACTCACAGGCGAAGTATATGAAGATGCGTCGTGGAGGTTCACAGGATTCGGTGCAGGCAGATGTCATCACGGCACCGATGCCCTGCAAGATTGTCAACATCTATGTAAAGCCCGGTGACACACTCAAAGCAGGTGACACCGTACTGACCATGGAAGCCATGAAGATGCAGTCAAATTACAAAGTCAATGCTGACTGCACCGTGAAAGATGTGTTAGTGAATGTGGGCGACAGTGTTCGTGTGGAACAAGCGCTGATCAAGTTGGAAATTGAAAATTGATAGTTGAAAATTGAGAATTATGAAACTTACAGCAAGAGAAAGAATAGAAACGCTGCTTGATCGTGGCACATTTGTGGAGATGGACAAGCACGTGGTGCACCGTTGCAATGATTTTGGCATGGAGAACAAGCGCATTGAGGGCGATGGTGTCATTTCTGGTTATGGCAAGATTGATGGACGCATCGTCTTTGTCTATGCCTTTGATTTTGCCGTGCTGGGTGGTTCACTCTCGGCAGCCAATGCACAGAAGATTGCAAAGGTGCAGGATTTGGCATTGAAGAACGGGGCACCCATCATTGGATTGAATGATTCAGGTGGTGCACGTATTCAGGAAGGTGTGGAATCGCTTACAGGTTTTGCCCATATATTCAGAAGAAATGTGATGGCATCGGGTGTCATTCCCCAAATCAGTGCCATTCTCGGTCCTTGTGCTGGCGGTTCTTGCTACAGCCCTGCACTCACCGACTTCATCTTGATGGTGAAAGAACAGAGCCAGATGTTCGTGACAGGACCTAATGTGGTCAAGGCTGTGACCAACGAGGATGTGGACAAGGAAACCCTTGGCGGTGCCATGACACACAACTCGGTGAGCGGTGTGAGCCATTTCATCTGCAACAACGATGAGGAAACGCTGATGACTATCCGTGAACTTATCGGCTTCATCCCCTCCAACAACATGGAAGATGCTCCTGTACATCCTGTCACTGATGAGGTCAACCGCATCTGCCATGAGTTGGACAACGTAGTGCCTTCTGACCCTAATATACCTTATGACATCCGCAATATCATCGAACCCATCTGCGACCAGCAGTATTTCTTTGAGATTCAGCCAGAATTCGCCAAGAATATCGTCATTGGTTTTGGACGTATGGCAGGACGTACGGTGGGATTCGTTGCCAACCAGCCCAATTTCCTCGCTGGTGCACTCGATATTGATGCTTCTGACAAGGCAGCCCGTTTCATCCGTTTCTGCGACTGCTTCAACATTCCCCTCATCGCAGTTGAAGATGTGCCTGGTTTCTTGCCGGGAGTGCAGCAGGAGCATAACGGTATCATCCGTCATGGAGCAAAAATCGTTTATGCCTTTGCAGAAGCAACCGTGCCGAAAATCACGCTCATCACTCGCAAGGCATACGGTGGAGCATACATCGTGATGAACTCCAAGTGCATCGGGGCAGACGTGAACTTTGCCTACCCAACAGCTGAAATCGCTGTGATGGGAGCGGAGGGAGCCTGCAACATCCTCTATCGTAAGGCTACTCAAGAAGAGCGTGCCCAGAAAATAGAGGAGTACAGGGAAAAATTTGCCAACCCTATGCCTGCCGCACAATTGGGTTACATTGACGAAATCATCTCCCCCTGTGACACCCGTCTGCGTCTTATTCAGGCTTTAGAGATGTCGCGCAACAAGAATCAGAGCAATCCTCCGAAGAAACATGGCAATATGCCTTTGTAATATGAAATTAATTCCATACCTTTGCACCGCAAAGTAAGGACATTTTTTATAATTCTATCTAAAAACTTTAACGCATGAAAAAGATTGCATTTTCTTTCGCTGTGCTGGCAATGAGCATGGCTATGTTCACATCGTGTAGCGATGATGACGAGAATCTGAAACGTCTGGATTTTGAAGGTAACCAGTGGGCTGCCTTGATTGACAATCCACAGTATGGCGGTGAACTGCTGTATGGCGATGGCGGTGAAACTCCTGTGGCTTATTCGTGGTCTGATGCCACTTCCAAACTGACGAGTTCCCTTACAGCGACATGGGGGGGGGGCTATGGTTTTGCTGAGGGTGGTGTCGCCATCAGCAACTACATTGACGCTGACCTTGAGAACCATGCAACCTACCAGTATCAGTTGGCTGTACCTCAGAGTAACGGAACCAGCAATTTTGCTGTGGTGTATTGCGATGCTTCTGTGTCTTTCTCCGACAATGTGGCTCGTGTCATCAAGTCGATGGATGTGTCGCCAACCACCTATCAGTTGGGTGTGACGAAGTTTGGCGATGGCTCGGCTAAGGCTTTGACGGATAAGGGCGATGTGCTGACTTTGACCATCACCGGATATAAGGGCGAAGTGGCTACAGGTGCTGTCACGGTGGACATGGCAAAGGATGGCGCTTTCTTGGAATCATGGAAGAAAGTAGATCTCAGCTCATTGGGCGAGGTGACGAAACTGGGCTTCACGATGGACGGAAGCGACAAGTCCGCTTACGGTGTGAAGCAGCCTAAGTATGTTGCCTTCGACAACGTGGTGGTTAAGTTCTAAACCCTCGTAGATGCGTTTTACGAAATTATTCTTATACATGCTACTGTCGGTCTCGGTGCTGACAGTAGCATGCAGTGGTTCAGATGACACCTCCGAGGAGGAGTCTTTCTCTGCTACAGGGCAGGGCGTGTTTGTGCTTTGTGAGGGCAACTACAATGCGGGCAATGCGTCGCTGTCATTCTACGACCCTGTGAAGAAGACCGTGGAGAACGGTGTGTTTGTGCGTGCCAACGGCAGAAAGTTGGGCGACACGGGACAGTCCATCATCCTGAGGGATGGGGTGGCGTATATAGCCGTGGAGAACTCGGGTGTGATTTGGGGCATCGACACGGAGACTTTCAAGGTGAAGGGACAGGTGACGACTGCCGGCACAAAAATCATCAATCCCCGATATGTGCATTTTGTAAGCGACACGAAGGCATACGTGACTGACCTCTATTCGCCCTACATCAATGTGTTCAACCCGAAGACGTTCAAGTGGACGGGTGCCATCGCCACGGGACAGGAGGAGAGCCGCGGCTACTGCTCGACGGAGGAGATGGTTCAGGTGGGGAGGTTTGTCTATACGAACTGCTGGTCGTACAGCAACAAACTGCTGGTGGTGGATGCCGAGAGGGATGAGATGGTGAGGGAAATCACCCTGAGCAGTTGGCAACCGAAGTCGATGAAGGCTGACAGGAACGGAAAGTTGTGGGTCATCACGGATGGGGGCTATTCGATGGAGGATGAGAGTTTCAGCGACAATATCCCTCACCTTTATCGCCTGGATGCCGAGACGGGTGTGGTGGAACTGGACCAGACGCTCGACACCGACGAGGCGAATGTGCAGATAGAGATGAACGGCACGAGGGATGTGGTCTATCTCATCAATAATGACATCTACAGGATGAACATCACCGACAGCCATGTGCCTGTGCGCCCCTTCATCGAGGCACCGAGGGATGCGAACGGACGCCGTCATAAGCTGTATGGCATCGGTGTGAATCCTCGCAATGGGGATGTGTATGTGGCTGATGCTGTGGATTACGGACAGTCGGGGGCAGTGTACCGTTATGATGCCAGTGGAGCGTTGATAGACCAGTTCCGTGTGGGCATCAACCCGAATCATTTTGCGTTCAAATGAAGAAATTTGGTGTTTTGTGTGTGATGTCGCTCTTGCTGTTGACGGCATGCAGCGACAACGATGGAGGACAGGAGGGGGGACTGGCGCCCACCATCACGTTCCCCGTGGCGAGTGCCCGTTACCGCATGGAGTTGGGCAGTGAACTGGAGATTGTGCCACGATGTGAGCATGTGGACGAGCGCACCACCTACGAGTGGAGCATGGACGGGACAGTGATAGGTGTGGGGGCATCCTACACCTTCCATGCGAAAGAGTTGGGCGAGTTCTTCATCAAGGTGAAGGTCTCTAATTCCTACGGTACAACGGTGGATGAACTGAAGATTACGGTGATTAAGGTGGACCAGTTGACAGAAAACGAATCGGCAGATGGGCTTTTCACGCTCAACGATTCGGTGTTTGCGTGGAAATTCCCTTGGACCAGCATGAACATTCCTCAGGGCAGGACTGTGAAGGTGAAAGCCTACATGATAGAGAATGACCTTGGGGGCACTTACACTTGGGCTCTGGACGGAGAGCTGCTGGAGGATGTCGGGGTACAGACGTCGGACAATGTTTCGTGTGTGCTGGATGCAGATGGACTTTCGCTGGGAAGTCACAGGCTGACGCTGACGATGAAGAACGACACGTGTGAGGTGTGTCAGACTTTTGACGTGAACGTGTGTCCCAGCGAGGGCACTTATCGTCGTGCAGTGACTGCAGAAAGCAAATCGTTGGTCAACAAGGTGTATGAGTATATGCCTGCCCCCGGGCATCAGGTGAACGGCTACACGATTGTGGGCGATTTCATTCATGGGGGTGCCTCGATGGAAGAGGCATGTGCCAAGGTGTTGGAGCACTGGCAGAAGATGTGGTCGGTGTCGATGGGTGCGCAAGGTGGCTATGTCATAGCAGGTTTTGACCATAGCGTGGAGAACTCTGGCGACTATGACCTTGTCATCAAGGGGAACCCCTTCAGCTATCAGTCAGAACCGGGCATCATCTGGGTGAGTCAGGATGTGAATGGAGATGGTCTGCCCAACGACCCTTGGTATGAGTTGGCAGGCAGTGAGTATGGTACTGAGAACAGCACCATGGAGTATGCCATCACCTACTACAAGCCCCAAAGCCCTCAGTCGCATACGGCATGGAAGGATTGTTTTGGCGATACGGGCATTGTGCCCTACATGTCGCTCTGGAACACCCATGCCTACTACTGGCAAGACTGGGTGGGGGGAACAGAACACACTTATTTCGGCACCCGTCTGAAAGACACCCACACGTATGAGGGTGGTTACACTATGGAACCTCCTTTTGCTTGGGGCTATGCCGACAATCAGGGTTCCGACTATTTTAAGAAGATGGATTTCGATGACATCAATGCGATGGGTTACTATAAAATAAGTAATGCCAAGACATGGGATGGCAAAGATGCCCATCTGGCGTACATTGATTTCGTGAAGGTGCAAACTGCCCAGACGGGCTATTCGCCCAATCTGGGGGACATCTCCACCGAGGTCTATGGCATCTACGATTACCACATCAAAAAATAAAAGCCGTATGCGGTGGTTATGCTCCATATTATCCTTGATGCTCCCTCTGCCTTTGCTGGCTCAAGAGGATGTGCATCTGGACAATGTTCAGGTGGTGGCACATCGCCGTCTCAAGGATGTGGGGGTGGAGATGACGAAACTGGACACGCTGACGCTCCACGACAACATCTCCTTGTCCATGGCAGACATTCTGTCGAAGCATTCCACCGTGTTTGTGAAGAGTTATGGGCGTGCTACAGAATCACTTGTCGAATTCCGTGGCACGTCGCCATCCCACACACAAGTGACATGGAACGGCATGCGCATCAATTCGCCCATGCTCGGCACCCTTGATTTCTCCACCGTCCCTGCTTATTTCATCGACGAGGCGAACCTTTATCACGGGGCATCTTCCATCAACTTGCTGGGCGGCGGTCTGGGGGGCGCTGTCGAGATGGTGAACAAACCCGTTGAAAAGAGAGGGTGGGGCGTGCAGTTTGTACAGGGCATCGGTTCTTTCGGCACTTATGATGATTTTCTACGGCTGAACTATGCCAATGACCGTCTGTCTTCCTCTACCCGTATCGTCTATTCCACGGCTGACAACGACTACAAATACACCAACCTTGACAAGAAAACCGATGTGTACGATGCCGAGGGGAATTGGCTACGTTCCTACCATCCAGAGGAGCGGAATAAAAGCGGCTATTTCGATGACTTTCATGTCTTGCAGGAATTGTATTACAAGGCGTCTGAAACCGATAACCTGAAAGCATTTCTGTGGTACACCCACTCCAAGCGAGGACTTCCTTTCTTGAGCGTCGATTACAAAGATGACAGCGATTTCAAGAATGAACAGAAATATAATACGTTGCGCAGTGTCTTGCAATGGGACAGGCGGGGTGACCAGACAGCCCTGTCTGTGAAAGGTGGCTATTCGTATTCTGATGTGGGGTATGAATACTACACCACGCGTCAGGAAGCACACACGTCCATCACGAATTCACGGAGTTTTTCCAATACGGCTTTCCTTTTAGCCCATGCAGATTGGATGCTGTCTTCACGCTTCATGCTGATGGGTGGAGCTGATTTCTACTATCATCATGTGAAGAGCAATGACCGTAGTCCCTTCCACATTGGGAAGAATTTCGATAAAGGGAGACCTGAGTACACGGTGAACGTGCAGGCTCGTTGGCGCCCCCTTGATGCCTTTTCCTTGGCAGCAGTGGTGCGTGAAGAAATCTACAAAGACGATTGGGTGGCACCTATCCCTGCCTTGTTTGCTGATGTGATTCTTTGGAAACCATGGAATCTCGTGCTGAAAGCCTCCGTGGCTCGTAATTACCGCTATCCGAGCATGGATGACCTCTATTTCCAGCCTGGTGGCAATCCCGACCTCTCACCTGAAAAAGGTTTCACTTATGATGCTGGTGTGGAATTTGCGGTGCAGAAAAAACACTGGACTTTGAGGGGAAACGTCACAGCCTTTGACTCCCACATCCACGACTGGATTCTGTGGACACCAAACACGAAGGGGTTTTGGGAGCCCTCTAACGTGAAGAAAGTGCACAACTATGGTTTGGAAAGTTCGGTGGAGGGGAGCTGGCTGATGGCTAAAGCACTGAAACTGACGCTCGCAGCCAACTTCGCATGGACACCCTCAAAGAATGTGGGTGAGCAGGTGAATGACAATGATGCCAGTTACGGCAAACAACTTTGCTATGTGCCTAAAACCTCGGCAAATGTCAATGCACGTCTCCAATGGCGTACATGGACACTTGCGTACCAATGGTGCCATTATTCCGAACGCTACACCACCACCAGCAACGAGGTCAACTATATCACGGGGCGTCTGAAACCATACTACATGACGGATATCTCCCTGGAGAAGACGTTCCGATGGCGGCATGTCGAGTGTGCCGTTAAAGGAGTATGCAACAATCTCTATTCCACACGATACGTCACGGTCCTGTCGCGTCCAATGCCTCGTCGTAACTACGAAATCTACCTGACAATCAAACTATAGCTATATAGTTAAACGACTATTTGAAATGAAAAAGAATCTCTTCTCATTCCTTTGTGTGCTCTTGCTGCTATGTGCTTGTAGAGGTGGTGGAACCTCTTCTCCCCTCCAAGGTGAAGGTGACACCATCCCCATGCGCTATGCCAAGAACATCACCATGGTGCGCTATGGCGACAATGTGGTGGAGGTGAAACTTACCAACCCATGGGGTGAAGGGCTGTTGGGTTCATACATCCTGACATCTGACCCCGATGCCGTTCCTCCCTATGAGGGGGGTGCGCCTGTCATCAAAACACCCCTCAAGAATGCGCTCGTTTTCACTGCTGTGCATTGCGGATTCATCTGCGAACTGGGTATGGAAGAGAGTATTGGAGGTGTGTGTGAGAAGGAGTATATCCATGGACTCACCAAAGATGTGGTGGATTGCGGGAATGGTATGTCGCCCAATCAGGAACGCATTATTCAACTGCGCCCCGATGCCATGCTGGTGTCCCCTTTCGAGAGCAACACGGGACATGACAAATTGGGACAACTCGGCATGCCCATCATCGAGTGTGCCGAATATATGGAATCTACTGCATTGGGACGTGCTGAATGGATGAAGTTCTACGGCATTTTGTTTGGAAAGGAAAAAGAAGCGAATGCCATGTTTGAGGCACTGGTGGCACGCTATGACAGTCTGAGCGCATTGGTCAAGAACTCCGATAAACGTCCACGCATTCTCTCCGAAGAACTATATGGCAATGTTTGGTATCAGCCTGGTGTACACAGCACTATCGGACAACTCTATGCTGATGCGGGCGCACAGACAGCCTTCCCCGAATATAAGCAGAGTGGCTCTGTGCCTCTATCAGTTGAGCAGGTCTATGCCACTGCCCACAATGCCGACATCTGGTTGATGCGATATGACTCAGATGAGACCATGACTCTTGCTCAGTTGGGTGCTGAAGTCGATGTCTATCGTCGTTTTGACGCTTTCAAGAAAGGCAATGTATGGGGCTGCAACACTCGCACATCTTTCTTCTACGAACGTTCTCCCTTCCATCCTGACCGCATGCTCTCCGACATCATTCAAATCACCCACCCGGAAGTACAGCTCCATGAGCCCATGTATTTCTATGAAAAATTGAAGTAGATAAGAATGATATGAAAGTACGTGTCAGTCTCTTGGTTCTGGGTGTTGTTGCACTATTTATCCTCAACATCTTTTTGGGTTCCGTCCATATCGACGCTACCGATGTGGTGAAGACGCTCTTGCATGGAAGTTCCACCAACGATGCCATTTCCTACATTATTTTGGGTTCCCGACTGCCTACTGCACTCACTGCTATGTTGGCAGGTGCGGGACTCGCTACGGCAGGTCTCCTCTTGCAGACATCTTTTCATAACCCTCTTGCGGGTCCTTCTATTCTCGGTATCTCATCAGGTGCCAATCTTGGTGTGGCAATCGTCATGCTCTCTTTTGGCGGCACCATTACGGCAGGGCTTTATTCTTGGAGCGGTTACCTTGCCATTGTGGGAGCGGCATTCCTCGGTTCCCTGCTCATCATGGGACTCCTCTTGCTTTTCTCTTCCCTTCTCAAGAACAACCTCATGTTGCTCATCACTGGTATCATGATGGGCTATATCACTTCCTCCGTCATTTCTCTGCTCAATTTCCTCGCCTCAGTCGAGAATATCCAGAGTTTCCTTATTTGGGGCATGGGTAACTTCAACAGCGTTTCCATGAAGCAAATGCCTATTTTCGCCACTTTATGTGTGATGGGATTGGTGTTGGCATTGTTGCTCATCAAGCCACTGAATGCTATTCTTTTAGGCGAGCACTATGCTGTCAATCTTGGTGTGAACATCCAACGCACACGCAATCTGCTCCTCCTCGCTACAGGCTTGCTTACGGCTGTCATCACTGCCTATTGCGGTCCTGTTGCTTTCCTTGGACTCGCCACTCCCCATGTGGCATTCCTTCTGCTTGGCACTTCCAACCATCGTGTGCTCCTGCCCGTCACCATGCTTACTGGTGCTGTACTGGCACTTTTGTGCAATCTCCTTTGTACTTTGCCACCCACTACCGTCATTCCTCTTAATGCCATCACCCCCATCATGGGTGCTCCCGTCATTCTCTACATCATCTTGCGGCGTAAGTGACCAAATGTCCCTTTCGACTTACTTCATGTTGTGGTTCATGAGTCGGAAGTTTGCCAGTTCTTCATACTTGGTGCCTGGACGTCCGTAGTTGGCGTATGGATAGATGCTGATGCCGCCACGAGGTGTGAAGATGCCAGTGACCTCGATGTACTTGGGATCCATCAATTTGATGAGGTCTTTCATGATGATGTTCACACAATCTTCATGGAAATCTCCGTGGTTGCGGAAGGAGAAGAGATAGAGCTTGAGCGACTTGCTCTCCACCATACGCTGGTCGGGCAGATATGAGATGCGGATTTCAGCGAAATCGGGCTGTCCTGTAATGGGACACAAAGAGGTGAACTCAGGGCAGTTGAATTGTACCCAGTAGTCGTTTTCCGGGTGCTTATTTTGGAAGGTTTCCAACACCTCAGGAGCATAGTCCTGACGGTATTCTGTTTTTTTGCCGAGAGATTGTAAACCCTCGTTTTCACGCATTTTTTCCATAGTCGTACAAATTGATTGTTGTTAGATTTCGCTGATTTTGAATGCACTGTAGCTGATGTTCTCATCGTATACGTCAGTGTGGTCGAATCTTTTCACGAACTTGACCACTTGGATGGTGATGGGCAATACAATGATTTCGTAGAGTGTTTTGGCAACGACTTGTGTAATCATCAGTTCAAGCATGATGGGCAAGGGCAGTTGAGGCTCACCCATAAAAAGATAGGGGAGGGCATAGAATGCCAAGGGGAAGAAAATGAGGGAATCGGCACTCTCACCAACAAGCGTGGAAAGGACGGCTCTTATGGAGAAGTGAAATTCGAATTTCCCCTTGTGGCGGTCTGCCATTTTCATTTTGCTCATCACCAAGGCATTAAGGAAGGAACCGACGATGAAAGCGAGCAAACTTGCCACAGCTACCTGGGGGGCAAAAGCAAACACCTGTTTAAAGGCATCGTCGCTACCCTCTACGGCTGCAGGAAGTGCGCAGGCAATGCCTCCTAAGCCTACAACGAAAAAGTTCATGAGAAAGCCCAGCCAAATGATGAGTCTGGCTTTGCGATAGCCCCATACTTCGGCTATGACGTCGTTGAGGATGTAAGAAATGGGGAAAACTAAGAAACCGCAGGTCAATGTGATGGAACCCCATGCACGGAATACTTTGGTTTCGAGAAGATTGGATGCTACAAGGCAGATACAGAACACGATTCCTGCAATCATGAAGGAAACGCTTACCTGCTTGTTTGGGTAAACTTTTGTTTCTACGTTATTCATTTGTTCTTGTTTTTTACGAGGTTTGTCAAGCACTCGCTGGTTTTTAACGTGGTTGTCTGGTACACGCCTGTTTTTACGAGGTGTTCAGGCACTCGGATTTTTGCAAATCGGGTGCAAAGGTACGGAAAATAACTAATAACTAAAAGCTAATAATTAAAAGTTTCGGCGACAAAGACTATTATTCTGTAAAAAAATCCTTTTATTTTTAGTTTTTGTGTTTTAGTTTTTAATTTTCGCTTTTATTTCTTACCTTTGCAAGCAACTAATAATATTACAATATGAAAGGCAATATTAATTCGGCGATAGATGCGTTTGTGCTCTATGCCGATGCAGAGACAACAGCGGTTACATTGAAACAGTTGAAAGATGAGCCGCTGGTGAGCAAGATTTATGTGTTGTTGGGGGGAGACGAACCCTGCCCGTTCGAGGGGTGTGAGGTGATTCGGGTGGATGATTACCGCAGCTCCATGACCATTAAGAAGATAACCGACGCGTTGCGTGCTCAATATGCACTTGTGTGTACAGCAAATACTTCCATCACTTTTGGCTATCGCGCTATATACCGTATGTGGTCGGTGGCAAGCAGTGTGGACTCCTCCGTGGTGTATGCAGACCGCTATGTGGTGAAGAATGGTGAAACGATGAAATATCCCACTCTAAATACTTCCCAAGGCAGCATACGCGATGACTTCGATTTTGGTTCGGTCATGCTGTTCAAAGCCTCCATGTTACAGGAGTATGTGAATGTTTTTCCGAATGAGGATTACAAGTATTCGGGCTGGTATGACGTGCAGTTGTTCTGTTTGCGCAGAAAGCCCCAGACGGATTTGTTCCATATCGGTGAATTGCTCTACACGGAGGAAGAATTGGATTTGCGCACGAGTGGGGAGAAACAATTTGATTATGTGAATCCACGTAATCGAGACGTGCAGAGGGAACGCGAACTGGTGTGTACGAAACACCTTAAGCTGATAGGCGCTTATATTGAACCCGAAAGCATTGTGGATGTATCGGTTGAACGCTGCGACTTTGAACGAGAAGCGTCAGTCATCATTCCAGTGAGAAACCGTGTGAAGACGATTGAGGATGCTATCAGGAGTGCTTTGTCACAGCGTGCATCCTTTGAGTTTAACGTGATGGTAGTGGACAATCTTTCAACGGATGGTACAACGGAAGTCATTCAGAAATTAGTTGCTGAAGACTCCCGTGTGGTGCATATTGTTCCGACGCGGAAAGATTTGGGCATAGGTGGGTGCTGGAGCCTTGCTTTCAACGATGAGCGGTGCGGACGCTTTGCCATCCAGTTGGATAGCGATGATTTGTATAGTGGTACGGATACCTTGCAGCGCATCGTGGACAAGTTCTATGAGGAACGTTGTGCCATGGTGATAGGTTCTTATCGAATGTGCAACTTCCAATTGGAAACATTGCCTCCAGGGTTGATTGACCATCGTGAGTGGACACCTGATAATGGTCGTAATAATGCATTACGAATCAATGGTTTGGGTGCTCCACGTGCATTTTTTACTCCAATGCTTCGGGAGATTGGCATGCCGAACACGTCTTATGGCGAGGACTATGCGGTGGGCTTGGCTTTCAGTCGCAAGTATAAGATTGGCAGAATCTATGATGAACTGTATTTGTGCCGCCGTTGGGAGGGTAATAGTGATGCGTCGCTGACTCCCGAACAGGTGACGCGCAATAATAATTACAAGGATAGTATCCGTGCCATTGAAATCATTGGTCGCCAACGATTGAATGAATATTGGCAGGGCTGTGTGAGTGATGACATTGCCAACAAACTGTTTGAGGCACAATTGCCCATCTGGAAAAACGCCCGTGAGAACTATGAGCATTTGAACGACGTGTCGGTGTCGGAAATGGAAATGGACGGATGCCGTCTGTCGGCACAATATAATCCTGCTCGTATCGTGTCGACTGGTGCGAAGGTGGACGCAGCAACCCTCAAACAACGCCCATGTTTCCTTTGTGAAGCGAACCGACCGGAGGAGCAAATCAGTAGCCCGCTGCTGAAGAGGTATTATCTGTTGCTCAATCCTAATCCAATTCTTCCTAAACACTTCACCATTCCGTTGAGGCACCATCGTAAACAGCAGATTTTGGAGCATTACGAAGACATGATGAAGATTGCCATGCAGTTGAAGGATATGTTTGTCTTCTATAATGGTCCTTTGTGCGGTGCAAGCGCCCCTGACCACATGCATTTCCAAGCAGGCAGTCGGGGTGTGGTTCCATTGGAGCGTGATTGGCGTGATTTATATCAGCCTCATCTTTCTTGCATCTTGCCTGTCGGTGAGGATGAGCGTGTGGAGGCTAATACTAGGTGTCTGGCGGCTTGCAGCATGGGTGTGTTCTGTCTCCAAAACTATCTCTGCCCGGGCTTCGTCATTATCACCCGCACACCTCAGGCTAACAAACTATTGTTCGAGAAAGTGTATCGTTCTCTTCCTGTGCGGGAAGGTGAAACGGAACCGATGATGAATGTCATGGCGTGGTCGCAATCGGGTGCAACGGAAGGGGATGAGCGTGTTGTCAGTGTAATTATTCCACGTACAAAACACCGTCCTGATTGCTATTTTAAGGAGGGGAATGAGCAGGTGCTGGTAAGTCCAGGTGCCCTTGATATGGGAGGCATGCTGATAACCCCTCGTAAGTGTGACTACGACAAGATGAATGCGGACTTGGCTAAATCCATCATTCAGGAATGTGGCATCACGCCAGAAGAGGAGGCCAAGATTGTAAAGAAAATTGAAGGTGGTAAATAGTGATGAGCACAGAGGTGTGTTTAAGTTGGCAATATGGGACAGGAAAGAAGTGTGAGAGTGGGCATCATGAAAGCACGTGAATTACACGTGGTTTTCCATTCGGTGTACATGCTGGATGAGAAGCCTTTTGTGGGGGAATGTAGCTTCACACCGTCTGCTGGCGAGCGTCTTTTTGTACCCGTTGAAAAGAATGCTACGTTCACGTTGAAGGACGTGACTATCGGTATCGGTTTTCATTGGGAGCGCAAGGAGGAGCAGACCTTTTGCGGAGCCTTATTGCTGAAGTTGGAAGAAGGGCTGGTGAGAGCCATCAATGTGGTGCCTGTAGAGACTTATCTGACCAGCGTCATCAGTAGTGAGATGAGTGCCAATGCCTCGCTCGAACTTTTGAAGGCTCATGCCGTCATTTCGCGCAGCTGGCTCTTGCGCATTCTTAATCATAACGATAACCTTAACTCTAACCCTAACGATAACGATAACTGTCAATTGTCAACTGTCAACTGTCAATCGTCAACTGACCACATCCTCCGATGGTATGATAATGAAGCGCATACGGGGTTTGATGTGTGCGCTGATGACCATTGCCAGCGCTATCAAGGAATTACGCGCCAGTCGAATCCGCAGGTGGTTGAGGCGATTGAGGCTACCCGTGGATTGGTGTTGACGTACGAAGGAAAGGTTTGTGATGCCCGTTTCTCGAAATGCTGTGGAGGTGTGACGGAGTTTTTTGAGTCTTGTTGGGAGAATATCCGTCATCCGTATTTGGTGGCAAAACCTGACCCATATTGCAATACGAGGGACACGCGTGTTCTATCGCAGGTGCTGAACAACTATGACCAGGAAACAACTGATTTCTACCGATGGGAGGTACATTACACCTCGGAGGAACTGAGTGAATTGGTTAAGAGGAAGTCAGGCATTGATTTTGGACGTGTTCTTGACCTTGTTCCTAAGGAACGTGGTGCGTCTGGTCGCATCATCACCCTAAAGGTGGTGGGTGAGAAACGGACGGTCACCGTGGGCAAGGAATTGGAAATCAGGAAATGGCTGAGCGATTCGCATCTCTATTCTTCTGCTTTTGAGGTGGAGAAGACATCTGACGGCTTCACCCTGCATGGAAAAGGGTGGGGGCATGGTGTGGGACTGTGTCAGATTGGTGCTGCGGTGATGGGTGACCAAGGGTTTCCCTATGATGAGATATTGTCGTTTTATTATCCACATGCTGAATTGACAAAGGAGTGGTGAAGAAGAAGCAATATAGCCCGTGGATTTGGATTCCAAGTCTTTGTGTCGCAGAAGAGATTCCTGCGGCAGTGGTGATGTTTGTGGCGGTGCTGATGTTCTTGCAGTTTGGTGCTGACGAAGGGATGGCTGCCTTGTATAGTGGATTGCTCTTTTTGCCGTGGGTGATGAAGTCCTATTTGTACAGCAAGGTGAGGAAGGCGGGATCGTTCAAACGTCGTCTGCATTGGGTGGAACTGACGATGTTCGTGTGTCTGATGGGCATCGCCGTGTATATTTCGGAAGCCAAGGTGAGGGCTTGGCTGTTGTTTGTGTTCCTGTATGTGCTGTCTTGCCTGTGTGCGTGGCATGAACTCTTGTCTCGGATGTATTACGCCCGAATGCTTGAACCGAGGGAGCAGCGTTTGTATGGTAATACAAAGATGGTGTCTTCCCAGATGGCTTTGGTTGTGACGTATGGTGTGCTCATCATCGTTGCTGGTTTTTTCGAGGTGTTTTTCCGCAGTTATCAGAAGGCATGGGCGATGGAGAGTTCGCTGGTGGCTGGAGGCTTCCTTGTGTTTTGTGTGCTCAATTTGGTGGTTTTGCCCCATCTTCGGGTGCCTCAGCCCTATCGGTACGAGAGTGTGGCGGATACTGTGAAGAATGAATGGCACATCGTGTCGCGCATTCGACAGAAGCCTCACATATTCCCCATTCTGCTGAGCCTCTTCTTTTTACTGTTGCCTCAGTCGCTTATGTTCAACCCACGCGTGTTCTTCCTTTTGGCGTCCTCTGAGCGTGGCGGTCTAGATTGCTCGTTTCAGGATGTGGGTTTTGCACAGGGAACAATTGGCGTGCTGGCATTTTCCATTGGCATTGCATTGGGTCGTGCCTTGATGAGAAGGTATGGGAATAGGAGCATGTTTGGCATGACGGCTGTGGTGCTGACCTTGTCGCCAGTTCCCTATATGCTGATGGCACGGCAGCCACAATTGGACAATATGTTCTTGCTGTGTTGCATGACGTTCGTCGCCCAGCTTTTCTTTGGGTTTGGACTCAATGTTTGCCGTGTGTATGTGCCATATATCTCCGAGCAGCGTTACCGTAATGTCACCAACTTTCTCTACCTGCCGATGGTGGCAAGTCTGATGGTGGTGCCGATGGCGGTGTCTGGATGGCTCTGTTCCGAACTGGGGTATAGCACCTTCTTCAAGTTGTGTGTGGCTATTGCTCCGTTGGCATGGGTTCTGCTGGCGCTCTGCAAGACGAAAAAGTATTTGCTTATGGGTGTAGACAAGTGATAAATAGTAATTAACCTTAAAAATAGAAAAAGTGAAATCAAAAGCGTATTCATGGGTGCCCAGCCTTTATCTGGGCGAGGCATTGCCGTTTTCGGCGGTGATGCTTATCTCGGTCATCATGTTCAAAGAACTGGGACTGACCGATGGACAAATTACGGTTTATACTGGTTGGCTCGGCTTGCCGTGGGTCATCAAACCTATCTGGAGTCCCATTATTGACAATCTTAAGACGAAACGCTGGTGGATTGTGTCTATGCAATTCTTCATGGGAGTTGCCTTGGCACTCGTCGCCTTCACCTTGCCCACCTCTTTCTGGCTGCAAGGTTCTTTCGCCATCTTCATGCTCATTGCCTTTGCCAGTGCCACTCACGACATCTCTGCCGATGGCTTCTACATCATCGGACTGCCCGACAAAGAGCAGGAACTCTATGTGGGAGTGCGCAACACCTTCTATCGCATCGGCATGGTGATAGGGCAGGGAGGACTCGTCCTTTTGGCTGGTTTCTTGCAAGAAAAGATGAAAGAGACGGGCTCCTTAGATTTTTCACTTTTCACTTTTCACTTTTCACTCCAATCGATCTCCGCATCTTGGATGGTCGTTTTCCTCATCCTTGGCATCCTCATGTTCCTCTTGGGTTTGTATCATGCTTTCATCCTTCCCAGGGTGGAAACCGTGCACAATCGTTTCGACTTTCAGGAGAAGTTGCATGAGTTTGGACGTACCCTGGAGGTGTTCTTCACCAAGCCGCACCTCATCTCTGCCCTCTGCTTCATCCTCCTGTTCCGCCTTCCTGAAGGACTGCTGACCAAAATTGTGCCGCTGTTCCTTACACGCACCACAGCTGAAGGTGGCTTGGGCATGAGTGATGTCGATTTCGGCTTCATCTATGGCACTTTGGGCGTCATAGGTTTGCTGCTTGGCGGCATCGTCGGTGGTTGGGCGGTGTCGAAATGGGGCTTGAAGAAGTGCCTGTGGCCTCTCGTGCTCTGCATCACCTTGCCCGACATCGTTTATGTCTATCTCAGTTATTACCCCACCGACAACCTTTGGCTCATCGGCTCCTGTGTCTGCATTGAACAGATAGGCTACGGTCTTGGCTTTGCGGCATACACCCTCTACCTCGTCACCTTCTCTCGTGGCGAACACTCCACAACAGTCTTCTCTATCTGTACGGCAGGTCAGTACCTCGGTGGTGTGATGATTCCCGGCATGGTGTCGGGTCTCATCTCCGAAAACATTGGCTACCAGAGCTTCTTCTGGATTGTCATGGCCTTCTGCTTGGTGACTTTCACAGTTACGGCTTTTGTGAAAATCATCGACCACAAGGAATGAGTGGAGTAAATAATGAAAAGTAAAAAATTTGCTACCGCATCAGTTCGCCAATAGTTGACGTGCAAGTGCGGTAGCAAATTTTTTACTTTTCACTTATAACTGTAACCTTCCTTAAATACCGAGCGCGCTCTTGGCAGCACCTGCGGCATTGTCAATAGCTTTGCCGGCTTCCTTTTTGCCGCTCTCAACAGCGTTGTTGGCAGCGTCAGTTGCCTTCTGAGCAGCAGCATTGGCTGCGTCGTTGGCTGCATTGGCTGCATCGTTAGCAGCACCAACCACAGCGTTCTTGGCACCTTCTGCGGCGTCAGTGGCAGCATTGGCTACATCTACAGGAATAGCCTTAACAGCAGAAACGATGTTGCCGAGCGTCTCGTTGCCAGCTGTGAACTGAGCAATCTTCTCTTCGTTTTCGCTGATGAACTGCTGAAGCTTGGCGATGTATGCCTTAGCCTCTTCCAATTTGCCGTCTGCCTGCAACTTGGCGATGTATGCCTGAGCCTTCTGAAGGAGAGACTGAGTCTGTTCAGCATCGTTGGCTGCAAGGGCAGATGAGAGAGCTGTGATGGTGGCGTCTGCGTCAGCTTCTGGAGCCTCAGCTACAACAGAGTCGGCTGCAATAGAGTCGGTGTTGTCGCCACCCTGGGCAGTACCGTTACATGCAGAGAAAGAGATGGCTGCGACAGCCACGATTGCATAGAAAATCTTTTTCATTTTGCTTTTAGTTTTTAAGAGTTAAACAATTATTTTACTAAACCGGGGCAAAGATAACGAGTTTTTTACTAACTTTGCAACTTGAAAAGAAAATTTGTTTTGATGAAAACTTTTTTAACATACATACTTGTTATTTGCGGTGTCTTTATGACAATTTCCTGTGGAGAAGACCGCACTTATGAGTATGAGGAAAAGACTCAGCATAATAAGTGGATGCATGATATGATGCTTGAGCATTATCTCTGGGCTGATTCCCTCACCAATTATGAGCCAGATTGGAAGAGCTTTTTCTCCAAACCATCCGATTTCCTCGCATTGTTGGCAAAGCAGAGCAAGCAAGACGACAAGTGGTCTTATGTTCAGGTGGACACGTTGGGTGAAGATCCCCATCAACGTGGCTTTTTCAATCACGTTGAGTCTTATGGCATCGACTTCAAGCTGATGACCGATCCCACTGGGCAGACCACCAAGCAAGTGTTGCGTGTGCTCACTGTCTATCCAAATAGCCCTGCTGAGCGTGCCGGACTCCTTCGCAATGATTTTATCTGCTTGTATAATGGCATCAAATTCACTAACAACAACCTCTCCAAGTTACAGAAAGGTGTGGCGAGGGAACTGGAGGTGTGCCATATTGCTGAGAATGAAGAAGACCACAGCCTCTATTGGAAGGACACGGTGATGGTGACGCTGCCTGCTTCTGAGTATGTGGAGGACGAGGCATTCCCCGTCAGCAGACTCATTACTGTGGATGACGCACTTGTGGGTTATTTGATGTGTACCCGCTTGACCGAAGGACCCGTTGAGGAACATGTGGCTTCACACGTGCGTTACCAGCAGTCGCTCGATGCCATCATGTCACAGATGAAGAACGCGAGGGTGGACGAGATGGTGCTTGACCTCCGACTCTGCAACTTTGGTACGATGGAAATGGCGCAACGCCTTGCAAGTTATGTGGTTACCCCCGAATCTTTAGGAACCACTTTCGTCAAGACCTTCTGGAACAATGCCCATGCAGGACAGAACAAGAGTATTCCCTACGACACATCTGTCGGCAATCTTGGTTTGAGCCGTATCTATATTCTCACCAGTTCTTACACCCAAGGAGCTGCTGAATGGCTGATTCATGCTCTGCAACACTCCATGGGCGATGAAAACGTGATTTTGATAGGCACTGATACCAAGGGGCAGAATGTGATGACCAGCGAAGTGTGGCACGATTTCTTTGTGCGTCTCTTTCCTGCTGTTGCGTATGTGGCTGATGGAGTAGGAAATTATGACTATGCTCCCATTTCGCCTGCTATTGAAGTGGATGAGTTTTCCTATGTGAAACTCTATGATTATGGCGATCCTGACGAGACTCTGCTTAATACTGCACTTCGTCATATATTGGGCTTAATCGGACAAGATGTCAGCGAAACAGAGGGAGGTTCGGACAAAAAGGCAGACGGAGAGGGCGTGGAATAGAACTTGCAGAGGCACTTGGTCAGAATGTGAAACTAAAAACCAAGTGCTATTATGAACAACAACTATCAGAATCAGAATGAGCAGCAGCCGTCTGCCAAGGAGGTTCTTGAAAAATATGCAACGAACCTCGTGGAACGTGCTAAGAATGGCAAGCTCGACCCTGTCATCGGACGTGATGAGGAGATTCGTCGAATCTTGCAGATTCTTAGTCGTCGTACAAAAAACAATCCTATCTTGATTGGTGAGCCTGGAACGGGTAAGACCGCCATTGTTGAAGGTCTCGCACGTCGTATCGTGCGGGGTGATGTGCCTGAAAACCTTAAGGACAAGCAACTCTACTCCCTCGATATGGGTGCCCTTATCGCAGGTGCCAAGTATCAGGGTGAGTTTGAGGAGCGACTCAAAGCTGTGGTCAAAGCGGTGGTGGAGAGTCAGGGACAAACCATCCTCTTTATCGATGAAATCCACACGCTGGTGGGTGCAGGTCAAACGAGTGGTGCGATGGATGCCGCCAACATCCTTAAACCCGCTTTGGCTCGTGGTGAACTCCGCTCCATCGGTGCCACCACCCTCGACGAGTACCAGAAATACTTCGAGAAGGACAAGGCACTCGAACGCCGTTTCCAGACGGTTATGGTCGATGAACCCGATGTGCCGTCCTCCATATCCATCCTGCGTGGCTTGAAGGAACGCTATGAGAACCACCACAAGGTGCGTATCAAGGATGAGGCGATTATTGCTGCCGTTGAACTCAGCAACCGTTACATCACCGACCGTTTCCTTCCCGACAAGGCCATCGACCTGATGGATGAGGCTGCCGCCAAACTTCGTATGGAGCGTGACTCCGTACCTGAAGAGATTGACGAACTCAGCCGTCGGCTCAAGCAGTTGGAGATTGAGCGCGAAGCCATCAAGCGTGAGGGTGACAAGGAGAAGCTCACCGAACTCAACAAAATCATCGACACGCTCCGTGCCGACGAGCAGAAGCAGCGCGCCAAGTGGGAAGGCGAGAAAGCGCTCTTGAATCAGATTCAGACTGACAAACAGCAGATTGAACAACTCAAGTTCGAGGCTGACAAGGCTGAACGAGAAGGCAACTATGGACGTGTGGCAGAAATCCGCTATGGCAAACTTCAGCACTTTGAGGAGGACATCAAGGCTGTGCAGGCAAAATTGGCAGAAGCGCAGGGTGGGGCAGCATTGGTGAAGGAAGAAGTCGAGAGCGACGACATCGCAGATGTGGTGAGCCGTTGGACGGGCATTCCCGTGAGCAAGATGCAGACCTCCGAGCGCACCAAACTCATCCACTTGGAAGAGGAACTGCACAAGCGTGTGATTGGACAGGACGAAGCCATCCGTGCCGTCAGCGATGCTGTGCGCCGCAGTCGTGCGGGATTGCAAGACCCGAAGCGACCTATCGGTTCCTTCATCTTCCTCGGCACCACAGGTGTGGGTAAGACGGAACTGGCGAAGGCACTTGCCGACTACCTCTTCGACGACGAGACCATGATGACCCGTATCGACATGAGTGAGTATCAGGAGAAGTTCAGCGTCACCCGACTCATCGGTGCGCCTCCGGGCTACATCGGTTACGAGGAGGGTGGTCAGCTGACAGAGGCTGTGCGACGCAAACCTTATTCGGTCGTCCTTTTCGACGAAATCGAAAAAGCACATCCAGACGTGTTCAACACTCTCTTGCAGGTGCTTGACGATGGCCGTCTGACCGACAACAAAGGACGTGTGGTGAACTTCAAGAACACCATCATCATCATGACCAGCAATGCCCAGCGCGACCAGCTCCGCAGCATCTTCCGTCCGGAGTTCCTTAACCGAATCGACGACATCATCACCTTCTCGCCCCTCAACGAGGCAGAAATCCAGCAGATTGTCCGTCTGCAAGTCGATAAGGTGGTCAAGATGGTGGCACAGAACGGCATCACGCTCAACGTCACCGACGCTGCCATCAGTGTCATCGCCAAGGCTGGTTTCGACCCACAGTTTGGTGCGCGTCCCGTCAAGCGAGCCATTCAGGACAAGCTCCTCAACGAACTCAGCAAGCGCATCATCAGCGGCGAGATTGACCATGAGAAGCCCGTCACCGTCAAGGTTGCAGGCGACGAACTCACCTTTGAACAATAAGCATTTCAAATTCCACCAAGAAGGGAAGCGGTGTGTTTTCACTGCTCCCCTTCTTTTTTTTACTCTTAGGCTCTTCCACAACCTCTAAATCGACATCGTCGACATCGGTTAACCGACATCGTCGACATCGACTTGCCGACCTCGACGACGTCGATTTAGAGGCTGTGGAAGCACTCCTTTGGAGGTTGTGGAAAAACCGACTTGGAGGCTGTGTCTTTTCAGCCTTTGGAGTCTTGTGTTTCCTCCCATGCCTTCACCACGTCATCAATTGTCAAACCAAGCAAACGGAGGCGGCGGAGGAACTCGGGCAATTCGTGCTTGCGGAATTCCTGTTTGCGGGCGATGCGGATTTTATGGCGGGCACCAGACGAGACAAACACGCCGATGCCGCGTTTCTGATAAATGATTTCATCGCGTTGCAGGATGTCGAAGGTGCGCAGGACGGTGTTGGTGTTCACCTCGTACTCGGCAGCCAGTTCGCGGACGCTGGGCACCCGCTCGTCTTCCTGATACTTGCCGGAGAGGATGTCGTCGCACACGCGGTCGGCTATCTTCACGTAGATGGCTCTCTCGTTCTGGTAAATCATAGGGTGACGAATTTATGGGTGACTATCTGTGCCCGGCAGAAGGAGCGGTAGGCGAGGTAAGTGAAGAGGATGGAGAGGAGGGGAGCTCCATAGCCCCAGATGTTGCGTAAGGAGCGTGGTACAGGGTCATACAATATGCCCATGATCTCCAACACGAGAATGAACAGTGCCAGCAGGACGAAGATGACGATGATGGCATAGACCCATCCTGCCCGACGGAAGGCGGTGCCGAACCAGATGAAGAAGGAGAAGAAGGCCAGAACCATCATGTTTCGCCAGAAGAGGATGGTGAGGAACCTGTTGAAGGGCATCGCGCCGAAGAGGTCGTATGTCGCTGCCATGTCGGGATGATGGCTGTAGTAGTCGAATATCCGCATCCATGAGGTTGGGTTGCCGGCCAAGGAATCCATCGTTCCGAGGACGAGGGTGACGACAATGGAGCCGGCAAAAAGGGCTACGTTGAGCAGGATGGGCACTCCGACGACGCCCATGATGAAGCGCGAGAGGAACTTCTCGAGGTTGCTGGCCGGAAGGCTGAGGTAGGAGATGGCGCGCTGCTTGTGATGGACGGTATCGAAGAGGTAGGACATGAGGACGAGGGTGCCGATGGAATACATCTGATAGAAGAGGGCAGTGTGGGAGTAGGTGTAGGCCTCGGAGGATATGCGCATGAGGATGAAGTCGAAGACGGCGGTCTTGACGATGTAGATGGCGAAGCAGATGAGGAAGATGCGCAGATAAGTCTTCTTTTCTGTGCGCCAGTAGAAGCGCCAGAGTTGGAGGATATTGGAGATGGTGTTCATAAGTCTTTTATGTTAGATGTTTCACTTATGTTGGATGTTTCAATCGGGGAAGTTTGCTGTTAAGGAAATCTTGTGCGCCGCATTGAAGAGGAGTTCGAGGTTGAGCGGTGTCTCTTCGTCGTCGGGCTGACGGAAGGAGAGGGTGGCATTGCCCT
Source organism: Bacteroidaceae bacterium (assembly GCA_024688885.1). Lineage (GTDB taxonomy): Bacteria > Bacteroidota > Bacteroidia > Bacteroidales > Bacteroidaceae > Minthosoma. The sequence continues at coordinate 91,424 of JAILDV010000010.1, read as the reverse complement.
GCGGGGTTCGTTCGCTGTAGAGCACATCGTCAGTAAGGGCATCGTTGGAGCGTATGTCGAAGGTGTATTTCTTGCACAGTTCTGTGACCGAAGCGTTGAGTAGCAGCTGTGAGCCTTGCAGGATGAGCACGTGGTCGAGCAGCGACTCAACATCGTGCAGCTGATGGGTGGCGATAATGAGGGTGCGTTTTTCGGTCATGGTAGTGGCGATGACCTTGCGGAACTGCTTCTTCGATGGCACATCCAGCCCGTTGGTGGGCTCGTCCATGAAGAGGTAGTGTACGTTGGTGGCAAGGGCGAAACTCATCAAGGCCTTCTTCTTGTTGCCCATCGAGAGGGTATTGAGCTTCACGTCCTGCGGCAATTTGAACTCTTCCACGCATCGGTGCAGGACGTCATCGCTGAAGGCTGGATAGAAAGGACGATAGGTTTCCACATATTCTGTGAACCGCATTGCTGGCAGGTCGAACTCTTCAGGGACGATGTACATCTGCTGCAAGGTTTGCCGTTTGCGGCAGCTCACATTGGTGCCATCCACTGTGATTTGTCCTTCACAGGGGCGCAGCAATCCCATCAACAGGTAGAGCAGGGTTGATTTGCCCGTTCCGTTCTCACCGAGCAGTCCATACACATTGTTCTGCTCCAATCGGAGACTAAAGTCTTCAAAAACTTTTGGACTATTATCTTTATAGCCGAATTTAATCCTCTGTATATCAATCATAAAACATTGTGTTTTTGTGTCGTAAGTAAGTATGACACTACAAAGGTAATCCTTTTAATTCTTACTCACCAAATCTTTTGAGTTATTTAACCTCCGTTAACAAAAAGATGGTTCCATACAATATTAACAACCTTTTTTCGTTTCTAATAGTATGGAACGGAAGATTTCCCACATAATTATATATATGGCGGCTTTGGTGTTGGTGGCGTGCAGTAACGAGGGCGTCGCGTTCAAAAAGGCGGAGCAGAGTTATGCGATAGGTGAATACTATGCTGCAAGCATCAACTATAAGAAGTCGTATTCCCGATGTGCGCCAAAGGAGAAGGCGAAGCGGGCGGTGCGTGCGTTCATGATGGGCGAGTGTTACCGCCACATTGGCTATACGCAGAAGGCAATGGCAGCTTATACGAATGCCATCCGATATAACATTCCGGACAGCACAGTTTATCTGCACTTGGCTCGTCAGCAGTTGAAGGCGGGACAGTATAAGCAGGCTGCGCAGAACTTTAATCAGTTCTTAGAGTTTGAACCTGGCAACGAACTGGCACGCAGCGGATTGCTGTCGTGTGAGTTAGGTCCTCAATGGAAGGCAAAGCCCAATCAGTATAAGATAAAGAAGGAGACGGTGTTTAATTCTCGCCGTTCTGATTACAGCCCGATGCTGGTGGGTGATGATGCCGACCAGCTGGTGCTTTCTTCTACACGCAAGGAGGCGTCCGGTGAGGATGTCTCGGGTGTGACGGGCTTGAAGTTTGGTGACCTCTTCTTCTCGCGAAAGAATGAGCAGGGCAAATGGCAGGCTGTGAATGTGCTGGAAGGGGATGTGAACACGGAGTATGACGAAGGTGCGCCATGTTTGAGTCCCGACGGCAAGACGATGTACTTCACCCGTTGCAGCAGTGACCCCGACTATCCGCGTTTTGCAGAGATATGGCAATCGCAGCGCAGTGATGCTTCATGGGGCAAAGCGACCAAGTGTGTCATCTCTCGTGACACACTCACTTCTTATGCCCATCCGGCGGTAAGCCCCGATGGAGAATGGCTTTACTTTGTCAGCGATGCTGAAGGAGGTGAAGGCGGCTTGGACATTTGGCGCACACGTATTCTCAGCAGTGGTTTTGGCGGTATGGAAAATTTAGGACGTCCAATCAACACCGCTGGCGATGAAATGTTCCCTTCGTTCCGTCCCAATGGTGACCTTTACTTCTCTTCTGACGGACATCCGGGTATGGGTGGCTTGGACATTTTCATCGCCCATGAAGACTCTATCCGTGGCACCATCGTGGAGAACCAGCAATATCCGCTGAATTCTGCTGCCGACGATTTCGGCATGACGTTTGAAGGGGTGCACAATCGTGGCTTTTTCAGCTCTTCGCGCAATGACGGTAAGGGTTGGGAACACATCTTCTCGTTCGAATGCCCTGAAATCCTGCAGACGGTGACAGGGTGGGTGTATGAGAAGGATGGCTACGAACTGCCTGAAGCTCTTGTGTATATGGTGGGTAACGATGGTACGAACCTGAAACTCTCTGTGAAGGGTGATGGTTCCTTCACACAGGTGCTCAAGCCTGGTGTGGATTATGTGCTGTTGGGCACATGTAAGGGTTACCTGAATGTGAAGAATGAAATACGTGTGCAGCCTGAAGATGAAGAAGAAAGCCACGAATACACATTGCAGTTCCCTCTGCCACCCATCAATGTGCCGGTGCTGATAGACAATATCTTCTATGAGTTTGACCGTGCAGATCTCACGCCCGAATCGACAGAGGCGCTTGACCAATTGGTGGGTATGATGAATGAGAACCCGAACATCACCATTGAACTCTCCGCTCACTGTGACTATCGAGGCAATGACGATTACAACCAACGACTCTCTCAACGCCGTGCAGAGTCAGTGGTGCGCTATCTTATCCAGCATGGTGTGGTCAAAGACCGACTCACAGCTGTGGGCTATGGTGAGTCACGTCCAAAGATTATTACGAAAAAACTGGCAGAAACCCTTCTTGCTGGTGATCCGAAAGTGGAGGTGCAAGTGAATGATACTTTGACCGAAAATTATATCCTACGCGTTAAGGATAAGGATGAGCAGGAAGTGCTGAATGCCCTTAACAGACGTACAGAGTTCCGTGTGCTTCGCACCACTTACGGCACAACGCTCAATGAATATAAGCCGGAAGAGGAAGAGCGTAAGGCTGCTGCCAAACGAAAAGAGGAAGCGGCAGAAGAGGAAAACTTTATCTTCTAAGCCTCTGCTTCTTCGTTTTCTTCACCAATGAACAGATATTCGAACTTGTCGCTCTTGGCAGATGGGAACTGAGAACGTGGGTCAATCTCAGGACGGCTCTTCAAGTGGTCGATAATGCGGTTGTAGGCATCAATGGCGCTGACAGCTTTGAGACGCGCACGGAAGGGAGTGTCCACATATTTGCACTTGCCTGTCTCGGGAATGATGAGCACGCGCTTGAAAGTGAGTCCTGCTTCCCACCATCCGATTTTCTCTTCATTGAGGGCGTCAAGGATGGTCTTCTTGCGTTCAGCCATCGAACTGACACGCTCCAGCTTCTGCTCCTTGCGCATGGCTTCTTCTTCCTTGAACTGCTCCAAGTCTTCAGCCTCGGTCTTCAGGAAAAGCACATAGTTGGAATAGCTCACCTTCAAACGGAAAGGGTAGAGGTTGGATGAGTTGAGAAAAGTGGTGATGCGGCTGGCAGCATTGCTTTCCACCTTGATTTCTGGTATGGAACGGAGAAAATCCAAGGCGTCGTCCACAGACTTTGCCAAATATTCGTGGTCGAAATATCTAACGTATAAATTCATTTGTGTTGTTGCTTTTTGTTTTCCGAGTGCAAAGATACGAAAATAAAGTGAAAAGTGAAGAGTGAAAAGTGAAAAATCTATTTTACCTGCCATCCGAATGGGGGATACTTAGATTTTTCACTTTTCATTTTTCACTTTTCACTCTTCCTGATTCTCCATTCAGCAGGATAGAGGTTGTTTGCCCTGTTGCCGATGTTCTTGGCAAAACCGAGAGGATGTCCTTGATAGGTGATGAGCACATAGCCTTTGGGTGTGTTGGCTGGCAGTTGCAATGCTTCTGTGCGGAGATAGGCGATGGCTTGCTGTTCATCTACTTCTGCAATCGGGAAGACTTCTTTGTTGAGGCAGTTGCTCATGGCGAGGCTTTGGCTGGGTTGCAGGTTCTTTCCTTTCACAGAAGCGAGTTCGATGCCTGCATGCACTACTTTCAGGTTGCGTTGGACTTGTTCATAGAGAGCATGATGCAAGGTGGGAATGGCACGAAACGCATCTCCCTCTTCAAGGATGGTGAAGTCTTCGTTTTCCGATAGCCATCCTTTCAGTTCTTGGGGTATCTTAGTGGTGATTTTTCCCTTCTTCCCATCTTTCAGTTTCTTGTGCCGCCCGTTGCCTGTTGGCTGTTGTCTGTCGTCTGTCGTCGTCTTCCGCAATACGCTGACGAAGAAGCCTTCGCCTTTCACCCGATGGGGGTAGAAGTGGGTGTTCTTCTCTGTCAGTCCCCATTCGGGCAGGGGATGGCATGAGAGCACGTCGGCTCCTAATGTCTTGGCAATCCACTCCACGTTTTCTTCGTCTTCGAGGGGGTTGTAGGTGCAGGTGCTGTAGATGAAGAGACCGCCTTCTTTCAGTGTGTGCCAGATGTTGCGCACGATGTCGCGCTGCCGTCGCCAACAGGTATCGACATTGGCAAGGCTCCATTCACCGATGCTGGCAGGGTCTTTGCGGAACATTCCCTCGCCCGAGCAGGGGGCATCGCAGATGATGAGGTCGAAGACATCACTAAATGCTCCGAAATCTTCGGCATAGTTGTTGGTTACAATGCAGTAGGGATTGCCCCATTTGATGAGGTTTTCAGCGAGGATATTTGCTCTTTGCCTGGCCACTTCGTTGGCTATCAGCACCGAGCCTTCAGGCAACTCGGACAATGCTAACGTGGATTTCCCGCCTGGGGCTGCACAGAGGTCGAGTGCGGTGACAGGCTCATTCACATATTGTTTCAGTATATGCGACATGAACATGGAGGATGCCTCCTGCACATAATAGCAACCTGCATGAAACAAGGGGTCGAAGGTGAAGGACGGACGTTCGGAAAGATAGAAACCATCAGGACACCAGGGGACGGGGGAGAGTTGACAATTGACAGTTGACAATTGACAATTGAGAGTCGACAGTTGACAATTGAGGGCAGAGATGGTCTCTTTCTGCTTATTGATCCTGATGCTGGTGGGTGCTGGTAAAGCAAGAGCCTCGGCAAGTTGAGCATACTCTTCTTTGCCGAGGTAATTCATCATCGTTCGCTCGAAGTCAACGGGTAACGTCATCATTTACTGTTAATTGTCAACTGTTTTCCTCTCCAAATCCACAAACGCATACCGGTAAGCATGCTTCTCATCCACCTCATGTTCCTCTCTGAAGGTTTCCACCCACTCACTTTCATCTATTTCTGGAAAGAATGTGTCTGCCTTCGTAGGCGTGTCATAAATGTAGGTCAGGCACAGACGGTCAGCCTTGGGCAAAGCCTGTTTATATACCGATGCCCCGCCAATGATATATACTTCTCCTTCACACGAGGCCAATGCTTCGTCCAGGGTGGAGTAGAGGTCCGCACCAGGGAAATCCTCAGCCTTGCCCTTGCGTGACAACACAATGTTTCTGCGGTTGGGCAATGCACCCTTTGGCAGACTCTCAAACGTGCGTCTGCCCATGATGATGGTGTTGCCTGTGGTGAGTGCCTTGAAGCGTTTCAGATCGTTGGGCAACCAATATATCAGTTTGTTTTCAGAACCAATGGCACGGTTCTCTGCAATAGCTACTATGATGGAAAGCATCTTTTGAAGTGAAAAGTGAAGAGTGAAAAGTGAAAAATCTAAGTTACCAGCCATGCGGATTGTCGCCCAGCGCGTGGGCAGGTCAAACGCTTACCGTTGCCTTGATGTGTGGGTGTGGGTCGTAATCCGTCAGTTCGAAATCCCCATATTGGAAGTCGAAGATGCTCTTTACATTCGGATTGATGTGCATCTTGGGCAGTGGTCTTGGTTCTCGAGTCAGTTGCAACTTTGCCTGTTCGATATGGTCGAGATACAGGTGCGTGTCGCCTGTTGTATAGACGAAATCGCCTGGTTGCAAGTCACATACCTGTGCCACCATCATGGTCAGCAGTGCATACGAGGCAATGTTGAACGGCACACCGAGGAAAGTGTCCGCACTCCGCTGATAGAGCTGGCAACTCAGTTTCCCGTCTGCTACGTAAAACTGGAAGAGAATATGGCAAGGAGGCAGGTTCATGTTCTCAATATCTGCTACGTTCCATGCCGACACAATCAGTCGGCGTGAGTTGGGATTGTTCTTGATTTGCTCAATCACCTCGCTGATTTGGTCTATATGCCCACCGTTGTAGTCGGGCCAACTGCGCCACTGATACCCATAGATATGACCAAGGTCACCGTCTTCGTCAGCCCATTCATTCCAGATGCGCACACCACGATCTTGCAGCCACTTTGCATTCGTGTTGCCCTGCAAGAACCATAGTAGTTCGTAGATAATAGATTTTAGATGCAACTTCTTCGTGGTCAGCAGTGGAAAGCCTTCCTGCAAATTGAATCGCATCTGATTGCCAAACACCGAAATGGTGCCTGTTCCTGTGCGGTCGCCCTTCTGCACGCCCTCCTTCAGGATACGGTCGAGCAAGTCAAGATATGGTTTCATGATGTAGTCTTTTTATATTCTTTGCAAAGATAGTATAAATTAGGCGAAGAAAAAAATAAACAGTTCGTTATTTTCAATCGAAGAGTTGCCCGTCACCGTTGCGGTCGAGCGTTTGTGCCAGTTTGTCAATGTTGAGGCTGCGTGCAGAAGCATCAACGATGTCTTTATAGACACCACCTTTCTGGTATAGTTCATCTGGATTGCCCGATTGTTCCACACGTCCGTCTTTGAGCGCATAAATCATGTCGGAATCAATGATTTGACTGATGCTGTGGCTGATGATGATGACTGTGCGGTCGCGCTTGATGGCATCGATGCTTGCCTTGATTTGCTCGGTGGCGACTGCATCAAGGCTTGCGGTGGGCTCATCGAGGAAGATGATAGGTGGGTTCTTGAGGAACATACGTGCAATGGCGATGCGTTGTTGTTGTCCGCCGGATAGGGCGGTGGCTTGGCTCTGCATGCCCTTGGGAAGCTTCATCACTTGGTCATAGATGAAGGCTTTCTTGGCAGCTTCAATCACTTCTTCCTCAGTGGCTTCTGGCTTGCCATACCGGATGTTCTCTTCGATGGTGCCGGAGAAGATATGGTTCTTTTGGAGCACAAGCCCTATTTGGTCACGTAGGAATGTCGTATCGTAGTCTTTGAGGTCAACGCCATCAAGTAGAATCTGCCCGCAGTCAGGTTCGTAGAACTTGTCCAACAGATTGACAATGGTCGATTTGCCTGCTCCAGAGAGTCCGACAAAGGCTGTGATGTGTCCGCTCTCGATGGTCATGTTGATGTTGTGGAGTGCCTTGGTGCCGTTGGGGTAGGTGAAATCAACGCCACGAATTTCGAAGTTACCTTTCACGCTGTCGGGACGATAGGTTCCGGAGGGTTCTGTTTCCTGCTTAGCATCAAGGATATCGAAAAAGCCCTCGGCATAGATGAGTGCATCGTTAAGGGAGTCGAAGATGAATTGCAGCTGGGTGATGGGGGCGGTGACGTTGGCGAAGAGCATGACGTGGTACATGATTTTACCAATGGTCATGCCTGGATATTCAATGAGCACGAGATAGGCAGTGAGGATGATGATGAGCACGGTGCCGACTTGCTGCACCAGGCTTTTCATGCCGTCAAAACGGAAGGAGGTCTTGCGGACGAGCATCTGGTTGTCGGTGAATTGCGTCTGGATGTCCCATTGTTTCTTACTCTCGATGTTCTCACGGTTGAAGGACTTGATGACATTCATGCTCTCAATAATGCCGACCAACCCCGAACTTTTTGTTTCACGGAAATGCCGCATGTTGGAACGCCATCCTTTCAGACGACGTGCTTGTGCAAGGGCGAGCCAGATGTAGATGGGCACAATGAGAAGGGCGGTGAGACCTACATACACATTGGCGGAGAACATGAGGATGAGCGCCAATAGGGCACTGGTCAACATGGGAAGGAGGTTGATGAAGACATTCTGTACGGTGGATGAGAGGGAACCCACACCTTGGTCAATGCGGGTTTGCAGACGTCCTGTCTCATTGCCGGAACGCGAGAAGAATGCCATACGGTAGCTGAGAATCTTGTCCACCACGGCTTGCGAGAGGTCTTTGCTGACGAAGATGCGCATGCGTTCACCATAGTAGTTCTGGGCATATCGGATGATGGCTGCCAACACTTCCTTGCCGAGCAGAACAATGCTGATGATGGTCAGGATATTTGCTGCTTTGCTCCATTCGAACCCTTCTGGCACGATGAGGTCGTTGATGGCATCGACTGTGCGGTCGAGCACGATGGCATTAATCTGTGCGATGAACGAACCAATGAGGGTTAGCAGCAATGTGGCGACCACCAGCCATTTGTAAGGGCGAACGTATGGCGCAATCTTGCGCATGAGTTGGATGAGATTCATTAACGTGCGTATTTGTGAGTGGGTTTGTATTTCTTTTGCAAAGGTACAAAAAATGAGCGACTCACGTGGTGTGGGTCGCTCTTTTTAATGTATTTGTTTGGATTATTACTGCTGTTTGTTAGCCGAGTACATCATCTTCAAAGCGTATGCCTTACGCAGCACCTGCTTCACATCTGTGATGATACCCATCGGGGTGTGGTGGTCTGCCTTGATAGAAACGGTGTAGAATGGCTTATCTGCTTCTGCCAATTCACCACGCTCTTCCATCACGAAATCGTAAACCTGAGGAGCCTCGACAATCTTGTCGTTCAGTTGAATACGATGCGCAGAACCATACTGACCCTTCAATTGATCAGTTGGCTGACCAATGTAGATGAAGGAAGTACTTGACTTACGAGCCAATTTCTCAAGCTGAGTACCGACTGGCTTCTCGAACCTCACTTGGAGCGTCACTTCACGCATGGTGGTAACCATCATGAAGAAGAACAGGATGGTGAAGATCAAGTCAGGGAGAGATGAGGTGTTCATCTCAGGCATTTCTCTGCCTCCGCCTTTGTTAAATCTGCTCATTATTGTTGTCCTCCATATTTCTTTGGTTCAGCCTCAGATATCTTCTGTGGATATACTTCGCGGATGGCTTTCTGCTGATCTGCTGTCAAGAACTCGTACTTGTAGCCAAATTCTTCTTTGGCAAGTTCGTCACGAAGTTCGTTGTAGGCAGATACCAATGCATCCTGCACAGCAAAATACACTCCATAGTCGGTACCACGGTCTGTCTGAACAGAGATGACATGGTTTTCAGTCACCATCATCGTCTTGTTGCCCAATCCCTTAATTTTCTTGGGTTTGAGTTCAGGCAGGTTGGGCCTATTGTCTTCATTCTTGATAAACTCTTTAGCTCTCTCCTTCACGTCCGCAAGCGTCGCGTAATCATCGCCGATGAGGAGGTAGTTGTCCTTGTTGATACGAATGTTCAAGATGTTACGTTCTTTCACCTTGATTTCGATGTCCTTCTGGTCATCCTCAGGTGGCTTTGGCAGTGTACGTGCCAGACCCTGGTCGGTGTCCATTGATGTTGTCACAAGGAAGAAGATGAGCAACATGAATGAGATGTCGGCTGTAGAACTGGTGTTCAGTCCTGGCATTTTTCTTTTCTTTCCCATATTATTTGCTCTGAGTTAAAGGTTTTACTTCTTGCTAGTAACCATACTGTAAACAGTGGCAATGATTGTCACTACTGTCAAAACGATAATGGCAATGATTGACGTATCTGTCAAGATGATGTCAGATGGTACATTCCAATCCTTACCATTGATGAGCATAACTTCGTCTTTGTTGGCAATACCAACGATGATACCTGCTACCACACCAACGATGAGGGTGCCCCATCCGATAAGACCAGCCTTGCTTGCCATACCAACATCTTCGTGCTTAGACTTGTTAGAGCCGTTCACATAGCCATAAATCACAGCACCAATCGTGATGATGATAGTGGCGAAGATGAGGATGTAAGTCCAGATAAGCAGGAGGTCTGTCATCTGTGGATTTACTTGTTTAGGATCTTCTTCGTAAGGCGTGTCGTAACCTACGAGCAGGAAGAGCGCCATGACCACGATTGAGATGCCGATAAGGCTCCACAACACAATCTTGGCGATTTTCTCCACCTTGTCCTGTGCGCTTATTACTTGTACTTTATCCATTTTATTTCTCCTTAATAATAATAGTTAATGACTAATTTGAAGAGATTAAGATGTGTTTCGGGTATATAGGTCCGACGTTCTTAATTACTTCTTGTTGTTGTACTTGGCAACGATGTCAAGGAGAGAAATGGTAGAGTCTTCCATCTTAGCGGTAAGACCTTCAATTTCAGCAAGGATATAGTTGTAGAAAATCTGAAGAATAAGGGCAACGACGATACCGAAGATAGTAGTCAAAAGGGCCACCTTCATACCACCTGCAACGACTGTTGGAGAGATGTCACCTGCAGCCTGGATGTCGTCGAATGCCTTCACCATACCGATCACAGTTCCCAAGAATCCGAGAGATGGAGCCATACCGATGAAGAGGGTGATCCAAGAGCAACCGCTTTCGAGCTTAGAAGCCTGAACTGCGCCGTAAGCAACGACTGACTTCTCCACTGCGTCAGCGCCATCATCCATACGCATGAGACCCTGATAGAAGATTGAAGCGATAGGACCGCGAGTGTCGCGTGCGATAGCCTTTGCACCTTCGAGATCGTTCTTGTTGATCAGTGCGTTCTCAACGTCCTCGATGAGTTTCACTGTGTTCACCTTAGAGAGTGCGAGGTAGATGATACGCTCGATACAGAATGCGAGACCGATGATCAAAGCGATGGCTACGAGTGCCATGAAGCCTGCAGAACCCTCGATGAACTTAGTCTTGATGTCCTTGTACATACCAGTCTCGACTGGCTCAGACTCGACTGGCTCAGCGTCTTCAATTACTGGAGCAGCTGCAGTGTCAACAGCAGCAGAATCTACCTGCTCAGTAGCAGCAGAATCTGCACTTTCGTCCTGAGCTGAAGCGGTTTGTGTCATACCAAATGTAAACACACCCATCAATGCAATGATTGCAAAAATTTTTTTCATTGTCTTGAAAATTTTAAGATTAATAACTTATTTTATTTGTTTTGTTTGTTACTGGTAAAGTTGTGTTATGGTTACTGGGATTGGCTTTCGCCGAACCCTTCTCTTTTGGGGATTGGCTTTCGCCGAACCCCAAGCGGAGAGACGGGGATTCGAACCCCGGATACGCTTTTGACGTATACACGCTTTCCAGGCGTGCCTCTTCAGCCACTCGAGCATCTCTCCTTCTTATCCTCCATTTTTGGTGGCGTTGCAAGGTGATGAAAGCCTCGCTTTAGGGATGTTTTTCCTGCTGAAACGGAATGGCAACCCATAATTCGGGACAAAAATAATGATTTTTTTTCTTTCAATAATTGTAAAAGAGCGGAAACTTTTAATTTTTATCGAAAAAAGTCACTTTTTTGAAAACTTTGAACGTATTTTTAGTGATTTGATGCACAATCTCGTCAAAATCGGTGTTGTAAATCTCTGCGAGTTTTTCTGCCACATATCTGACGTATGCACTTTCGTTTCTTTTGCCTCGATTTGGAACGGGAGCCATGTATGGAGCGTCTGTTTCCAACACAATTCTGGATAGTGGAACGACATTTTTAACCACTTCCCTCAAGGTGGATTTCTTGAAAGTGAGGACTCCTCCAATACCCAGCATGAAATGAGGAAAGGAAAGTAAATCAAGTGCTTCTTCCTCGGTGCCGGTGAAGCAATGAAACACACCGCTGAGGTTGCTGGCTCTGTGACGTTCCATTATCTCCATCAATTCCTTATGGGCATTGCGCGAGTGAATCATGAGAGGAAGATTATATTTCTCTGCCCATTGAATTTGATGCTCAAACACCTCAAGTTGTTCTTTCTTGTAGGTGGTGTCCCAATAAAAGTCAAGCCCTATCTCACCGATTGCAATGATGGAATCGTCTATCATGCTTTCCAGTTGGTTGAGTGCATGATGGTAGTCCTCATCCATGATGTTTTCAGGATGAAGACCAATCATCGGGTAGAGGTATCTAGGGTGAGTTTGACAAACTTCAAGCAGGTGTGGAGTGTCTTTCAGACAGATACCAGGGACAAAGATTTTGTCCACTCCAGCAGTCTTGGCGTTTTGGATGACAGCCTCGAGATCATCGGCAAATTCTACACCATCAATATGTGCGTGGGTGTCTATCATCTCAGTATTCTCTGCCCATCAGTTTGTTGGCAAACAGACGAAGTTCTGTTTTCTTTTCTTCAGTTACTTTCACCCGATCCAGACTCTTGAGCGATTCTGCGAAAATGTCCTCAATCTTTTGCTTTGCCAGTTTGTCAATACTTAAAATATTGTATAGATGTGTGACAGCTGCGATTTTCTCTTCTGGATTAAAATCTTTCACATTCATCCAGCGATCAAGTTCTGCCTTCTGGGTGCTATCTGCGTGTAAATAGGCTTGGATGAGCATGAAGGTTTTCTTGTTCTCGACGATGTCACCTCCGAGCTTCTTCTGAAACTTGGTTGGGTCACCATACACGTCGAGTAGGTCATCTTGCAGTTGATAGGCAAGTCCCATCTTTTCTCCAAAGGTGTAGAGATTCTCCACGTCCTCTTGGTCAGCTCCTCCTAATAGGGCACCAATCTTCAATGCGTAGCCCAGCAACAGGGATGTTTTCATTCGAATCATCTCCATGTATTCAGCTTCAGTTACGTCATTGCGGGTTTCGAAATCGATGTCGTATTGCTGCCCTTCGCACACACCCAGTGTCGCATCGATGAATGAGGACCATGCCGTTTCATTCTGAACGCCTTTGTTGAATAGCTGGTATGCCATGATTAGCATCGTGTCGCCAGAAAGGATAGCAGTGTTCTCATTCCATTTCTTGTGTACGGTTGGATTTCCGCGCCGCAAGTCGCTTTTGTCCATCAAGTCGTCATGCAGTAGGGTGAAGTTATGGTATGTCTCTAATGCCAAAGCGTTGTCCATAATGGTGTCGACATCTTCTTTGTAGAGATTGTATCCCATAAGCATGAGCAAGGGACGGATGCGCTTGCCTCCTATGGAAAGAATGTAACGGATAGGCTCGTAGAGATTCTTCGGCTCTGCATTGTACTGAATGCCCTCTACTGCCATATTGATTTTTTGTGTGAGTTCTTTTGTCGCGTACATATATTATATATAATTCTTGTATGCGTTGTAAAAAAAAGCCGCACAGCGAATATGTGTGCGGCATGTTTGTTGTTGTTTCCTTATCGTTGCAGAACGATGTGGAAAATGTAATTACTGTAAACGGAAGGTGACAGGGAGCGTGAAGCGTACACGCACAGCCTTACCACGCTGTCTGCCAGGAGTCCACTTCGGCATGGCCTGTACAACTCGCATGGCTTCCTTGTCAAGGGATGCATCAACGGCGCGAATCACCTTAGGATCCACGATGGAACCATCCTTGTTGACAACGAACTGCACCAATACACGACCTTGGATACCGTTCTCTTGTGCTACTGGTGGGTACTTCAGGTTTTTGTGAAGCCAATCCATCAGGGCTTTTTCACCGCCAGGGAAAGCTGGGTTCTGTTCCACCACTTCGAAGATGTCGTTCTCGTCACCATCTTCCACTACAGGACCAGGAGCTGCCATCACAGGACCTGCTACTTGAACAGAAGGACCTGATTGAGCCTCATGAGTGTCCTCGGAAGATTCAATTTTCTCCTCCTCGATGTCGGTGTTGTTGTCCACAATGTCAAGGATTTCTGCCACAGCAGGAGTCTCTGCTGGTGGAGGTGGCGCTGCGGTGAAGATAGGCTGAGTGATAGGAACCACGTCCTCCTCAGGTGCATACGCTACTGTTGAGTAAACAACGTCTGTTTCTGCATACGTTCGAGTGGTGTACTCAAAGCATGCAAACATGGCAGCAAGGGCTACGATGTAGCCAATGAGCAGTCCGGTGCTTTTGGTGCCCTCAAGGTCTGCTTTTTTTGATTTCTTTACTTCCATAGATTATATTTATTTTTAGTTATTTCTGCGTTTTGGTACACTGATGAGCCACCTTTAGGTGACCGTCTGCTCAGTTTCGAGGCAAAAGTAATACTTTTTTTTCGTTCATCTGCTACAATTGACATTTTTTTTGCCTACAGAGGGCGTTTTTTTGTTTTTTAACGTCAGTTCTGCTCCGATTTTGTAATACTTCGGATATAAATGTCTTGTTGTGGGAACGGAATCTCGATGTTGTTCTCGTTAAGCACTTGATAGATTTTTTCTTTGGCTTGTGCTGTGAACGAAATCTTCTGGTCAACGAGCACCCAAACCACAAGCAACAGGTCAATGCTGCTAGCACCGAAGTCTGAGAATGCGACCAAGATGGGGTGCTTGGGTGTGACAATGTCTCTGCCGTCAGGAGTCTTCTTGCAGAGTGTCTTGATTCCTTCCACTATCATGTTCCGCACATCTTCCACGTTGGTGCCGTAAGAGACACCAAACGGAATGGAGAGGCGCTCATATTGATGGTTGCGTGTCAGGTTCTTGAAATTCTTGCTGAACAGATCGGAATTGAGGATGGCAACGACACTACCATCAAGTGTGGTGATTTGTGTGCTTTGATATGTAATGCTTTCCACTTTTCCTATCATCCCATCGCATTCGATGTAGTCACCGACCCGTACACGACCCGACATAAGAGAGATGCCGTAGAAGAAGTTTTCCAACAGGCTCTTGGATGCAAAACCCATACCTGTTGACAGACCACCTGTCACGATGGCGATACCAGTTCCTGGTACATGAAGCATCAAGAATACGACCATGACATAGATTGCCCATATCAGTAGGGCGATGATATTCCGGGCAAGGGTGGCATTGAAATTTTTGTTGTTTCTGCGATAGCGGAACCATACGGACCGTGCAAGATAATTGATGTACTTGAAGATGAAGAACAAAGCCGCCACAATGCAGAACTTGTAGATGGATGCTGTAAAGAGTCTGTCCACATGAATCTCTTGCATAAACCATGAGATACATAGGTGGCGAAGGTTGAAAATGGCAGCAGCCATATAGATGCTGGTGATAATGGAGAAGACTGCGCAAACGGGAATGAAGGCTCGGTTGACAAAGTCATATACCCATGTTTGGTCCACAAAATCACCGCGTTTCATCTTAAAGCGGATTTCTTCCTCCTTGACGGTGTCTCGGTATGCTTTCTTGATGCGTCGGCAAAGTGGTCCGTTTTCATACATCTCCATCAAATCATAGCAGCTGGTGATGGTTGCGATGGCTGCCAACTGGAATGTCCACCACACAATTATTTGCACGGCCATCAATGTAAATCCAATCCATGAAAGGATGCATGATGCCAGCATCGTGAAGAGGGAGATGGAGCAGTAGATGGAATCGCTCGTGGGCATGTTCTTCCAACTCTTCTTCAATATGATGATTTGCCAAATGGTGAAAGCCAACAGGATGGGTGGAAATATGATATTGACCAATGTGTTTGGAATCAAGATGATTCGGAAACAGATGACAATCATCGACATGAGAATGAAAGGTGCATAGGCTTTAGCACCATCTGTAATTTGTTCTCCCTTCAGACGGATAACCAGAGAAATGTAAATGGCAGCAATCAGCCATGCCATTTCAATCATCAGACCCGTTGCCATCAACATGAGATTATGATGGATTAACGTGCGAACTGTCATCACGGCAATGGCAAAGAGAAGTACGGCAAAAGCAATAATGAGGGTTCCGCGCTTCTGCTTGAACTTCTCCGTTCGGAAGCGTTTGGGTACTAACCATCGGAGAATCACATTGCTCAGAATGACCGCTCCAAGAATGTATATCAACATGAAGATGCTGGCAAAAAGGACGATGCCTCCTCGCCATTCCGACCTGTACTCTTGGAAACGTCCGTTACGACGCTCTTCGAGTGGTTTGTATTTGGTGTTGAAATCATCTCGCATCCGTTTCCATTGCCTGGGAATTCCAGCAAGAATCTGCAGGTAGTTTGTGCCGGGATTGATGAAGATGCTTTGTTGCAAATCTGTGTATTTCTTCTGGGCAAAGTCGTTCAGCCGCTCTACACGAAGATACAAATCGGTATAGTGTTTGTTGTCTTTATCAAGCCTTTTGAGAATGATTATCATGTTTTTACGCAGTGTTTCTGCATATTCAATACACATGGCCCTGTCTTGAATTCCCTGTGCATCTAGCATGAAGGTGCTGTTTTCATTGAGCGAATCCTTCTCGTTAACTTTGATGATAAAAGAAGACTGCTTGCCATCTGTATTTTCAAGGGTGTCGACAATGACAGGAGGCAATAATTTCAGAGAGTATATCAGACTGTCGTAATTGGCAATTTCGTATTCGATATTCTGCTTGATTTGATCAAAGGGAATAGTACTTTTCTTGAATTCATGATACAAAGTGGTCGCCTCTTGGCATGCATATGCTACATCGAAGGTAAAATCCTGCCCTTGTGAATAGAGAATGAGACTTGTTGTTTCACAACGTTTTGTGATATCAACGAGTCTTGCGTGCTGTGTTTTTTGGCGTTCTTCCATCTGCTTCATACGCTCTTTCTGTCTTGTCCACTTGTTGTAGAGCTCAAGACGCAAAACGTGCAGTGTGTGTCCGAGGTCTTTTTCTTTGAGCACGGCATGCCCTTGTTGTGACATGGCCATGAAGAGTATGAGGATAAAAAGAATCTTTTTCACAATTTTGTGTTGTTTTGAGGGTTATAGGTTTTGTTTGATGTGTTTATTAAAGTTGATTGCTTATTCGACGTCCATAAAGTTCTTAGCGTGTGCGATGAAAGATTTGCCAATCTTCATGGATTTCTTGCCATCGTTGGCTCCTTGCTCCAATGCTTCTTCCATGATGTCGTCTTCAGTCACAGCTTCGGGGTCAGCTTCCTCTTGATCTTCCTCCATGAACAATTCGATATTCTTTCGTACATCGCGTGTCGTGTTAACCATCCATCCTTTCATGCCTCCATTCCTTCGGAATGCCTCATAGCGGCGTCTTCTTCTGATGCGTGAAAGTTTCATGCCACGCTTGCATCGTTTTAGCCATGCAACAAAGGCTTTGACACCTCTCACAATGAGCTGTCCCAGTTTTTTGAGGGTGGGGCGAAGGTGGATAATGCCCTGGATGGTGGCTCGGATAGCAATGACAATTCCTTTGACCGTGGCTTTTGTTCCCACCTTGAGACCTTTCCATGTGGCTTTGGCACCAACGGCAATGCCATGAACTGTTGCTTTGCCGGCAATCACACACCATTGACCAAACGTTTTGGTGGCCATTTTGAGCCATGCTTTAGTTTTGGCAACCTTCTCTTGGGTGTTGTTGTCGTGCCACCATTCATTCAGACGTCTCCATCCTTCTTCTGTAACCTGCATGCACCACAAGATGCCCTTCAAGATTCTCTTAAAGAGCCAGACGAGAAATCTCCATATCAGTACCAAGATGAGCTTCAGCAATTCACGCATCAGTTGTGATACGCTTTTCCCTGTATATTCCTCATGCTCATTTAGTCTATCTTCCTCCGTCATGTTGTAGTGTCTCAGTTGATTTACAGATTGATTTTAGTGCGAAGTTAGCACAAAAAAATCATTTATTGACAATTTGTATTATTAAAGTTGCTTAATTGCTCAAAGAATGTTCATTTCTCCATGAAAAGAAGAATGGCGATCAGAATGAAAAGCACACCTGTGATGCCATTAAGCCATTGTTGGAAATGTTCAAAGCCTCGACTTAGTTTAGCTGCTCCGTTGACGGCTTTTTGCATAAGCCATGCTATGACTATGACGGGAATGCTGGCTGACAGTCCGAAAATGAGGGGCACCATCGCTCCGACACTACTGGAGATGCTTAAAGGTATCATCATGCCAAAATAGAAGATGGCACTTTCGGGGCAAAAAGCAAGGGCAAGTGTCATGCCGAGTACCAAGGAGCCAAGAGGACCATTCCGTTTGATGATTCTTCCACTGTTGTGGCAATCATCTCCATGATGATGGCGATGGAGGGCTCGGTAAATCAAGTAAAGTCCAATGCCTGTCAGCACGTAAGGAACAACTACTTCTGCCATGGAGAGTACATGTTGTAAACCTGCTATATTGCTGCCACCTCCTATGAGGCACATGGTCACCCATCCCAACAGGGTGTAGGTGAGCGTCCTGCCCAATGCGTAAATGATGCCATCCATCAGTTTCTTACCATTGCGATATTCATATGCCAAGGCAGAAATGCTAATGGCTAATTGGCAAGGATTAAGTGCAACGAGCACACCCAGTACAAATGCAGCCAACAGGGGTAAATCTGCTGACTGCAAGAGTGTGTGAAGTGTATCGTTGATGTCTAACTGCATAAAAGTAATATGATAACTTGCGCTGTAATAATCCGTAAGAACATGGATAAAGGATATACCGTTGAGTAGCCAACGGTAGGTATGCCGTTGTTGGCATTGGATGTGCTGAATGCTAATGCTGGTGGGTCGGTTGTGGCTCCGCTCATAATACCCATCAGCAGGAAGTAATTCATGTGCCATTTGACACGAGCAAAGATGCCCATAATAATCAATGGGATGATGGTGATCAAGAAACCTGCCCATACGTAGTGAACGCCACCATTGATGACTGTGTCAACAAAATTGCCACCAGCCTTGATACCCACACTGGCAAGGAAAAGTACCAAACCGATGTCTCGAATCATCAAGGAGGCTGAGTTTGTGGTGTATGCCACTAACTTGAGTTTGTAACCAAAGCGTCCCAACAGAATGGCTATGATAAGGGGACCACCAGCCAAACCTAATTTGACAGGCATGGACATACCTGGAATGTTGATAGGTAACATGCCAAAGATAATGCCGACAAGAATGCCCAGGAAGAGCGTGAGCAGATTGGGCTTGTCAAGTTGTTGCTTCTTGTCGCCGATTCTATTGGCAAAGCGATCCACAGCATCTTCGGGACCTACCACGGTGAGGATATCACCCACTTGCAGAATCAAGCTCGGACTGGCAAACAACTCGATACCAGAACGATAGAGACGAGTGACGTTTACACCATACATAGAACTGGGATGGAGACTGCCCAGCGTCTTACCATTGATGTTGTCTTTTGTGACAGTGTGCTTTCTGGAAGCCATTGGCACATCCTGCTCATCCCATTCCACCTCCACTTCTGGTCCGATGAAGGCAACGATGGCAGCAGCATCTTCTTCTGCACAGACAATATAGAGCTTGTCATCGACATTCAACAATGTTTCTTTGTTCGGTACGACTACATGGCCGTTATGGAGCATGCGTGAGCATACAAAATCGCGCCCGATAAAGCCCCTAACTTGCAAAATGCTTTTATCGGCAATGGCGGGATTGAACACCTTCACCGTCATCAGATGAGGCTTGACAGCCTCCTTGTTGTTCCGCTTGTTAAAGTGCTCCTCCTCCTTCTGGAAGTTTACCTTAAAGATGATACGGATAAGAATGATGCTGCAAATGATGCCTACGACAGCAAGAGGGTAGGCGCAGGCATAACCATTGGCTATTACGGGCACACCTCCTTTGAATGGATGAATCTGGTTGATTTGCTCAAGGGCTGCATTCGCGGCACCGAGACCTGGGGTGTTAGTGACAGCACCACACAGAGTGCCAACCATCATGGGCAGATTGTCGATGGCGGGAATGACATTCCGAAAGCCATAGTAGATGGCAAGCATCACGACAATGTTGAGCATGACCACGCCTGCTGCAACTCCGTTAGCCTTCAATCCTCCTTGTTTTAGTGAGGTAAAGAAAGAAGGGCCGACTTGCAAACCTATACTGAAAACGAACAAGATCAGTCCAAAGTCTTGAATGAAATTAAGCACAGCCGTGTTTTCTTGAATTCCACCACGCATCAGCAAATCGCCTGCCATGATGCCGACAAATAGAATCCACGTCACACCTAATGTTACACCCTTAATCTTTATTTTATTTCCAAGGAACACACCAAACGAGATGACGAGTGCATACAATATAACCGTATGTGCCACACCGCCGCCTGTCGTGAATAGATCAATCAACCAATTCATACCGTGTTGTTTTTTCGGGGTGCAAATTTACGGTTTTTTTTCGGCTTTCACATTCTTTACGGTAAAATTTT
This sequence comes from Bacteroidaceae bacterium, assembly GCA_024688885.1. GTDB lineage: Bacteria > Bacteroidota > Bacteroidia > Bacteroidales > Bacteroidaceae > Minthosoma. The sequence continues at coordinate 71,382 of JAILDV010000010.1, read as the reverse complement.
CGACATATTCTTGATGGAATTCTGTATTCTGGGCTGTGATGGTCAGGTTTTCGAAAGTGAAGTTGCTAAGATGGTATTGGTCTTCTTTTTGTTTAACATTGAAAAAGACATTGCAATCAAAGGTGATGTTTCTCATGGTGATGTGATTGCTGTATGACATGGGAATGCTTTCCCTTCCCTTTAGGTCATAGAACTGAGTCCATGGCGCCACAAGAAGGAAATTTTTGCCATTCCCCTCAATGTCTTCCACCGTGACATATTCGTAGGTCTGGGGCGTGTCAGGACGCATTTTCAGCCATAATAGATTGTTCGCCTCTGTGACCTTGATGCGGCGTAAAATGATATTGTGGTCGTACACGGATTCGCTGCCCAATGTCAGGCAACCATGACAGAAACCATATTCGCAGTCTTCGATAATGATGTTTTCATTGGCACCATCTCCAATCATTTCAGGATACTTGTTAATGTCAATTCCCTCATAAGGAGTGCGCCAATAGTCAGCATAAGGTCCTTTCCCTCCCTTAAGGGCAACTGCATCATCATTGACACTCATGTAACAGTCTTTCACTAACACATTCTTCACCACATCGAGGTCGATAGCATCAGTACTGGGGGCTTTAACAGGTTTTGCGGGAGAATAGATATGCAGACGTAGTAGTTTGACATTTTCACTATTATATATATGTGTAGTCCAGAAGGCAGAGTTCTGCAATTTCACCCCATCTATCTGTACATTCTTGCTATTGCTAACATACACCAATCTGGGACGTTGCTCATCCTTGTTTGTGCATTGAGGATTCCAACTTCTTCTTTCCCAAAAATGTTTCCAAAACGTATAACCATTACCGTCAATCGTTCCCTTTCCTGATATTGTGAATCCATCCAAGCCGTCTGCATTGATGAGGGCAGAGTAATACAGACAAGTTTCACCCTCAATGCGTGTCTTGGTGATAGGGTAGTCACTTGGGTCACTGCTGCCCATCAATGTTGCTCCATCGTACAAGTGCAGATGAACACCCTGTTTAAAGAATAGGGCGCCAGTCATATATGTGCCTTCAGGAATGACGATGACACCTCCTCCTTCACTTGCCACCTTGTTGATGAGTGCCTGCATCTCAGTAGTGTGAAGTTTGCCATCATTCACCACGCCATAGTCTGTCACACGATATGCTTTACCCAATGTTTGGATGTCAACGGAGGTGGTTTGTTTGAACCATTCGCTGATTTCTGAGCCGTCAGGCCATTGGTCAGTTGTCTTTTTGGCAAAAGATGGCATACACAAAAGTGTGCATGCCAACCATGATAGAAGTATATGTTTCATCTTATTTGACATAGATTTTTTTAACCGCTCCGCTACTGTACTTGATAATGTTGAAACCCTGCTGGGTCGAATTCAATGGAAAGCCGTCTGTTGTGTAGATGCTTACAACAGTATCCTCGCCGCCAATGGTTTTGTCATTGACATGTATATTTGTGATACCTGTTTCAATGGCTTTCTGCTGATAGGTGGCTAACTCATCTTCACTAAGAATGATCCATTGCTGAACAGTTGCATTGTCGCTGAAATCAAATGTTTCTTGTGAAATGTTTCCATATCCTTTCCGATTAGAAAGAGTTGCGGCACTCATGGATTTGAAACCAGAGTCGTTCCATGTGAACCAATATCCATGAGTCTTGTTATTTTTGCCGTCTATTTTGATGGTCACATCTGTTCTGTCTGGCATCAGTTGGAACTTTTCATCGTTGGTGGGGTTTGTCTTCAAGGTCTTCACCTCCATATTACCGGAAGATGAATGTGTCAGATATTTGCCAGTGGAAGCATTCTTGAAAGAATAGAGACAATACTGTGGGTCAAACTCCATATACCATGCAGCAGAATCACTAAGAACAGCACCTGTCAATAAAGGTTTCCATGCAATGTCTGTCTTGGCACGTTGATAGAGTAATCCTGTGCCTAATCCGTGTTCTACATCCTTGTTCATCAAGTAATACTTCTTGTTGTCATCAAAGTTGTAAGTGTAGCCCGCAATACCGTTCTGATCGGTAATGTACCAATCACTTGCCGTGGGTGGCAAACCGTCAATGAAAAGTCCGTGCAGGATGCACATACCACCAATATACTGAAGTTCTTGATGTTTGTCTTTATCTGCCCCGTTGACAAGCCAGTCGTAAGATATTGTGGCATTGGTAATGGATGTGTTTGAACTGGTTCCCCATCCATGCACGGCATCACCTGTAAAGAACACTTCGTCACCATAGTAGTTCTCTAAGAAATGAAGTACATCGTTCGCTTCACGTCCCAACCATTTACCGTATTTCCCCTGGTCTGCACGAGTGTCAGTGCAGTCATTCCATCTCACATGTTGTCCTACGCCCACACCGTGTCCAGTCTCATGCAGCACTGTGCCGATAGCTTGATTTCCTGGATTCGGGCCGATACGCATCCATCCACGATATTTGCAGTCAGCTGTTGGAGTTTCGGCTCCGTAGTTACCACTCAGATGGAAGCCCTGAATGCCTGTCCACTCATTGAAGTAGGCGATGGTTTGCTGGATGGCATCACGGCATCGCTGATTGGCTGCAGCATCGGGTGCTCCTTCATTCCATGATCCTGTGCAAGTGCCATTGGGGTGAGTCACGATTTTAACCTCATCTCCGTATGCCACCGTGTAGGTGTTGTTCATCACATAAGGACGGACATAATAGACTGTGGCTGGTTGCAAACCTTTGATGTGGAATATGTAACCTTTCAAATTGAAATATTTGGTGGTACGTTCATCCAATACGGTCGGATTATGTTCCGTGCTCCAACATACACCACGTTCCATGATATTGGAACCTTTCATCGTTGCACGTACTAAGGCTTGAGTCGCACCTGTGGCAACATAATGATTGGTGGCAGTGACAGCGGGTGCTGTACCACTACCGGGAGTGGCATTTGCAAGGTTTGCCGCAAATTGTCCCTTTTCAATAGCCTTCTTTAAATCTTTCAACGCCTGTTGTATCTCCGTGTCAGCAGAAGTCGTGTTGATGAGTTTTCCTGCGGTTATAGCAGACTGGAGGGCTGATGCGAGGTTTGTGGGAATAATGTCCGTTGAAATCTTTTCTGCCTCTTCTAGCATCCGTTTTACCTCATCTTGCACAATTCCTGATTCTACATCCCCAATCTGTGTCAAACGGAAATTGTCGACGGCAATCCAGTTGCCAGTAGCGTTCTTTGCTACATAACCGATTTCCACTTCGCCGATGATGTTGGTGAACGTAACAGAATAATCGGCTGGAGTGTAAACGTCGGTTTTCTGGTCATCAGCATAGATGTATGCACCATTACACTTCTGTGATGTGGAATTCTGGTTCAGATTCTGTGCGGCAACGGTGAGTTTATAAATGCCAATGGGCAGTTTGGTGAGAGTTTGGTATATGCTGCCGTCTCCCACTGAATTGCCTTTGGAGACCCATCTTTCCATATAGGTGCTCCCTGCTTTTCTGAAATCAGAGTTCGTTTGAGCGGCTAGATTCTCACAAACCCATCCGTTTGTTCCATTTTCAAAACTTGGATTTATAATGTACGATGTCCTGTCTGTGTTCGATTGGGCATGAACACAAAATGTCAAGAGCATCAAAAAGTTAGTTAGCAATAATTTTTTCATCTTGGTTGAATAGTTAGTTGTTTCATAAATCGATGGCTGTTTCCAAAGCAAGTTTCATCATTTCGGTGAAAGAATTTTGCCTTTCCTCGGCTGTTAGTTCCACGTGGCTGACAAAAGAGTCACTAATGGTCAGCAGGCATGCAGCCCGTTTCCTCAAAATGTTGGCATTGTGGAAGAGAGCAAAGCTTTCCATCTCCACGCAGTCACTTCCTGTCCGCTCGGCTATGTCCTGCCACGTGCCTTGTGAAGCATCTGAATAGAAGACATCGCTGGAGTGTACGACGCTCATCTTTAAATTGATGCCTAAATCTTTTGCCTTCTTCTGGATGACATTATTCAGTTCTGCACTAGGCTTGATGCATTTTGCTGTCACTCCTCCTTGCACTTTTGCGAAAGTGGAGTCACTCACGGCACTCTCTGCCAATGTCACATCCATCACGTTCAGCCAATCACGATAACTGCCGGCAGAACCGATGCGTATGATATTGTCCACGCCATAGAACTTGTACAGCTCGTAGGAATAGATGCCAATGCTGGGCATGCCCATCCCGCTTGCCATTACAGACACGGGCTTTCCTTTGTAGGTGCCTGTGTAGCCCAATACATTACGTACAGATGTAACCAATTGGGGTGCATCGAGGAATGTCTCTGCGATAAACTCTGCCCGCAGAGGATCGCCAGGCATTAGAATCGTCTTGGCGAATGCGCCTTCTGGGGCGGATATGTGTGGTGTTGCCATATAGCTGTTGTTTTATTTAACCAATATTTTATAAGACTTTCCATTTGCTTGAATCACATAGATGCCAGGCGAGAGCATTGTATCCGACGCCAATGGTGCTCCTGTGATGTTATAGATGTTGAACGAAGCCACTCCATCCACAAAGACACGTCCATTCACTACACGTGGTTTGAAGGAATCGATTAGTTGTTCTGCTGGAACGTCTTGAATAGCAGTTGGTGCAGAGCCACCTTCTTTGTAAATGGCAAGTGCCACCCAACCAACCCGGTCGCGGTAGGCTTCAATGGTGGTGTTTGCGGGTATAGTTTCTTCACCCACCTTCAAATCATGGTCGGGGATGCGCTTGATTTTGAATCCCGTGGTCCATGTGATGTCGTCTTCCTTCTTGGTTACGTTGGTTCTGCGAAGCATACATGCAGAGGGGTAGTTGTTGGTTTGTAAAGCGGTAAGGATGGTGGGCTGATAGAGGTGCAGCTGCTCCATGGTGGTAGAGCTGCTGGATTCGTCATACACGGGCACACACAACGAGTTTGTTTGTGCCGTAATGCCATAGATTTCTTCGTCTGTACCCATACCTGCGGCGATGAGGAGCTGATTTTCTTCATCCATAAAACCCAAACCTGGAGTGATGGCAAGGTAGCAGATGGTTTGAGCGCGAGAGATTTTCGTGCCAGTAGCATCTTCAGGGTAGATGATGAACTTGAATCCTGTATTCGTGACATCAAACACCCTTGCGGAATAAACTGCATTAGAAGTAGTTGGTTTGCGGATTTCGGTCAGGATGATAGGTGTCACACCTTCTGGGAATGGCTGTTGGAATGTCACTTCTGTTACCTCTGTCCAATTGTCATCTTTGGCAACGTTTGACGTGATGCTCCCCACTTCGCAGTCTAAGTCGCCATATTTGTAGTTCCCCATGGGAAGAGCCAAGAAAGGCAGCTCCTCGTTGGTTTCAATGGCGGCGGTGTTACTTTTCCATGGGAGAATCTGACAGGAGAAGTATTTTTTTGAGTAATTGTTGGCTACGTGGGTTCCTGCACGGAAAGATGCGTTTTTGTTCGTCAAGGAACCTGTGAACATGCAGATGCTGGTTGCTTTCTCCACATTGAGACTCGTGGTGTAGTTAATGTTCTTTTCTTCGGTGGAGGAAATGGTTGATGTTCCATACTGATAATTCTCATTTCCTTTTGCAGGAGCGGCATCAACTGTCACTTCGTTGGAGTAACGTGTGTTGCCGTCTGTGTCTGAATCGCTGATTCTGTAGGTCACAGCACCTGACAAACCCTCCACGTCATCCGTGAAGGTGAGTTCGCCGCTTTCGTGCATTCCGAGGTCTTCCACGGTTTCATACCTGCTTGTGCCCACTTTCCGTTGCACTCGGATGGAGTTACTCTGCTTAGAGTTGTTGTGTGTCCAAGTGAGTGTTACTTTTTTCGTGGTGGTGTTATACTTGGATACAGCAAGGTTCTCTGGAGTTTTGTATGTCCAAGGCATGAAGTACTCATTGGCGTCATTGTAAGCAAAGCCTGAGTGATAAGTTCCCAATACTTTGCCCCCATCGGTTAGTGAACCTCCTGCTTCAATTTGGCGTTTTCCTTCCACTGCATTATACACGGCAAGACGCTCCAACCATTTATTCTCAGGTTTGTCAGCACGTACAAGCACGTCTTTCAGCCATATGCCATTCATCTCCTGGTCGTTGCCGCTTCCCCATGAGTACTGTCCTTTTGAATCGGTAGTGAAACCACCTTCTGTTGTCCAATTGGCGCCGTTGTTCCACTCTGTCACCCATACTGGGAGCCCTGTGGCGTTGTAGAGTGCCCACAGACGGTCAATACACCCTTGGGGGGATTGCCCTCCGATGTAGTAGTGGGTTGCCACGAAATCCACACGGATATTATTTTCACGACACCAGTCGACGTATTCGCTTACCCATCCTGTGTTAGGGTTGCAGCAGGCGAAGGTGCCGATACGTTTTCCGCTGTAAAGGAAATCCTTGGCGACATCCACCAACGGATAGTCGCCATGTTTCTCGCGCGGATTGTCAGGGATGGTTTTCACATATGTGTAGACTTCTTTGCCACCACCGGTGTTATCTGGTTCGTTCTGTCCTAAAATGTGTGTACAAGTGTTGTCTGAGGCATTGATGTTCGTCCATGACTCCCATGCGCCCTTGTAACCATCATTATTGGATTGACCCGCTTCATGGTGGCGTTGTGGCACGTATTCAAAATCGGTTTGGCTGCTTCTCCCTGCTCCCCAATCATAGAACCAGGAAGCGTTGGTGCCCACCAGAATGTTTTCTGCCCGTGCGTCGCTCATGCCGAGTTTTGTGGGCCATTGCCATTGGAAGATTCGGAAGAAACCGAGTTTACCTGCTAGATATTTATTAAGTGTAATTTTGCGGTCAGTACTGTTGGCTATGTAGCAATGGCTGTATCCTGTTCCGTCGGCTTCATTAGCAACGGTGCACATATAGCCACGTTTCAGAATGAAGGAACGGGCTGCATCTTTCCAGGCACCAGTAGTGTAGCGACTGGTCTTGTTGTAACCCTCGATGACGTTTGTGCAGTTGTCATCGCTGCACATGACCACGGGGTAGAAAGCTGAACCATCAGCATTTTGGGTGTCGCTGTGGGCGAAGACAATGGCTCCGTGGCGATAGATGCTTACGCGGGCATTGGTGCCGTTGACCAATTTGATGCCATTGGCTGTAATCTTTCCCAGATATCTTGAGATGACCACTGATGGGCGTATGTTTTCGAATACGACTGTCGCATCTGGATTCTGGATGTCGATGCTTGCTGTCGATGCAAAAGGAGTGTTGGCGCTTGTGATGGTATAATCGACAGCATCAGTTAATGTGACGGCATCTGTCACTTGCTCGACACTCTTGACGGTATTTTGGGCATAGACCGAAAGACCTAAAGTGATGAGCCATATAAAGGCAATTTGTCTTAGTTTCATAGATATAATAGTTTTTGGTTTATTCATCGAGAAAAAGTTTTATAGGTTAGTCCCTTTGTGGGGTGTTGTTTGGCTACAAAGGTAAGTAAAATAAATGATGTGAAAGCATATTTCGAAAAAAAACTTCCACATCATTTATTATTTATCACTTTTTTACAGAAAAAATCACAGCATCTTGTCTTGCAGGAATTGCCCTGTATAGCTGTATGCACACTTCGCCACCTCCTCGGGTGTTCCAGTCACCACCACATTACCACCTGCCTGTCCACCTTCAGGACCGAGGTCGATAATGTGGTCGGCACATTTGATGATGTCCATGTTGTGTTCAATAATCAGAATGGTGTGTCCACGGGCAATCAAGGCATTGAAGGCATCCAACAGCTTTTGGATGTCGTGGAAGTGTAGGCCTGTTGTGGGTTCGTCGAAGATGAAGAGGGTGGGGACAGCCCGTTCCTGACTTAGGTAATAAGCCAGTTTGATGCGTTGGTTTTCACCCCCCGACAAGGTGGATGAGGTTTGTCCGAGTTTGATGTATCCCAACCCCACATCTTGTAGGGGCTTCATCTTCTCCACAATCTTTTTCTGCCCATGCTTGGTGAAGAATTCTATTGCCTGATTGATGGTCATCTCCATCATGTCATAGGCGTTCATGCCCTGATATCTCACTTCCAGAATGTCACTCTTGAAACGTTTCCCGTGGCATGCCTCGCATTCTAATGTCAAGTCATTCATGAATTGCATCTCCACCGTCACAGTTCCTTCGCCCTTGCACTCTTCGCATCGTCCCCCCTCTGCGTTGAACGAGAAGTAAGCAGGAGTGTAACCCATTTGCTTCGCTAACTGCTGATTGGCAAGGAGTTTGCGAATCTCGTCCCATGCACCGATATAGGTCACAGGATTCGAACGAGAAGACGTTCCGATAGGGTTCTGGTTCACGAAATCCACGTGCTTAATCATGTCCATGTCGCCTTCCAATCCTGAAAACAACCCCGGCTTCTCGGCACTTTCTCCCAAATGACGCTTCATGGCGAGATAAAGGATGTCCCTGACCAAGGAAGACTTGCCACTTCCCGACACACCTGTCACACAGGTCATCACATTCAGGGGAAACTTTACGTCAATGCCCTTCAAATTATTGGTTCGGGCATTTTTTACCATGATATAGTTGTTCCAAGGACGGCGTGTTTCAGGGATGGCAATTTTCTCCTTTCCCGTCAGATAGTCGATGGTGTGGGATGCCTTGGAAATTCCCAATAATCCAGATTTCCCATTCTCTCCCGTTGGACTTCCTGCATACACCACCTCTCCTCCTAATCGCCCCGCGTCAGGTCCCATGTCAATGAGGTAATCCGCAGCCCTCATGATTTCCTCGTCATGTTCCACTACCACTACCGTATTGCCCAACTGCTGCAACTGCCTCAACACATGTATCAGTCTTTGAGTATCTCTTGAATGGAGACCAATGCTGGGCTCATCCAAGATGTACATGCTGCCCACTAATGCCGAACCCAGACTTGTTGCCAGATTGATGCGCTGACTCTCTCCGCCTGATAATGAGTTGCTTAGTCGAGATAAGGTCAGATAACTCAATCCCACATCCATCAGGAATTTCAATCTGCTCCGAATCTCCACCAACAGCCGTTTGGCAATCTCCGATTCGTGTTCTGTCACTTTCAATGTGCGGAAAAACTCATTCAACTCGTCAATCGACATTTCACAGAGGTCGCAGATGCCTTTTCCGCCAATCTTCACATATTCAGCTTCCTTTTTCAGTCTTCTCCCATGACAGGTCGGACATACTGTCTTGCCTCTGTATCGTGCCAGCATCACACGGTATTGTATCTTATACTGGTTTTCTCTCAGCATACGGAAGAACTCGTCAATACAGATGGAGTGGTTTCCCCATTCGTTCTCTTCATACATACCGTGCCACAATACATCCTTCTGTCGCTGAGTCAATTGGCTATAAGGTGTGAAGACGGGGAAATTCTCGTATTTTTCTGCCCTTCTCACAAATTCCTTCTTCCATTCCGACATTTTCTCACCCCTCCAGCACACCACACATCCGTCATAGACAGACAATTCAGGGTCGGGGATGACCAAACTCTCGTCAATTCCGATAATCTTCCCATATCCCTCACATTCAGGACAAGCTCCTACAGGTGAGTTGAACGAAAACATCTGGTCGCTCGGTTCCTCAAACTCCATCCCGTCCGCTTCAAATTTCAGCGAGAATTCCTGTTCATTCCCATCTTCAAAACGCAGGATGCATCTTCCGTCTCCCTCGTAGAGTGCCGTGTTTGCCGAATCCACCAATCGGTTGATGGTTGCCTTCTCGTTCGCCACCTTCAATCGGTCTATCACAAGGAACACTCCTTCAGCCTTGTCTGATAGGGCAGAGGAACTTTGTAGTAGTTCGCTAATCCTCATCACCTCTCCATTCACCTCCACTCGCTGAAAGCCACTCTTATAACATACGTCCAACTGCTCCTCCAAAGTCCTGCCATTTCTCACCACCAATGGTGTCATCACCATCAGCCTCGTTCCCTCCTCATGTGCCAGCATGCACTCGATGATGTCATCCGTTGTGTTTTTCTTCACTTCCTTTCCGCTCACAGGTGAAAAGGTTCTTCCTATCCTCGCATAGAGCATCCGCAGATAGTCATAGATTTCTGTGCTAGTGCCCACGGTCGAACGCGGGTTCCTGCTACTTACCTTCTGCTCAATGGCGATAGCTGGCGAGATGCCTTCGATGAAGTCACATTCGGGTTTCTTCAGTCGTCCAAGAAACTGTCTTGCATATGTGGAGAGGCTTTCCACATATCTTCTCTGTCCCTCGGCATATAGGGTGTCAAATGCCAGCGAAGACTTGCCGCTGCCACTCACACCTGTGATGACCACAAACTTCCCGTGTGGAATCTTCACGTCAATATTTTTCAGGTTGTTCACCCTCGCGCCCCTCACACTGATGAAATCCTTCAATTCGGCGCTTTTCTGTATGATCTTTTTCATATTCGGAAGGCAAAGGTAGTGAAAACCGAGCGAAGAACAAAATAGATCAGAATTTATTTCGCTTTCACAGCCAACATTACGTCTTCGGCGTAGGCATTTCAGATGCTCCTGCGTAACCATTTCAGATGCTCCTGCATATCCATTTCAGATGCTCCTGCGTATCCATTTTATTGGCTTGCGCACATCTAATATATTTTGAAACTTTGAAAAAATTTTTTGAAAGTTGCAAAATTATTTTTGAAAGTTTCAAATATTTTTTTGCAACTTGCAAAATATAATGCGATACGGCAACGCTACAAATTGGATACGCAGGAGCCACACAAATGGCTTACGGCAACATGTCGTGAGGGCTATGAAAGACAGAAAAAAGATGACAAGACAGAAAAATGGCAGGAGAAAAGGGACACCAGGAGAAAAGGGTCACATAGACTTATAAACTTAATAGTGCGTCCCCAAAGTCATGCTCAACTTTGGGGGCGTTTCTTGCTTTTTCTTTCTCTTTTCCCTTGTAATGACAAAATTTTCAATTATCAACTTTCAATTGTCAATTATAATTCGTACCTTTGCACACAATATTATATATAGTAGAAAGAAAACATGAACGTACTCGAACTTTCGGAACAGGAGATGAACCGTCGTGTGAATCTCCAGGCATTGAAGGATATGGGCATCAATCCATATCCCGCAGCAGAATATCCAACAGACGCATTTTCAACAGAAATCATAACGAATTTCAAAGACCCTGAAGTGGATGCTGAGGGGAAGCCGACAGAGCCTCTTCGTGAGGTGTGCATCGCCGGACGTATGATGAGCCGCCGTGTGATGGGCAAGGCAAGTTTTGTGGAGTTGCAGGACTCGAAGGGCAGGATTCAGGTGTATGTGACCAGAGATGACATCTGTCCTGAGGAGAACAAGGACTTATATAACGTGGTGTTCAAGAAGTTGCTGGATTTGGGCGACTTTATTGGCGTGAAGGGCTTTGTGTTCCGCACCCAGACGGGTGAGATTAGTGTGCATGCCAAGTCCTTGACGGTTTTGGCGAAGAGCTTGAAGCCACTGCCCGTTGTGAAGGAGAAGGATGGTCAGGTTTTCGATGCGTTTGAAGACCCAGAATTGCGCTACCGCCAGCGTTATGTGGACTTGATTGTGAACAACGGAGTGAAGGACACGTTCCTGAAGCGTGCCACCATCTTGCGCACCATGCGTCAGGTGTTTGATGAGGCTGGTTTCACGGAAGTGGAGACTCCGATTCTTCAGCAGATTGCGGGTGGTGCATCGGCTCGTCCGTTCATCACACACCATAATGCGCTGAACGTGGATTTGTATCTGCGTATTGCTACGGAGCTTTACCTGAAACGTCTTATCGTGGGCGGTTTCGAGGGTGTGTATGAGATTGGCCGTAACTTCCGCAATGAAGGTATGGACAGAAGCCACAACCCTGAGTTCACCTGCATGGAGCTGTATGTGGCATATAAGGATTATAACTGGATGATGACGTTCACAGAGCAGTTGCTGGAGAAGATTTGTGTGGCTGTGAACGGCACGACAGACGTGAAGATTGGTGACAATGTGGTGAGCTTCAAGGCTCCTTATCGTCGTCTGCCTATCTTGGATGCCATCAAGGAAAAGACGGGCTTTGACTGTGAAGGCAAGTCGGAGGAGGAGATTCGTGCGTTCTGCTTGCAGAAGGGCATGGAAGTGGACGAGACGATGGGTAAGGGTAAGTTGATTGACGAACTCTTTGGCGAATTCTGCGAAGGTTCGTTCATCCAACCCACCTTCATCACCGACTATCCTGTGGAGATGTCGCCGCTGACCAAGATGCACCGTTCGAAGGCTGGTCTTACAGAACGCTTTGAGTTGATGGTGAACGGTAAGGAGTTGGCTAATGCTTACTCTGAGCTGAACGACCCAATTGATCAGGAAGAGCGTTTTGTGGAGCAGATGAAACTGGCTGACAAGGGTGATGACGAGGCAATGGTGATTGACCACGACTTCCTGCGCGCTTTGCAGTATGGTATGCCTCCAACATCGGGCATCGGTATCGGTATCGACCGTCTTGCCATCCTGATGACAGGTCAGCCCACCATTCAGGAAGTGCTCTTGTTCCCAACCATGAAGCCGGAGAAGAAGGCTCCTCGTGATGGTGTGGATAAATTTGTGGCTCTCGGATTTTCAGAAGAGATTGTGCCTGTGCTGTATAAGGTGGGTTACAACCTTGTGAGCGACCTCGAAGGGGGTAATGCGCAGAAGATTCAGCAGCAGATTGGCGAGGTGCTGAAGAAGTACAAGCTGGACATTCAGAAGCCGAGCGTGGACGAAATCAGCAATATTGTTAGTAAAGTTAAAAGTGAATAGTGAATAGCGAAGAATCTAAATTACTTTCCATCCGGATGGCGGGTAATGTAGATTTTTCACTTTTCACTTTTCATTATTCACTTAATAAAATAGACTATGCAGTTTCAATCTTGTGGCAGAGTGGCAATCTTGGGAGGTGGTAGCTGGGCGACGGCTATCGCGAAGATTGTCATGCACCATGAAGAAAAGATAACTTGGTACATGCGCAGAGATGACCGTATCGAGGATTTCAAGCGCATGCATCACAATCCAGCCTATCTGACAGGCGTTCACTTTGATGTTGACAGAATCAATTTCTCCAGCGACATCAACGAGGTGGTGAAGAATAACGACACGCTTATCTTTGTCATTCCTTCGCCTTACATCAAGAGCCACTTGAAGAAGTTGAAGGCGAACATGCGAGAGAAGATGATTGTGACGGCGATTAAGGGTATTGTGCCTGAAGAGAGCCTGACGGTGAGTCGTTATTTCGAGCGTCAGTACAACGTGCCCGAAGAGCAGGTGGCTTGCATCGGTGGTCCCAGTCATGCAGAAGAAGTGGCATTGGACCGTCTGTGCTATCTGACCGTCGGTTGCCGTGACTTGGAGAATGCGCAGGTGGTGGCTGATTTGTTTGCCAACAAGTATGTGAAGACCAATGTGTCGCCTGATATCGAGGGTATTGAGTATTCTTCGGTGCTGAAGAATGTCTATGCCATCGCGGCAGGTATCTGCCATGGTCTGAAATGGGGCGACAACTTCCAGGCTGTGCTGGTGTCGAATGCCTTGCAGGAGATGAAGCGTTTCCTCAGGGCAGTTCAACCCGAAGACCGCCATGTGAGTGATTCGGCTTATCTGGGCGACCTCTTGGTGACGATGTATTCGAACTTCTCGCGCAACCGAGTGTTCGGCACCATGATAGGGCAGGGCTATTCGGTGAAGACAGCGCAGCTGGAAATGGAGATGATTGCGGAGGGCTACTACGGCACCAACTGCATGAAGATTCTCAACAAGCGATACCATGTGAACATGCCGATTCTGGATGCTGTCTATAACATCCTCTACGAAAAGATTTCTCCAGCCGTGGAGATTAAGATATTGAGTGACTCACTGAGATAATTTCAAAAAACCAAAATAACTATGAAAATTGACATTACAAAAGCTGCCTCGTTTGTGAAGGCAGGAGCGATTGAGGCTATGGAGCCTCAGGTGAAGGCTGCGCAGAAGGCGCTCGAAGAAGGCTCATGTGCAGGTAACGATTTCTTGGGATGGATGCATTTGCCAAGTTCCATCACCCCAGCATTTATTGAGGAGTTGAATGCCACCGCGAAGGTGCTGCAGGAGAATTGTGAGGCTGTTGTGGTGGCTGGTATAGGTGGCTCTTATCTGGGAGCCCGTATGGTGATTGATGCCCTCTCCAACACGTTTGGCTGGTTGAAGCCATCAAAGGCACCCCGCATCCTGTTTGCCGGTAACAACATCGGTGAGGATTATCTCTCCGAACTGATTGACTATCTGAAGGGCGTGAAGTTTGGTGTCATCAACATCTCCAAGTCAGGCACCACGACAGAGACTGCCATCACATTCCGTCTCCTGAAAAAGATGTGTGAGGAGCAGCGTGGCAAGGAAGAGGCGAAGAAGGTGATTGTGGCTATCACAGATGCCAAGAAGGGTGCTGCCCGCACGACGGCTGACAAGGAGGGTTACAAGTCTTTCATCATCCCTGACAACGTGGGTGGTCGTTTCTCTGTGCTCACTCCCGTGGGCTTGCTGCCTATCGCTGTGGCAGGTTTCGATATTGCTGCCCTCGTGAAAGGTGCGCAGGATATGGAGAAGCAATGCGACATCAACGTGCCATGGGCTGAGAATCCTGCTGCTGTCTATGCCGCTGCGCGTAACGCCATCTATCAGAGTGGCAAGAAGATTGAAATCATGGCGAACTATCAGCCAAAACTCCATAACCTCGGTGAATGGTGGAAGCAGCTTTACGGAGAGAGTGAGGGTAAGGATGGCAAGGGCATCTTCCCTGCATCTGTTGACCTCACCACCGACCTCCACTCGATGGGTCAGTGGATTCAGGATGGCGAGCGCACCATCTTCGAGACTGTAATTTCTGTGGAGAAGCCCAACACCTGCTTGGCAGTACCTTCTGACGAGGAGAACCTTGACGGTTTGAACTTCTTGGCAGGCAAGCGCATCGACGAGGTGAACAAGATGGCTGAACTCGGCACTCAACTGGCTCACGTGGATGGTGGTGTGCCTAACATCAAAATCAGCATCGAGAAGCTTGACGAGTACAACATCGGTCAGCTCATCTACTTCTTCGAGAAGGGTTGCGGCATCTCTGGTCTCATCCTTGGTGTCAATCCGTTCAATCAGCCTGGTGTGGAGGCATACAAGAAGAACATGTTCGCCCTCCTCAACAAGCCTGGCTACGAAGCTGAAAGCAAAGCCATACAGGAACGACTGAAGTAATTTTTATTGCGACAAGTCGCCGAAAGAAAAATATTAAAAAATAGGGGAAAATAGAGAAAAAAGAACATGGAGATAGAGGTGTTGCCAGACGAAGTGTTGAGGAATAAATTGAAAAGGTTCGTTTATGACATTGTGGGATGCTGTCAGGAGGTTCACCGAGAAAAAGGTCCTGAGTTGACAGAATACGTCTATCAAGATTGTTTGAAGCTTGCGTTGGACGACGCACATATACCTTATCAGAAGGAATACCACTTTCATCCGACATTTCGTGGTCGTGAAATCCAATCCACATTGAGAGTCGATTTCTTTTGTAAGGAAAAAGTTTTTCTTGAATGTAAGGCCATCGACGAGATTTCTTTCCATGAACGAACGTGTCCAGTTGACGAATTATATGCGTAATGCTGGTGTGAGGATAGGTGTCCTTTACAACTTTGCCCCATTGTTGCTCAGTGTGAGAAGTTTTATCTCGACACCGATACAAACAAAATCTATTATTTTTAATCCTTTTATTTTTCTTTATTTTTACGTGTTTTTTTATATTTTTCTTTCGGCGGCTTGCCGCAACAGATAAATACGATATACAAACTTTATTTATTAAAAACTATATTCAGATGAAATACGATTCAATTGCTCCAGATGTGAAATACATCGGTGTGGACGACCTTGACATCGACCTCTTTGAGGGTCAGTATGAAGTGCCGCTGGGCGTTTCCTACAACTCCTATCTGATACTTGACGAGCAGGTTGCCATCATGGACACGGTGGATGCCACGAAGACAGAAGAGTGGGAGAAGAACCTTGAAGCAGCACTTGAAGGTAGAGCGCCTAACTATCTGATTGTCCAACATCTGGAACCTGATCATGGGGGAAGCGTGCAGTACATCATGGAGAAGTATCCCACGATGACAGCCGTGTGCTCACAGAAGGCAGTGGCGATGTTCAAGCGCTTCTTCGAGGCAGATTTCAGCGACCGCATTCAGGTGGTGAAGGAGGGGGAGACTCTCTCGCTCGGACAGCACACCCTGCAGTTCATCATGGCTCCGATGATTCACTGGCCAGAGGTGATGATGACCTACGACCAGAAGAGCAAGATTCTCTTCTCTGCCGACGGCTTCGGCAAGTTCGGCGCTCTCTGCAAGGAGGAAGAGGATGAGGAAGGTTGGGCATGCGAGGCTCGCCGCTACTACTTCAACATCGTGGGCAAGTATGGTGCCATGGTGCAGAATCTCTTGAAGAAGGCTGCTATGCTCGACATCCAGAAGATTTGTCCGCTGCATGGTCCTGTGCTCGAGGAAGACCTCGGCTACTACCTCGGCATCTACGACACATGGAGCAAGTATGAGCCTGAAAACGAGGGCATCTTCATCGCATACTGTTCCCTGCATGGCAACACCGCCAAGGCTGCTCAGGCTTTGGCAGACATCCTCAGGGAGAAGAGCGACGTGAAAGTGTCCATCGCAGATATTGCCCGCGACGACCTGCATGAGTGTGTAGAGGATGCTTTCCGCTACGACCGCATGGTGCTCTGCGCTCCCACCTACGATGGCGGCATCATGCCCATCATGGAGGATTTCATCAACCACCTCCGCATCAAGACTTACCAGAATCGTAAGGTGGCATTCGTGGAGAATGGCACATGGGCGCCTGCTTCGGGCAAGAAGATGCGCGAGCAGATGGAGGCGATGAAGAACATCACCATCATCGAGCCCATCGTCACTGTCGAGTCAACCGTGAAGGCTAAGACGATTGAAGACCTCAAGGTGCTGGCAGACGCGTTGCTGGCATAAGGTGTTTATAAGAGTAACAATCAATCCAGAAAAAAGAATGCTCCAAGGCACGCAGCTTTGGAGCATTTTTTATTGGCAGAGATGCCGTCGATTTATTCGTAATGTCTGATTCTTACGTCGATGCCGTCATCCTTCAACGAAGCGGGTAGGGTGGTCACGTCCGTCTGTCCGTAGTGGTAGGGGAAGAGCACCTTCGGCTTGATGACACGTGCCGCCTTGATGAGCTGGTCGGGTGTCATCGTGTAGGGCTGGTTGCAAGGCAGGAAAGCGATGTCGATGTCGTGGATGTCAGCCATTTCGGGGATGTCCTCCGTGTCTCCTGCTATGTAGATGCGCAAGCCGTCGAGGTTGAGGATGTAGCCGTTGTCACGTCCTTTCGGATGGAACTGGGTACGTCCCTCCGACGTGTTGTAGGCAGGAACAGCCTCCACCTTGATGCCGAGGTTCAGGTCTTCCTTGTCGCCATTCTTCAAGACGAGTCCAAAACCCTGCATGTCGGCACAGCGGCGGTTGGTGATGAAACGTGTGCCCACCTTCGAGAGTTGCTTGATGGCATCCTTGTCGTAGTGGTCGCCATGCTCGTGGGTGACGAAGATGAAGTCAGCCTGAGGCATGCTCGTGTAGTCGATGGTGCGGTTGCCCATCTTGGTCACAGGGTCGATATACAGCTCCAAGCTGCCAAACTCGATGCGGATGCTCGAATGCACCAGCGCATGCAGCTTCACTTCCTTTCCGCTTTCCGTCTTGAACTCGTCCACCTCCGTCTGCTGAGGTGTCTGGCTGTATGCCGAAAGACTCAGTCCCAGCATCGCCAAAATAATAGCCATAGTCTTGTTCATGTTCCGATTGATTTGGTTTGTGACTTGCAAATGTACGCATTATTTTTCTCATCCCAACATTTTGGGGAGATAAATTTGCCTCCGATGCTTGCTTGTGTGAACTTGGGCAGCTAAAGCACTTTGGTGATAAGGGGTACAATCTGTTTGCGTGATAGGTCCTCAATGGTATAGCATACGCCTTCACGCAGCGACGCTCCGAACACAGCCTCTGCCGCTTCTTTGCCACCCTCACCATAGTAGATGAAATAGGTTCCCTCCTCGATATATGGCTTTACGTCCTTGTCGTTTCCTGTATTGGGCACCAAGTTGTCAATCTTGGCAAAAAGCATCTGGCGACCTTTCTGCTTCATGACCTCAGGCATCGCAGTCAACATTCGCGTGATGAAGTCATCCATTTCTGCCTGCTTGCAGACAAGACTCCCGATGCCAATCAGGTGGCTGTTAATTTCATAGTCTTTATAGTCAGACAACAATATTTCTTCATCGGTCATGCCTGAATAATCATAGGCAGCATCTTCCATATTGTGGTTAATGACAGCCATTGAGTCTCTTGAGATGCCTAATTGTGTGGAGAGTGCCCACCAAGCCGTTGAGTCGATGCCACAAGTGGTGGTCTTCGTCAGGTTGCGTGTGTCACTGATGATACCAGCGAGCATGATACGTGCCGTTTCATCGTCGATATCGACGCCCAACTCCTTATAGCACTCATAAATGATTGTGTTAGTCGAACCTACCATTTCACGGCGAACGTAAGGAATGGTGGCATCGGCAATATCACCCTCAACGTGGTGGTCAATCTTTTGGAGAATAATGGCTTCGCGGGCACCATCCACACATTGTGCATAGTCCGTGTGGTCGGTCAGCAGGAGCCGTGTCTGGGGCGCCACCGAGGTTTTCAGTTCAGGCAGGTCAAAGCCGAAAAGCTGGGCAATGTACTGCGTCTCACGGTTCATGGGGCTTGACACTTTCGCCTTGCAATTGTAGCCCAGCGTGTTCATCAGTTTTGCGTATGAGAGTGCAGAGGTGACCGCATCCACATCGGGCGTCTTGTGTCCATACACGAAACACGTGTCGTCACCCCAGTTCAAAGACTTTAGCATAGCCCTGAACTCCGCTCCCGGGTCAGGATTCACAAGGTTGTCATCCTTGGCGCACGACACCACCGTCATAACAAGGCTACAGCACACGATGGCTGTCAACCACCCAAACAATTTCTTTCTCATCATCTTACTTGCAGATAAATTCTTGGCCACAAAGATACGGCAAAAGTACGAATAGAGCAAATAAATTTGGAGGATAATCAAAAAGTGCTTCAATCAGGGGGAGGGAGATAGGGAAGGAGAATATTTTTTCACCATAATTTCTTGCCGTATCTTTGCAAACGGAAAGGAAAAGGAGTGCTTCGCTGCCGAGAAAAACGGGAAAATGCAGGGAAGGGGTGTGATTTTTGATGAAATGTGTAGCAGTATGGATGTTTTTTCGTATCTTTGCAAACAAGAAACGAGGGGGCGTTTTGTGGGTGACAGAGACATTTCAACATGAGCACATATGCAGTACATCAGCTTTGATAAAGACCGACTTCCTTTCAAGCCCAAGACCAATGTGGTCATCTATTTTGATGTGATGCACCTTGGGGCGAAAAAGTATTATCATGTTCTCTACGATTTTTACGACGTACTTGTGGAGGAATTCCGACGTGGCGGACTGGAATTCTGTTTCCTGCCGATGATTTCGGAAGACATGGATCTCGGCAAGATTTACCGCTATTTCAATCCCGATGCCGACGCGAATGCCATCATCCCTCGTGTCAGCCATAGCCGCGATAGTGACCTGCTGGAATATGTCGTTGCCGGTTTCGATGCAAGTCGCCTTCAGCCAGGGCTGATTCAATACAAGGGTGAGGATTTTGACAAGGAGGATACTTACACCTATGCGTTCACGCCCATGACGGATGTTTACTCACCGTCACCCTACGAAATGGCGGAGAATTACATACGCATGCATGGAGTCAGTGGTGATTTCTTCGGCAGGAGACATGATAGGCAATTAGACCGTCTGAGGTGTGAAGAGGAACAGCTCCGACAAATGCGGATTGAAGAGGCGTGTCGCGAAGATGTATGTGCCGAACCTCCTTCCAATCCGTCTCTGTTCGACAGGCTGACGTCGGCTTTCAGGGCGAGGCTGGCTCCACGTGAAAAGACTTCTGGCTCAGAAAGGATGGTCATTCGGGAAAATGACGTTCTCTGTGAGGAATGCCGTTCGGTGCCGCAGGAGGAGGATGTGGAAGCCGTGATGAGCGAGGTGCAGATGCTCGTGGAACGTCTTCGCCAGAGTGGGGTGGGCGAATGGGCGCTTCAGCAGCTTTTCCAACCCACCCGGAAACTGAGCCGCCTGCATGTGCGCTACGGGCGCATCTTCCTGCCCGACTACAACAATGTGGAAATCAAGATGCCACCGCTCTCGAAAGCCATCTACCTGCTCTATCTGCACCATCCCGAAGGCATCAAATTCTCCTATCTGCCCGAATACCGAAAGGAACTCCTGTCCGTGTATGAGATGATCTCGGGGCGTGATAGTCGCGAGGACATCCGCAGGAGCATCGACGATGTGACTGACCCCACACGCAACTCCATCAACGAGAAATGCTCCCGAATAAAGCAGGCATTCCTGAGAGTTTTCGACGACAGCATCGCCCGCAATTACTACATCACCGGCGAAAGGGGAGAAGCCAAGAAAATCCTCTTACCTCAAGACTTGATTGTCTGGGAAAATTTCCGTTAATTCCCTCATCCATAATAAAATAAGCCGTATCCCTGCAAGGCTTGCAACGTTTGCAAGGCTTGCAGGGATTTTCATGTGCTGTATATTATATAGTAACTTTGCATCGTCAAAAGTTTTTGTCAAACCTCTAAAATTTATTTTAATTATGGATTATTCATTGAAAGATTTGAAGAACGCAGCAGTTTTGATTCAGAAGAGCGTATTCGGCAAGAAGCGCGAGTATGACCTGAAGTTCAACCACGAGGCAGACGGATGCTGGTATGTGGATTTCCCCGGCTGGCCCTTCGAACATCACAACCTGATGATGGTGGCTGGCGCCGACCTGCTCTGTGCCTACCTCTCGGACGATGATGTGGAAACACGCGTCAAGGTGATTCCCACTTCCAAACAGGAAAAACTCCAAGGCTATGCCGAACTGCGCCGACTCGACCACTCGCTCACAGGCGGAGCACACTACGAGGTGAGAGGGCTGGACGGATTCGACCGCAAGATTTGGCTCTGCCCCGTCACCCTCTTCGTGCTGGGAACATACCCTGCCTACATCTATGTGAAGAAGGCATAAGCGAAAACTCACTCAAATTTCGGAAGTGACGAAGTAAATGGAGTAAACGAAGTTTACGACGATACATGGCAGAGAGAAAACCATCAGCATGACAAACGTCGCTCACTTCGGTAACTTCATTAACTTCAAATAAATAAAATTAGCGGAACTTAAATTATTACATTAACCATTTAAAACCTCAAACGACATGACACAGAAAGTTTACAACCTCATCGTTCTGGACGCCTCCGGCTCCATGTATTCCATCCGCAGAGAAGCCATCGCTGGTGTGGTGGAAACCATTCAAACCATCCGCACTGCCCAAACCGAGAACCCCAATCAGGAACAACTCTTCAGCTTGGTGGTATTCAACGGGCGGCGCATCCCCACCGTCTATGACCGCATGCCCATCACTAAGGTGCCCGACCTGAATGAGAACGACTACCAACCCACCGACAACACGCCCCTCTACGATGCGATGGGAAATTCCCTCACCCACCTGCGCCAATATATCGACAAGGGTGACAACGTGCTGGTGACCATCATCACCGATGGCTACGAAAACTCATCCGTGGAGTGGAACCACCAACGTGTCTCCCAGCTGGTCGAGGAACTGAAGAAGGGCAACTGGCTCTTCACCTACATCGGTGCCAACCAAGACGCCATGGCGGTTGCCAAGGGCATGGGCATCGACCATAGCCTGAACTTCGAAGCCGACATCGAAGGCACCAAGGAAATGTTCGTGAAGGAGAAAAAGGCTCGCTCCGCTTTCTACACCAAACTCAGCGAATGCTGCGAATTTCCCCGTCTGAAATCCGACAAATTCTTCATCGATGACGAAGAGTCTGACAAATGACAGATGACAGTTTCGAGAATGGATGATTGACTGCTGGTAAATGAAAATTGAAAGAGAGTGGAGGTCACTTCGTGTGGCTTCCACTCTTTTTGGCACAAAATTTGTCTCACCGAGAAAAATATTTTGGAATTTATTTGTGAGGTTCGGAGAAAAAGCGTACCTTTGCATCCGCAAATTGCGTGGGCATATGTCCGTGCATGATGTTTTGTGTGGCTGAGCCATACGTAAAACTCCGAGTGGATGAGGCCTGAGAGAAGGACACTAAGTCCATGAGAGGATGGTCCGGTAGCTCAGCTGGATAGAGCAACAGCCTTCTAAGCTGTGGGTCTTGGGTTCGAATCCCAACCGGATCACGAAGACTTTTCTCAACGAGCGAACGAAAGCTCGCTTTCAGTTCGAGAGGTGAGGAAAGGATTCGAATGATAGCCCGTGGCAGGGCGGTGGGATATGCAATCCCAACCGGATCACGAAGACTTTTTGAATGAAAGAACGAAAGCTCGCTTTCAGTTCTGTAAAGAAAAGAAGGATTCGATGGATAGCCCGAGGCAGGGCAAGGGATATGTAATCCCGACGAAAGATAATAAAGAAACACCCCTAATTTTCAAAAACAAAAAGGGTTGAGCGTTCCAAATTTCGCGAGGTGGGCATTGCGGGTCTGCCGGAACTGTGAAGACCTGTACTTCTCCAAGTAAAATTAGATTTGAAAATTAACAAAAGAATATAAGAAAATGTCAAAAATTTGTCAGATTACAGGTAAGAAGTCTGTGGTGGGTAACAATGTGTCTCACTCACTTCGCAGAACAAAGAGACGTTTCGATGTCAACTTGTTCACTAAGAAATTCTACTATGTAGAGGAAGATTGCTGGATTGTGCTCAAGGTGAGCGCCGCAGGTTTGCGTATCATCAACCGCATTGGTCTTGACGCTGCTCTGAAGCAGGCTGTCGCTAAGGGTCACTGTGAGTGGAAGGACATTCAGGTTATTGGCTAATCACATTAAAGTAAGGAGAAAAGAACTATGGCAAAGAAAGCTAAAGGCAATCGCGTGCAGGTCATCCTCGAATGCACAGAAATGAAGGATAGCGGTCTTCCAGGCACATCAAGATACATCACTACAAAGAACCGCAAGAACACTCCAGACCGTCTGGAACTGAAGAAGTATAACCCCATCCTGAAGCGCATGACTGTGCACAAGGAAATCAAATAAGTTTAGACTATGGCAAAGAAAACCGTCGCAACCCTCCAGAACAAGGATGGTCGTTCTTACACGAAGGTCATCAAGATGTTCAAGTCTCCAAAGACTGGTGCATACGCTTTTGACGAGAAGATGATTCCTGCCGAACTCGTGAAGGATTATCTGAAGAAGTAATCTGACGTTAGGGCGGATTTTTCAGCCCGACGTGACTAAAACATAGGCTCGGAGTGCACTTTTGGGGTGCTCTTCGGCATGAAATCAACAAACCTCTCCACTTTTTTGAGGGGTTTGTTGTTTTTTCACCCACTTATTCGTACCTTTGGCGGCATCGAAGGTGGCTATTGTGGGGAAAAATCCAATTTTATTTGGTAATTCTCTCACTTATTCGTACCTTTGTCACTTTAAAGAGTATAAGAAAGGAAAAAGATATGGGATTTTTTGATATGTTCTCCAAGAAAAAGAAGGAGACGCTGGATAACGGACTCGCCAAGACGAAGGAGAGCGTGTTTGGCAAGATTGCCCGCGCCGTGGCTGGAAAGTCGAAGGTGGATGATGATGTGCTGGACAATCTGGAGGAGGTGCTGATTACGAGCGATGTGGGTGTGGACACGACGTTGGAGATTATACGCAGGATTGAGGAACGTGTGGCGCGCGACAAGTATGTGGGTACTGACGAGTTGAACCGAATATTGCGTGAGGAAATAGCCGGTCTGCTGACCGAAAACAATACGGATGACACGGAGGGTTTCCAGATACCCGAAGGGGCACACAAGCCTTACATCATCTTGGTGGTGGGTGTGAACGGAGTGGGTAAGACGACCACCATCGGCAAGCTGGCTTACCAGTTCAAGCAGGCTGGTCTGAAGGTGTATCTCGGTGCTGCCGACACCTTCCGTGCAGCTGCTGTGGAGCAGATTTGCATCTGGGGCGAACGGGTGGGCGTGCCTGTGGTGAAGCAGCAGATGGGCAGCGACCCTGCCGCTGTGGCTTTCGACGCAGTGAGCTCAGCCAAGGCGAACGGTGCCGATGTGGTGCTGATTGACACGGCTGGTCGTCTGCACAACAAGGTGGGCTTGATGAACGAGTTGACTAAAATCAAGAACGCGGTGAAGAAAGCCGCAGGATATGAGGCAGATGACGTGATGCTGGTATTGGACGGTTCGACCGGGCAGAATGCCTTTGAACAGGCAAAGCAGTTCACAAAGGCGACGGAGGTGACTTCGATGGCTATCACGAAGCTGGACGGAACGGCGAAGGGTGGTGTGGTCATCGGCATCAGCGACCAGTTCAAGATTCCCGTGCGCTACATCGGACTGGGTGAGGGGATGGAGGACTTGCAGGCATTCAACCGCAAGGCGTTTGTGGAGAGCCTGTTTGGTGAGTAGTTGACAGTTGACAATTGACAGTTGACAATTGACAGTTTAGAGTTTAGAGTGAGAAATTGAGAAAGAATACGATAGATATCATCACGCTGGGTTGCTCGAAGAATCTGGTGGATTCGGAAAGGCTGATTCGTCAGCTGGAGCTGAACGGTTATCGTGTGACGCATGACAGCCAGAACCCGCAGGGTGAGATTGTGGTGGTGAACACGTGCGGATTTATAGCCGACGCACAGGAGGAGAGCGTGAACATGATTCTCGAACTGTGTCAGGCAAAGGAAGAGGGGCGCGTGAAGCAGGTGTATGTGATGGGGTGTCTGTCCCAACGCTTCATGAAGGAGCTGGGGCATGAGATTCCGCAGGTGGACAAGTTCTACGGCAAATTCAACTGGACGGAATTGCTCAACGACTTGGGCAAGACGTATCAGCAGGAACGCCAGTATGAGCGCCGCCTGACCACCCCCAAGTACTATGCCTACCTGAAGATTTCGGAGGGGTGTGACCGCCATTGTGCCTATTGCGCCATCCCCATCATCACGGGGCGTCATCAGAGCCGACCGATGGAGGACATCGTGGCAGAAGTGGAGCATCTGGTGAGTGAGGGCGTGAAGGAGTTCCAGGTGATTGCCCAAGAGCTTACTTACTATGGATTAGACCTTTATGGCGAACAAAAAATAGCGGAGCTGGTGGAGCGGATAAGTGATGTGAAAGGCGTGAAGTGGATTCGTCTGCACTATGCCTACCCGATGAATTTCCCATGGGAATTGCTCCGTGTGATTCGTGAACGGAAGAACGTGTGCAAGTATCTCGACATTGCCTTGCAGCACGTCAGCACAAAGGTGCTCACCAACATGCAGCGCCATGTGAACAAGGAGGAAACCTATGCCCTGATTGAGCGCATCAGAAAGGAGGTGCCGGGCATCGCGCTCCGCACTACGCTGATGGTCGGTTTCCCAGGTGAGGGTGAGGAAGAGTTTGAGGAGCTGAAGGAATTTGTGCGTTGGACACGATTCGACAGGATGGGCGCCTTTGCCTATTCGGAAGAAGAGGGCACACCTGCCCAGAAGCAGTTCAAGGATGAGGTGCCCGATGAGGTGAAGCAACGCCGGTTGAGCGAGCTGATGGACTTGCAGCAAGGCATTTCCGCAGAGGTGCAGGCAGAGAAAGTGGGGCAGACGCTCAAGGTGATTATCGACAGGAAAGAAGGCGAGTATTATGTGGGAAGAACTGAGTTCGACTCGCCCGAAGTTGACCCCGAAGTGCTCATACCTGTGGCAGACGGGGTGTTAAGAAAAGGAAGTTTCTACAATGTTCATATCGTTGATTCCGACGATTTTGACTTATATGGTAAAGTGAAAAAATGACGAACAAAGAATTTTTAGAGAAAATCTCGCAGAAGACCCGCCTCGAAGCTGAAGAGGCGAAGGAACTGTCTTCTTTGCTGATTGGTACTGTGCTGGAGGAAATAGCTGACGGCAACAGCGTGACCATTCAAGGCTTTGGTTCGTTCGAGCCTCGCGAGAAAGCCAGTCGCAGAATCTACAACCCTACCTCCAAAACCTACATGGTGGTGCCGTCGAAGACCACGCTCAACTACAAGATGAGTGCGGCTCTGAAGGCGCAGCTTAACAAGGAATAGCCTATGAACGAGAAACTTTCATTCCAAAACATAGCTGACACGCTTGCCCGGAAAGCTGGTGTGCAGAAAAAGGTGGCAGAGACGTTCTCCAAGGCATTCTTCGACACCATCGTCGAGGCTGTGTCGGCAGGAGATGTCGTCAAGATAAAAGGCTTGGGCACTTTCAAACTCGTCGAGGTTGGTGACCGCGAAAGCGTGAACGTGTCAACAGGCATGCGTTTCGTCATTCCGGGATATAAAAAACTCACTTTTACCGCAGAAGACCATGTGGCAGAGGTGCTGAATCCTCAGGCAAAAACATCCGTACAGGTGGAAGAGTCTGCAAAGGTTGCAGAGCCCACTAAGGTTGCAGAGCCTGAAAAAGTGGAAGTACCCACCAAGGTGGCAGAACCTGTAAAATCAGAAACATCCATTGAGGTGGAAACGCCAAAGAAAGAGGAAGATATAGAAACTCTTATCCAAGTGCCAGAACCCGAGCAGGTGGAAACCCCACAAGATGCTTTTGCCGGCATCGACATGCTCATTTCCACTCCTGAAAGTGTTGACGACCTTCGTCAGCAATACGAAGAGGCGAAGGCGAAGATGGAAACCGCTGTGGAAGAAGCGCGCAAGGCAAATGCCGAGAAGATGCGCTTGGAAAAGCTTCTGGAAAGATTGGAGAAGAATGTGGAGCCTGAAGTTGGGGCTCTCAAAGAAAATACAGAAAGCACAGAAAATGCATCACCAGTGGAAACGGCTGAGGACACAAAACCTGTATCAGCGATGCCTGTGACTGCTGTAAGCGAGAAAGTCAGTCCTTCTGTGGAAACTTCCGAAGAAGAGAAACGTCAGGAAGCCTTCAATCGTGTGATGACAGAACCATCACATGCACAAGAGGACGAGGTTTCATCAAAACCATCAGGCAACAAGCGCATTTGGTTGACCATCCTTATCGTCCTGCTGTTGGCGGTGCTGGGCACCTTCGTCTATCTGATTCATCAAAACATCGAGGCGGTGGAGAAAGTGCAGA
Source organism: Bacteroidaceae bacterium (assembly GCA_024688885.1). Lineage (GTDB taxonomy): Bacteria > Bacteroidota > Bacteroidia > Bacteroidales > Bacteroidaceae > Minthosoma. The sequence continues at coordinate 44,178 of JAILDV010000010.1, read as the reverse complement.
CGACGGAACAGACCACGAAACCAACCAAGGCAGACAAGCCTGCTCAACCAATTAAGCCTGTCAAGCCCATAAAGCCTGTTGCACCTAAGGCTGACAAGGATTCACTTGCCAAGGCACAAAAGGCAGATAGTGTGAAAGTGGCTGCCAAACCACAAAAGGACGCTTCCAAGCCTGATGCTCAGAAGCAAGATGTCAAGAAGCAGGATACTAAGAAGCAGGACACCAAGAAGCCTGAAGCCCAGAAACCGGCTAAGGAGGAACGTCCTAAGACGCATCGCATGCAACGTGGCGAGTCCTTGACACGTGTCTCCCAGAAATATTATGGCACCAAGGACTCTGTGAGGGCAATCCTTCGCGTCAACACTTTCGCCAATCCTGATAACATTCCAGTCGGCGCTGTGGTGAAATTGCCCTAAAAGTGCTTCATCTCATTCACAATAAAAGCCAGCCGTAGCCCTCGTGTTGCGGTTGGCTTTCTTTTGATGCCTATATTCTTATGCCTTTATCGGTTAACTATTCTTAAATGCAAGGTTTTTTAATACTTGGAAAGGTGCAGATGTGGGTAGAATGGCGTAACTTTGCATAAGAAAAGGTAAAAAACATCGCAGTTATGGCAGAAGCTATTGACATTAGAGAATTAAACGAGAAGATTGAACGCCACTCGGCGTTTGTGACGAACCTGATGACAGGCATGGATCAAGCCATCATCGGACAGAAACATCTGGTGGAGTCCCTTTTGCTGGGACTTCTTTCTGATGGACACGTATTGCTCGAAGGTGTGCCCGGTCTTGCCAAGACAAAGGCCATCAAAACCTTGGCATCGCTGATTGATGCGCAGTTCTCACGCATCCAGTTCACACCCGACTTGTTGCCTGCCGATGTCATCGGTACCATGATTTATTCGCAGAAGGATGGCGAGTTCAAGGCAAAGAAGGGTCCTATCTTTGCCAACTTCATTTTGGCAGATGAAATCAACCGTGCTCCAGCCAAGGTGCAGAGTGCTTTGCTCGAAGCCATGCAGGAGCGTCAGGTGACCATTTCCACACAGACTTACGAACTGCCCAAGCCATTCCTTGTGTTGGCTACGCAGAACCCCATCGAGCAGGAGGGTACCTATCCGCTGCCAGAGGCTCAGGTTGACCGTTTCATGCTGAAGGTGGTCATCGACTATCCTCGTCTGGAGGAAGAGAAAGCCATCATCCGTCAGAACATCAAGCAGGAGAAACTGGACATCCGTCCTGTGATGGGCACTCAGGAGATTGAGGATGCCCGTAAGGTGGTGCGTGAAGTCTATCTTGATGAGAAGATTGAGCAGTATATAGCCGACATCGTGTTTGCCACCCGTTATCCTGACAAGTACAACCTCAAGGAGCTGAAGGGCTTGATTGGCTTTGGCGGTTCTCCACGTGCTTCCATCAATCTGGCATTGGCTGCCCGCAGTTATGCCTTTATCAAGCATCGTGGTTACGTCATCCCTGAGGATGTGCGTGCTGTGGCTCAAGATGTGCTTCGTCATCGCATCGGTCTCACCTACGAGGCTGAGGCAAGTAACGTGACCAGCGAGGAAATCATCAGTAAGATTTTGAATAAGGTTGAAGTTCCATAATGGAAACCGAAGAACTGTTACAGAAGGTCAGGAAAATCGAGATCAAGACCAAAGGGCTCTCGAACAATATCTTTGCAGGCGAATATCACTCAGCCTTCAAGGGTAGGGGTATGGCATTCAGCGAGGTGCGCGAATATCAGTATGGTGATGATGTTCGCGACATCGACTGGAATGTGACTGCCCGTTTCGGCAAACCTTTTGTGAAGGTCTTTGAAGAGGAACGTGAGTTGACGGTGATGTTGCTGGTCGACGTGTCGGGCTCTTTGGATTTCGGTACACAAACCCAGTCGAAGCGTCAGTTGCTCACCGAGATTGCAGCCACTTTGGCGTTTTCTGCCATTCAAAACAACGACAAGATTGGCGTCATCTTCTTTTCCGACAAGGTGGAGAAGTTCATCCCTCCGAAGAAGGGCAGGAAGCACATCCTCTTTATCATCAGGGAACTGCTCACCTTCCAACCCGAAAGTCAGAAGACCGATGTGGGGCAAGCGGTGGAGTTCATGACCAACGCCATCAAGAAACGTTGCACGGTGTTCCTTCTGAGCGACTTCTTCGACCAGAAAGACTACAAGAATCAGTTGACCATAGCCAATAGCCGTCACGATGTGGTGGCTTTGCAGATTTACGACCGCCGAATGGTGGAATTGCCTGATGTGGGAATCGTGAAGATGCTGGATGCGGAGACGGGCGGGGAAACCTTCATCGACACATCTTCCAGTGCCGTGCGTCGTGCGCATCATGAGTGGTGGGTGAGTCATCAGGGATGGTTGAAAAATGCCTTCACTAAGTCAAACATTGACCATGTTTCTGTCAGGACAGATGAGGACTATGTGAAGGCCTTGATGAATCTGTTCAGAAGAAGAAGTTGATAAAGGTTGGCGTTGAGAGGTAAGAAGTTTTAGAATGAGAATATTGAAGAATATAATATTGATAATCTGTTGTTTGCTTGGTTTTGCAAAAGCAAATGCTCAAGTGACAGTGGAAGCAAAATTAGACTCGGCAGGCATCTTCATTGGTCAGCGCATAGGCATGACTTTGGAGGTGAGTGCTGATGCCAAATCAAACGTGGAACTGCCTGAATGGGATTCCCTGCAGCAGGTGGCTCCAGGTATTGAGTTTGTTCATGCAGAGAAGACCGACACCAGTCTTTTGAACGATGGAAAGCGTATGGCGCTTACCCGTCGTTACTACTTCACCTCGTTCGATTCAGCGCTCTATTTGATGCCAGAGATGAACGTGAAGGTGGACGGCAAGGACTATTCATCGAAGCGTTTGGCGTTGAAGGTGCTGACCTTTGAGATTGACACCCTGCATGGCGACAGCATCTATGGCATCAAAGAGGAACTGGCACCGCCCTTCGACTGGGCAGAGTGGCGTGAAGTCATCTGGTTCTGTGTCTTAGCCTTGCTCATCGGTGGTCTGTTGGGCTATGTGATTTATCGTCTGAAGACCAACAAACCAATCATCCGACGCATCCGCAACAAGAAGCGTCAACCCCCTCACAAGGTGGCGATGCAGAAGATTGAGCAGATTAAGGAGGAGAAGATGTGGCAGAGCGAAGACTCGAAGGAATACTACACGCAGTTGACCGACACGCTGCGCAACTACATCAAGGAGCGCTATGGCTTCAATGCGATGGAGATGACTTCCGACGAGATTATCCAGCACTTGCAGGAGGTCAATGACGAGGAAGCCATCAATGAGCTTCGTGAACTCTTCCAGACGGCAGACCTCGTGAAGTTTGCCAAATACAGCACCCTCATCAATGAGAATGACCGCAACTTGGTGAGTGCAATCGAGTACATCAACCAGACTAAGTTGGAAGAGCCAGAACAGAAGCCACAACCCGAAGTGATTGTAGTGGAAGAGAAGCGTTCGAAGATTGCCAAATGGACACTCATCGGTTCCATTATTGTGGCAGGTCTCGTGCTGCTGGGAGTGCTGGTATTTATAGGTTATAGAATTTACATGTTGACTTTGTAGCGTTGAAAGTTGACAGTTTAGAGATAAGAGATAATATAAGATGGAATTTAAGAATCCTTTATTCTTCCTGTTGCTGTTGGTGCTCGTGCCTTACATCGTGTGGTATGTCATGCGGTTCAAGCAGAGTCTGCCATCGCTGAAGGTGCCCGACACCACCAAGTACGTGAAGGCGCCCAAGACATTCCGTCTTTACCTGATGCACATGCCTTTCCTCTTGCGGCTCATCCTGATTTCGCTGGTGGTGTGCATCTTGGCGCGTCCACAGAGCAAACACTCTTGGAGCAACACCGATGTGGAGGGTATTGACATCATGTTGGCAGTCGATGTGTCCACATCCATGTTGGCACAAGACTTCAAGCCCAATCGTGTGGAAGCGTTGAAGGAGATAGCACAGAGATTCATCGAGAAGCGTCCGAACGACAATATGGGTTTGACGATGTTTGCAGGAGAGGCTTATACACAATGCCCATTGACCACCGACCACGCCGTGCTGATGAATCTCTACAACAGTGTGGATTGCAACATGGCGCTACGTGGCGTCATCGACGATGGTACAGCCATTGGTGATGGTATCATGAACGCCATTCTCCGTTTGAAAGAGAGTCAGGCAAAGTCGAAGGTCATCATCCTCCTGACAGATGGTGTGAACAACTCAGGCAATATCTCTCCGCAGACAGCAGCTGAGATTGCCAAGAAATACGGCATCCGAATCTATGCCATTGGTATTGGACGCAACGGTATGGCTCCTTATCCACTACCGACAGGTGGCACGGCGATGTTGCCTGTGGAGATAGACGAAGAGACCATGACGAAAATCTCCACCGAGACAGGTGGTCAGTATTTCCGTGCACAAAAGAACGCGGAACTTGACGCCATCTATCAGGACATCGACAAGATGGAACGCACCAAATTCAATGTCAAGCAGTTCAGCCGTCGTGGGGAGCTTTATCAACCCTTCGCCATTGCTGCGCTGGTGGTTCTTCTTTTGGAGATTCTCTTGAGAACCGTGGTGCTGAAGAGATTACCCTAAAATGGTAAATTGTAAATTGTCAAAATAGTAAATTACTAAAGTGTTTAGATTTGCAAGTCCTATATATTTATATCTGTTGATTCTCATTCCTGTCTTCACAGCCATCTACGTGCTGGTGCAGTACAGGATGAAGAAGCAAATCAAGATGTTTGGTGACCCCGAGCTGATGCGTAGCCTCATGCCCGATGTCTCTCCCATACGTCGTCACATCAAGTTTGCCCTGATGATGTTGGCGGTGGGATTGCTTTCGGTGGTATTGGCACGTCCTCAGTTTGGCACACGAAATGAAGAGGTGAAGCGTTCGGGCATTGAGGTGGCGATTGCTGTCGATGTGTCCAACTCCATGCTCTGTCAGGATGTAAGTCCCAGCCGCTTGGACAAGTCTAAGATGATAGTCAGCAAACTCATCGAGCAGTTTGACGAAGACAAAGTGGGGCTTGTGGCATTTGCTGGAAGTGCCATCACCTTGTTGCCCATGACCAGCGACTACGTCTCAGCCAAGATGTTCCTCGACCAGCTCAATCCTGCCACCATCTCCATTCAGGGTACCAATGTGGCAGAGGCAATCACCCGTGCCACAGCAGGATTCTCCAAGAAGGAAAATGTCAATGTGGGACGTGCGCTCATTCTCATCACTGATGCTGAAGACAATGAAGATGGAGCCATCGAGGCAGCCAAGGAAGCACGGAAAGAAGGCATTCAAATCTTTGTTCTCTCGGTGGGAACAGAGCAAGGTGGACCTATCCCGATGGGTGACGGTAGTTTCAAGCAAGACCTCTCCGGCAATGTGGTGACCACCAAGCTCAACGAGCAGATTGGTAAGAACATCGCTCAGACAGGTGGTGGTATGTATATCCATGTTGATCAGACCAACCTGGCACAATCATTGCTGGAAAAAGAGATAGAGAAGATGCAGAAAGAAGACATATCCCAGTCGATGTACTCCGAATATGACGAGCAGTTCGTGGCAGTTGCCTTGCTGCTGTTCATCGTGCTGGTGGTGGAACTCTGCATCATGGAGAGAAAGAATCATTTGTTCACGAAGTTCAAACTTTTCAAGTGAGATGAAGAGACTGGTATTTAGCATATTACTGATGATGTTCATGTTGCCGATGATGGCGCAGAGTGCCCGCGACTTCATTCGCATGGGCAACAAGGCGTATCGTGAGAAGCAATATGACAAAGCGGAGACGATGTATCTGAAGTCCATTGCCAAAGACCCCACCTTCGAGGGCTATTACAATCTTGGCAACGCCTACGTGATGCAGATGAAAGACTCCACCGCTTTCGAGAATTATAAAAAAGCAGATTCCATTGGTACGAATGACCCTCTGCGCAAGGCCCGCAACTATCACAACTGTGGCAATATCTGGTATGCACAGGGCATGGCTGCCAGTCGCCAGCAGGGGGGTAATGCAGTTGCAGCCTTCCAACGTGCTGTTGAGTTCTACAAGAGTTCCCTGCGTTGCAATCCCAACGATGATGAAACCCGCTACAATCTTGCCATGGCTCAGCATCAGCTGAAGAAGAGCCAAGACCAGCAGAATCAGAATGGTGGCGGTGGTGACGACGACAAGAACAAGGACAAGCAAGACCAGCAGCAACAGCAGAAACAAGACCAGCAAAAGCAAGACCAGCAGAAGAAGGATGAGGACAAGAAGCAGCAACAACAGCAGCAACCTCAGCCTCAGCAGAAAAAAGATGATATGAGTGACCAGGCTGCCGAACAGCTCCTCAATTCTGCCCAGCAAGACGAGAAGGGCGTTCAGCGCAAGGTCAACAAGAATCAGAATAATAGACGTCGAAGCCTTGAAAAAGACTGGTAGTTTAATGGATGAAGTAAAATGTGAAATGTCAATGAAACGGCTATTACATATACTGATATTGGTGGCATTCTCGGTCAGCGCATTTGCTGACGAGGTGTCACTCCGTGTCTCTGCACCTTCCACTGTCGAAGTGGGTGGAAAGTTTCGTGTGCAGTTTACGGTCAACACGCAGAATGTGTCTCATTTCAGTGCTCCCGATTTCAAGGGCTTTGAAGTGATTTATGGTCCTGCCACCTCTTCGCAGAGCAGTTTCCAGATGATTAACGGGCGCACCTCGCAAAGCAGCAGCATTATCTACACCTATGTGCTCCTTGCTGGGAATTCCGGCACCTTCACCATTGGCAGTGCCAGCGTGCAGGTGGACGGCAAGACGGTGAAGTCAAAGCCTGTGCAAGTCAGAGTTCTGTCTGGTGGCGCAGGAGGCTCTTCCAATGGCGGAAGTTCCAATGGCGGCGGCAATTATGGTGGTGGTCAATCATCCTCCGCTCCTTCCGCATCATCTTCCAACATCTCTGCCAAAGACCTCTTCATGACGGCTACTGCATCACGCACCTCTGTTCATGAGCAGGAAGCCATTTTGCTCACTTACAAGATTTACACGTTGGTTGACTTGACTCAGTTGGATGGAAAACTGCCCACACTTGATGGCTTCCAGATTCAGGAAATTCCTCTGCCACGCACGAAAGAGTTCTCCATTGAGCAATACAACGGGCGCAACTACCGCACAGTGACATGGAGCCAGTATCTCCTCTTCCCTCAGAAGTCGGGCAAGCTGACCATCCCATCCATCACCTACGAGGGTGTGGTCATCACCCGCAACCGAAATCTCGACCCCATCGAAGCTTTCTTCAATGGACAGAGCGGCTATTCCGAGGTGAAGCGTAAAATCACCACGCCAACCCTCACCATCAATGTGTCTCCGCTTCCCAACAAACCCGAAGGATTCTCAGGCGCTGTGGGCAGGTTCTCCGTATCGTCAAGCATCAGCACTAAGGAAGTGGATGCCAACGAGGCTGTCACGCTGAAAATCAGTGTGCAGGGTAGTGGCAACATGAAACTTATCTCCACACCAGAGGTGCAGTTCCCCAAAGACTTTGAGACTTACGACGCCAAGGTGAACGACAACTTCCAGCTCACCCGTACGGGCTTGTCGGGCAGCAAAGATTTTGAATACCTTTTCGTGCCTCGTCATCCTGGCACCTACGAGATACCTGCTTCCGAATTCATCTATTTCGACACCGAATCCCGTTCCTACAAGACCATCAAGACTGAGGCTTACACGCTGAAAGTGAACAAAGGTAAGGGTGGGGCTGGTCAGAGCGTGTCCAACTACAGCGGACAGCAGCAGGATGTGCAGCAGCTCAATCAGGACATCCGTTTCATCAAGAAGGGTGATGTGGATTTGCATCAGCCGGGCGACACCTTCTTTGGCACGTGGAAATGTTGGGCGGCATACATCCTCCCGCTCCTGCTCTTCATCATCGCGATGGTGCTCGGACGTAAGCAGATGAAAGCCAATGCCAACGTGGCTCATCTGCGAGGCAAGAAAGCCAACAAAGTGGCACTCAAGCGCATGAAGACCGCCAAGAAACTGCTCGATGCACATGACACGGGCAAGTTCTATGACGAAGTGCTCCGTGCCCTCTGGGGCTACGTGGGCGACAAGTTCAACATGTCGCAAGAATCCTTGAACAAGGAGAACATCGAGCAGTCGCTCACTTCCCGTCAAGTGCCCGACGAACAGATACAGCAGTTCATGAAGGTGCTCAACGACTGCGAGTTTGCACGCTATGCACCAGGCGATGTGAATGAGAACATGGAGAATGTGTATAACAGCGCCATTAGTGCTATCAGTAAAATGGAGGACAACCTATGAGAAAGATACTGACATTATCATTTATCCTGTTTCATTTATCATTAAGCATAGCGTTCGCAGCCACCAAGACACAAGCCGACGCCCTCTATGAGAAGGAGCAGTACCGTGATGCAGCAGAGGCTTACGAAGCTGTGTTGAAGAACGAAGGTGTGGCATCCGAAGTCTATTACAACCTTGGCAACTGCTACTACAAGATGGACGAGATACCCCTCGCTGTCCTCAACTACGAACGTGCCTTCCTGCTCGACCCTGGTGATGCCGACATCCGTGCCAACCTCGCTCTGGCGCGTGGCAAGACCATCGACAAAGTGGTGCCCCCCTCCGAGATGTTCTTCGTCACATGGTGGCGCGACCTCACCAACTGCATGAGCATCAATGCATGGACCATCTTGGGCATCACCGCCTTTGTCCTCATGCTCGTGGGCGTGTTGCTCTATGTCTTCATGTCGCAGCTCACGCTTCGCAAGATAGGCATCTATGGCGCTATGGCAATGCTCGTCATCGTCATCATCGCCAACTTGGCAGCCCTCTCCCAGCATGCCGACCTCACTCACCGCGACACCGCCATCATCATGGCACCCTCAGTCACTGTGAAAAGTTCACCCAGCGAAACCAGCACCGACCTCTTCCTCATCCACGAAGGCTCTAAAGTCGAGATACTCGACGGCTCGATGAAGGAATGGCTCGAAGTGAAATTCGAAGAAGGCAAACAGGGCTGGGTACCCGTCAGCACCCTCGAAATCATCTAACTCTCAACTCTCAACTCTCAATTGTCAACTGTCAATTGTCAATTGTCAACTGTCAACTGTCAACTCTCTTAATGCACGAACTCAACGAACTTGACCATCAGCTCACGCTTGCCATCAATGGCAGTGACAGCCTCTTTTGGGACAACCTGATGTACACTGTCACCAACACCTTCTCATGGACGTTGGTCATCATCACGTTGCTCATCATCATCTTCAAGAACAACACTTGGAAAGAGGCAGTGATGGTCTATGTCACCATAGCTCTGCTCATCTTTGTGGCAGACCGCATCTGTTCGGGCATTGTCAAACCTATGGTTGAGCGTTGGCGTCCCACCCAAGACCCTCAACTCATGTATCTGGTCGATGTGGTGCGCAACTACCGTGGAGGGCGATTCGGATTCTTCTCAGGTCATGCCTGCAACACCATGTGCATGGCTGTGTTTCTCTCGTGGCTTTTCCGTAGCCCCAAAGTGACCTTCACCCTCTTCTTCTGGTCACTCACCACCACCTTCACCCGTCTCTATCTCGGAGTCCACTATCTGGGCGATGTCTCTGTAGGCTTCCTCGTGGGAGCCTTCCTCGGCACCCTCTTCTATTGGCTCATGGAACGCTTTGTCCATCCCCGTGTCTGCAGGAAAGCCCTCATCTCCGAACAATTCACTTCCACCGGCTACATGAAGAGCGACATGGACACCTTCATGACCATCATCTTCTTCAACTACATCTGCGTCCTCATCTTCTCCCTCACATTGGGAATAGGGTAGAGCATCACACCCATACCACAACACTCCTAAACCATCATTTACTCTTGCCCTGCAGCGTAATTTACTTGTGCCCTGCAGCGTAATTTGCTTGTGCCCTGCAGCGTAATTACGTCTCTTGGTGCAGGGAAATGCTTGACCTCACTTTTGAAAAAAGACCTTTTCTCTTTTGGGAGTTTCTCGTAGCATGAATAATCGGGATAAATGGGCATGAAACGCCCTTTTGTCCCGATTATTTTTGTTTTTTTAGGGCAATAAGCTGAACAATCAAGATTTTTTGTGTAGATTTGCAAAAAGAAATGCGGCACTCGCTTTCTTGGAGTGTGGGAGAACGCCGCGATGTGAAACCTCAAAAACAAACAAAACCAGACAGAGAATTAGATAACATAACATATTAACCAAAGCATTAGCTATCTCGAAGTACCCCGAAAATTTGGCGATTTGAAAAGGTATTCAGTTGAAATAGTTCATGTTCACGTTGGAGCGTGGGCAGGACTTATCACTGAATACAGGTTACGCCAAATACCTCGGGTACTTGATAAGGAAAGTCCACGCTTTTTGTGTGCCTTCAAGTGCCCGAGGTGTTTCTCATTGGATGTAACCTGTATTTCTTCCGATTTAGACTGATGTGCAGCATGAAATGCACATGGAAAGCATGGACGCAGGCTTGATGCCTTCTCCCAAGTTGGAGCGGCAAATCAAGTCGAAAGAGCGTGTGTCGAAGCATGGCGAGGTGTTCACTGCCGAACGTGAGGTGAACGCGATGCTCGACCTCGTGAAGCAGGAAACGGAACGCATCGAGAGCCGTTTTCTGGAGCCGGCGTGTGGCGACGGCAACTTCCTCATTGAGATTTTGCGCCGCAAGTTGGCGGTGTGTGAAGAGCGGGTGAAACGGAAGCAGTTCACCCAGTTGCAGTATGAGAAGCATGCCGTGTGGGCGGTGAGCAGCATCTACGGCATCGAACTTTTGCCCGACAATGCGGCAGCGTGTCGGCAGCGGCTCTATGACTACTTTTGTGAGCAGTACGAGCGGCTGTTTGGCGATGCGTGTAAACCGGCTTGTCGCAAAGCGGTGGAGTTTCTGTTGGAGCGCAACATCATCATGGGCGATGCGTTGACCTATCGTCGTGTGGATCATCCCGACGAATGGATTGTGGTGAGCGAGTGGTCGTTCATAGGCGATGGCAAGGTGGTGCGCCGCGACTACAGTTTCTCCTATCTGGTGGCAACGGGGCAGGGTGGCGACCTCTTCAGCGACACGCCCTGCGACACCTTTCCTCCTGTGTATTTCTTGAACCTCAACCAACAAGCCTATGAAAACTGACACGTACAATCCCGATGTGCTCAACTGCCTCGCCAATCTGAGCAACGATGAGGTGTTCACGCCTCCCTCGCTGGCGAACCAAGTGCTGGACTTATTGCCGCAGGAGTTGTTCTCGTCGCCTACTACCACGTTTCTCGACCCTGTGTCGAAGTCGGGTGTGTTTCTCCGTGAGATTGTCAAGCGGCTTGACCGAGGACTTGAGGCGCAGATGCCTGACCGTCGCCAGCGTATTGACCACATCCTGCGCAAGCAGGTGTTTGGCATCGCCATCACGGAGCTGACAGCCCATCTTTCTCGCCGTTCCGTCTATTGTTCCAAGAACGCCAACAGCGATTACAGCGTCACTCGTTTCGACACCGAAGGTGGTAACATTCTCTATCGTGCGCTTCGCCACACATGGGTGAGTGGCAAGTGCCGTTACTGCGGAGCCTCCCAAGAGGTGTATGACCGAGGCGACCAAGCCGAACAATATGCCTATCAGTTTATTCACACAGACAAACCACACACATTATTTAATAATATGAAGTTTGACGTAATTATAGGGAATCCTCCGTATCAGTTAAGTGATGGAGGTTTTGGTATAAGTGCAACTCCTATCTACGATAAATTCATTATCCAAGCCAAAAGACTAAATCCTCGCTTTTTAATAATGATTGTTCCAGCACGTTGGTATGCTGGCGGAAAAGGTCTTGAAAAATTTAGAAACGAAATGCTACATGACAGAAGTATAAGAGTTATTCATGATTATCCACAAGCTTATGAGTGTTTCCCCGGTGTACAAATTAAAGGCGGTGTTTGCTATTTCTTATGGAATAGAGATAACAAAGGTGATTGTGAGGTGTGCACACACCAAAACGGTGAGGTGACATCTGGCATGTCACGTCCTCTGTTGGAAAAAGGATGTGACAGCTTCATCAGGTATAATGAAGCAATCAGTATCTTGCATAAAGTACAGATGTTCAAAGAAGTGTCCATGAAAGAAAGAGTTAGCTCAAGGCAGCCCTTCGGTTTAAGTACAAATTATCATGGACGAAAAAGTGGCACGATAAAATTCTATGAAAATCAAGGGATTTCCTATGTGGAAATGACAAATATAACAAAGAATCAAGAGATTGTGAATAAATATAAGGTCTATATACCAAGAGCAAGTAGTGGTAGTGATAGTTTTCCTCATGTTATTTTGGGAAGACCTTTTGTCGGTGAACCAACCTCTGCTTGTTCTGAAACTTATATGTTCATTGGTCCATTTTCAAATCAGAATGAATGTGAAAATGTTATCTCCTATATAAAAACGAGATTCTGTCGGTTTATGGCTATGTTGAAGAAAGTTACACAAGACACCACTAAAGATGTTTATTCCTTTGTCCCCCTCCAAGACTTCTCTCATTCGTGGACAGACGAGATGCTATACAAGAAGTATGGGTTGAGTGATGAAGAGATAGCCTTTATTGAGAGCATGATAAGACCGATGGAGTAGGCGGAGACGCAATTTAGACGTAAGCGGTAAAGAGTTTATTCCACAGCCTCTAAACCGACATCGTCGATGTCGGTGAATCGACCTCGACGATGTCGACAAGTCGATGTCGACGATGTCGATTTAGAGGTTCTTACATACACCTTAAGGAGGATGTTGTACGGAGAAGGATGAAGGAGTGGAAGGATGGGGACAATGAGAGAGGGTATTGACGGAAAACAGAAGATAATAAGAGCTGAAAGCTCGGCGCGTTCTTTGAAAGAAGGGAAAAACAATAAAAAAGTTCACTTTTTTTGTGAATACAAAAAGTTTTCGTAATTTTGCACTCAAAATAAAGTGCAATGGTCATAGAATACGAAAAGGACTATTTACGAGAACTCTACGAGTCTGGTGTCTGCAAGAACAAAAAGTACAGATTCCAGAAGCCGGTGGTACAAAAATATCAGAAAAGAATAGATACGTTGATGGCTGCCACACGCATGGAGGACTTGTTTGTCTTTAATTCGTTGAACTTCGAGGCACTCGACAATGGCTATTACTCTATCCGCATAGATTATCACTATAGGTTGGAGTTTAAGATTAGGGTCGATGGCGAAGAGACGTTGGTCAGCATCTGCACCGTGACAGATATTACGAATCACTATCAATAGAAAGGAGCACTACAATGGAAACCATCAAGAGACTACCGACACATCCGGGTGATGTGCTGAAAGAAGAGATTGAAAGCAGAGGCATCTCGCAGAAGAGATTTGCCGAGTTGTTGGGTGTTCCTTACACGCAACTGAATGAGATTCTGAATGGGAAACGTCCTGTTTCAACTGATTTCGCTTTGATGGTGGAAGCTGCATTGGGCATCTCGCCCGAACTGCTCATCAATATGCAGAACCGCTACAACATGGCATTTGCGAGACAGAAACCAACGCTGCGTTCTCGTTTGCTGAGCATCCGCAAGGTTTGCGCCGCCATGCTCTGATTGTTTTTTCCTTTTCTTTAGGGTTCGTGCCATAAAACAAACAGTTTATGGCAACAACAGAACTATTGCAAGCGAGGGTGGAGAAAGAACCCTCCATCTATGCTTATGAGCTGCCCGATGTGCCTTCGCATCGGGGTTTGCTGAAAGTGGGCTACACGGTGCGCACCGCCGAGGCGCGTGTGGCAGAGCAATGCCAGACGGCACATCTGAAGTACAGGATTGTGTTGGTGCGCTCCGCTATGAAGGCAGACGGTACTTCGTTCGATGACCGTGCCGTGCATCGTCTGCTGCGTGAGGCTGGATATTCCAATCCCGAAGGGGAGTGGTTCCGCTGCTCAGTGAGAGATGTGGAGCGAGCCATCAAGGCGGTGAAGGCGGGAAGCGAGACGATGCTGGAGCGTACAGAGACGTTCGACATGCGTCCCGAACAACGGAAGGCGGTGAAAAAGACGGCTGAATACTTCGAGACATTCTATCAGGAGGAACTGGCGGCAGGACGAACGGGTAAGGCGGGTTCGCCTCAACTGATACCCCACTTTCTCTGGAACGCCAAGATGCGTTTCGGCAAGACCTTCACCACTTATCAGCTGGCACTCCGCATGGGGTGGAAGCGGCTGCTGGTGCTCACGTTCAAGCCTGCGGTGAAGACGGCTTGGAAGGAGGACTTGCTGACGCATCAGGACTTTGAGGGTTGGCAGTTCTGCGAGAAACAAGAGAATGCGCAGTTCAATCGGGTGAACGAACATCGCCCCTTCGTATGCTTTGCCTCTTTTCAGGATGTGCTGGGACGCAATGCCGTGGGTGGCATCAAGGCAACGAACGAATGGATTCAGGAGGTGGAGTGGGACTGCATCGTGCTGGACGAGTATCACTATGGAGCTTGGGGCAAGCATGCCAAGGATTTCTACAACAAGCAGGATGTGGAGCAGTTGGCGCGTGCCGTCGAGGTGGGCGAACTGATGGCGGAGGATGCCGCTGACCGCAAGGAACTGGACAGCCGCGAACTTTACGACGAGGAGCTGATGCCGCTGACCACGCATACCTACCTCTATCTGTCGGGCACGCCGTTCCGTGCCATCAGCACAGGAGAATTTATCGAGGAGCAAATCTACAACTGGACTTACTCGGACGAACAGCGGGAAAAGGAGGCATGGGACAGCAACCCGGAGACGAAGGGGATGCCGAATCCCTACAGAGCCTTGCCCAAGATGGTGATGATGACCTACCAACTGCCCGACAGCATCAAGGAGGTGGCTGACCAAGGAGAGTTTGACGAGTTCGACCTGAATGAGTTCTTCCGTGCCGACGAACGGGGCTTTGTGCATGAAGAGCATGTGCAGAAGTGGCTTGACCTGATTCGAGGCTCGTACAGGGAGAACATCATCACGGAACTGAAACAGGGCACGGAACGCCCGCCGATGCCGTTCTCGGATGTGCGTCTGCTCAGTTACCTGCAACACACCTATTGGTTCCTGCCTTCAGTGGCGGCTTGCAAGGCGATGGAGAGGCTGATGGCAAGACCTGTCAACCACTTCTATCACGACTATGAGGTGGTGGTGGCTGCCGGCAATGAGGCTGGCATGGGTGCCGAAGCGGTGCTGCCTGTGTATGAGGCGATGAACCGGGAGGGTGACCCACGTCAGAGCAAGACCATCACGCTCTCGTGCGGCAAACTCTCGACGGGTGTGACGGTGCGGCCTTGGACGGGCATCCTGATGCTGCGCAATGCCCGTTCGCCAGAGACCTACTTCCAGGCAGCGTTTCGTGTGCAGTCGCCTTGGACCACACGGGACGAATGGGGCAAGGAGGTCATCTTGAAGCCTTACTGCTATGTATTTGACTTTGCACCCAACCGTGCCCTTCGGCAGGTGGAGGAGTACAGTTGCCAACTGAATCTGCATGAACCCAACCCCGAGAAGAAGGTGGAGGAGTTCATCCGCTTCCTGCCCGTGCTGGCGTATGACGGCAGTTCGATGAAGGAGATTGATGCGGCGGGTATTCTCGACATGGCGATGAGCGGCACCACCGCCACGCTGTTGGCAAGGCGATGGGAGAGTGCGGTGCTGGTGAATGTGGACAACGCCACCTTAGGACGATTGATGAACTCGCCCGAGGCGATGAAGGCACTGATGAACATCGAGGGTTTCCGCTCGCTGAATCAGGACATCGAGACTATCATCAACAAGAGCGAGCAGGTGAAGAAGACCAAGCGTGAGCAGGGCGAGCATCTCACGCCGAAGCAGAAGAAGGAACTGACGGAGGCAGAGAAGGAATATAAGAGCAAGAGGAAGGAGATTCAGCAGAAGCTCATCAAGTTTGCCACACGTATTCCCGTGTTCATGTACTTGACGGACTACCGCGAGTATTCGCTGAAGGATGTGATTGTGAATCTGGAGCCAGAGCTGTTCCGCAAGGTGACGGGCTTGAGCATCAGCGACTTTGAATTGTTGGTGAGCCTGAATGTGTTCAACAGCGAACTGATGAACGATGCGGTGTATAAGTTCAAACGCTATGAGGACAGCAGCCTCGACTATACGGGCATCGACACGCATAGGGGAACTGTGATAGGTGGCTGGGATACGGCAATAGAAAGGAATACAATCATCTCACCCTCATTAAAGGAAAAGACCCTCTCTTCATCCTCCCAACAGGTAGGGGGGAGTATCTCTGCCAATAGGGAGAGGAATGCTGTAACGAGTGCGGATGCTAACGAGCAAGGTAACCACTCTCTCCCTGTAGGGAAGGCGAGGAAAAATCCTGCGGAATCTGCATGGGAACATTTACAGGTAGGTGATTTCGTTATACACAAATCTTTTGGCAAGGGTGTGGTGAAGTCGATAGATGGGCGTTTCATCATTGTGGCCTTTGCCAACAAGGAGTCTCGCTTCCTTCATCCTTGGGTGTTTGAACAGGGCTATATGAGTGTTTCTTCAGGGGAAGAGTAGAATGTGATAGGGGGGACTGGTTTGTGTTACATCTCTCTTGCATGTACAATCGGAAACGGGCACTCAGCGCAAAATAACAACGGATCGACGAAGTCAAAGTTGAATACTAAACAATGTCGCCCATTTTTGTTTAATGCTAAACCATTTCTGTGACTCCCCGTCTTCTCGCCCACAGTTGTCGAGGTATCTCACCCATACAGGTCGAGGTATCTCACCCATACACCCAATGAGGTCTCACTCATAGAACTTTCCACAAAAACATCGTGTTTTGAACATATTGTTATAATCGATTCGTATTTGCTTCCTTACTTTCATTTGCTCGTAAAATGGAAGTGGCGTTGTCTATTCTGAATAAAGTGTGAGCAGATTTGAAAAAAAATCTTTGTATTGAACAAAATGTGGTTTCAGTTTGCCTTTTAATCTTAAATGTTCAGTACATAAACAAATAATCAATATAAAATTCAGGTGGTTGTTGATTATCGTTCTCGAATTTTGTTGTACCTTTGTATCGAATTATTCCGATTTTTTTATTATCAATTTCCAATCAATTTATTTCTTATGAAGAAAACATTACTATTTACTCTGTTGTCTATGCTTTCAAGTGTGGGAACATGGGCAGTTCCGTCATTGGTAAGTGGCGAGGAAACCACCATCATCGACCTATCTCAGGTTGTTGCTGAAGTGACGGCGAAGAATGGCGACGTGCTGACTGGCACGCCCGCAGTTCCTGTGAAAGTCTTCATCGCTGATGGAGCCACCGTGACGCTCAAGAACGTGACAGTCGGTTGCCTCGATGAAAACTACGACGAACTTTATTCTTGGGCGGGCATCACCTGCCAGGGTGATGCCACCATCATCCTCGAAGGAGAGAACTACGTGTGCGCATACTATTTTTCTTGCCCGGGTATTCAGGTGGGTCCCACGGGTAAGACGCTCACCATCAAGGGCAGTGGCTCGCTCACAGCTGAAGGCCTAACCCATGGTGCCGGCATTGGTTGTGGCTATTTAGGTTCTTGCGGCAATATCGTTATCGAAGGTGGCAATATAAAGGCCATCCCGGGATCGGCAGCGGGTGCCGCCGGTATTGGCAGTGCCGAAGACGCCTCATGTGGTGACATCACTATCAGCGGTGGTACCATCGATGCCAAGTGCAGCACGGGTGGTGCGAGCATTGGTGGCGGCGGTGATGGCTCTTGTGGCAACATCACCATCACCGAGGGCATCACCAAGGTGGTGGCTGAAGATGGTGGCATGAGTAACGAATACATTGGTAAAGGCTATGATGGCACTTGCGGCACCATTACCATCAGTTCCGAACTCAACCACGTGGTTGATGGTCGGGTTCACACCCTGACACCCAAGGTCAACGCTATCGAGAGTGTTGCAACCGCAGCAGTCGACGGAGCGTGGTACACCCTCAGCGGCGTGAAGCTCCAGAGTGAGCCAACCGCTCACGGTATCTATGTGAAGGATGGACGGACAGTTGTAATCAAATAAGATATGGAAAGGGCTCGTCGCCCACGTTCAACAACAAGAAAGAGGGTGTGTCAGAATAGGCACACCCTCTTCAATTTGATTTATTTTTTCGACTTCTTGCAAGTTGAAAGATTCTATCCCTCATCCCTCATATGCTGATGTGCAGCACCCGTTTTGTGTGCTCGTCCACGCGGTAGAGTTCGGAACTGCGTCTGCCCACCACCCAGACAATTTTGTCACCATCCATGAGGAGGGGCTGGTGCTCCTTCTCGAAGAGGCTGAGTTTCTGGTCGGTGAGGAAATCGCTGAGGAGCTTGCGCTTGCCGCCCATGCCGAAGGGAGCGAAGGTGTCGCCTGTGCGGGGGGTGCGGAGGGTGAGCTCGCCGTGCAGCTTGTCAGCATCGAGATAGGCATGGCTGGGGGCTTTCTGCATGTGCAGGTCTTGAACGTCCACCACCTCTTGGTGGATGGCGGGCATGGGGTAATGGGCTGCTTCGACGATGATGTGTTGCCTGTCCACCAGCGCTCTTCTGCCTTCAGCGGTGAACACCTTCCCGCTTTCGTGGAGAGTATGCAGCATGTCTTCCATTTGTGCCTTGTTGAAGCCGAGGGGCGAGAGCGTCTCGTGAAGGATGGAGATGGGGGAGGGGTGGCTTTGCAGTTTGGCGATATGGATGTAGATTTCTCCATTCGCCCTCTGCTCCACACATTCGGCAAGGGATTGCTGCATGGCTTGCTGATAGACTTTCATCACTTCTGCCAGATTCTCCTGTGTGGAGGCGAGGTTTTTCATGGCTCCGGGATTGATGTGTTCCAAGAGAGGCTGCACATCGAGCCGCACTTTGTT
Organism: Bacteroidaceae bacterium; assembly: GCA_024688885.1. Lineage (GTDB taxonomy): Bacteria > Bacteroidota > Bacteroidia > Bacteroidales > Bacteroidaceae > Minthosoma. Next base: position 25,308 of record JAILDV010000010.1, on the reverse strand, counting down.
GCGTGCATAGGCGTCTTCCAGATTGGTGTGGTCGGTCACATAGTCTTGCCGGATGTCTGCCAGATGGGTAAGAATCTCTTGGCGTGTCAGGCACAGTAGGGGGCGCACCACATCGTTGTTGCGTGGCTGCATGCCGCAGAGCCCTCGAATGCCTGTGCCTCTCACGGCGTTGAGCAGCAGGGTCTCTATGTTGTCGTCCTGATGATGTCCTACGGCGATGGCACAGGCTTGCGTGTCGTGCAGGAGTGAACGGAAGTGCTCATACCGTAATTTGCGTGCTGCCATCTCGATGCTGATTTTCTGCTGTCGGGCATAGGTCTGCGTATCGAAATCCACCCGATGCAGTTCCCATCCCATCTGCTGGCAGAGTGATGCCACGAATTGCTCGTCGCGCAGGCTCTCGTCGCCCCTCAGGTGGAAATTGCAATGCACTGCCACCACTCCGTAGCCCAGACTGTCCAAGATGCGGGCAAGGCATACGGAATCGGGTCCGCCACTTAAGCCGACCAACACCCGTGCCCCTTCTTCCAAAAGATGGTGCTGACGGATGTAATTCCTCACTTTTTCCAATGCTCCTTGCATAATCCGTGACAAATTTAGAAAAAAATACACTTCTCTGCAAATAAATCACTTCTTTTATTTTGTGTTGTCTATAATTTGCACTACCGTTAAATAAGGTCGGCGGCATTTTAACAATAAAAATAAAAAAAAGTCTTCTTTTATTTTGTAATGTCTAAATTTTGTACTACCTTTGCACCCGCAATTGGGAATAAGCCCCACATGGTGCGTTGGATGAGTGGCTTAGTCAACGGTCTGCAAAACCGTGTACACCCGTTCGAATCGGGTACGCACCTCCAAAACGAGAAAAGAGGCTCAATTGGCTGAGGCTGGTTGAGCCCTACTTATCACCAGAGGTTTGGCGAAGTGACGCCAAGCGCTGCAAGTGACAGTCGGGGATGACTGGATTTGACAGCAAGATGAGGTGGTACGTAAGCATGCAGAGAGTCGATGCCCCTCTCTCAAATCTCAGACATCAAAGAATTAATTGGCGAAACTCGTTACGCTCTCGCTGCCTAATCGAAGCATAGTAGATATGGCCTAATTCCCTTGTTAGACAGGGGAACGAGACATCGCCCAGAAAGCTACCTGTCCTGAAGCGTTCTGATCAGCGGTGCTATAAAATCGGGAATAGTCAGCAGATGCCTCGCTCTGTTGGTGAAACTTTAGAGGATAAGGGTGCAGTTGGTGGTCTTGGTCTTGCTGCATCACGAAAACCGAAGGCAAGAATAAGCATGTAGAAAGCGTATGGCTTCCTTGTTTGGACGAGGGTTCAATCCCCTCCATCTCCACTTTGTTCCAATGGTCGGGTCTTGAACCTGACCATTTTTTATTTTATTGGCCCCTCCATCTCCACTTTGTTCCAATGGTCGGGTATTGAACCCGATCATTTTTTATTTCTTGGCCCCTCCATCTCCACTACGTTCTAATGGTCGGGTATTGAACCTGACCATTTTTTTGTGGGTTACGACCACATCTTAGGGTTTGATGCAGCTGCTTGGTCGAAGAAGTCGTGCATCTTCTTTTCCTCTCCCGCCACAATGATGATGTCGTCTGCTTGAATGACGAGGGTGGGGTCGGGATTGGTGTAGAAGTCTTCGGCAGGACGGACAAGTCCCATGACGATGCAGTTGCCCTTTTCGCGGATGCCTGACTTGATGATGCTCTTTCCACAGAGGGGGGACTCGGCTGTGATGGTGAAGTTGTCGAGCACGATGTTGGTTCTGATGGCGTCCACTTCTTCAGTAGGAGCGATACTTGTCTCCAGCATCTTCTGGAAGGCTGCCACGTCTGTGTCGGAACCTGCCAGGATGATACGGTCGCCAGGATAGATGCGATGGCTACCACCGGGGATGTTGATGTTGATGCCGCCACGGATGATGCGCACGATGTTGGCTCCGGTGATGTTGCGGATGTTGAGGTCTTTGAGTGCCTTGCCAGCAAATGCGGAGTTGTCAGGCACTTCCACTTCAGCTATGTTCATTTCAAGACTGATGAGCGAGTCTTCCACCTCACGTTCCAGTCCTCGTTGCGACTCTGCCAGACGTTCGCGTGCATAGAGGTTTTCGTTGAAAACACGTAGCAGTTTGTTGATGCCTGGTGCCATAGCGATTTTGAGGAACACGAACTTGACTAGCCTTTCTATTTGGGACAACCATGAAGGTCTCTTGTTCTTTATGCTGCTGCTTGCTTGACGCTTCTCCACATAGCTGTCGAGCATCTTCTTGGTGTCTTGGCTCATGTGCTTCTCGAGGAAGGAGAGTGTGGGGTAGGCGAGTTTCATGATGTAGGGCGTGAGGAATGTGGTGATGACACTGACTGCCACGACGATGGGGTAGAGGCTGGTGTCTGTCACCTTCAGGCTCTGTCCGAGGGTGGCGATGATGAAGGCAAATTCACCTATCTGCACCAAGGAGAAACCTGTCTGCAACGCCACTCTGAGAGGTTGTCCGGAAAGGAGCGTGCCGAAGCTGCCGAAGAGGATTTGTCCGAAGATGACCACCAACGTGATGATGCTGATGGGCAACCAGTACTGAAGGAGCAAGGCGGGGTCAATCATCATGCCGACTGACACGAAGAAGATGGAACCAAAGATGTTCTTGATGGGTTGCACCAAGTGCTCGATGCGTTCTGCATCCACTGTCTCTGCCAATACAGAACCCATGACGAAGGCTCCCAGCGCGCTGCTGAATCCTGCCTGCACAGCCAGCAGCACCATGCCAAGACAAAGTCCGATGGAGAAGATGGTCAGCGTTTCGTCGTTGAGGTGCTTCTTGAATTTCTTCAGGAAGGTGGGGATGAGCAGGATGCCCAAAATAAACCAGAGGGCGATGTACATGAGTAGCTTGCCCACTTGCCAAAGGAGTTCCTTGCCTTCAAACTCGTTCTTCACGGCAATGGATGTGAGCAACACCATGAGCACCACAGCGAAGAGGTCTTCAACGATGAGGATGCCGAAGCATACGCCTGCGAAGCGGTGGCTGCGAAGACCCGCCTCTTCGATGGCCTTGAAGACAATGGTGGTGGATGACATGCAGAGCATACCGCCAAGGAAGATGGCATTCATGTTGTCCCATCCGAGGAAGAATGCTGTTGCCATGCCGGTCACCATCATGCCCACCACAATGACACCTGCACCAATGATGGCGGTACTGCCCACTTTGAGCAGTTTCTTGAAGGAGAATTCCAATCCGAGACTGAACAGAAGGAAAAGCACGCCAATCTCTCCCCAAGTTTCCGGATTCTCCTCGTTGGTAATCCATGATTCGCCCATCACGTGCGGTCCCACCAGCATACCTGCCACGATGTAACCCAGCACGACGGGCTGTTTAAGTAATTTGAACACCAGGCTTGTGATGCCTGCCGTCAACATGATGATGCAAAGGTCCTGTATCATAGTTCTTAAACACTAAAGCTCTAACCTCTAACCTCTATTCTCTAACCTCTATTCTCTAAACTCTAACCCCTAAACTCTAAACTCTTAACCCTCAACTCTTCCCTTTCAAATCTTCTTCGTCCAAATGTTTATCCCACAGATAGTGCTGAGTGTCCTTCGCAATGACGCCTGAAAGGAGCAGTAATGAGATGAGGTTGGGCACAGTCATGAAAGCATTCATGATGTCTGCCAAATTCCACACCAATGCCAGACTCATGGTGGAGCCTGCAAACACCAGCAGGATAAACACTACGCGGTAGAAGACGATGCTGCGTTTGCCTGCCAGATATTCCATTGCTCTTTCGCCATAATAGCTCCAACCCAAGATGGTGGAGAAGGCGAATGTGATGATGCCGAAAGTGAGGATGGGGGTGCCAACATATGGAATCATGCCGAATGCTTTCTTCGTCAGCATGCCTCCGTCTTCTTGGCTGATTTCAGGGTAGGCGATGATGCTTGACACGATGACCAAGCCTGTGATGGCACAAATGATGACAGTGTCCCAGAATGTACCGGTGGATGACACTAACGCCTGGCGCACGGGGTTCTTGGTCTGTGCTGCTGCTGCCACGATGGGTGCGGAACCCATACCCGACTCGTTGGAGAAGAGTCCGCGGGCAATACCGTAGCGTGCGGCTACCATCAGCACTGTTCCTGCCGTGCCACCTCCCACGGCTTTCAACGAGAATGCTTCGTTGTAGATGAGCGATAGGGCTTCGCCCAGATATTGGTGGTTGACACATAATATATAGATACACCCCAATACATATAACACTGCCATCAGGGGCACCAGTGCGGTACACCATCGGGCGATGCTCTTGACACCGCCAATCACCACGAAGCCTACAAGTGCTGCAAGCAGGAAACCTGTAAACATTTTCGTCGTGTCGGGTGACACCCATTCTTCCATCACCAATGAGATGTTTTCGCTGATGGCATTTGCCTGCACCGTGTTGCCGATGCCGAAGGATGCTATTGCTGCGAACAGACAGAACAATACTCCTAACCATTTCATACCCAATCCGTTTTGCAGGGCATACATGGGACCGCCCATCATTCTTCCATCTTTGGTCTTCTCGCGGTATTTGATGGCAAGCAGCCCCTCGCTGTATTTTGTGGCGATGCCGAACACACCAGTCAACCAGCACCACAACACGGCTCCGGGACCACCAAGGCTCACTGCGGTGGCGACACCAATGATGTTGCCTGTTCCGATGGTGGCTGCCAATGATGTTGCCAATGCTCCAAACTGGCTTACGTCACCTGTAGAACCTTCGTCTTTCTTCACCGACAACCGAATGGCTGTCCATATTTTACGTTGGGGAAATTTTAATCTGAATGTCAGGAAGATGTGTGTTCCCAACAAGAGAATAATCATGGGCCAGCCCCATACGATGCTGCTGATGTCTTCTGTAATCTGAAGAAATTGTTCCATGATATTTAAAGTCTAAAGATGATGGTTGGATTGAAAAAAGGGGCTGCTCCAATATGGCCACAACCCCTTCTTATGATTGACAAGGAAAAGTATCCTTAATATGTGCGATAGAGAAGCCAAGCGTCGGGGTAGGTACCACGAAGTTGATCGCGGGAAGTGACAGCTGATGCACGGTCATCGAAAGAAGCTGCAATGACGCGGTACATGCCTGTCTCTGGGTTCTGAGCCACCTGAGCAGAGTAACCTTTTGCAACAAGGGTGTTACGGAGGTTGTTGGCATTGTCAACACTGCTGAAAGAACCGCAAACAACGTTGAATGCCTTGAGGGTGCCACCATTCATGACGGTGAGACGCTCCTGACGGTCGTTCTCGGTGTTGGCTGCTGTTGTGCTGACAGGTGTGGTAACCACTGGTGCCACAGTCACAGGGGCTGTTTCAACTTGATCAGTGGTGTTGGCTTGTGCCATCTCTTGTGCCTTGGCTTTTTCGTATGCCTTCTTGTAGCTGCTTTCAGATGATTTACATGAAACGAAGGCAAGGGCTGCAACAAGTGCTAATCCCATCAAAATACTTTTTCTCATAATTTTCTCGTTTTATAATTAGATGATTGAATGATGTCTTGGATTTCCCACAAAGATAGGGCATATTTGTCACATTGCAAAAGAGATATGTGCAAAAAAAAGTTAAACATCTAAAATTGTGTTGCTTTTTGGGGATTATGTCTTATATTTGCCCCCGAAATTGAAGTAATTAACATTATTTATCAACCTAAAAACGTATTTGGTTATGACAAGAGGTGATGGTTTTGCATTGGCTGCTGCTTTTGTTGGTGGTGCCATTGCCGGCGCAGCATTAGGTCTTCTTTTTGCTCCTGAAAAGGGTGAGGATCAGCGTGCGAAAATTAAGGAAGCTCTTGAGAAGCGCGGTATCAAACTGGACAAGGAGGCTTTCGAGAATCTTGTGGATGAAATCAAGAACATCGGCAGAAAGCGCGAGTGTGTGCCTGCTGAGGATTTCGACGCAGAATAAGATGTCAGCATGAGTGCAACCAATAGAGTGACAGAGGATTTCCGCAGGTTGGCTTACCGTGTGGAGCGTTATCTTCGCCTTGAGGCGACAGAGCGCTTGACGGTGGTGACCACCTATGTGGTGCTGGCTGCTGTGACGATGGCGTTGGCAACAAGTGCCATCTTCTTTCTGAGCACAGGAACGGTGAAGGCTTTGACTCTGCTGACAGGCAATGAGATGCTGAGCTACTACATCGTGGGAGGTGTGTTGGTGCTCTTGATTCTGCTGGTATTCTTGCTGAGGAAGCCATTGATTGAGAATCCGTTTGTGAGGATGTTCAGCGAGCAGTTGCTGAATGTGCCTACCATCACGGAGCAGATGACGCACAGCAGGAGCCGTAAGGATGAACAAATCCGTAAACTGGCGGAGAGCCTTGTGCGTGAGTTGGACGATTATGATGAGAAAGGAGGTGACGAATGAGTAGGAAATATAAATATGCATCTCTCAGAGATCTCCGTGACGAGAAGGAGCATGCAAGACAACAGATAGACTATGGCGTGTCTCAGCTAAAGAATGATGTTGCCGATTATTTCGTATATCATCCGGAACACCTCTTCCTCGACTCTTCCAGCAAGTACATGAACTATGTGGGCTATGTCATTTCTGCCTTTAAAACGGCAACGGCGCTCCGCAGTGTGTTTGGAATCTTTTCAAAGAAAAGGAAATAACACAAAGTGAGTGAAAAGTGAAGAGTGAAAAGTGAAAAATCTAAGTATCCAACTCTCCGAATGGCGGGTAATATAGATTTTTCACTTTTCACTCTTCACTTTTCACTTTTTTTCCGTACCTTTGCACCAGAAATAAGGAAAGAAGAGAAATGAACGAGCAGTATTCGTCAGCATTGTTGGAACGTGCTGTGGATGAGTTTTCGAAACTGCCGGGTGTCGGGCGTAAGACAGCCATGCGACTGGTGTTGCATATGTTGCGCTTGGATGTCGGCAAGGTTGATGCTTTTACGGATGCTGTCTCGACGCTTTGCCATGAGGTGCATTACTGCGAGGTGTGCCATAATATCAGCGATGAGGACGTTTGCCAAATTTGCGCAAATCCGAATAGGGACAGTTCCATTATCTGTGTGGTTGAGAATGTGCAGGATGTGATGGCTATTGAGCAGACGCAGCAATATCATGGATTGTACCATGTGCTGGGTGGTGTCATCTCGCCGATGGATGGTGTGGGTCCGAGCCAACTGGAGATTGACAGTTTGGTGGAGCGTGTGGACAAGGGTGACGTGGAAGAGGTGATTTTTGCCTTGAGCTCGACAATGGAGGGTGATGCCACGAATTTCTATATCTTTCGCAAGTTGTCAAAATACCCGGAGGTGAAGCTGACGGTGTTGGCACGAGGCATGAGCATCAATGACGAACTGCAATATACGGATGAAGTGACGTTGGGACGTTCGTTGGTGAATCGGGTGCCATTCACGGGAAAGTGATTTGTTGAGTGTTGAAAGAATTTCAAAGATTATGGTAAAATATATACAAAAGCTATTGAGGGTTTTGAAGATAGAGTTGGCGATAGTGTGGCTGATTGTAGTGGCTGCTGTCGTGTTGGGTGAACTAGACGTGATACCGAATGGTGTGGTGGTGCCTCAGTCAACGGAGGAGGTGAAGCTGAACATTGCCGTAGTGGCATTGACCATTATTGGCATTCCTTTGGCGATTCGGTTGTTCACCTTGAACACTACTAAAGGATTACGTCGTATGAACAATGAAGAGGCTTTGCGGTCTTATCATATATGGAGTATTGTGCGGATAGGCATTTTGTGCATCGCTGCTGTGTTCAGTGTGGCGGTATATTACCTTGCTACGAGTGTAAGCGGTATGTTTTGTGCCTTGGTTGCTTTTTGTGTCAGCATCTATTGCTGGCCCTCTGAGTCAAAGATCTCTTCCTATCTGGAGGATGTGAATAAGGAATAGATGAAACTCTCCATTGTCATAGTCAATTATAATGTTCGCTTTTATCTGGAGCAATGCCTGCTCTCGGTGGAGAAAGCGTTGACAGGAGTGGGTGGCGAAGTGTTTGTGGTTGACAACAACAGCACTGACGACTCGGTATCGTACCTGAAGGGAAAGTTCCCATGGGTGCGCTACATTGAGAATAAGGAGAATGTCGGTTTTTCTCGTGCCAACAATCAGGCGATACGGGAGGCAAGGGGAGAGTATGTGTTGCTTCTGAATCCCGACACGTTCATTGGAGAGCGTTCGTTGAGAGAGTGCATTGACTTTATGGACAAGACACCAAAGGCAGGTATGTGCGGTGTGGGAATGTTGAGGGTGGATGGTTCTTTTGCACCAGAATCCCGTCGTGGGGTACCGACTCCATTCGTGGCGTTCTGCAAGATGACAGGTTTGGGTTCGTTGTTTCCAAAGAGTCGTATATTTGGCCGGTATTATATGCAGTATCTGAATAAGCAGTCCATCAACCCAATTGAGATTGTGAGTGGTGCGTTTATGTTTATCCGTAAGGAGGCTTTGAACAAGGTGGGGTTGCTGGATGAGACGTTCTTCATGTATGGTGAGGACGTCGACTTGAGCTATCGTGTGTTGAAGGCAGGTTATCAGAATTACTACATTCCGACGCAGATATTACACTACAAGGGAGAGAGCACGAAGAAAGAATCATTCAAGTATGTGAATGCTTTCTACAAGGCAATGGTGATTTTCTTCAAGAAGCACTTTGCACACTATAGTATCATCTATTCAGCGTTTATTACGTTGACTGTGGTGTTGAAAGCTGTTATGGCATATGTGATGCAGAACTTGTATGCATGGGGCCGCAAGAGAAAGAAAAAGAAAAGGAAGAAGTTCCTGATTGTGGGCGATGGAAACAACCTCGCTGACATGAAGGAGATTGCAGCAAGGCATCGGTTCAAGTATGATGTGTTCCATTCGAAATTGGGAGACATGCCCAGCACCGATGTGCTGTACCGAGATTACGACTACATTGTGTTCGACACGAGCCGCTATTCGTTCAGTGCCATTCTGGAATTCTTCCGACACGATGAGCCGGATCGACGCCGGCCTATCATTGCAACCTATATCCCGTCAAACAAGTCAATCATGACGCCGTTGGGGGCGATTCATTAAGGTGAGAGCTTAGGGTATAGAGTTAAGAGTTTAGGGTTTAGAGTTTAATAATATCATAGAATCAAAACAACAGACATATATGTTACGTATAGCAGTACAATCAAAAGGTCGTCTCTTTGAAGACACCATGGATCTTCTGAAAGAGACCGGCATCAAAGTAAGTTCGAGCAAGCGCACGTTGCTTGTTCAGGCATCTAATTTTCCACTGGAGGTTCTTTTTCTCCGTGATGATGATATTCCACAAACTGTAGCTGATGGTGTGGCTGATGTGGGTATTGTGGGTGAGAATGAGTTTGTGGAGCGCAATGAGAATGCTGACATCGTGAAGCGTCTTGGCTTCAGCAAGTGCCGCATCTCACTGGCTATTCCTAAGGCTGTGGATTATCCTGGTGTGGAGTGGTTCAATGGTAAGAAGATTGCCACATCTTATCCTGTCATTCTCCGCAAGTTCATGGAGGAGAAGGGCGTGAAGACTGATATCCATGTGATTCAGGGTTCAGTCGAAATTGCTCCTGGCATTGGCTTGGCTGATGGTATCTTCGACATTGTAAGTTCAGGTTCTACGTTGGTCAGCAACAACTTGAAAGAGGTGGAAGTAGTGATGCAGAGCGAGGCTTTGCTCATTGGAAACAAGAATCTGGACGATGAGAAGAAAGCCATTCTCGAAGATTTGCTTTTCCGTATCAATTCTGTGCTGATTGCAGAAGATAAAAAGTATGTGCGTATGAATGCGCCAAAGGCTCGTCTGGCAGAAATCGTGAAAGTGTTGCCAGGTTTGAAGAGCCCTACTATCATTCCATTGGCAGACGAAGAATGGTGTTCTGTTCATGCCGTGCTTGACGAAAAGCATTTCTGGGAGATTGTTGGTCAGTTGAAGGCACTTGGAGCAGAAGGCATTTTGGTAACACCCATTGAAAAAATGATTTTATAGTGTACAAGCCGCATGGCAAATCGTACATGGTAATTGGTACATGAAAAGATGAACATCATTAAATATCCTAATCAAGCAGCGTGGACGACCTTGTTGGAACGTCCACATCGGGATGCTTCCGAATTGCGAGAGACAGTGCAGACTGTGCTTGACCAGATTCGGCAGTATGGTGACTCTGCTGTGAAAGCGTTCGAAGAGAAATTCGATAAGGTGAAACTTGAGTCATTGGCAGTTTCTGAGGAAGAAATTGTTGAAGCTGAGAAACTTGTATCGGAAGAGTTGAAGAATGCCTTGAAGCTTGCACATGCTAATATTGAGAAGTTTCATGCATCGCAGAAGTTTGAAGGTGAGAAGGTGGAAACAGCTCCTGGTGTGGTGTGTTGGCAGAAGTCTGTCGCTATTGAGAAGGTGGGTCTTTACATTCCCGGAGGCACGGCACCCTTGTTTTCGACGGTGTTGATGCTTGCCACGCCTGCCAAGATCGCGGGATGTAAGGAGATTGTTCTTTGTACTCCTCCCAATCGTGAGGGCAAGGTGCATCCTGCTATTCTGATGGCGGCAAAGGTGGCTGGTGTCAGCAAAATCTTCAAGGCTGGTGGTGTTCAGGCGATAGGTGCGATGGCATATGGTACGGAGTCTGTACCGAAAGTCAGCAAGATATTTGGTCCTGGCAATCAGTTCGTGATGGCAGCCAAGCAGCAGGTGAGTCTGCATGAGGTGGCGATAGACATGCCTGCTGGTCCTTCAGAGGTTGCAGTGGTTGCAGACGATGCGGCAAATCCCGTGTTTGTCGCTGCAGATTTGCTCTCTCAGGCAGAACATGGCGTGGATTCACAAGTCATCCTCATCACAACATCTGAGGCAATGGCAGAGAAGGTGAATGCAGAGGTGGACAGACAATTGGCATTGCTGCCTCGCAAAGAAATAGCAGAGCAATCGTTGCAATACTCCAAGCTTATCATCGTGAAAGACATGGAAGAGGTCATCAGAATGACAAATGAGTATGCTCCCGAACATCTCATCCTTGCCATCAAGGACTACCAGTCGTTTGCTGACAGGGTGGTGAATGCGGGAAGTGTCTTCCTCGGCAACTACTCTTGTGAGTCAGCCGGTGACTATGCTTCTGGAACCAACCACACACTTCCCACATCGGGATATGCTAAGGCGTACAGCGGTGTGAACCTCGATTCGTTCTGCCGTAAAATTACTTTCCAAGAATTGTCAGCAGAGGGTGTCCGTTCCATTGGCCGTGCTGTCGAACTGATGGCTGAAGCGGAACAGTTGGATGCTCATAAAAATGCAATGACAGTAAGAATTCAGTCTTTATGAAAAGTTTACAAGAATTAGTGCGCCCTAATATCTGGGCGCTGAAACCATATAGTTGTGCTCGCGACGAGTTTAAGGGGGTAAAAGCAGATGCTTTCCTCGATGCCAATGAGAACCCTTATCCTAATGGCGTGAATCGCTACCCGGATCCTTTGCAAGAAGAGTTGAAACAGATAATCTCACCTATGAAGGGGGTGCCTGTGGAGAATATCTTCTTGGGTAATGGTAGTGATGAGGCGATTGACTTGCCTTACCGCATCTTCTGTCGTCCGGGCAAAGATAATGTGGTGGCTATCGACCCCACTTATGGTATGTATGAAGTGTGTGCTGATGTGAACGATGTTGAGTACCGTAAGGTGTCGCTGGATGAGAATTATGACATGGATCCCGATGCGCTTTTGGCAGCATGTGACGAGAATACAAAAATCATTTTCATCTGTTCCCCCAACAATCCGACAGGCAATGCTTTTCGTCGTGAAAAGATAGAGAAAGTCATTGAGGCTTTTCAAGGCATTGTGATAGTGGATGAGGCATACAGCGACTTCTCTTCGCAGAAACCTTTCCGTTTCGATATTCAGAAATATTCTAACCTCATCGTCCTCGCCACGTTCTCAAAGGCGTGGGGCGCTGCTGGTATCCGTTTGGGTATGGCATTTGCCAGCACTGACATCATTGGGCTTTACAATAAAGTGAAGTACCCCTACAATGTCAATGTGTTGACACAAAAGAAAGCCATGGAGATTCTGGGCAATGCTACGCTGTTGCAACGCCACATCACCATGATTCTTCAAGAGCGTGAGACACTCATGAGGGCGTTGAGCATCTTGCCCATCTGTAAGAAAGTCTATCCGACTGATGCCAACTTCATTCTTGCCCGTGTGACGGATGCAGATGGTATCTACAGATATTTGGTGCAGAAGGGGGTGATTGTGCGCAACCGCAACCGTGTGCATCTCTGTGGCGATTGTCTCCGCATTACGGTGGGCATCAAGGAAGAGAATACAAAACTGCTTTCGGCGTTGAGACAATACGTGTAGTTGCAGGACTTTAATTCTTCAATTCTTCAACTTTCATTCTTATGAAACAGGCACTTTTCATCGACAGGGATGGCACCATTTTAGTGGAGCCAGATGATGAGCAGATTGATTCTTTCGAGAAGTTCCAATTTGTTCCCGGTGTGATTCGTAACCTCAACTTCATCCGCACTAAACTTGACTTTGAGTTTGTCATGGTGAGCAACCAGGATGGGCTTGGCACTGCTTCCTATCCAGAGGAAGACTTCTGGCCGACTCACAATCTCATGCTCAATACGCTGAAAGGGGAGGGGGTCACTTTTGATGATATCCTCATAGATCGTTCTTTTCCTGCCGACAACTTGCCTACACGTAAGCCTGGTACAGGTATGATGACGAAGTACATGTCAGGAAACTATGACCTTGCCAACAGCTATGTGATTGGTGACCGTGAGACAGACAAGCAACTAGCTGAGAACCTCGGTTGCAAGTATTTGATTCTTGGTGATAACGTGCAGTCATGGGATGAAATTACCGAAATCCTTTTTGCTGGCGAACGAACAGCCTCTGTGCGCCGGACGACGAAAGAGACGGACATTGACATCAGTCTTAACTTGGATGGTACAGGTAAGTGCGACATCAACACAGGACTGGGTTTCTTTGACCATATGTTGGAGCAAATCGGGAAGCATGGCTCTATAGACCTCCGTATTCAAGTGAAAGGCGACCTCAATGTGGATGAGCACCACACGATTGAAGATACTGGTATAGCATTGGGCGAATGTATTGCCAAAGCTCTTGGAGACAAGCGTGGTATTGAACGCTATGGTTACACGCTTCCGATGGATGACTGCCTCTGTCAGGTAGCACTTGACTTCGGTGGTCGAGCATGGCTTGTGTGGGATGCTGAGTTCAAACGTGAACGTGTGGGCGACATGCCTACTGAGATGTTCCTCCACTTCTTCAAATCTTTCAGTGATGCTGCTCGTATGAACCTCAACATCAAAGCAGAAGGAGATAATGAACACCACAAAATTGAAGGCATCTTCAAGGCACTTGCTCGTAGCATTAAGATGGCGGTTAAGCGTGATATTTACAAGTTTCAGTTGCCTTCGAGCAAAGGCGTATTGTAACAATAATCCTCAGAAATAGAAAGAGCCATCAACATGACGCTTATGTTGATGGCTCTTTCTGTGATGATGTCTTGGCTGGAAACTTCCTATTTGATGAGTTTCTTCACTTTCTTCAACAAATCCTTTGATGGTGCTTCACCTGCATAAGGAGTAAGGAACCATTCAACTGTCCAACTGAGAGATTCGCCAGCCTTCAGCTCTGTGTAGGCACCTTGGCTCTCCAACTCAATATAACTTTTTCCCCGGTTGACATACACTTGTATTTCAGCCTCTTCGGGAGCAGGCTGTGAAGCGTTGAGGTCCTGGAACTTTTTTACCATCAGCAGACCATTGTTGATGTATGCCAGCCAGCCCTTGCCGTCCGCATTGATTTTGCGGTTTTGGTTGGCTTCATCTGTTTTGTACCATGAAATGCCGAATGCTGACTGGAAAGACATGAGATTGGCAGGGGTAATCTGGTCGGTGGGCGCATCAAAGAAAATTAAACCATCGTTTGGTACACGTGTGATTTCCCAAGGAGCCACCTTGCGTGTTTCACCCGACTCGTTGATGATGGAGTAGGTGACCACGATGGCGTTCTTCTTGGCATCCACGCTAAACTCCTTGCGGATACGGTATTTCAGTCGTGCCGACACATTGCTGGTCATCACGAGCGAGTTGCCTTTCTCTTCCACCGTGTAGGGCTGTTTGTCAAATTCTTGCACGGGAGGCCAATTCCATTCTTTCTGTGGACTTGTCCAGAAGGTGCTTCCGAAACTCTCTGGGAATGTGGATTGTGAGATGACTTCGGTGTCTTGATATTTGAAGGAGAGGATTTTCCCGCCTCCAGCACCGTTGATGGTCATAGACAGGTTACCGATTTCGATGCAATACTTGGAATCACCGAGGTTTTTGATGACAGGATTGGCAGCCTTGACCGTAGTCATGCATGCCACCATCGCCAATAATGTAAGGATTTTTCTCATTGATGCGTTGTGTTAAGATTGGAAATAGTTGATTGTTATTTTCGTTGCGAATGTAGGGAAAAAACAGTGATTGGGCAAATTTTTTGATAATTTTGTCACTAAAATAATGTTTGTTCAAGATATTCTTCCTATCTTTGCCCCTCGGATGTTACTATCATAAAACAATTATATCTATTCTTATTTTTACAACCTAAACAATTATTTAACATGAAAAAACTTTTATTAGGTTTGTCACTGTTGCTTGCATGTGCGGCAGGCAATGCGCAGAACAATCCAGTGTTGACCATTGAAGGTGGTCAGGTACAGGGTGTGAAGGCTGACGATCATCCAGAAGTCTTCGTCTATCGTGGAATTCCTTATGCTGCTCCTCCAATCAGGGAGAACCGTTGGAAAGCACCACAACCTGTTGTGCCTTGGAAGGGTGTGAAGATTTGCGACACTTTTGGCCGTCCAAGCTATCAGGCCATTCAGTACACCGGTGGTTACTACACCGAGTGGGGTTATGGCAAGGAGGCTGCCTTCAGTGAGGACTGTCTGTACTTGAACGTATGGACAAAGGCTCCAGGTAATGCTGGTAAGAAACTTCCTGTTGCTCTCTGGATTCATGGTGGTGGCTACCGTGAAGGTTTCGGCTCAGAACCAGAGTTTGACGGACAAGAGTGGGGCGCAAAGGACGTTGTCCTCGTTTCCATCAACTACCGTCTTGGCATCTTCGGATTCCTTACTCACCCAGCTCTTGCTGAGGAAAGCCCCAACAAGGTATCGGGTAACTATGGTATCCTCGACCAGATTGAGGCACTGAAGTGGATTAAGAAGAACATTGCTCAGTTTGGTGGCGACCCCAATAATGTGACTATTTTCGGTCAGAGTGCAGGTGGTGGCAGTGTGCGCACCCTTTGCGAATCTCCATTGGCTCGTGGTTTGTTCCACAAGGCTGTCATCATGAGTGCTCAGGGACTTAGCATTCCTAATCCTAACGGTGGTGGCATGATGGGTGGCCGTTACAGCGGTGGTTCCATCGAAGATGCAGCCAACAATGCCAAGAAGATGTTCGACTGGGCAGGTATGACTGACTTGCAGAAGATGCGTCAGGCATCAACAGAGACAGTCTTTGCTCTCCCAACCATCTATGGTCAGGTGAACAGTGCTGGTCAGCAAGGTGGCGGTATGGGCATGATGCGCATGGGTATGGGCTATATGCCTATGATTGACGGCTATGTCAGCGTGAAGAGTTTCGATGATGCAACTCGCGAAGGCACTTTGGCAGACGTTCCTTATATGATTGGTTACACCCTCAACGATATGGGTGACATGGCTCCAAATATTGCCGAGTTCTGTAAAGTCCGTGCACAGAAGGGTGGTAAGGCATGGGCTTATGAGTTCGCACGCCCATTGCCAGATGACGGTTCACATCCAGAGGTGACTCAGCGTCTGAATGGTGCGTTCCACTCTTCCGACCTCTGGTTTGTGTTCAAGTCACTCAAGCACTGTTGGCGTCCATGGACAAAAGGTGACTGGGACCTCTCTGAAAAGATGCTCACCGCATGGACCAACTTCGCCAAGTACAGCGATCCTAATGGACCTAAGGGTGGTGAATGGGCTCCTTGCACCGAGCAGAATCCTAAGTTCATGGTGTTCAAGCTCAATGACAAGGATGCTGAAGCTTCCTTCTTCGGCGAACCTGAAAAAGCACCTCAGGGACAGGGCTTTGGTTTTGGTTTCGGCCGTTAAACCATCGTTTATGCGCTCATTAATTCTTCAAGTTGTCTTATGCACGTAAGGCAACTTGATTTTTAAACCTTTTGGAGCGCATCGTGTCAATAGGTTGTAATCGATTTTACATTATTTATTACATCATTTATTTTTTACTAATCACATGAAGAAAATCATTCTTTCGTTGATGACGCTTGTAAGTTTGACAGCGTCAGCACAGTTTGGCGGTTTTGGTGGTCGTCCACAGGGTAACCCTTGGGTTCCATCAGAGGCTGCAATTGCAGAAGACTTTAAGCCTGCATTGAGCAATCAGGACAGCAAGCAGTACCCTATGGTAAACTCTGCTCGTCAGGTACGTGCCCAGATTTCGGCACCAGAGGCTACAAAGGTGGGTCTTGACATTGCTGGTAAGATTTACACCATGACCAAGGACGCAAATGGTGTGTGGACAGGTACTTCTGCTCCACAGGATCCGGGCTTCCACTACTATCAGTTGAACATCGACGGTGCCAGTGTTCCAGATCCAACCAGTTTGTACTACTATGGCGCAAGCCGTTGGGGTAGTGGTATTGAGGTTCCATCTGACGACCAGGATTTTTGGCAGGTGAAGAATGTACCACAAGGTTCTATGAGTGAGGTGTACTATTACTCAAGCTACACGGAGAAGATGCGTCGTTGCTTCGTCTATCTGCCTAATGAGTACTTCACTAATCCTACCAAGAAGTTCCCTGTTCTCTATCTGCAGCACGGTATGGGTGAGAACGAATACAGCTGGCCATATCAAGGTCATGTGGCTTCCATCATGGACAACCTCATCGCAGAGAAGAAAGCCGTTCCTTTCATCGTTGTGATGGATAACGGTCTGAATGCAAATGCTCCACGTCCAGCAGGTCAGGCACCTCAAGGTCAGGGTGGTCAGCGTCCACAAGGCGGCTTCGGTGGTTTTGGTGGTTTCGGCGGCGGCTTTGCTGACGGCTTCAAGAATGTGCTCTTCAACGACATCATCCCAATGATTGAGAAGAATTACCGTGTGATTGCTGATCCTGAACATCGTGCATACTCTGGTCTCTCCATGGGTGGCATGCAGGCACGTGAGATTACTCTGGCAAATCCAGGTAAGTTCGCTTATGTGGGTTCCTTCAGTAGCGGTGCATGGAGTGTTGACCAGGTGAAGAATTCCGAAGGCTTTGCACAGAAGACTAAGCTCCTCTTCATGAGCGGTGGCGGCAAGGAGAACATGGGTTGTGTTGAAGCTGCCAAGAACATCAAGACACAGCTGGGTATGAATGCTGTCGGTTACGAGTCAGAAGGCACCGCACACGAGTTCCACACTTGGCGTCGTAGCCTTCACGAGTTCGCACAATTACTCTTTAAGTAAAAATTGACATTAAACATATTTCCATGAATAGAACGGGGGGACGATTGTTCCCCCGTTCTTGTGTTCCTCTTCCTTCAGTTCTGCAATCATGGAATTGATGTCGGGAGCATTGGTTAACAGACATCGGGGACATCGATTTTACCGATGTCCCCGATGCCGATTCAGAGATTGTGAAAGCTATGTTTCAGAATCTGTGGTTGTTCAGTCTTCAGACTCCTTTGCCTCCTCCTCTTCTTTGTCGTCAAAATCAGTGATGCCGTCAGCGGTGAGGATGTTGTACCATGAGAGGACTTTACGCATGTCACTGACACGCACGCGGTCGGTGTCGTAGTTAGGCAACACTTTGGTGAAGAAAGCGATGATGTCATCCTGCGATGCCTTCTTGGGAGAGAGGTCAAGAGGCTTGTCACCATAGTTCTGTTTGATGGATTCGAAGACAGCGGAGAGTTTGACCTCACTGTCGTCGTTGGTATAGATGGAAATGTCTCCAAGGGATACGACACGGTCAGCTCCGAAGGCAGGGATGCGCTTCTTTTGCTCGTCTACGGTTTCCACGATGAGGCTCTTGTTGCCTCGTGAGATGAGCTTGTAAAGCCCTGGTTTGCCTGAGATGGCAAGAATTTTTCTGATCATATTATTGATTTTATTTATTAGTGTATTTGTTGCTTAGTTGGTTGAGGATGTGGTCGATCTGTTCTTCCAAGTCTATTGTGCTGTCATTGAGTATGCAGTAGTCGGCACGTTGCTGCTTTTCTTCTTCATTCATCTGTTGTGCCATGCGAGCGAGAATCTGCTCAGTGGTAGCATGATCGCGTTGTGTGGCTCGTTGGAGACGCAGAGACAGTGGGGCGAAAACTTCGATGGTGGCGTCAACTGTGTCTTGAAATCCAGACTCGAAAAGGAGAGCACATTCTTGTGCAACAATGGGACTGTTTTGTAGTGCAGCCCATCGGAGGAAATCTTGACGGACAACGGGATGAACGATGGCGTTTATGCGGGCGGCATGATTGTTGTCGGTGAAGATGTATTGTGCGATAAGGTTTTTGTTGAGTGCATTGTCCAAATATGCCTTGTCGCCGAGAATGCCACATAATTTCCTACGGATGACGGGACTTTCTGTCATAAGTCGCTTGGCTTCTTCGTCACAGTTATAGACAGGGATGCCACGCTGTTTGAGCAGTTGACAGACGTATGTCTTTCCGCTGCCGATACCTCCAGTGATGCCGATGCGTGTCATTCGGTGGATTGCTCAATGATATATTCGACTGTTTCAGGGCTGATGCGCAGGTTGCGTATGTTACCTGGTTTCTGTCGTACATGAATGCGACATCGTTTTGAGTCGGAACTCAGTTCTTTATAGTCAATGGCAAGTAGGAAGTCGCTGGCGTTGATTTCGTCGTAGAGGGTGGCACTGACAAGGAATGTGACGTTGACCTTGAGAGGGAACGTGCGTATGAGTTTGTTGTGTGGCACGTTCTCGCTGTATACGGTCGCTTGCAAAGTCTTGTCAGTGAAAATGTCAACGCAGATACGGGTATCTACAGAGTCAGGTATGGCTTTGGCACCACGAGGGACGAGGAGGGCAAGACGCGTTTGAAGCGTGTCCTCGAGATCGGTGTAGGTGACATTTTCAGTCTTGACGTGGTTGATGCTCCCGTAAATATGCTTAGGTGCATAGATGTCTACGGAATCAGGCATGAGAATGGTGCCGCACTGGTAACGTCCTGCTGTGGTGCTGACACGTCCGTTGAAAATGACAGGCACACGCTTGTGTTGTCCGTTGGAGTAATATGCTTCAATCTTGTTAGGGGAAGTAGTCTTAAAGGTCATTCCCTGTGGTTTCTTGCGCATGACGGCACGTCGGATTGTATTGGCATCGATGATGACTTTACCCGACTTTTGGTTGACTTCCTTAAAATTGATGACGATTTCTGGGTTGTCGTTCCGCATGAACTTGTAGTAGAAGGCGTTCCAGCCCTTGCTGCTGTAGCTGACATTGATTTCGGAAGGCATGTCGCTGGTGAAGACCACGTCGTTTGGCATGTCTTCGATGATGAGCCTGTATGCAAGTGCGACTTCTGTATTCTCCTGAATGGTCTGTAGGAACCAGAAAATGGCAGACAATCCGAGGAAGATAAGAAACACAGGAAGATTGCGGTCGATTTTAATCAATCGCAATCTTCTGAATAACACTTTAAAGAAATCACCTAGCATACAATCCTGCCAATCACTACTGAGGCTGCTGGGTGCCTACTGCATAGACGTAATTACGGTCAATCTGCACGGTGATGCCTTTTGCAATCTCGATGGTGAGGTAAGACTCGCCTTCATTGAGTGACTTGACTTCACCATGAACACCGCTGGCTGTGATGACTTTGCTGCCGATTGTGAGTCCCTTGCGGAAGTTCTCGATTTCCTTCTGACGCTTGCGCTGTGGCTTAATCATAAAGAAATAAACGATAGCGAACATGGCGACAATCATGATAATCATACTCCAGTCAAAGCCGCCTTTTGCAGCACCTTGTGCTGCCTGCATAATTGTGAACATAGTGGTAATTATTATTTACTGATGAATGAATAGACGAATGTTATTTAAATTATTATAATATGTGTCAAGATTTGGTGAGCTTGTTTTCCTTTTTGAGTTTCTTTGCCACTGCATCGATGATGCCGTTGACGTAGCCACCGCTCTTGGGAGTGCTGTACCACTTCGCTATCTCAACATATTCGTTGATTGTGACAGAAACGGGTATCTGTGGAAAACTGAGCAACTCGGCAACAGCTATTTGCATAATGATAACATCCATGTAAGCGAGGCGGTTGAATTCCCAGTTTTTGACGCACTGACTGATAAGGGTGCGGTAGTACTCGTCGTTTGTGATTGTGCGACGGAAGAGACGGATGGCAAAATCTTGATCCTCGATGTCCTTGTATTCTGGCACTAATTCTTGATTGGCTCCATTGGCGGGGTCAAACCGTTTGATGGTCTTGAGCACGAATGTGTCCACCACATCTCGGTCATCGTTCCAATAGAGACTCTGCTCTTCAAGAATGTCATCAATTCGCTCGTCTTTCATGATGATGTTCTTGTAAAGCTTGCGCCACAATTCACGGTCATCGGCATAGGTGACCTTGTCCATTGCCATGTATTCGGCATAGTATTCACTCTGAATGATGTCAGCGTAGAGTTTCTTGATGTAGTCAAGGTCGTTATTCCATGTTTTCTTCTTTGTGTCGATGAACTCTTGTAACTGTTTGTTTTTCTCTAACTGTGCTGCAAACAGATTGTCGGCAAACCGATGGCTGACTTCTTCTTGGATGTGTGCAACACGATTCATTTGCTCCTTGTGCTCCACTTCCTGGAAAGCATAGCGTGACACGCTCACAATCAGCAGGAGCATGTAGTTGTAGAGGTCGTATGCTTTGGACAAACTGAAGAGCAGTTCTTTTTCAGCAGTGTCGATGTTTTTTCCGCCATTTTGGTAGAAAGCATAAATGAGCTGTACAATTTTCAGACGGATAAGTGTGCGGTTTATCATAAGCCAAAAAACTCTTTTTTTGTGTGTTTCTTTTTTGTATTGATGAATGTTGTGTCTTTTGCTTTTTGTTTTTAGTCGATAACAATTTGAGTGCAAATTTAGCGAATTTCTTTGAAAAGTCCTCTATTTTTGTTCGCAAATGTTTGAAATTCTGCTTAATTTGTTTTCATCTGCCCCTGCTTTGAAATGCCTTCCGACAATAAAAAGGAAATGTCGGAGCCTTTGTTGTATTATTACGTCAATCTGGATTCAGACCTTCGCATCCTGTGGAGAGGAGATAACGGTACCCGTCGGCAACCTCTTTGAGGGCCTTCTTCTCAGTTTTTGTGAGTGCCCTATCGTGTGCGTACTTGCCTGACATCCTTATCTTCACATCGTCAGTTTCTTCTATTCCAGCAAGCGTGATGAAGGAGTAGTATTCTATTCCCATGTTCACCCATTCAGCCACACGACCTCCAGACACTTCCGTGTCTCGGTCTTTGTACTTATCGAAAGCGAATGTGAATGTCTGCCCGTTGATAAGGAATGTTATCTCATCGAAGAAGATCCAGTCTGAGCCAGTGTAGGATATCCTTGCGCATGGCCATATCTTGTTCCCCTTCTTCCCGATGTAGAGCGACACGTTGTTTGAGAAGTTGTTGTGAGTGAAGAGCGAATTGTAGTACCATGTGGTCTGATCGAACTTGTCTTCATTTGACTTGAGCCTGTCAAATGATTTCTTCCATTCGACTTGCAGTTTGGCATACTTGTCACGGAGTTCTGCCAGATATCCATTGATGGTGTCGAGTTCTGCGGCATCTGGATGAAGTTCCTGAAGCTTCTGCTGCATCGTGATGAGCGAGGTGGTGTCCTCCGCTCCATAGCAGAAGTGCATATTCTCTGTGATGCCTTCAATACTGTTTTCGTTGGCTTCTTTTTCTGCTGCTGCCTGCTTGCTGTCCTTGTATCCATTGATGATCAACGACGAGAACACGCCGACCATCAGGATTCCAAGTGCAGCCAGAATGATTTTGTCTCGTTTCTTGGTGTCCATAGTAAAATTGTTTTTGATTGTTATTACTTCTTTTCCAGCTCTGCAATGCGTGCTTGTAGAGCTGCGATTGTTCTTTCTTTCTCCTGTATGGTGTCCGTAAGGATAGAGATTGTTCCAGTCATGCTCTTCAGACGTTCGTTTTCCTTGATGATTGATGACTGTTCGTCCATCTCTCCTATATCACGCAGGAGCCATTCTGCCGAAACGCCAGGAAAGGCATTGACGACATTGATAACAGTGTCGAGTGACAATGAACGCTTGCCCAAAAATTGGTTGTTCACCGTGACCTGGTCCATCCCAATTTTTTTTGCAAATGCGGTGACGGACATCTTTTCATTTTGTTGTATCCGCCTGATTTTTTCAAGAATAATTTCTTTCATGTGATTTACGGACTTTGTTAAATAATGTTAATATAAGAACAAATGAACTTAAAACATTTGGTTTATAAGTTCAAATGAACTACTTTTGCGCTACATTTCTATCTCGCTACAAAGTTACGGACTTTTTGCGAGACTTCCAAAAGGTTTTGGGAAAAAGTTTTTGGGGGCATAATTTTCTCTCAGGTCTACATGACCTACCATGACGGGCGTAGAGAATATCTCGTCATGGTTCCAAGGCAAAACAATGCGGAGTTCTTTGACTTATTGGTACATTATATACAAGATGAAAGAATGTAATTCAGGAAGTAGCAGATAGCCCTGTTGAGGGCGGTGACCTGCGAACGGCTGATAGAGATAAAGATGAAGCTTGCGATTCCGCTCGAATGCGATAGTCAGCCCTCCATCGGGATGGTGGGCTGCATGGAACAAGCTGCTGTCCAGTCCGCCTCTGGTGATGAAGCCCACCCTCAGTGAAGGGAGGGGTTCAAGTGAAGGACAGCGAAACAATATAAGGAGCCCGTACCGCACATGTGTTGCAATACCAACAAAGAATAGCCATAATACCAATAGCGGTGGCAAGCGTTCTCGCCGGAACACGCACGGGCACAACTAAAAAATGAATTTATGGGAAAAGTAGAGAAGCGCCCCATCGCTGAAACCCTTCGTGCGATGGAGCTTGGCGCTGTGGAGACTTTCAGCCTTGAACAGCTGAACTCCATCAATCAAGCGAAGGGCTCAACGCTCGCCATTGACCGTGCCAACGGCAAGAACTGGAGTGTCCAAAGGGATATCCCTAATGGCGTAGTAAAAGTAACGAGAACAGCATGAGTGAATTAGACGTGAGAGCGAGGATGCTCGACAATATCCTCCTGTACTTTTCAGGGAAGTATTTTTCCCAGCGTCAGGCGGTCGACATCGTTGGCGGTCTTGGCAGGCTGATGGATCTTGTTGCAAGCGGAGAGGTCGAGGCTGAAAAGCCTGGCGAAGTCCAAAACTCCAAATGGAGGGTGAAGGCAGACCAGGTTCTCCGTCATTGCAGAGTTCGTAACCACCAATAACATTTGTGATATGAAAAAGACTCTTCTTTATGTAGTGGCATGCATTGCATCACTGCCGTGCTACTACGCGTTCTCTCAAGGCAAAGGAGAAACGCTTACTTGGCTGAACTTCGCAGGACTTCTATGGATGATCATTCTATACATCTTCTGCAAGGTGTTCATATTCTCACGCGACGAAGACGAAAGGAAAAAGTAGTAAAGTTTGTTAATACAAAATCATTCATGTAGAAGATTGTGTGGGGCTGCTCGCCCGTGAGGGTAAAGCAGTCCTTTTCCTTTCTTTCGTCAACAAAAGTTAAGGCGTGAAAATGGTGAAGTTTTCGTTTGCATATCTTGTTAAAAATGAAGAACTTTGCCGTATATAATTAAAATAAATGTTCAACTACAAAAACGAGATTATGAGAACGGAAAAACAAGAAATGAAAGCGTTCCTTGCAGACTTGCAACAGTTGCAGCGGAATGATGACCTTGAGCATGAAATCAAGGTTTCAGTTACCAAGAACAGTAACGGTGACGTTTCGGTTGAAGCTTCGATGATTTCCAACATCGATAAGGGCGAGAATGACGCCAGTGTCTATTTCTACTGCTACCTCTATGAGTGTAGGAGCAAGCGTGAGAACGAGGCAGAATTGGAGAAATTCAAGTACTTGCTTCTGAGCGACGTTGTCCAGAAGCCTCAACAGAAGTAAAAGATTGTCGAACCAAACACGAGAGGTCATGAAAGAAGAAACGAACAACAATCTGCGGCACTACGAGGCTCTGAGGAGCGTGCCAAAGGAAGCGCTGAAGCCCATCAACGCTGGACGACTGAAAGGCATGAGCAACATTTCTCCTGTGTGGAGAATCAGGGCAATGACTGAAGAGTTCGGTCCATGCGGAATCGGATGGAAATATGAGATTGCCAAGCAGTGGACAGAGACCTACGGCGAGGAAGTCAAGGCTTTTGTCGAAGTGAACCTCTTCATCAAGGATGGTGACTCTTGGAGTGCTGCCATTCCTGGAACAGGTGGAAGTTCTCTGGTCACGAAGGAAAGCAAAGGTCTGTATGTATCAGATGAAGCCTACAAGATGGCATTGACTGATGCGCTGAGCGTTGCAATGAAGTCACTTGGCGTTGCTGCAGACGTGTATTTCAAGAATGACGGAGAGAGCAAGTACAACCAGTACACGAAGGAAGTACCCAAACTTGAAGAGGCTTTTGTAGAATTCGATGCTGCAAAGACGACAGAAGAGTACCAAGCAGTCTGGAATAAGTACGCTGAATGGTACAGCAAGGATAAGAGTTTTTATGAAAAGGCAATGGAAACAGCCAGAAGAGTTACGAAACGATGATAACACTGAAAGAAAGCGGAGTGATGTTCCTGGAGGAATGTCACTCCTATTTCCTCAACGGGAAAGAGTTGAAGGGAATAACGGGAATGATAGAACGACAGCTGTTCCCGAACAAGTATGACAACGTGCCGAAGTCTGTGCTTGACAAGGCGGCTGAACTTGGAACTGCCATCCACAAGGGATGCCAGATGTACGACGAAATAATGATAGACAACGGGCTTCCACAAGTTGCCGTGTACAAGAAACTCTTGGAGAAGGATTTTCCAACAGGCAAAGTCATCGCAAATGAATACATCGTCACTGACGGTGAGTATTTCGCCAGCCCTATCGACAAGGTCATTCAGATTGACGACGACATGGTGGCAATTGTTGACGTGAAGACGACATACGAGCTTGACAAGGAATATGTGAGTTGGCAGACA
>JAILDV010000002.1 GCA_024688885.1 Bacteroidaceae bacterium | reverse complement strand
TTCAATCGTTCCGCAGGAACTTGTTTTTATAAAGACATATCCCTTTGGGATGATTAAGCAGATTCAACGGATTTACGGGATATATGGATTATTTTGTTTGAAAATATATTTGTTTGATTTTGGAAAGATTTGTACGATTTGACTTCGCTGAGCTAAAGGTTTCTTCATAAAAAAAATTCCACATACCTATATTTATTCCATCTATTCCATCCAGACTCCTTATCTTTGTCGTGTCAAATTAAAAATGGCACGAGAATACATGTTATATCATTAACTCTAAAAATGTAAGAATGATGGAAACAAAAAACTTACCCAAACCAACAGCTGAGATTGTCAAGGAGTACGACGAACTGGTTCGTCAGATGCAAGAGAAAGAAAAAGCCCACGAAAATACCGACGCCATCGTGGACAGATTGAATGAATTGATGGCCCCATACGACTGGTTCAACGAGGAGTTCACCGATCCCGCCACAGGCAAGAAAGGTCAGAAGACCGTAGCAGGTGAAGTGGTCGTTCCAGCCCTCTTCGACGAATTCGCCCAACACTATAATTACACATTCAATCCCCGCTTGCCCGTATCAGCTTGCAAGGACGGTAAATGGGGCATCGTCAAAGGCGACGGTTCGGGAGAAGTACT
This sequence comes from Bacteroidaceae bacterium, assembly GCA_024688885.1. Lineage (GTDB taxonomy): Bacteria > Bacteroidota > Bacteroidia > Bacteroidales > Bacteroidaceae > Minthosoma. The sequence goes on along the minus strand of JAILDV010000002.1, from coordinate 69,501 downwards.
CTGTGAGTTCAAGTTTGATTACATCGAGAACATCTTTCCATACTCCCTTTATTTAGCCAAATGGGGTGGCGAGAAAGACCACTTTGGCGTCATCGACCTGAAAGGTGATATCATCTGCCCCAACATCCTGGCCAGCTACTCAGATTGGAAGGTTAACGCCATCATCGCCATCAAGGCAGACGGGAAATGTGGCGTGATTGATGGCAACACCCATCTGTGTGTCCTTCCCGAGTATGACGACATCGAATCATCCCCCGACGATTTCATCGTGTTCCGCAAAGACGGTGTCGAAGGCTACATCACAGACCAGGGCGAATTCGTCACCAAGCAGCAATACGAAGAAGACGAGAACTGCGATGCCGACTACTTCCTGAACTGCATGGCAGACTAGAACTGTCCAAGGTTTCAGAAGGTAAAATGGGAGTTGAAGGTGAAGATAAGCACTATGCGCAAGAAGAACGTGAGGCAGAGAATCAACTTCCATTTTACCATTTTTCATTTCAAAGACCTAAATGTGAAGTTTGCAAAAACCAAATTAACCAATTAACCAATTAACTTTAACCCTCAACTGTCAACTGCCAACTGCCTAAACGAAGTTTTTTGCTGAAAAATTTGGAAATTTGGAATGTAAAACTGTAAATTTGTATCTGAAACCTAAAACTAATAATAAAGAACCTATCATAAACTGGAAAAGGGAATGAGTAATCTGGAATTGAATTGTAAATGGCACTTTGCCAAACAGCTTGGAGGTCGTGAAGATGGACCAAATGACCCTATGCAGGACAACTTCAAGAAAACTCCTTATGCATCATTGATTCGTGAGTCTATTCAAAATTCGCTCGATGTACCTTTGAATTCCGACCAACCCGTACGTGTGGAATTCTCTATTAGCCGAATCCGTGCCAAAGAATATTCCAACTTCTTTGAGTTGAAAAAACACATTCAAGGTTGTATGATGCACTTCCCTACTAATGGCGATGCAAAGGCAACCTATCAACCTATGCTCGATTATCTCAATTCTCTTAATGAATACGACAGCCTTTATTATATCAAGGTTTCAGATTTCAATACCATAGGCATGAACTACATAAAGGGGGACACATCCTGTCCATTCTATGCATTTGTGCGTGCTGCAGGTGTTTCTTCAAAGAATGATGTTACAGCAGGTGGTTCTTATGGGTATGGCAAAGCTGCATATTTCTATATTTCCCCTCTCCGAACAATATTTGTATCCACGCAAACAAAGGATGGACGCCATTTCTTTGAAGGTGTATCATCGCTCTGTACACATGAAATGGAGGGAGATAATGACCTTCGTGTTTCTGTAGGATATTATGATAACAACGAAGGTGAACCTGTTACAAATCCTCAATACATTCCAGCTCGTTTCCAACGTGATGAACCTGGTACAGACATCTACCTGATAGGTATTGATGCATCGGACAAAAAAAGCATTTATTCGGAAATGATAGAAGCTGTACTTCGCAATTTCTGGCTGGCTATCGAAAAAAAGAAATTAGAGGTTACCATTAACGATGTTGATATAAATTGCGAAAACTTGCCATTGCTGATGGAACAGTATTTCCCAGACGAGCTTGATACTGTTCGCCGCGAAAGAGCTTACAACCCACGCCCTTATTGGGAGGCTGTTCATTATGCTGGTTCTGATGCCCATCATATAATTATGGAAGAGTATCTTCCCACCGTTGGTCGTGTTAACTTCTACGCATTGAAAAACAAGAATGCGACAGATAAAGTCTTGTATATGCGCAGCCCTCTTATGCTCGTCAAAGCTCGGCGCACTCAAAGTTCCAATGGCTTTTTTGGAGTTTTCATCTGCGAAGACCGTAATGGTAATGAGATTTTACGTAAAACCGAGAATCCCGCACATAACGAATGGTCGCCATCCAACTGGAATGAAAAAGGCAAAACTGTACCCCAAGGAAAAGCTGCAATTGATGAAATAAACAATTATATCATTACAGTTATGGAGCAGATGTTTTCCAATCGTCAAAGTTCAGTCCAGCAAATCCAAGGTCTGGAAGATATTCTCTACATCCCGACTGCTGTTGAAGATGATGATGAATTTGAGAATGAATCACTTGTCGGTGATGTCATTGACCAAAAAGACGAAGAGGGAAACTCCATCTCTACCGATGTGGTCAATACAGCCCCAAATCCCGTTGTTGAGAAACCAGCTATTGGCAAGGTGATGATAACTGACTCGGTAGAGAATAATCAGAAACGCAACAGTGAAGGCGGGCACCTTAGTGGTCATGGAACAAGAAAGAAAAAAACGCGCGGTGGGGGTGGATTGTCATCCAAACGCATTGAAGGTCATTATGGTGATTCTGATGATGGCGTACAAGGAACCATGCTTACAGAAGTTCCAGTGAGATACCGTTCTTTTGCCCAAGTTGTTAAAGGGCAGATAGTTCACAATCTTATCATTCACTCTGACTTTGATATTCCGAATGGTCGCATAGATTTGGTCATTGGTGGCGAACAGTCAGACGAAATCGTCGCTATCAAAAGTTGCCACCCCCTCGGAACAATTGAAGCCAATTCCATATCGAATCTGCATATTCAGAAGGGCAAGAATGTTCTTAATATCGTGTTTGCCGACAATATGAAGCATGCTGTAAAATTAGACGCTTATGAACTTAAATAACACATCTCTACCATATCCGGTTTTGGGCATCAGCGATGACGTGCTACCCATGCTGACAGACGATGCTGTACAGTTTGAACTGACAGCCGATGTAAAGAACTACATCTTCAAGATAGACTTGAAGTTCGACAATATAGACATTCAACACCTAATTGACAATGGTCAGGCAGAATACTCATGCGAATATGATTGTGTGCGAACCATGATGCGTAAATGCGAGGTTTCTCAAGAACCGAATTTCTCAATAGTTATACCACGCCATGCTATCAATGGCCGAATTAATTTCAACTGTTTCGTATCGGTGAAAGAGCCTATTTTAAGCTATTCTAACAGAGGATTCAATTCTGATTACGAAGGGGCTACTTTCGATATGGAACCGGGCGATATCTTGGTTTCGTTTCCGCCGTTCCACTACGATGCAGACATTCGGTATGAAAAACTACAGGCTGCAGGCTCATTTATGCAGATTCGCGAAAGCAATCTACATGAACAAGTGTTCTATGACATTTCTGGTAACAAAATAGAGATACTTTTGCCGCCAAAACATTACCAGCTTTATTGTAACCCTGTCGTAAAGGGGGCTGCTGAGATAATTCATTCGTCTCTTGTTCTAAATGCACTCACATATGCATTGCTAAATATAGAGAATCATGAGCAAACGACATGGGCAAAGACCATCTACTATCGCCTTGATAACGAAGAGGGTTATTCAAGAGTGGAATTGCAAGAGCCTTCCAAAATTCCAGGATTGGCACAGCGGCTGCTATTAGACCCATATCTGCGTTTGTTTAATAAAATCATTGTTTCCACACCTAATCAATCAGAGGAGTAAGTTATGCAATTACTGAAAACATTCTACGAAAGTTATATGAAGACTTTACGTGATGCCGTGAAGTCCGGAGTTTCCATTCCGCTTTATGGAAAGGAGACATTTGACGTAGACACAACAAAAGTAAAAAGGCTTGCCAATGTTTATGCACCTGAAGGTCTGGCGGAAAAGCTTGAAGACATTTGGGAAGATGACTTCAAATCAGCCGTCGCTATATATGAAGGTTATGAGCATATCTCCCCCCTCCTTGCTTCCTACGAAACATTTTGGGCATATCTTACACATGTGGACTTATTCTCATATGTACAAAAACGATGGCCAAAAGTTAAGGAAAAAGGGTGCAGCTCAGATTACATTATCGACCACTGGTTCATAGGTGCAAATGGGTTGCTTCGCAATGGCGTTGCTTCCATGTGGTGGAGTGTGTATAATACAGTTGATAATGAGAGGGAGAACAAATATGAGCTAACAGAGATTTTGTTTAAGAATTTCACTTTACGTGTTGTCACATTAGGCTCATACCAGCTTATACGCCATCGTGAAGCCATGATAGGAATTCTTTCATTTTTGAAAGATAATCCTGAAATCACAGACAATGCGTTTGAATACAGAGGACGCTTTATTTCCAAGTACTTCAACCGTTTAGGTGCGGTCAAGCAATTGGCATACATGAAAAGAGACTTCTTTTATGAAATATGCACAGCAATGAAAGACAAAATCATGAGTGTGACAAAATTCAAGCAATTAAGTGATGAAAGTTTGTATAATGATATAATATAACACCAACGACAGGACTAAATGCCTTCATATAGAAAGCTAATTGTGTGATGCAAAAACCAAATTAACCAATTAACCAATTAACTTTAACCTTTTGTGAGGAAAATGAAAGTTGATTGAATTTTTTTGAAGAAATATTTGGAGAATTGGTATGGGTAATTGTATCTTTGTGGTTGAAACCTAAAGCTAATAATAACGCTCCTAAATAGTTTATATCTTATTGTATGATGATTATAGAGAAAGCTCAAACCAATGGTTGTGACAAGGCAAGTCACGTTTATGGCAAAATGTTCAATGTGCTGCAAGACATCATGCAAGACGAGAACAAGTTGAAAGAACTCTCCCTGCTTGACTATTCAGCTTTGGGCATGTATATCGGGAAATTTGTGGAGCAAGAAATAAATAGCTCGGTGGTGCAGATAATGAGAGCTTATTGTGGAATAGATATGCCAGAATATTATTGCAAACGATATCCAGGCTTTGACGTTAATGCAGATGTGGTTTGTGGAAGCAGAAAAATACGTCTTAACGAACAAAAGGACTTCAAAAACAGATATTCACTCAAAGCAATTCCCTTGGGAGATGCTTTCTATGCGTTGAAACAACTGAAAGTAGAAGATAATGAAAATTTCTTTGCAAAGTACAGATGGCTGAACGACAAAATATTTTTGGATGCATGGCATAACCTATTCGTGCTCCGTAACAAAATGGCGCATATTGGTGAAATTATTGATGCTGAAACCCTGAAAGAGAACTACGCACATTTTCTCAGGTTCTTGAGATTTATGCCAGACATTCTTGAAGCTAAAAAACGGTTGGCACCCGATACATACATAGAAGCTCTTCCTTCCTCCTCAGAGGGGAAGATGAAGAAAACCCCGAATGTGACAACAACAGATAATTGCAAAAAAAACTATGCAACCAAAGAAATTGCTCAGAGGTTTTGCGAGTTGCTTAATTCGGAAGAACGTGATGATAAATGGCTTGAAGAAATTAATTCAATCTTGGCGCACTATAGTCTTGATGCTATCATTTTCAAGGGCGAAGATGGGAAGAAAGGACTCAAAGACTGTCTTGGCAATATATTAGTCCCAGCAAAGTATGAAGAATTTGGTTTTTTACCAAAACCTTTTGATTTCAAGAGAAAATCTGTCAATGCACTCCGTGATGGGAAATATGTTCTCGTTGCATTGGATGGCTCTGGAAAGGAACTGACAGAAGAAACATATGATGAGATCAGACTTATTTCGTTTATTCACATGGATTCACCTTACATTTATCGAAAGGAAGGTGTGACAGCATGGCGTTTCATGACAGTAGAAGGCAAAGAACTTAGCGACTTCGTGATTGACGATTATTCATGTGGAACCAACAGCGTTTGGTATCAGAGTGGAGAAACGTGTGGTTATTGGCAATTCAATGTCATTTTTCTTCCTCCAATTTACGACAACATAGAAATGTCTGGAGAACCGGACGACCCTTTGCTGTTCACCTTAAATGGCGTTCAAGGCTATGTGAGGAAAGATGACGGAAGTTTTATCCCATTGGATGAATTCAAGAAATTGGATGAAGATGAGCAATGTGACGCAATGTGGGATTATATCTGTGAGCAATATAATGATATAATATAACACCAACGACAGGACTAAATTCCTTCATATAGAAAGCTAATTGTGTGATGCAAAAACCAAATTAACCAATTAACTTTAACCTTTTTGTGGGGGAAAAAATGAAGAAGGAGTGATGAAAAAGTCCCTTGAAGTTGCAAGCACTAAAAAAAAGAGGGATATTTGTTGTTTTTCATAATATTCTGACGTCTAATCATCCTTATTCCAAAAAAGTAGGAGTCAATGACAGGACAAGAAATGTTTTGCAAAATATAAAAGTCGAACTGACAAGTATGAAAATTTTCAAACGAATTGGTAAATTTCAATATATTTTTGACAAGAATCTATGTCGTGAGATTATTTTTTTGTATCTTTGTACAAAATTCAATTTATTTTAGATGGAAAATAATGGACTAAACAGAATTAAAGTTATGCTGGTAGAAAAGAATAAAACTGCCAGATGGCTTGCTAAAGAATTGGGTAAAGATCCAACAACCGTGTCAAAATGGTGTACAAATCAATCTCAACCCACTCTTGAAATTTTATTTAAGATTGCAGACTTGTTAGAAGTCGATTATACTGAACTCGTAAGAAATACGAAAAAAGCAAGATAAAGAATGAATCCTACATATATAACACTTTTTAGTTGTGCTGGAGTTGGATGTTATGGTTTCAAAATGAATGGATTTGATTGCATTGCATCTAATGAGCTTTTACAACCACGAATTGAAATTCAACGTGTCAATCACAAGTGCAAATATGAATCTGGCTACATTTGTGGTGATGCCACATCATCCGAAACCCATCAGCGCATATATGATGAAATAAATATGTGGCATGAAAAAGAGGGGTTGGAGCAAGTTGATGTAGTGTTTGCGACACCTCCTTGCCAGGGAATGTCAACGGCAAACTATAAGAAGAATGATCACGAACAAGTTAGAAACTCATTGGTTGTTCAAGCTATGAAACTGATTAAGGAGATACATCCTAAAATCTTTGTGTTTGAGAACGTTCGTGCATTTATGAAATCTATTTGTACCGATGTTTCAGGGGAAGATATGATTATCAAAGATAGTATCTATAAAAATCTTTCAGAGGAATATAACATTTACTGGAAGGTTATAAATTTCAAAGATTATGGAGTTCCTTCAAGCCGTCCAAGAACTATTGTAATTGGCACAAGCAAGCAACTAACTCACATATCTCCGCTTCATTTATTTCCTACTCGCCAGAAAGAAATATTACTAAAAGATTCTATTGGTAAATTCGCAAGACTACAATATTGTGAAAAGGACAAGAATGATCCTTTCCATTTCGCACGCCCTTTCCCAGAATATATGCTTGATTGGATCAAAGATTTGAAAGAAGGTGAAACGGCTTTTGACAATCCCGATGAAACGAAACCATGTACCTTTGATGCAGATGGTAATCGTATCATTAATAAAGGAGCCTATATGGGAAATAAGTATCGCCGACTTATATGGGATCGACCTGGCGCATGTATTGCTACAAGAAGTGATGTTATGTCTTCACAAGACACAATACACCCTTGTGACAACAGAGTTTTGAGCATTAGAGAGTTAATGACATTGATGACAATTCCAAATACATTTAGATGGACTGACCACGATGATAAATTAACTGTTGAAAATTCAGATGAATACCTAAAGGAAAACGAAGGAAATATCAGACGTTGTATCGGAGAAGCCGTTCCTACTCAAATTGGGAATGATATTGCTTCAAAGATTAGAACCATGCTTGATTTTGAGTCGTTTATTACCAAGAAGGAGCCTAAAATGGATTCAGAAAAGAATTTCTACATTCAAGCATTCAAATTAGGAGGAGGAACTCCAATTATAGATAGCTTTGAAAAAATTAATACGCTTCCTTCAGAACTGAGCCATGTGTCAATCAAATTAGCAAGCATTGCTGAATCTTTGACTTACATTCCGCAGTTATGTGCTTATTATTCAGCTGCTGATAGTATTGATATTGATGTAGTTGGTTTAAGCGAAGAGGACAAAAACAAAATGGAACCACTCTTTAAGCTAATAAAGATGGGTTCTAATGTTTGTATCAATTTTCAGCCATCTGTTTCAGTGTATAAGCACTATGACGTAGTTGTTGAGAATGGAAGCTGTAGAGCAATTCCACAAAGGAAGGAAAACAAGAGATCAGTAGTTGAAAACGAATTACAGTTATCTTTTTTTGATTGATTATGCCACAACTCATAGACACCTCCCTACTTGACACTATGATTGTAGGGCGCGTAAATCCATACATTTACGCATTTAGTACAGAGACAGTACCCAACTATCTGAAAGTTGGTGATACTTATCGTCCCGTATCTACAAGACTAACAGAATGGCGTCAGTACTACCCTAATCTGATTCAACATTATTCACATACAGCGATGCTTGATAGTGGCAACATATTCAGAGATTATGCTGTACATAGTTTCCTTGAAATAGATAAGGGATTACACCGATTGCGACCAGAAGAACTTGAACAGGGTGTTTATTATTCTAGAGAGTTCTTTCAAAACGCTCAACCAAATGATATTGACGAAGCAATTGCAGATATTCAATCATGTGAAAATGAAGGAAGTGAAAAATATAAGCTTTATACTGCTACCGCAGACCACTTACCTGTCCGCCTAACATATCCACGCGACAAAAGTTTTGATCCACGTAGCAATCAGCAAGAAGCAATTGATAAGTTTGTGAATGCAGTAGAAAACGGTAGAACAAACTTATTGATGTATGCAGTTATGCGTTTCGGAAAGTCATTTACGGCAATGTGTTGCGCCACAGAAATCCAGGCAAAGTTTGTTTTGATTGTTTCTGCAAAGGCTGATGTCCGTAAGGAATGGAAAGAGACTGTTGAAAGCCATATTAGATTTGATGGATTCAAATTCTTTGATGGAGATGACTTGCGTAGGAATAATAGTGTTATCTCTTCCACATTAAATGAAGGTGGAAAAGTAGCTCTCTTCTTGACATTACAAGATTTACAAGGCTCAGAAATCAAAAGCCATCATCATGAGATTTTTTCTTCCACTATAGATTTGCTTATTGTAGATGAAACGCATTTTGGTGCTCGCGCTTCTGAATATGGTAAAGTTCTGCAATACAATGGACTTAGTGCTAATGAGTTACGGAATGAAATCCAAAATGCAGAAACATCTGACGAAATAAGTGAAGAACTTAAAACTCTACATGCGACAATAAGACTGCATCTGTCTGGAACACCATATAGAATCTTGATGGGTGATGAATTCACAAAGGATGATATAATAGCTTTTTGTCAATACACAGATATCGTTGATGCAAAGGAAAAATGGGATTATGAGAACATCCTAAACGATGATGAACCAGAGTGGAAAAATCCGTATTATGGATTTCCTCAGATGGTACGATTTGCATTTCATCCCAACGATTCTTCAATGAGAAGAATGAAGGAGATGAAAGACAATGGTGTTACATTTGCATTTTCGGCATTATTTAAGCCTGTATCACTTATCAAGACTCCAGATAATCAGCACAAACGATTCGTAAATGAACGTGAGATTCTTGAGTTGATGGAAGTAATAGATGGAAGTCGTTCAGATGAAAATCTTTTGGGTTTCTTAGATTACGACAAAATCAAAGATGGCAAAATGTGCAGACATATTGTTTGTGTATTGCCATATAGAGCTTCTTGCGATGCGTTGGAGTCACTACTTATTCAATACTCTGAACATTTTAAAAATTTGAGTCAGTATACCATTATAAACATTGCAGGTGTAGAAGATGAACGCACTTATGAAGATACGGATGACGTGAAGAAAAAGATTAAATCATGCGAGGAGAATGGCGAAAAAACTATTACACTAACAGTTAACAGAATGCTTACAGGAAGTACTGTTAGGGAGTGGGATACTATGCTGTATTTCAAAGATACTGCATCTCCACAAGAATACGATCAAGCAATTTTCCGTATTCAAAATCAATACATTCGTGTGTACAAGGATGAATTAGGAAATGAGATTCGATACAACATGAAACCTCAAACCCTCCTTGTTGATTTTGACCCAGATAGAATGTTCCGTATGCAGGAACTCAAATCTCAATTCTATAATGTCAATACTGAAAGGAATGGTAATGACAAGCTTCAAAAACGCATTGAAAGAGAGTTGGTAATTTCTCCGATTATTACCCTTAACCACAACCAGTTAAAGCAAGTTGAAGCGACAGACGTAATGGCTGTTGTTCAGCAATACTCTCAAAATAAGAGTATTATTGATGAAGCTACAGATATTCCATATGATTTTTCTCTTCTTGATAATGCGGAATTCCGAACAGAAATTGAAAGCATGAAAGAGATTGATGCAGCAAAAGGACTGGAGTTCTCACCAAATGAAGGTGAAGGGGATAGCGACTATACAATTCCAACTGTACCTACTGATGAGAATCCAAACAACAGTTCATCTGGAAATGATTCCGAGAACTCATCTGGTAGCAATGATGATGACGAACAAGAAAGCATCTCCAAGAAACTGGCAGCATATTATTCAAAAATATTGTTCTACGCATTCCTCACAGAGTCAGAAGTGAAATCACTAGATTCTGTTATTCATAGCATTGCTGATGGTAATCTGTCTAACAGAAGAATTGCCAAGAATCTTGGTTTGAAGGTGCCTATCTTATGGCTAATTCAGAATAAGTGTAATCCTTTTATTCTTAGTAAACTTGATTACAAGATTCAAAACATCAATATGTTGATGCGTGATGAGAGGATAGAGCCATTGCAACGTGCAAAAAACGCAATGACTCGATTTGCACGTGTTTCAGATTCCGAGGTTGTTACTCCAACTCTATTAGCAGATGAACTGATTTCATTAATACCTGAAGAAGACATTAACGCACAAACGAAGATCCTTGACATTTCCACTGTACAAGGTGAATTGGTGTGCGCATTAAAAAAGAAATATGGTGATATAATTAATGCAAATGTTGTATCAATTCCAACATCACCACTAACATATGAGTTGACTCGTAAGATATACAAATTGCTTGACCTGCCAGTTGAAAATGTCAAAACGTACTACTCATATGATATAATCCAAGATACGAATAATGAGTTGATAGAGGAATTAGTTAACGATAACTATTCTGTAGTTCTTGGTGTTCCACCATTTAGGGAAAGACGAGGTGGAGGACGAGGTGACGGAGGTAGTGCTATTTACCATCTGTTCTTTAATCTTGTAAAAGACAATCTCAATCCTCGGTACATTGCAATGATGATGCAATCGACTTGGTATACAGGAGGACGGGGTGAGTTACTGCCTGAGTTTAGAGAATACATGCTTTCTGACGAGATTGGCAATCGACATATAAAAGAATTCCACGATTACCCAAATGTTGAGACTTATATCAAAGGAGTTACGACGTTACGAGGTGGATTGTGCCTATTCTTGTGGGATGCTAATTACGATGGTGATTGCTTGTTTATCAATAAGATTAATCATCACGACTATCCTATGAGACGTATGTTGAGATACTCTAATGAAACTTATCGAGCTGATTTCTTAATAAGATGGAATAAAGGACTTTCTATTCTTCAGCAAGTTTTAGATAGAGAAACTTCTTTTATTCCTGACAATGGAATGATGCGTAAACGCAATGCCTTTGGCTTCCCGAACGAAGGTAGCGACAACTGGCTTGTCGGAAAAAGAAAAACAAAATTACGCAAGACATTAGTTTATCTTGCAAAAGGCAAAACTGGCTATGCAAAAGATAGTGAGTTTACAAAAGAACATGATGGTTTGTTAACCCAATGGAAGGTATTAATCGCTAAGTCAAGTTCTGGTGGCGACGAACTGCCTCATTTGGTTATAAGTGAACCTATCGTTTCTGCTCCAGGAACTGCAACCGCTAATACTCATTATGTGATAGAATGTGACAATGATGAGACGAAAGCTAGAAATCTCGCTTCATATATGCGAACAAAGTTCTTCCGCTTTATGGTTAATCTTCTCCGAAGTAATCAGAATATGCGTGTAGATATGTACCAGTTTGCTCCACGTTTGGATTTCTCACGTAGTTGGACTGATGATGACTTGTATTCTCGTTATGAATTAAGTCAAGAAGATATTGAGTTTATAGATTTGATTATTAAGGATATGAATCTAAAAAAAAGATAAATGAATAAAGAGACCCAAATAGCACTGAATAAATTGAAAGACCTCATTCAAAAAGATGGGGTCTTTTATGCTTTGCTGTTTTCGTTATTTGAGGATAGTCATATATCAATCTCCAAGCTTGACGATTATGACCCAAACCAAAGAATATCTTCTGATGAGTCACATTGGCTCATTGGCTTTTTGATACAGTATAATTCATCGTTTTTAGATTCATATCCGTCATGACAGGGGACAGTCCCTCGTCATATTAACTTTTTGTACAAACCCAAATTAACCAATTAACCTATTAACTTTAACCTTTTGTGGGGAAACAATGAAGGGGCGCATCACTGCGACCCCTTCATTGTTGAGAGTTGAAAGATTAGAGTTGACAGTTGACAATTGATAATTGATAATTGATAATTGAGAGGTTAGGGTTTAGGGTTTAGAGTTTAGAGTGGAGAGTTAACAGGTACATCTTCCATCATACATCATACATCTTCCATCTTCCATTTCCTCATTTTCTCAAGAGTTTCTTGAGTCTTTCCACGCTGCTGTCCACTCCCAAGAGTGTGGCTGCGAAGACGAGGAACTGGGCGATGGTGATGAGGATGCTCTGGTCAACCTCGCCCTGCGGTGGGAGCAACATCGCCCATACGGCGATGATGCCCGCCACTATCAGAGCTACTGCGGATAGGATTTCCTTGACTGACCACATGGCTCAATACATTCCGGGTGCTGGTGCGAGGGATGTGCCGGAGGTGAAGGTGTACGACGTGTTGCCGTAGATGAACACCGATTCTGCTGAAGGGTTCACATCACGCTGGGCAGCCACCATGTCCGCCTCGGGCTTGACATACCCAGTTGCATCCAGTGCCCATGCGTCAGAGCCTGTGGGAGCCGTGATTTTGTGGTACTTGTTGTCAACCGTGGAGCGCACCACCACATACTTGCCCTCGGAGTTGACGAGCACCTGCGCACCGTCTTCCTCCTTGGCGAGCACACCGCAAGCCATGTTGGACAGGCTCTTGCTCTCCGTCAGGTTGATGTTCGCCAGTGTGCCCGACTGAGCCACGCTGCCGCAGGGGTAGAAGCGGAGCACTCGGCCATGCTTCTTGATGGTGTCCACAGTGCAATCCTCTGCGTTGCGCACGAACTTGGCACGAGTCACGGCGGCGAACGAGCCGAGGTGAGGCACCATCACGCGGCGACCTTGTGAGCAGAAGTAGTTGACGGCATCAAACAGGGCGTTCTTCGCCATCATGATGGTTGTTTCAGGCACATGAGCCGCATTGGCGGCGTATGCCACGATGTCATCTTCCTTGATGACCGAGCCGCGCACAATCTGCATCTTGTACACTGTTGGCTTACTTTCCTCGAACTTGAGGATGAACGGGCGCTTCAGGTAGGACATTGCGCCCTTGACAATTCCAGATATTTTCTTCATACTTCAGAATAGTTTAGAGTTTAGGGTTTAGAGTTTAGGGTTTAGAGATTAGGGTTTAGAGTTTAGAGTTGAGGGTTTAGAGTTTAGGGTTTAGAGTTTAGAGTGGAGAGTTTAGGGTTTAGAGTTTAGAGATTCAATTGACTCCGTCGAGCTAAAGGTTCCTAATTGGCTTCGCCGAAGATGCTCACACTCGGCATAGTTCAAACTAGCTTGACCTCTGCACTCGTTCAACCGCATCTTTCCTCATTCCTCATTCCTAATTGTGAAAGGTCCATCTTCCATCATCCATCATACATCGTTCATCTTTCTACCATTTGGGCGCTGTCAAGAAAGTTCATGGCAAACACTCTGATGCTTCGCGCTGTGTTGGAGTGGCGTTGGAAGGTCAATGCCTGGCTTATCATCGCCATGGAGACTTTAAATTTCTCCACTATGCGATACCTGTCGGTTGGTGATATGTATATTTTTTTCATATCATTATTTAATTTGTAATTTCTTTTGTGTTATAAAATTAAGGGTGGCGGTCAGTTAAAAACTTTGCCCCAGAAACCAGTGTTTAACCGATTTCGGGGGCAAAGTTACGGACTCTCTCCGACAGCGTTGTTTTACCTCAAACAAGAAAAATGCTTACCTATAACATCTTTTTTGTAACTGCTTAATCTTCATTTGGTAAGCATTCCAATAATTCATCGAAGTATCTGCTTAGGGAAGACTTGTTTCTTCTTCTCGCACTGCTTAGCAATTGATCCAAATTCTTCACGTCTGCATCGAATGCCTGTTTCATGAAGTCATGAATCACTTGGTCGCGACTTTTGGCTGGTTTTCCTTCGTGATCCACAAACCATCCTGCTTTCCACATGGTCGCCAACACCACCGCCATGGCTGTGTTCTTACCCTTTGCCAATGTCCAAGGGTGGGGCGCGGGTTCCACCTTCTTCTCAGCCAGGGCTGGCTGAAGGGGCTCTGCTTTGTCGTATTTCACCTTCTCCACTTCCTGTGCTTCTGCCTTCTTCACCGTTTTCTTACTCTCCATATAGTCATCGACCACCTTCTTCATCTTCTCGAACAGCAGAGGGAAATCAGTCAGCATCGTGAAGCCTCTCATCGTGGCACATTCCGACTTCAACAGGTTGAGCAGTTTCATCACTCCCCGCTCGTTGTGTCTTTTCACATAGAGCCATGCCCAGGCTATGCACACAATATATTCAGCCTGACCATTCACTGAATAGCTATTACGTTCAAATACGTTGACCATATTCTCTACGCAAAACGTTCCCTGCACCAATGCTGCCTGCAGGAATAGTCTCGATTTCAGTTCTGGATGTTTCACTCCATCCAGTACGTGGTACATCTCTTCGGCAAACGTGAACAGAGAACCGAAGAAAATCTCGTCGTGAAGTGCGGTTGGGATACTATCTATCAGTAGTTCTTCATACAGCCTGTTGTTTAATTCGCCAAGCTCTAAGTCACCCAGGAAAAGGTCCAATTCTTTTAATCTATCTAGTTTTTTCATAAGGAATAGTGTTTTTATGAGAAATGAGCCTGCAAAGATAACACTTTTTCCTGCAATACCCAATTTATTTGCCTATTATTTTTAAACATTTTTTCACACTGCATATAATAATTATATAGTTCGTGCGCGCGTATGAATGAGTGGAATATACAGCTGCGAGTGTCACTCGTAAACACCACTCAACGTGAGGAATATACACGTGCAAATGTCACTCGTATTCTCCGTTCTGTGTCAAGGCTATACTCAGTCGTGCTTAAGGGGTATTCTCACTTCTGTTTATGGGGCATTCTCAACCCTGTGTAAGGGCTATCCTCAAACGGTATAATGAATAGCGTCGCTTGTCCTTTTGCAAAGTGATGCCAATCCTGTTAATTCTTTTTTCCGGCACTCTTCATCCCGGTAATGATTTTACATGCCATGCGGTTTTGCGCTAATTATTCCCATACCCCCTGACAAATGCCGAACTTTGCACTGTCGAAAACAAAAGCCGGCTACTTCGACACTGAGAATATCAACATTATTATTAAAACTAAAAACAATTCTTATTATGGCAATTACTGTTCGTAAGAAAGCGGAAAAACTGAGTTTCCGCGAAGAGAAACCAACTGTGTGGCATGTGCGCCAGCTCACCTATCCAAAGATTTCTGAGGACGCACTCATCGAGTACATCGCAAACTCTGCCAACCTGCCCAAGTCCACCATCAAGGCATGTGTGCTCGCCATCGCTGAGGGCATCGCCTACTTCACGGTCAACGGACACAGGGTGACCTTCAAGTCTTTCGGTGCATTCTATATGAAGGTGCGTGTGAAGACTGTCAAGAGTCTGGAGGAGTGTAACACGGAGACTGTCCAGAACATGACACTCGGTTTCATGAGCAACACCCAGCTCCGCGACTTGGCTAAGAAGACTGGGGTGCGCCTCGTCGAGATCAAGGAGGAGACCGCACCCAACGTGGAGCCTTAGTTCATTCATTCATTAACTTAACAAAATTGTAATTATGAGTACAAAAACGCAAAAAGTACGTGGCTCAATCGCCATGTATCCGAAGAAAACTTATCTTCGTTATCGTGAAGACAAACCACAGGTCTATAAACTGCAGGTGCAACGTGGAGGCATCATCCGTGACAGAGATATCACTGCCTATGCCGCACAGGCTGCGCACGTGCCGGAATCGACCATCGCCCTGGCTCAGGAGGCACTCTTCGATGCCATCAACTACTTCTGTATTAATGGTCACACAGTGCAGGTGCCCGGACTTGGTGCTTTCGGCATCCAACTCCGCAGCAAAGTGACCCGGGATGAGGAGGATGCCACGGCTGAGGTCATCAAGAACAAGTACATCCGCTACTGGGCAAAGGACAGCCTGCGTGCCATGTGCAACCGCAAGAACATCACCATCACGCTCACTGATCCTCTGGAACTCTTGAAAAAGGAGGAACCTTAGGGGATGTACGATGGAGTGAAAGCCCCCTCCGACTCCCCCAAGGGGGAGGGAGAGCCATGCGGGGTGTACGATGTGGGGTGTACGATGTGGGATGTACGATGTGGGATGTGGGATGAAGGAGGGTGTGTCAAAATAGGCACATCCTCTTTTTTTGCACAAAGCCCCGACTTTCTCAAGCCAGGGCTTTGTTATGTCGCAAAGTTTTTGTACCTTTACAACATCAAATTAAATGTTATGCAAAGGTACCACTTTCGCCCGTATTCACCAAATCAAACGATACTTTTTCCGCAAAGAATCGACAAAGACATTGCGGAAGATGATCCAGTCCGCCTTATCAGCAGCATAGTAGAGAGCCTCGACCTGAGCAGTTTCCGCAAACTGTACAGGGAGCGCGGACGCAGTCCTTATAATCCGAAGATGCTGCTGAAGGTTGTCATCTACGCCTACATGAACAACATCTATTCCTGCCGCAGGATAGAGAAGGCCCTCAAGCGCGACATCCACTTCATCTGGCTGGCAGGCTATGAGCAGCCAGACTTCATCACCGTCAACCGTTTCCGTAACCGTGTGAAGAATGAGATAAACAACATCTTCACTCAGCTGGTCCTGCTTCTCTCGGCCAAGGGGCTGGTGACACTGGATGTAGAGTATATCGACGGAACGAAGATAGAGTCGAAGGCCAACAAGTACACCTTTGTATGGCGCAAGACGGTGGAGAAGAACCGTGCCAAACTGATGGAGAAGATACGTGTGCTGCTGTCTCAGGTTGACGAAGCCATCGCCCAGGACAAGTCAGGCGCAGACGAGGCAATCCGTTTTACTCCCGAGACGCTGACAGAGATTGCAGAAGAACTGCGCCAATCCCTTGCTGAACAGCCCGTCCCAAAGAGCAAGGAGGAGAAGAAGGCAGTACGCGAGAAGCAGAAACGGGTAAAGCAGATAGAGAAGATGCGTGGCAAACTCTCCGAGTATGACAACCACATTGAGACATTAGGCGAGCGCAACTCCTACAGCAAGACAGACCCTGACGCCACCTTCATGCGCATGAAAGAGGATGCGATGAACAATGGGCAGACCAAGCCGTGCTACAACCTGCAGATAGGAACAGAGAACCAGTTCATCACCGACTTCGGTTTCTTCCACAACCCGACCGACACACTCACCATGATACCCTTCCTTTCCTCCTTCTCCGACAGGTACGGTCGCTACGCCAAGGAGACCTGTGCGGACTCCGGATATGGAAGCGAGGAGAACTACTCCTTCATGGAAGCGCACGGCACGGAAGCATACGTCAAGTACAACCTTTTCCACAAAGAGCAGAAACGGGGCTTCAGGAATGACATCTTCCGCATAGAGAACCTGTACTATAACCCAGAGGGAGACTACTTCGTCTGTCCGATGGGGCAGCACATGGAACATGTCGGGGTAAGACACGGGAAGACCGACAGCGGATACAGGACGGAAAGCGTCATCTACAGAGCCCGGAGATGTGAGGGATGCCCCTTGAGATGGGGATGCTACAAGAAGAAAAACGGTAACAGGGAGATAGAGGTCAACCACCGCCTCATGGAATACAAGCGCAAAGCACGCGAGCGGCTGACCTCGGAAAAAGGACTTCAACACCGCTCCAAGCGTCCCATAGAACCGGAGGCGGTCTTCGGACAGATGAAGTACAACATGCACTACAAACGCTTCCGCCACTTCGGTAAGGACAAGGTCACAATGGACTTTGCCTTCTTCGCCATTGCCTTTAACATCAAGAAAATGGTCGCTACAGCCAGAAAACAGGGTGATATGCCGATAAAGGGAGGGCATAATGTGTCTTCTGTGCCCTCGTATATGCTGATTGAGGACTTACAGAGGCATTACAAGACAGAAATCATGAAAATTGCTGCATAACGAAATATCTATCGGAAAGCCCCAATGCAAAAAAGAAAAAAGAGGATGTGCCTATTTTGACACACCCTCCTTTCTTTGTTTTGTGTACTAAACTCCAATGGACCACCATGTTTAATATGAAACAGAATTGGGCGACAATGTGTCATATTAAACAAAAATGAGCGACAAGAGGTAAAGGGCACGATTTTGTGCAACTGTGAATACAAATGTGAAGCACCGCCTTGGGGGCTCTTCCACAACCTCAAAATCGACGTCGACGACATCGGTGCATCGATGTCGACGATGTCGGCAAACCGATGTCGACGACGTCGATTTTGGGATTGTGGAGATAAGTATAGAGAGGTCATGCCATAGAGGCATCAGAGTGTCTTTCGTCTCTTCATCCCGCTTAAAGCGCAAAAAAAACGCTCCAAAAGGGTGTTTTTAACGAAAAAAGTGCTAAAAAACGGGCTGTGTCCGAACACAGATGTTAAGAAACATGTTTTTTTGTTTGTGAAGGGAGGCAAAAGTGCGTACCTTTGCAACATCCTAAAAACAATCTTTTTACCTTAAAAAAATTAATACTTATTGAGAACAGAAAAGTGCCAGTCGTGAGATTAGCGCTTTTTCGCTTTTAAAGCGGTAGCTGTTTCTTTCCATATTTTTTAGGTGAGAGTGAAGGTAATGGTGAAATTGTTGGGAATTAAAACACGAATTATCATATTTTCTTTGTACCTTTGCACCCGATTATAAATAATGTACATGAAGAAGCAACTCAACATCGTGTTTCTAATTGCGGGCAGCGAGCCGCTTGGCAGTGCAGGCATGCAGGCAGACATCAAGGCGATTACGGCTTGTGGAGGCTATGCGGCTTGTGCGCTGACGGGCATCGTGGATGAGGATACACGAAAAGTGAAGAGCGTAACTCCGCTGCCGGCTGAGTTGGTGGTGAGTCAGGCAGAGTCGTTTCTGGGCGATGTGGGGGCACAATGTGTCAAGACGGGTGTGTTGCCTACGGCAGAGATTATCGACGGGGTGGCTGAGTTGCTGAAACGGTATCCGAACGTAAAGAAGGTGATTGACCCTGTGATTGTTGACTCGAACGGTGTGCAGCTGGTGAGCAACGAGAGCATTGATGCCTACAAGGAGAAGCTTTTCCCGATAGCAACGCTCATCACGCCGAATTTCCGTGAGGCGGAGGTGCTGCTGAAACGGAAAATCACGAACATCAGTGAGGACATCAAGGAATTGGGTCAGTGGGGCAACAGCGTCATCGTAAAGAGTATGGAGAGTCAGGTGATGGCTGGTCGCGGAATGCCCGCACAGGACATGCTGTCGGACTTCCTCTACAATGCTGAAACAGGCGAGGTGAAGGAGTTCAGGAAGCGTCGCATCCCCACACACAATGTGAACGGTACGGGCGACTCGTTCTCGTCTGCCATCGCCACCTATCTGGCAAAGGGTTATGACTTGAACCAAGCTGTGGAGAAAGGCGAGGAGTTTATTGGCAAGGCAATCGCTTTGGGTGCGGAATATGAGTTCGGACACGGGTATGGCCCTGTGCATCCGTGCTTCATGGAGGACAAGGTGTTACACGAAAGAATCTACAATTAAATAAAGACATGAAACTGAAAATTGCAGTACTGGCCGGTGACGGTATCGGACCAGAAATTATGGAGCAGGGCGTGGCTGTGTGCAACGCCGTTGCTGAGAAGTTTGGACACGAAGCAAGTTACAAGGAAGCCATCTGTGGCGCACATGCCATTGATGAAGTGGGCGACCCATTCCCAGAGGAAACATTCCAGACATGTATGGATGCTGATGCTGTGCTGTTTGCATCGGTGGGTGACCCAAAGTTTGACAACAACCCCAATGCGAAGGTGCGTCCTGAGCAGGGATTGCTGGCAATGAGAAAGAAACTCGGCTTGTTTGCCAACGTGCGTCCTGTGACAACCTTCGACTGCCTCGTGCACAAGTCTCCACTGAAGGATGAGTTGGTGCGTGGCGCTGACTTCATCTGCATCCGTGAGTTGACGGGCGGCATGTATTTCGGTGAGAAGAAGGAAGGCAACGACTATGCCTACGACACGAACGCCTACAGCCGTGCAGAGGTGGAGCGCATCCTGAAAGTGGCTTATCAGTATGCCCGTCAGCGCAGAAAGCACCTGACAGTGGTGGACAAAGCAAATGTGCTGGCATCAAGCCGTCTGTGGAGAGCTGTGGCTCAAGAAATGGCTCCGCAGTATCCAGACGTGACGACAGACTTCATGTATGTGGACAACGCTTCCATGCGCATGATTCAGGAGCCTAAGTTCTTCGACGTGATGGTGACCGAAAACACCTTTGGTGACATCCTCACCGACGAGGGTTCATGCATCACCGGTTCCATGGGCTTGCTTCCATCTGCATCAACAGGTGAACACACACCTGTGTTTGAGCCTATCCACGGCAGCTGGCCACAAGCAAAGGGCTTGAACATTGCCAACCCACTGGCTCAGATTCTTTCTGTTGCCATGCTTTACGAATACTTCGATTTGAAGGAAGAGGGTGCCCTCATCCGTGAGGCTGTGAACGCTTCGCTCGACCAGAATGTGCGCACGCCTGAAATTCAGGTGGAAGGCGGTGCCAAATACGGCACGAAGGAAGTGGGCGCATGGATTGTTGATTACATTAAGAATAAATAATGCCACTCATCTTACCCGATCAACTCCCTGCCATCGATGAACTGAAACAGGAGAACATCTTCACGATGGGTTACAAACGGGCAGACAGTCAGCAGATTCGTCCGCTCCGCTTGGCTGTGCTCAACTTGATGCCGCTGAAAATCACGACGGAAACAGATTTCATCCGCATCTTGTCGAACTCTGCGCTGCAGATCAGGGTGGAGTTCATGAAAATCAAGTCGCACACCAGCAAGAACACGCCTATCGAGCACATGCTGGCGTTCTACCGCAACTTCGAGGACATGAAGAAGGAGAAGTATGACGGGCTGATTGTGACGGGAGCACCGCTGGAGTTCATCAACTATGAGGATGTGACCTACTGGCAGGAGCTGCAGGAGGTGTTCAACTGGGCGCATAACCACGTGACCAGCACCATCTATGTGTGTTGGGCGGCATTTGCGGGGTTGTACCACTTCTACGGTGTGCCAAAATACAACACGACCAACAAGATTTTCGGTGTGTTTGAGCACCAGATGCTGGCGCCAGAACTGCCCATCTTCAGAGGTTTTGACGATGTGTTCTATGCTCCACACAGCCGCCATTGCGAGGTGTATCGCAAGGACATCGAGAAAGTGCCGGGGCTGCACATCATCGCAGACAGCAAAGAAGCGGGCGTGACCATCGTGGAGGCAAGAAACGGAAGAGAGTTCTTCATCACCTGCCACTTGGAGTATGCGCCACTGACATTGGATGGAGAGTACAAGCGTGACTTGAAGAAGGGGAAACCCATCAACCTGCCACTAAACTACTACCCCCAGGATGACCCGACAAAAACTCCTGTCGTCCGGTGGCGCGCTGCAGCAAACCTGCTCTACACCAACTGGCTGAACTACTACGTGTATCAAGAAACACCGTTCAACATCGAGGAAATCAACTAATGCGTCCCATCGAACTTCTCGCTCCGGCAAAGACAGCAGACATTGGCATCGAGGCCATCAGGCACGGTGCTGATGCTGTCTATATAGGTGCCTATGCTTATGGCGCCCGTGCCAGTGCGGGAAACAGCGTGGAGGACATCGGGCAGCTGGTTGAGTTTGCCCATCTGTATAAGGCGAAGGTGTATGTGACGGTGAACACCCTCGTTTTCGAGGACGAGATGCAGGAGGTGGAAAAGCTCATCTGGCAGTTGCACGACATCGGTGTGGATGCGTTGATAGTGCAGGACTTGCGCCTCTTGTCGCTGGACCTGCCCCCTATTCCACTCCACGCCAGCACGCAGATGGACAATCGCACGGTGGAGAAGGTACAGATGCTTGCAGGCTTAGGCTTTCCGCAGGTGGTATTGGCACGCGAACTGACATTGGATGAGATTGCCGAGATACACGAGAATTGTCCTGACACAAAACTTGAAGTCTTTGTGCACGGGGCATTGTGTGTCAGTTTGAGCGGACGGTGCAATGCCAGTGAGGCACTGTTTGGAAGAAGTGCCAACAGAGGGGAATGTGCACAAGTGTGCCGCATGGCGTTTGACCTGTTGGTTGACGGGAAGACTGTGATGAAAGAGAAGCATCTGCTCTCCTTGAAAGATAATTGCCAGATAGACCATCTGGAAGCGTTGCTGACGGCGGGGGCATCATCGCTGAAGATAGAGGGACGCTTGAAAGATGCTGACTATGTGAAGAATGTGACAGCAGCCTATTCGGAGGCATTGAACAGGGTAATTGCAAAACACCCGAAGGATTTCTGCCGCACCTCGTCAGGACACGTGCATCTGAAATTCAAGCCTGACGTACGGAAAAGTTTCAACCGGGGCTTCGTGAAGACGGTGGACAAACCTGACGCCAACATTGACACGCCGAAAGCAATGGGCGAACCCGTGACGAAAGACATGGTGCTGCACAATGGCGACGGGCTCTGCTATATCGACAGGGGGAAACTGGTGGGTTTCCGTGTGAACAACGCCGCTTCGTTCCATCCACAAAGGGGTGTCCGATACTTCCGCAACCAAGACATCGAATGGGACAAGATGCTCAGCAAACCCTCGGCTGAAAGAAAGATTGCCGTAAACATCGATGTGTACGAAGACCACATCACGATGACGGATGAAGATGGATTAACAGCATCTGTTGACATTGAGGAAAAGTTCGAACTGGCACGCACTCATCAGAAGGAGAATATCGAACGGCAGTTGAGCAAACTCGGCGACACTATCTTCGAAGCACAGCAAGTGAACGTTCTCATAACAAAGAATCACTTCATCCCCTCATCCTTGCTAAGCCAATGGCGACGTACATTGTCAGACGCTTTGACAACAGAACGAAGAAAGTTCTACCCATTGGAGAGACAAGCCCATTCGCCAGTCAGCATAGAGGTGGAGAAACCCTACGAATTGACGCACGACAAGGCAACGCCTGTCATGATTTCCAAATACTGCATCAGACGGCAATTGGGAATGTGCCTGAAAGAAAGAAACTCACCCAGAAAGGAGGCTCTTTCCCTGAAACTGGCTAACGGAACAAGTTTCCTGCTAGACTTCGACTGCAAAAACTGCATGATGAAACTATTTTTACCATGAGAAAGCTATTCTATATCATCCTCGGCATGCTGATTGCCTCTTGCGTGGGAGGCACAACTTCGTATTCCTCGGACAGTACCCCCGTGGACAGCGATTCTGTGCCCACCATCGTCAACATCGTTGACACAGCCATCATGGAGGATTCAACACTGATGAACATCACGCCAAAGCAGGTGGATTCTTTGGTGTTCAGACTGACACACCACTACTCCGAGAATTTCAACTTTCTTGTTAAGGCAGACTCGTTGAAACTGATTCCCCGTGAGGGTGACCTCATCATGGACACTTGCCTTGTCTATAAAGATGATGTCATCGCCGTGGCTGCCATCAAAACCATTCCTGGCGACTCCATCGACTCCATCTGGGTGAAGGTGGCAAGCAACCAGACCACCATGGGATGGATTCCTGAAAGCGAACTGCTGAAGGGAACAACCCCAGACGATCTCATCTCTGAAATACTGGACGCACTCTCAAGCAGCCGCGTCATCTGGATGTCCGCACTCGTTACCTTCGGATTGCTCGCCATCATCATTGGGAGAAAGAAGACGGTCAACAAATGGCACCTCTTCCACCTTCCTAATTTTCTTAATGAGATGCAAAGTCCCTACCCCGCTTTATTCCTCATGTTCATCGCCATAATGGCCTCACTATACGCTTCCGTGCAGAACTTTGTACCTGAGTTTTGGCAAGAGTATTACTTTCACCCCACTCTCAACCCACTTGTTTTGCCTCCATTGATGGCAATGCTCGTGGTGGTACTCTGGCTCGTCATCATCACACTCATTGCTGTGATTGACGAAGTGTATCATCATTTTTATTTCGTACCAGGCATTATCCACCTCACCAAGATTATTGGAGCGGGCATGCTGGTTTACCTCGTTGTCTCATGGACAACACTCATTTATGTGGGCTACCTGTTGTTGGCAGTCCTCCTCTTCGTATTGGGAAAAATCATCATGAAAACAATAAAGGCCACCCAACTGAATGGGTAGCCTTTATATTATCTCTTATTTCTTCACAGGATGCGTGAAAATAAAACGAGCGCCCTTACCTTGATGGGACAAGTCGAGTTTTGCCTCACCACCCAATTGCGTGGCAATCTTGCGACAGATAGGTAATCCAAGACCTGTACCGCCATTGATGGTGTTGAGCTTCTCAAAACGTCCAAATATAAGCTCTGCATTTTCGGGGGGAACACCCTCACCCGTGTCCGTGACGGAGAAGGTGACCATGCCCGGATTCTCTTCCAAAGACACATGCACGTGAATCTCACCTTCATCTGTGTGTTTCTCGGCATTCGTCAAATAGTTCATCACCACCTGCTCTACACGCTTTGGATCACTCTCTATCGTATAGTCATCATCCACATCTGTAGTCATGTACAGATTGACACCTGCTGGACAACGGTATTTCACGGTGCTGATAGCCTTTCTGCACACATCGTTCACATTGCACGTGCCGATATTCATACGGTACTTGCCACTTTCCATGTCAGAGATATCAAGGATGTCATTCACTAACGTGCTCAACAAGTCCGTATTACTCTGAATGATGACACCATACTCGGAGATTTCTTCTTCCGAAAGCATATCTCGAATTTGTTTGTTGCAAAGAATCTGGGAGAAACCGCATATAGCGTTCATCGGCGTTCGGATATCATGGCTCATATTCTGCAAATACTCCTTCTGCGCCTTCATTCCCTGCTTATACTTTTCACCTTTGCTGTGTTCTTTTTTATATAAGTAGAAAACAACTGCCAAGGCTACTAATAAAATCGCTATAATAATCATCAAAACTACACTATTCATACACAACTCCTTTCGTTACTTTATACACATCGTTCAAATTGCGTTGCAAATGTAGAGAATCATCTCATCATGACCAAACTTTTTATCTAAAAAAGTGCAAACAACATAAAAAAAAGTGGATAAAGCACACATATATCCCTAAAAATGGGCATTTCGTGACAATTTATAGGGCAAAAATAGAGAGAAAAAGGAAACATAAACATATACAAAAGGAAACATAAACGTATATTATAGCATGTCTGTTCAGGTGTTTACCATAATAAAATAATCCAGGTTCAGCTCAAGGTATTTTGGAGCTCTGTTAAATGAATAATCAGCAATTCTCGCGACACCCTCTATTCACCATCAATGTGCAACAAAAAATGGTTTGTGTGCGCACACATACATTGATGTATGTCAAGTAAAGATACCATTTTTGAAGTTTTTTCTACAATTATTAGCACCATCGTTCAAAAAGTCCGTACCTTTGCAGCGTCAAAAGGAACAAAGACTTGTCGAAGTCCACAAAGAAATGTTCCCTGACATCAATTAGAATTTGAAATAAACAGAAAAGGTTATTCTTTATAATATAATAGGTATTAGTGTTAAGGTGAGAATAAAGACTCAGTAAGGTTAATTTAGTTTTGGTAAAATAGATTGTTTTTCAATAGGATAAAAGAAACAGTGAATTAGACATAAGTTATACAATAGGTTTTAGGTTAGTAAAAGATTTTGGTTCATTCTTTCACAATGAGGAAAGATGACGAGGAAAGTGAAGTCCGTGATGGATTTCATTTTTTTTGTATCCTTACGTTAAGGCTGATGAAAGCATCAATAACAATGATTGGCTACACCGAAGCACTCAATGTAGCCAATCAATCACACGTTAACCCTTGTTGGGCTTACGCTATTTCGTATAGCCTACAGGATTGTTAATCAATGGAATTTGATTCTCGTTCAAGCCAAGAAGTGAACTGATTCCTTTACTGTCCATTGTGGCGCGAGGAACTGTTGCTAAACCGACTGCAGAACAGAAAAGATTAATGTTCTCGCAAACAATGCCTGTATCCACAGCTGCCATACTCTGTGCATGCTGGTTATTGCTACCGAACTTGTCCAAATCAGCCACCATCAGAAGTACTACTGGAGCATCCTTGGCAAAAGCCTGACCAGCAGCCATAAGATCACGGTGATCTCCGGCAGCGACTTGTGTAAGCGTGTTTGCCTTAGGATCGTAGAGAGAAACGCCCTTGGACGTGAACACGTAGAGACGGATTTCCTGACGGTTCATGGCTGTGGGAGCAGTAAGGTGTCCATCCTCTCTGTTCTGACCCTGTGCTGCCCACAAGAGGTCGCTCAGGTCTTGGTCAGAAAGATCCTTGGCACTATACTCACGCACAGACTTGCGCTGTTTATAAGCTTCCATCACAGAAAGGGTTTGACGCTGCAGATTCGGTTTTGGGAGGTTCTTTGATTGGGCAAAACCAGCAATGCCCACCAGCAGCATGGCTGCTACAAAAAATAATCTCTTCATGTGTTTGAGTTTTTAAATGTTACTAAGAAAAATCGTTGCAAAAGTAATGAAAATCCATGAAAAACAAGTATCTTTGCATCAAAATTATTAAAATCATGGCATCATTTTGGACAAAACGGAACGAAGACATTGAAGATGAGAAGACAGCAACACCTTGGGGTGAGCTGTTTGTGAAGGGTGACAGAAACATTCCAAGACGCAGACGTTTGAAAGTTGCGTTGTTCGATTTAGACGGCACATTGGTGGACACGGAAGACCAATACACCGTCTTTTGGGGAGCGACAGCACGCAAATACCGCCCGGATGTGCCAAGGCTTGAATTTCTCATCAAAGGCACCACGCTCACACAAATCTTCGACACTTACTTCCCCAATCCTCAATGGCAAGAAGAGATTACAGAAGGGCTGAATGCTTGGGAAGCACAGATGAAATACGAGTTTTACCCAGGAGCGCTTGACTTTCTAAAAGACCTGAAAAGGAATGGGGTGAAATGCGCCGTAGTGACCAGTTCCAACATTCCCAAGATGAACAGTGTGAGACGTCAGATTTCAGATTTTGACAGTCTGTTCGACAAGGTGCTCACCGCAGAAGATTTCACCGCATCGAAACCCGCCCCAGACTGCTACCTGCAGGGTGCCCGAGTATTTGATGCCGGCATTGATGAATGTGTGGTGTTCGAAGATGCCTATACAGGACTGCAAGCAGGCATGGCATCAGGAATCTTCACCATCGGACTCCCAACCGGTCACACCCGAGAAGAAATCAAAGATAAATGCAACTATGTCCTCGACAGTTTTGAGGGCATGACTTTTGAAAAGATTCAACAAATAATGGAAGGCTGACAACCTTCCATTATTTTTTATTCCACGATTCTCGCAATCACTTCTTCTTCACCGGATCACAAGTAAGCCCACATCCTAATCGTTTCAGAATCTTGCGGTCCACCTCGCCCAGCATCACGGTTGTATGCATCTGGCATCCACGAAGTTTGGGAAGTTGTTCCAAGGCTCGGCGGCAATTCTCGTCATGCTGGGAAAGCACAGAGATGGCGACAAGCACTTCATCGGTGTGCAATCGTGGGTTCGTGCCACGCAAATAATCTATCTTTGTCTTTTGGATAGGCTCAATCATGCTTTGAGGAATGAGTTTGATGTCATGCCCGATACCAGCCAAGTGCTTCATCACATTGAGCAGCAGGGCGGCACAGCAACCAAGCAAGTCACCCGTCTTGGAAGTGATGATAGTGCCATCCTCCAGTTCCATTGCCGCACAATGAACCCCTGTCTGGTTCTTCCTTTCATTGGCAGCGACAGTCACACGGCGATCTGCCGTCGTAATTTTTGCCTGATTGAACAGCATTTGTATCTTGCTGATCTCATTTTCATTACAAGCACCATCTGCCAATTTGTTTGTAGCATCATAGTAACGACGGATGATTTCGTCTTTTGAAGCCTGACAGCAAACATCATCGTCGCAGATACAGAATCCCACCATGTTCACACCCATATCTGTGGGCGATTTATATGGATTCTCGCCATAGATACCCTCAAAGAGTGCATGAAGCACAGGGAAAATCTCAATGTCACGATTGTAGTTGATAGCCACCTTCCCATAAGCATCAAAGTGGAAGGGGTCAATCATGTTCACGTCGTTCAAGTCAGCCGTGGCCGCCTCATAGGCAATGTTCACGGGGTGTTTCAGAGGAAGGCTCCAAACAGGGAAAGTCTCGAACTTGGCATAACCAGCACGGACGCCACGCTTGTTCTCACCATAAAGTTGACTTAGGCAGACCGCCATCTTGCCACTGCCGGGACCGGGAGCCGTCACGATGACCAACGGACGGGTCGTCTCCACGTAATCGTTTTTGCCAAAGCCTTCGTCGGAGGCTATCAGTTCCACGTTGTGGGGATAGCCGTCAATCAGATAGTGGCAATAGGACTTGATGCCCATGCGTTCAAGACGATGACGGAATTGGTCGGCAGCACGTTGACCATCATAATGTGTGATAACCACAGAACCCACCATAAAGCCACGGTTCATGAACTCATCACGTAAACGCAGCACATCCTCATCGTAGGTGATGCCAAGGTCAGCACGCATCTTGTTCTTCTCGATGTCCTCCGCACTAATCACAATCACAATCTCCAGACTGTCACTCAATTGCTGGAACATCCGCAATTTGCTGTCAGGCTTAAACCCCGGCAACACACGCGAAGCATGGTGATCATCGAACAGTTTACCGCCCAATTCGAGGTAAAGCTTGCCGTCAAACTGGGCGATACGTTCCCTGATATGCTCAGACTGAATCTTCAGGTATTTCTCGTTGTCAAATCCTATCTTCATATCATGTATTATTTTGCTATTTTGCCTGCAAAAGTAGTAAAAAAATGTGAATTGTGCATGATGAATGATGAATTATGAATTAAAAAGCCTATCTTTGTAGCCAGTTTCAACCAAAACATTAAGAACTATGTTAGAATTTTTGGATGCTGCCATCCCGTCAGAAGCAAGTATGACGTGGTTGGAAACCTATCAATCCATGGACACATGGATGCAAGTATTCTGGGGATGTGCTATCGTTGGCTCCATCATCTTCATCATTCAGATGGTGCTTACCCTGATTGGTATGGACAGTAGTGACATGGATGTGGACTTTGATGGTGGCGACACCATGGATTTGGGTGGCGGCATTTCGTTGTTCAGCATCAAGAACTTTGTCAATTTCATCGTCGGTTTCGGCTGGGCAGGCGTTTGCTTTAACGGGGCAATCAAAAACATGTGGTTGCTCACCTTCATCGCAGTCCTGGTCGGTGTAGGATTCGTACTGATGTTTTTCTTCATCAAAAAACAGACCAAGAAGCTGGAGCACAACGGCGCCTTCAACATTGAAGACTGCGTAGGGAAAACAGTGGATGTCTATCTGCGTATTCCGGCCCAAAGGGAAGGGAAAGGCAAAGTACAGGTGAGCATCAATGGTTCCGTGCAGGAATTTGATGCCATGACTGATGGAGAAGCTTTCTCCAGCGGGCGGAAAGTCACTGTTGTCAGTGTCATTGACGGTTCCACTGTACTCGTGAAATAACAACTCTCTTACAACAGGAACATCAACAAATAGTAAAATCATTTAATCACAAATCAATATGACCTATCTTATTATTGTTGCAGTGGTGGTAGCCATAGTGCTTCTCATCTCCATTATCAATCGTTACAGAAGATGTCCATCCGACAAGATTCTGGTAGTTTATGGAACAACAGGAAACAGAGGCTCTGCCAAATGTGTGCATGGCGGCGGCACATTTGTTTGGCCTATCATTCAGGACTATGCATACCTGAGTTTGACTCCTATCAGCATTGATGCAAACCTCACCAATGCACTGTCACGTCAGAACATCCGCGTAGATGTACCTTGCCGTTTTACGGTGGGTATCTCTACCGACAGCGAGAGCATGACTGCAG
The DNA here is from genome assembly GCA_024688885.1 of Bacteroidaceae bacterium. Classification (GTDB taxonomy): domain Bacteria; phylum Bacteroidota; class Bacteroidia; order Bacteroidales; family Bacteroidaceae; genus Minthosoma. The sequence goes on along the minus strand of JAILDV010000002.1, from coordinate 39,156 downwards.
CAGCCGAACGTTTGCTGGGTCTCACGGCCGGTCAGATTCAGGAACTGGCACGAGACATCCTCTTCGGTCAATTGCGTCTGGTCATTGCCACGATGAGTATTGAGGAATTGAACAGTGACCGCGACAAATTCCTTGATGCTATCTCCAGCAACGTTGAGGTGGAATTGAAAAAGATTGGTCTTCGTCTCATCAACGTGAATGTGACCGACATCAATGATGAAAGCGGTTATATTGAGGCATTGGGTCAGGAAGCTGCAGCTAAGGCCATCAACGAAGCCAAGGTGCGCGTGGCTGAACAGGAGAAGTTCGGTGAAATTGGTAAGGCTGATGCCAACCGAGAGACCCGTATCCGTACTGCAGAGGCAAATGCACAAGCCGTGCAGGGTGAAAACGAGGCAAAAGTGCAGATTGCCAATTCCGATGCTGACCGCCGTGAACGTGAGGCAGAGGCACAGCGTAAGGCAATTGCTGCCGAGAAGGTGGCAGCCGCTAAGGCGCTCGAAGAGGCTTATTCTGCAGAACAGAAAGCCGAGGAAGCCCGTGCCAATCGTGAACGTGCCACACAAAGTGCCAATGTCCTTGTCAGTCAAGAGATTGAGAAGAAACGTAAGATTATCGAGGCTGAGGCTGAAGCAGAAAAGATTCGTGTGAATGCGAAGGGTGAAGCAGATGCCGCATACGCCAAGATGGAGGCAGAGGCACGCGGTCTCTTTGAGATTCTTTCTCGTCAGGCACAAGGTTACGACAAGATGGTGCAGGCAGCAGGTGGCGACGCCAACAAGGCATACATGCTCCTGCTCTTGGAAAAATTGCCAGAACTTGTCAAGACACAGGTGGAAGCTATCAAGGGCATCAACATCGACCACGTCACCGTTTGGGATTCTGGCAACTCAGCCGACGGAAAAGGAAGCACAGCCAATTTCCTCAGCGGCTTGATGAAGAGTGTTCCCCCACTCCACGAGCTCTTCGACCAGGCAGGTCTTGCATTGCCAGAGTATTTGGCAAAGAAAAAAGAGGAGACCGCTTCCGAACACACAGAGGAAGGTATCTCCTACGAAGAAGAGATTGAAACCGTCAAGAATGACCAAAAGAAGAAATAATCAGTGAAGAAATTACTCTATTTAGTGCTCGCGACGTGCGTCGTGAGCACTTCCGTATTTACAACCAGTTGCAGCGATGGTGAGACCTACGCTGAGAAAAAGAAGAAAGAGGAACGGGCTATCGGGCAGTTCTTGCTGGACAACGACTTCGTGGGAAAAATCAATGCTATCACCGAAGAGCAGTTCTATGCACAAGACAGCATGACCGACCTCTCGAAGAATGAATTTGTCAAATTCAACAGCGATGGCATCTACATGCAGATTGTCCGTAAGGGGAATGGTCCCACGATGATGGAGTTGGCAAAAGCACGGAAAGACACCACCGTCACCCGTCCTATTCTCTGCAAGTTCCTGGAATATGACATTCAGGCAGGTGACACCACCAACACCAATCTGACCATCTACAAAGACATGACCAGCAAGATTGACGAGATGATGTGCACCTACAGCCACTACAGCCGCAGCTACACAGCATCGTTCACCATTGGCACCATGAAAGAAGCCTACACTTCTTCTGTTGTACCGATGGGATGGCTTAAGCCTCTGGATTTCATCCGACTGACCAAGACTGACGGCGAGGAGGCTAAAGTGCGTCTCATTGTGCCCCATTCCTCTGGCACCAGCTATGCATCTGGTAAGGTGCAACCCTATTACTACGAAATCACATACATGATTCCACCTAACTATTGATGAGGTGAAAGCGATAAACAAAGAGGAATCATCATTCATCATTTGACAAATCACAAATATTGATATGAGTCTGATTAAATCCATTTCCGGCATCCGCGGTACAATTGGCGGACGTGCCGGTGAGGGCTTGAATCCCCTCGACATTGTAAAATTCACAAGTGCATACGCCACTCTGATTCGTCGCACCACAAAAGTGAAAAGCAACAAGATTGTGGTAGGTCGTGATGCCCGCATCTCTGGCGAGATGGTCAAGAACGTTGTTTGCGGCACTCTTATGGGCATGGGCTTCGACGTAGTCAACATCGGGCTTGCCTCCACACCCACCACTGAGATAGCCGTGGCGATGGAAGGTGCCTGTGGCGGCATCATCATCACAGCCAGCCACAACCCCCGTCATTGGAACGCTCTCAAGCTCCTCAACGAGAAAGGCGAATTTCTCAATGCCACCGAAGGCAACGAGGTGTTGAAGATTGCTGAGGCAGAAGACTTCGACTATGCTGATGTTGACGGTCTTGGCAAATACATTGAGGACAACTCCTACGACCAAAAGCACATTGACATGGTGCTGGGTCTCGACCTCGTTGATGTGCCAGCCATCAAGAAGCAGAATTTCCATGTTGCATTTGACAGCATCAATTCCGTGGGCGGCATCATCCTGCCCAAACTCTTCAAGGCCCTCGGGGTTGAACACGTCACCCCGCTCTATGCAGAACCCACAGGCGACTTCCAGCACAACCCTGAACCTTTGGAGAAGAACCTCTCCGACATTATGGGGCTGATGGCAAAGGGAGGCAACGATGTCGGTTTCGTCGTTGACCCAGACGTGGATCGCCTTGCTTTCATCTGCGAAGACGGCAAGATGTATGGTGAGGAATACACCCTCGTCACTGTGGCTGACTACATTCTCAAGCACACTCCGGGCAACACCGTGAGCAACCTGTCTTCCACTCGTGCCCTGCGTGATGTCACCCGCAAGTATGGTCAGCAGTACAACGCTGCCGCTGTGGGCGAAGTGAATGTTGTGACCAAAATGAAGGAGACCAACACCGTCATTGGCGGCGAAGGAAACGGTGGTGTGATCTATCCCGCTGCCCATTATGGTCGTGATGCCCTCGTTGGCATCGCCCTCTTCCTCTCCCATCTGGCACACGAGCGTGAGGCAAAGCCTGGGCTCACTGTCAGCCAGCTCCGTGCCACCTATCCCGATTATGCCATCGCCAAAAACCGCATTGACCTTGATGCTTCCACCGACGTGGATGCTATCCTCGCAAAGGTCAAGGCGATGTACACTGGACAGGAAGGGGTGGAAGTGAACGACATCGATGGTGTGAAGATTGACTTCCCTGACAAGTGGGTGCATCTTCGCAAGTCCAACACTGAACCCATCATCCGCGTCTATTCAGAAGCAGCCACGATGGAGGCAGCAGACGAGATTGGCAAGAAAATCATGGACGTTGTCTATTCGATGAAGTAACAATAGCCTTATCCGTTTAGAATAAGCGTAAAGAAAGAGAGGGGTGCGATGAATGTCGCGCCCCTCTCTCATTTGTGTGTGTGGATGGCATCACTTCGTCATCTTCTGCACATCGTCCAGTGTGAAGGTTCCGGAGAAGACGATGACGGCAAATTCCCCGTCTTCGTCTGCCATCATGACAACGGCTGACTGTTTCTTGCCCTCACGGTGATAGATACGCACCTTCTGGTCATCCTCATCCACTTGCATGAGCAGTTCGTACTTGCCCTGCTTGACGATGGATTGGACGTCTGACTTCAGTCGTGCTGAAGCCGCCTCGTTTTCAGAGGTGATGATTTGGATTCCCGTCAGTTTGTTCATCAGGCTTTTCGTGTCCACACCAGGCACGGAGGGTGTGTTTGCCTTTCCCGCCATGCGAAGCATGAATTTTGAGATGAACACATAGGTCACGTTCTTGGTGTCGGCATATTTTTCAAACTCTTTCACCTGGGCGTTGGCTTGCAGGCTCATCAGTGCCATTGCCAGCACAAATATTGTTTTGAAAACCATCTGTTTCATGTCATTTCAAGATGTTTAGTTGTTTGTTCAAAGTCATTTCCGTATGGTCGCTGATCGCTTTCGCCTTCTTCATTTGACCCATTCCCTTGTTCAAGTTATACGCCAAGAGATTCAGCGCCTTCTCAGCTTCCTGTTGGGCAACAACAGGGTCTTGGTAGGTGTCCTGCTCGGCAAGGTTGACTTTTTCCTCATTATTATTGAGGAGGTAATACCCCACTCCGAAGACAAGGGCAACAGATGCGGCAATGGCAAGCCAGGGGAAGACCCTCTCTGTCCTGCGGACATCTCCCCCGTAATGGGGAGAGCCATTCGGCTTGCTTCTCAATGACAAAGACTCAGGATGGTCTCCCTCCCCATTACGGGGGAGGGTTGGGGAGAGGGTATCCTTCTCCCACTCATCTATCTTCGCCGAAAGCCTTTCCTCCAGCCCTTCCGGGATGGGGATTTGTTCGAGTTCTTTCCAATTCAGTCCTTCCATGTCTTTGTGAGTTTTTGAAATTGTTGTTTCAGTTTCTGTTTCGTTCGCATCATGATGATTCGGATGTTTCCTTGCGAAAGTCCTGTGTCACGTTCGATTTCTTCGTAGGACTTTTCTTCCACCAGATGCATTCGGAGGATGCTGCTGTCCCGTTGGGGCAATCCGTCCATCAGGGTTTCTATCTGCTGAGCCTCATCTTTCGCCTCATAGGTTTCAGAGAGGCTGCGTTCATCAGGCGGGTCAGCGTGGTCGTCGATGTCCTCCGAGGTGTCGATGCGTTTCAGTCGCCGTTGGTCTTTGTAGAGGTTTTGCATCAGCGTCACGAGATAGGCTTCCGTGATTGCCTCATGCCGCAGGTCATCACGCTTCTGCCAGAGCTTCAAGTACGTGTCCTGAAGCAGGTCTTCGGCATCCTGCGCATTGCCCGTCAGATGGTATCCCACCCGATAGAGCCGCCTGTGGAAAGGCATAAACCGTTGCTTAAACTCCCGTGCGTCCATTCAGTTCAGTCACTTTTCTTCTTCAACCTCTGTGAAAGTGATTTCAGCCACCACCTTCTTTGTCTTGTCATATTTCGATGCCTTTTCTTGATTGAAATAATAACGGACGCCACATTCGCCATTCAGCACGCCATCCTCATCGCTCAAGTATTTAATAACTTCATCTTCATTGTGGAATTCAGGACGATACTCTCCATTCAAGAGGATGACACAATTCTTGATTTCTGTTTTCAGTTCTTCTGCAGACATTTTAGAGAAATCACTTCGATCCCACCACTCAATGACCACCTTCTTGTCCGTATGAGGGTACTTCTCTTTCACGCCTCCACCAACCACCCATGTTTCATGGTTGTGGTGAAAGTTGATGCTATCCATATATGCTTTCGCCTCATCCAAGGAATGCAGTTCCGGATGCTCCTCACCCTCAATAACAAACAGCACATTGCCAGCCTCCACCTCTTTCACCATTTCCTTCATATCTATCACATCGTCCTTCTCTCGCTCAATACTAACAATATCGCCATCCATTTGAATGAGTTTTCCTAAAATGTCCTTCTTGATTTTACATTCAATATGACTCAGCGCCACCTTGTCCCAGGCGTCGATGTCGCATCGCACCAGCACATCATCCACCATCTTCTTCTTCACCCTTCCATAGACAGCCACTTTAATTTGAGGGTTCATTACCTGATTCATCAGTTGCTGAAAGAGATTGCCTTCCTCATCAGGAGCATTGTTCTCGTTCACCACCATGAGCAATTCATATCCTTTCAATGCTTGGATGTCCCTGTTCAACACCTCTTGCTGAATAGAATCCACCTTCAGTGTCACCTGTTCACTCCGCTTGAAATTCTTCTTGATGAATGCAATATCTTCCTCGCTCAGTCCATTTGCAGCCATCTCTTCATCGCTCGCCATTTCGATAGAATCCCCAGCACTCACTTCATACTGAGCACCCGGCATCGCCTTCCACTTGGCAATCAGCTTCTCCGCCGTCTGCCCCATTGCACTGCCCATACTGAGCAGCAGTGCCATTGATAATAATAACTTCTTCATATTATTTTTGACCTTTAGATGTTGTATATTCAAATGCCATTTTCTTCTTTGAGTTCGGGTACTTCTTTTTCACATCTTTTCCCTCCAGCACATTCATGTCTTTGGGACTTCCGCTCCAATCCATATTGTGGTCGAACATATACCGTACAGCCTCATCCTGCGTATGGAGGTCTGGATAGATCTTTCCATCAATCACAATCAGGCAATCTTTGTACTTGGGAGATTCGTTCTCGTCATCGCCATCATCCTCCCAATTATGCGTCTTCACAGAGAGCGACATCTTCTGGGCTTCCTCCTCGTCATTCATCGCCTTAGCTACCAGTTCTGACAAGTCAAACTTACCCATGAGAACAATCAACTTGATTCCTTCCTCGTCTTCTCCCAAGAAGACAATTTGTGTCTTCTCGTCCACTTGACACATGTACATGTTCACGAAAGCACCATCATCCCCATCGTCCTTCACATTCATCAATGTCTGATACTTGTTGTCCTTCAAAAGTTTCCGAACCTCCTTTTTCAATTGGGCAGATGCCTTCTTTTTCTCACAACTGAATATCTGCAAATCCTCCACCTTGCCAGGCATCATTTCACCAAAATTCATGTCAACATCTCCTGCTCCTACATCCATCTGGAAGCTTCCTAAGTCCACACTCATTCCTTTGTCAAACAGTTCCTTGTCAAAATGGAGTCTCTTCACTCCCTTGATTTCAGCCAACTTTGCAAAGTCGTCTTTTTGTCCGAACATGCAACAAGCACAGAGTATCAATACGACAGATAAGATTATTCTTTTCATATTCATATTTATTATAGTTGTTAATACTTCTTTTCAAGAGCCCTTCTATCTGTACAAACGAGACTTTTGAGAAGTTTGTTACAACACGATGTATTATTTTTGTACTAAGTTACGAAAAAACCAGCAAAGCACCAAATAAAAACGCCATTATTTTAGCAAAAAATTTTTTGAGTAAAAAAGGTAAATAAAGTAAATTGGTAATGTTGGTAATTTGCAGATTGGTTTGGGAGATTACTAATAGGGGGAGTACTGTAAATAAATATATTATATATATTTATTATATTATTATATATATATTTATTATACGCGTGTACTCGTGAGACAAAATTTACCAAATTTACCATTTACTAAAATTACCATTTACCTTTTGCAGTGTAACGCTCCCTTCATCATGAATGGGGACATTGCAAACTGCTCCATGTTGGCTCGCCCGTAGACCCATACCCTAAGACCCCCACAAAGACCTGCGCATGTTGCCCGCAAAGACACTCTTACTTTGCCCGTAAACACATCCACGCTTTGCTCGTAAAGACACCAACGCAGACGGAATCCACCTGCCATTTTGAGCGGAATTGGCACACCTGTGCCAGAAATATTGTTTTTTGGCACAAAACTTGATACCGCCTTTTTAATGTCGTAACTTTGCAGCGTGAAAGGGATTTCCTCCAAATTATAGTTTTTTCCCTACCGATTTCTCAAAAGAAAGTCGTAACTTTGCAACATCGATACAGGTGAAAGCCCTTCTCTGAATATAAACTCTAAACTGTAACTTGACATGAAACAGAAAAAACAACTCATGGGTATCCTTGCCACACTGTGCCTCTGCATGGTATGCACCTCATGCAGCAAGGACGAGAAACTGTCCAACCGTCTCTCAGGCACTTGGCGCGGCAGCTGGGGCATGTCATACGTTGACCGTGAAGGCATCCAGCACAACTCAGATTACACAGTCATCGAGTTTCACTCAGACAAGATTTTTGAGACACAGGGCTATGGCTATCAAGAGGACTACTATCAGGATGGACCTTTCGAGAAAATCGGTTTATACTTCAATTGGAGCATCGACCATCAAACCATCACCATCAACTATCCCGGCTACCCGGAATACAACTGCCGCATCCGCGATTATGTGATGAAGAAGAAGCACTTCACGGGTTACATCGGCAACACCCCCTTCGACCTCTACAATGTGGAGAAAGACTACAAGTGGTATGACTATGCAGGATTCTACACCGCAAGCACCGTCGCCGGCACTACGGCAGTATTGCTTTGGGCATGGGACAGCACAACACCCATCTACTACGATGACTACTACGGGTACGGCTATGCCAAGACACGAAGCACCGATGCACCCGCAGCAAGCCCCATCACAATGCCTGACGGCACGAAAGTGCAACCTGCTGGCGAAAACTGCCCCATCCGCATCTTCAACCGATTTGCAGAGCAGGAGCAATGACCACAACGCAACTTAGAATGAGAACCCATCAATGAATATTCACCATTAAAAACAAGACAAATATGAAAAAGGCATTTTCTCTTTTCAGCATCATTGCTGTAGCAGGACTCTGCATGATGTTCACTTCGTGCTCAAATGACGACACAGAAGAGGCTATGGTGCTCTCTGGACAGTGGCAGGGTGATTTCGGCATGTACTACGGCTACACCTACCCCGACGGATTCTACGACGAGTTCGACTCCTACGACACCGACCTCATCTTCTATCCTGACTACGACTATGCCACACATGGTTATGGTTACCAAGTTGACTGGTACAGCAGCGCACCAAATGCGAACGGCAATGTCAGCCCTTATAAGCGACTCAGTTACCGTTTCAACTGGAGCGTCGTCAATGGTCGCATCAACTTGACTTATCCTGGTTATCCTGAGTACAACACAACCATTCGCGACTATCGTCTGAACAACAACCACTTTACAGGCTATTTCGGCAACACCGACTCATACTTCGACCTCATCAAGATAGCCGACTACTACAGCTGGTACGATTACGACTACCTGTACAGCAATTACGGCTACACTTACCTCGAGTGGGGCTGGGATGGTGGCTACTACTACAACGGCATTTACTACTCCTATGCAAAGACTCGCAATGGCGATGCCAACACAGATTCTGTGAGCAAGCCAGCAGGTCGCATCACAAAGATTGGCAGCAGATTTGCTGAATAAGCACAATGATTATTTAACAACGAATTGAACGAATTAAACGAATTTATGATAGCGTTTGATATAAAAACTTGCTATTCGGAATTGGCTATGCCAAACTAAGAATTCGTTTAATTCGTTCAATTCGTTGTTACAAAGAAATCCAGGTATTAGTGCCCTAACCGCTTCATGTGGCACATCATCAGGTTTCCTTCTTCATCACGCAAGTGCATTCCCCCACCCTCGCAATAGCGGAACATCTTGCAGGTGGCACAATCACCCTTCTTCATCCAATCGCGGTTGCGGTAGTTCTGGAAACCATTCTCCCACACATCCCAGAAGTTGTCTTTGTAAATATTTCCCTGATAGTATTTGCCACGAATGCTGGTGCAAGCTGAAATGCTGCCATCTATCAGAATGGATGCCACACTCAATCCCGCCTCACATCGGTAGAGGTGGTCACGCACCTTTCCTTCATATTCGCCTACGAATCCTTCGCAAGCATAGCTGGCATGCACTTTTCCCTCTTTGCGGCATGCCACAATAAACTCCATCAATTCACGGAATTTCTCATCAGAAATCTGCAAGTCAGGATGCTGCTTGGCACGTCCTGCTGGAAAGATGGTGAATAGTCGCCACTGTCGCACTCCTGCCTCATACAGCATCTCCTTCAGTTCAGGCAAATACTGCACATTGCGGTTATTGACACACGTCACCACATCCCAAATCACCTGCTTCTGACCAGCCAGCAGACGGATTGCCCGCATGGCATTCTTGAAACTGCTCTCATGTCCACGCATCCAGTTGTGGTCTTCCTCCTTGCCGTCAAGACTCACCGCCACACTTCTCAAACCCGATGCGCACAACCGCTTGAAACGCTCTTCGGTGAACATCATGCCGTTGGTCACCATTCCCCAAGGATATTCACGTTTATACAGTTCCAAACCAATATCCTCGATGTCTTTCCTTGCCAACGGCTCACCTCCCGAGAAGATAATCATCGTCTCATGCGTATCCACATGAGGCGTCACCTGCTCGTCAATCACCTTGAGGAAATCAGCAGCAGGCATATCGGGAGCCAGCGACTCCGTCTTGCAGTCGCTGCCACAATGCTTGCAATGCAGATTGCAACGCAACGTGCATTCCCAGAAAAGCTGACGAAGAGGATGCAACTGCTTGTGAGTCTTGCGTACTTGGCGGTCAAGTTCCAAGCCCACCTTCTGTTTCAGAGAGAGAATCGCCATACAATCAATCCTGCATCACTTCTATGTCCACGCCCTCTTTGTCAATCACATTCTGTTTATAAATAGCGGGGCGTACACTATACATTGCCCTGAATTCCTTTTGAGGAGCTCGTTTTGCCGAATCCATCGACGTAGAATCGGTGGCCGTAGAATCAGGATTCCAATTAGGATTAGGCACGCCATACATACTGGGCTGAAAGAAACAGGAGGACATACCCAGCATGGCAACCATAGACGATAGCACTTTGCCCGTCCATACCAACCATTTAATCTTGAGTTTCTTCATTGTCGGTTCTGATTTAGGTAGATACTTGATTGTTCTATTACAAACCCAGGAGTTCCTTCACCTCGTCTGTCAGATAGGGTTTCATCTTCTCGTAAGGAATCACCACACCAGGCATACCTAAAGCGTAAGGACCAATCTCATAGGCGCCATAGTCGAAACGGACACCCTCAGCCTCCAATGCAGGGTCATTGGCAGGAAGTTCGATTTCCTCAGGTGAGTTCAGCATGTCATCTTCGCCAAATTCATCCTGCAACTCAGCAATCACCATTTTCAGCACAGCCTTGCGACCATCCTGCTTGAGGATGTCATCATAGGTGAGCAAACGCAGGTTCTTCAAGTCGAAAGTCACGCCAAAATCCCATGGCATTCCATGAGCAGCACCTGCAGAATAGTCGTAACCAGATTTCCACAAAGTAAGTAATGTTGGTGTCTGCCAATGGATAGAAACGTTGTGATCCCATTCGTTAGCTGATGCAAAGCCCATATCCATCAGTCCATCCTCATTCTCTTCATCTTCACTGGCATTCTCTCCCAAAGAGGCGCCACTCGCTCTCTTAAAAGCAGAGCGTACATCGACATAGCCTTCTTTCTTCAACTGAGCATAATGCTTCGCCACATTCTCTGCAGTCGCAGGCTCTTCCATATATTCCCCTGCAGCAGAGAGGGTTAGCCATTGATTGATAAACTCCACCACCTTGGGTTTACCAGCCACAGCCTTGAGTGTTGACAATTTGTAGTAATCCGTCACCGTCTCAATTGTGTAAGGATACGGCTCCTCATCGCCACTATAATCAACCACCTTGATTTTGTACGCCAATGAATCCACCAACTCCACTTCCTCAAACACCAACGTGTCCGATACCGTCACAGCTGCTGAATCATCAGCAGCAGCGGCTTCTGCCGTAGCACCCTTATTTCCTGTGCATGCCATCAACATAAGCAGTGCACCTGCAGTCCATTTCAATGCTTTCATTGCTTTATTGCCAATTGAATGATTATCGCTATATTTAGTTAACTCTACCGAAATCTCTTGTTTCAGCCAATTTCAACAGATACTGTCCATATTGGTTCTTCAGCATTGGCTGAGCCAGTTCACGCAGTTTCTCTGTTGTAATCCAGCCATTGCGGTAGGCAATACCTTCCAGACAGGCTATCTTCAAGCCGGTTCTTTTCTCCAGCACCTCAATAAAGGTGGAAGCCTCCGCAAGCGAGTCATGCGTACCCGTATCAAGCCATGCAAAACCACGTCCCAGCAGCTGCACCTTCAGATTCTTCTCATTGAGGAACTCTTGGTTCACCGTCGTGATTTCCAACTCACCGCGTGCCGATGGCTTGATATGCTTTGCCACTTCCACCACCTTGTTCGGATAGAAATAAAGACCCACCACGGCATAGTTGCTCTTAGGCTCCTTTGGTTTCTCCTCAATAGAGAGGCAGTTACCCTCCTTGTCAAACTCCGCCACACCATATCGCTCAGGGTCTTGAACCCAATAGCCGAACACGCTCGCCTTGCCCATCTTGGCATTCTCCACACATTCCCTCAGCATCTTCGAGAAACCATGTCCATGGAAGATGTTGTCACCCAACACAAGGCACACATCATCATTGCCCACAAACTTTTCACCGATGATGAAGGCTTGAGCAAGACCATCTGGCGAAGGCTGTTCAGCATACTCGAAATGCACGCCGTAATCACTTCCATCGCCTAACAGACGCTTGAAGCCAGGCAAATCATACGGTGTGGAGATAATCAGTATCTCCCTGATACCAGCCAGCATCAGCACTGAGATGGGATAATACACCATCGGTTTGTCAAAGATGGGAATGAGCTGTTTGCTCACACCCTTGGTGATGGGGTAAAGTCTTGTACCCGACCCACCAGCGAGCACTATTCCTTTCATGGGTATTGGGGAATTTAACAAAAAATAGAGAAGCTACCACACGTAACTCCTCTACTTTTCTTTCATTTTATATTAAAACAATTTATTGGGGTACACTCCGTCAGCCACCAGCTTTGCGATGCGTTCCACTGTAGCCTCGCGGTCTGCAGCATACGTCACACCAAACCAAACTGATGTTGTGTCGAGCACCTCCACCGTAGCCGTACCGCTCTTGATGAGCTTGTTCACCATCAGTGGAATAAAGAATTCAGCCTTCAGGTTCTCCATGTTCTTGGGGTCACTGAGGAATTCCTTGAATTCTGCCTCCGAATACTCGAAGTAGTCAGGTGTGAAGCCCCACATGTTCATGCTCACAGGCACGTTCTCTGCCAGTGGAATCCACTCACCCTGCTCATCCTTGTAGCAGATGGCATTACCCTTGTCTGCCTGACGCAGGATTTCTGTACGCTCCACAACGTCCACCAAATGACGGTTATCGTCATACATGCACACGCCACGAGCTACAGAACCGTTCTCCGAGAGTGTGTTGCAGCAACGGAAACCCACCATCGCATACTTATTCTTCGCACCTTCTGGCAGATTAGAGAGATACTTACCGATGGACATGAAGGCATCACGACCATAGAAGTCATCGCAGTTGATGACACAGAATGGTTCCTTAATCACATCCTTACCCATCAGCACAGCATGGTTGGTGCCCCAAGGCTTCACGCGACCTTCTGGACACTTAAAGCCCTCTGGCAAGCTATCGATGCCCTGAAAACACAGTTCGCAGGGAATAACACCCTCATACTTAGACAATATCTGAGAGCGGAACTGCTCCTCAAAGTCCTTACGAATCACCCATACAATCTTGCCAAATCCTGCCTGGATGGCATCGTAGATAGAATAATCCATAATGGTCTCACCGTTTGGTCCGAGACCGTCCAACTGCTTCAAGCCACCATAGCGGCTGCCCATTCCCGCAGCAAGGAGAAAAAGAGTAGGTTTCATAGTTCTTGTTAATTAGTCTGTTTTTTATTCAATCACCACGCGTGTCCATCCGTGTACGTCTGGTTCAGTACCATACTGGATACCACGCAGTTTGTTGTAAAGCTTCTCTGAAATAGGACCTGGCTTACCGTCCTTAGAGATTTGGAAGGACTTCTTCTCCTCGAGGTCATCAATCTTGCCGATAGGAGAAATCACAGCAGCCGTACCACAAGCACCAGCCTCTTCAAAGGTAGCCAGCTCATCCTCTGGAATCTGACGGCGTTCCACCTTCAAGCCCAAATCCTCTGCCAACTGCATCAAGCTCTTGTTCGTGATGGATGGGAGGATAGATGTTGATTTTGGAGTCACATAAGTGTTGTTCTTGATACCGAAGAAATTGGCAGCACCACACTCATCCATGTACTTCTTCTCCTTCGCATCGAGATAGAACTCGCAGGCATAACCAAGGTCATGTGCCATCTTGTTGGCACGGAGCGATGCGGCATAGTTGCCACCCACCTTATAGATACCTGTACCGAGAGGAGCTGAACGGTCATACTCACGGATAATCACATAGTCGTTGCAAGAGAAGCCACCCTTGAAGTATGGACCTACAGGAGTGACGAAAATCATGAACAAATATTCCTGAGAAGGGTGAACACCCACCTGTGCGCTCGTACCGATGAGCAATGGACGGATGTAAAGAGTGGCACCTGTCTCGTATGGAGGGATGAAACGCTCATTCAGGCGCACCACCTTATCCACCATCTCGTTGAACTTCTCTGTAGGAAGTTCAGGCATCAGAATGCCGCGACAAGTGCTCTGCAGACGGGCTGCATTCTCATCCGAACGGAACACACGTACCTTGCCATCAGGGCAACGATACGCCTTCAGTCCCTCAAACGCCTCCTGTCCATAGTGCAGACAAGTGGCAGCCATGTGAAGTGGAATTGTCTCTTCGGAGCAAACCTCTATTTCGCCCCATTTGCCGTCACGGAAGTAACAGCGCACATTGTAATCAGTCTTGTGATAGCCAAAGCCGAGGCTTGACCAATCCATCTGTTCCATATCTTTTCTTTTTTAATGATTTTACAAATTCAGTTGCAAAGGTACGATATTCCACGCACAGAAACAAAAGAAACGTGCATTTTTTTCTGCTTATGCACCCAAACTGTCATTCCCTATTCATGTCTGCAATGACCAATTTAACTTCTGCATAAGTATAGTCATTCGGCAAGAGGTTCTTCACCTCACTGATTGAATATGCTCTACTGAACGACTTGACAATGCCCCGAATAATTTTCTGATGTTGCGTGCTGACGAGTTCAGAGACATCCATTTCACCCGTCTCCACGAAATGAGCCAAATGATTCTCCACCGTACCGATGGTGAGTGACCTTTCCGCAGCGATTTCCTTGATAGATTTCCCATCACGAAACATCTTGTAAGTCAATCCCCTCGTATCCACCTTTTCCTTCTTGGGCTTCTCCACCTTCTCCTTTTCCTTCCTGCTCTTTCTCACCTTCACCTTGTTTTCCTCCACACTCACCTCATCCAGCGCGGCTTTCGCTTTTGCGGAGAGATAGTCACGGATAGAGAAACCCTGTGGAGACAGACGGACAAGGATGCCCACCTTCAGCTTATAAGACAGCATGAAAGCATCGAGAGCATTGTTGTATTGAGTGACCACCTGCTTGTTGTTGATGACCACTTTGGTGTGGGGAATCACGGGGTCAAGCACCTCATGCAATTTCGTTTCAAAATACCGCATCGCCGCCTTCAGTCGCTCCTGCAGTTTCTCGTCTTGGGCAAAAGCAGTACCACTCTGTTGCATCAATGCGGCATATTGTCGTTGGAATTTCAACGACACCTCCACCACCTCCGCATCCAACTTCGAGAGCGCTGACTGAAGGCTCTCAAGCAACTGAGGTGCAGAACCATAAAGGTGTTGGTTCACCACACGCAGCAGATGCTCCGTGTCGCTTTTCATCTGTTGGAAGTTGAAGAGTTCGTTCAGCAGCGAATAATAATACTCCCACATCATCTGTGGCAGTTTTCCTTCCGTCTGCTGTGCCTCTGCCAGTTCCCTGTCGATATAGGCATTCACCGAGGCATCCGTGATGACAGAACCCATCGCAAGCGGACGTGCCAGCACCATTCCTTCCAGCGTACGGCAACGGCTCAATGCCACATACACCTGACCGTGCGTGAACGAATCGGTGATGTCAAGCACAGCATGGTCGAAAGTCAGTCCCTGACTCTTATGCACCGTGATGGCCCATGCCAGTCTCAAGGGGTATTGCCTGAACGTGCCGTCCACCTCCTCACGAATCTCCTTCGTCTCCTCGTCTATCACATACTTGGTGTTCTCCCATGTCAGTTGCGGCACATAGATGGTGCGGTCATCCTCCTTGCAATGCACAATGATGAGGCGTTCATCCGTCTGGTCATCCCACGACACACCCTTCACCGTACCAATCTTGCCATTGTAATATTCCTTTCCGGGGTTCGGATCATTCTTGATGAACATGACCTGTGCCCCCTCTTTCAGCACCAACCTCTCGTCTGCCGGATAGCTGCTCTCAGGGAAGTTCTTGTGTATCTCGGCCACAAAGGTCATTTCCTGTGTCTTTAAGGCATCCAGCTGCTGTTCATTATACGTTTGCGCCATCTTATTGTGTGTCGTCAGACGTATCCAATCTTCATCCTTCGGAGGTACAAAGTTCACCTGACAACGGGCATTCAAAGCAGCCATCGTTGACGTGTCCACCTGATTGTTACGTATTTTCGCCAAGATGTCGATGAACGCTGCATCCTGTTGTCTGTAGATATGCTTTAGCTCGATGGTCACGTAGGGCGTTTCCTGCAATGCCTTACTACCGAAGAAATACGGAGTGCTATAGTAGGGCGACAACAATGCCCACTCCCGTTCCTGAGCCACAGGTGCCAACTGCTGCAAATCACCTATCAGCAACAACTGCACACCTCCGAAGGGTTTCCCCCTGTCGCGATACTTGCGCAATTCCTGATCCACCGCATCCAGCACATCACACCGCACCATCGAAATCTCGTCAATCACCAGCAAGTCCAGTGTCTTGATGAGGTTCTTCTTCTCCTTACTCATGTTGTAGCGCCCTTTCTTCTCCACCATCTTCATCCCCGGCACAATAGGACCAAATGGCAACTGGAAGAACGAGTGAATCGTCTGTCCTTGTGCGTTGATGGCTGCCACACCCGTAGGAGCCAGCACCACCATCCGTTTCGGTGTCCTTTCACGAAGTTTGCGCAGAAACGTTGTCTTGCCCGTTCCTGCCTTACCTGTCAGAAACACTGACACGTTCGTGCTCGTCACAAATCGCCACGCCACATTCATCTCATGGTTATGCACTCCGTCACTCTCAGCCAACTGTGACGAAAACACATCCTCCTGTCCCACCATATCAAGATAATCCATCATACGCTTTCTTTATTCTACCACAAAGTAACTGCTTTTTCACGACACCTGCAAATCTGCACTTGGATTTTAATAAAGAATGCTAAAAAAAACGTAGCGCCTTAATCTTTTCCACCTCTCAAAACATCCAACAAGCAAATTCAACTCAATCACTCTTTAAATGTCTCTCGGAAGATAAAAAATGAAAGTAACCGAAGAAAATAAGGGTTGCGCCGGTGGCGCCGAAAGAAAAATATAAAAAAAGACATAAAAATAAATAAAAATATTTTTCTCTATTTTTACTTGTTTTTACCTATTTTTCCCTTCGGCGGCTTGCCGCAACAAACTCTTAACTTTTAATTCAAACGATATGAAAAAGATACTTATTTGGGCACTACCCCTCCTCATGGGCAGTGTGTGCCATGCAGAAGACATTACCATCCAGTACAATGGTTCCACAGCGAAAGTGAATCAAAAGGCAAAAGACAGTGTGAACGTCACCGTGAAGGGTGCCAACGTACACATCGAAAGCCAATATACCGACCACAAACTTACCATTCTCATAAGCGGCAAGAGCGATGACGGACAACTCATCCTCAAGACTGCAGGCAAGGCAAAGGTGACACTCAACAAACTGAACCTTACCAGTCAGGAGGGTGCACCGCTCGACTTGAGGAACAAGAAGAAGGTGGAAATCGTGGCAGCTGACGGCACTGAAAACACGCTCACCATCACTGCCTGCAACGACACCGCCAACAACAAGGCAGCAGCCATTTGGTCAAAAGATAAAATCCTCCTCTCTGGTAAAGGCATCCTCAATGTCATCGCCACCGGTGACGGTTGCAGAGGCATCAAAGCCAAGAAGGACATCACCATCGAAGACCTCACCCTCAACGTAACCACCTCCGGCAACCATTTGGGTGAGAAACCTTACAGTTTTGGCGACTTCGGTGGTTTTGGAGGCGGCGAAATGCCCGATTTCAGCAATTTCCAGATGCCAGAAGGAGGTTTCCCTGATTTCGGAGGTTTTGGTGGTTTCCCAGGCTTTGGTGGTGAAGCCAACGACAGCACACGTCAAGGTGGTTTTGGAGGCTTCCCCAACTTCGGAAGCTTCGGTGGGTTCCCCGGCTTTGGTGGTGAAGCCAACGACAGCACACGGCAGGGAGGTTTCGGCGGCTTCCCCAACTTCGGAGGATTCGGAGGTTTTGGTGGCTTTGGTGCATCCAATGAAGAGGGAGAAGATGGAGAAGAAGGTGGAGGCATGGGCTTTGCTGGCAAGCACAAGTATGTAGCTTCCACCAAGGGTATCGCTTCAAAAGGAAAAGTTACCATCAACAGCGGAACCGTGACCGTGAAGACAGCCACTGCTGGAGCTGAAGGCATTGAAGGCAAGGATGGAGTCATTGTCAATGGAGGAACCGTGGACGTCTACTCCCCCGATGATGCCATCAATGCCAACGCTTGCATCGAATTCAACGGTGGCACCGTCATTGCACGAAGCAAGGGAAATGATGCGGTCGATTCCAACCCCAAAGGCGGCTTCTTCATGCCTTTTGGAGGCAATAACAATCAGGAAGACACCGACCCTGCCATCGTCGTCACAGGCGGCACCGTCTATGCATGGAGTCAAGCAGGTTCACCCGAAGAAGGACTTGACTGCGATTTCGCACCGCTCGTTATCGAGGGTGGCACTATCTTCACCGTCGGAGGAGGCATGGGTGAAATGCCTTCCGTGCCCACCAACTACACCTCCAAGCAGCCTTCTGCCCTGCTCATTGGCATCAACATCGTGAAGGAAGAGCCTGTCTATCTTTATGACAGCAAAAACAAGCTCCTCGAAACCATCACCGCCCCCTTCTCCCTCCGACGCAGTGCCAGTCTTGTCAGCAGTCCCTTCTTCAAGATGGGTGAGACCTACACGGTGAAGACCAAGGACTACGAAAAGACCTTCACCCTCAACGAGAACTTCACAGCCGTCAGGTAAGGAAAAAGAGTGAAAGCCCCCTCCGACTCACCGAGAGTCAGAGGGGGCTTTCATTCCTAATTCCTTCTCTACTTCTTCGTAGAATACCTCAGCGTCTTTCCAGAATTGCTGCTTTTCTTGGTACTCGTTGTGGTAGTGGTCGTGGCATTCGCTGGCTTGTAATACTTCATCGCTTCAGGAATCCAACCTTGAATTTGCTTGATGCGCTTCTCGTCAGAGGGGTGGTCGCTGAAGATGGAGTTAGAGCTATTGCCTGCGGCAGCCATGCGTTGCCAGAATGCCAATGCGCCCTGAGGGTCATAGCCTGCCATGGCGGCGAAGATGAGTCCGATATGGTCAGCCTCACTCTCCTGACTGCGTGAAAAACCAGACGTCCATGCCTTGGTGCCCACACCGATGACACTCGACACAATGCTGGAGGTGTTAGGTCCCATGCCAGCAACTGATGCCACACCACCCAGCACGGACACTGCCGCCTGCTGTTTCTGGCTGTTGCTGATGCGCTCTGCGGAGTGCTTTGCCACAGCATGGGCAATTTCGTGTCCAAGCACAATGGCAAGGGAAGCCTCATCCTGTGTAACAGGGAGAATGCCCTCATACACCACGATTTTTCCGCCTGGCATGCAGAAAGCATTCACCTGGTTGTTCTGCACCAGATTGAACTCCCACTTGTAGTTCGCCACCTCGTTGGCGAAGCCGTTGTTGCGCAGATAGGTCTCCACAGCGGTTGCCAAACGCTGCCCACAACGTTTCACCATGGCTGTGTTGGTGGCATTAGTGGAGAGTTTTGCCGACTTCATGTAGTTCTGATACTCCTGATTACTGAGACTCATCACTTCTTGGTCGCTAACAACGAGTCTCTGCTTACGTCCCGTGACAGGAACTTGCGTGGTGGTTCCACAACTGGCAAGAATGGCAGTAAGCACCACCAACATGATGTAGTTAATCTTTTTCATAATCCTTCTTTAACCTTTAACCTTTATTTCTGTGGCAAAGGTAGAGAAAAAAAATGAAAGAATGAAAAAATGAGAAAATGAAAATTCAAAAACAGGGAAACTGCACGTATATGTGGTGGAAATATAATTAAAGAATATTAAATCGGGGACACATGAGTCAATAAGCATCAAAAGACACACACCATGTCGGCAGAATGTGCTAACTTTGCCGAAATTTTTAGACTTCTCCCCTTTTTTATCAAATATGATTATGCGTTTTGTGATGTCATTCCTGCTCTTGTTGGCAATGCTGCCGATAGGGGCACAGAATAATGATGCTGACTCCGTGAAAACCAAGTTGAAAGGCTTGCTGATGATGGCTGACGTGAAAGACCATCTGACGCACGACCCCATCAAGGACATAAAGGCTGAACTGCTGTGGGCAGCTGACAGTTCGTTTGTTGACACGGTGCATTCAGAATACCACGACGAGGAATACTGGAAGAGCTCCTCATTGGAGTTTCTCATCAAGAAGGCGGGCAACTATCTGCTGAAGGTGGGTGCTGAAGGTTATGTGCCGAAGTATGTGCCCGTGGAGGTGAAGAAGCTGTACAAGCGCGAGAACTACCGCACCATGAAGACGGTGTATCTCCGCACTGTGCCCAAACAGAACGAGTACTCATTGGACGATGTGGTCGTGGTGGCGACGAAGCTGAAGTTCTACATGAATGGCGACACATTGGTGTATGATGCTGATGCCTTCAACATGGCAGAGGGTTCGATGCTGAACGAACTGATTCGCAAGTTGCCAGGTGTGGAGTTGGAGAAAGGCGGCGTCATCAAGGTGAACGGCAAGCAGGTGGATGCCCTGCTGCTGAACGGAAAGAACTTCTTCGACAGCGACCGCGAACTCTTGCTGGAGAACATGCCATCCTACATGGTGAAAAACATCCAGTCCTATGAGCGTGTGCCCGAGCAGATTAAAGGCACTCCACAGGAAAAGACAGCGAAGAAGGAACTCGTGATGAACGTGAAGCTGAAGAAGGAATATGCGACGGGATGGATTGCCAATGCCGAAGGGGGTGCGGGCGCCACATTCTTCCGCAACGACAAAGGAGAATTGGACACAAAATACCTGGGCAGGTTGTTTGGCATGCGATTCACCGAGAACACGCGCCTGATGCTGTTTGCCAATGTCAACAACGTGAATGCACAGGACAGTCCCGGCTACGAAGGAGAATGGAGCTCTCTGGAACAGACAGGTGGCATCACCAAGACCTATAACATAGGCAGCAACTTCATGGCAGACAAGGAAGACAAATACGCCTATGGGGCAAGTGTGACAGGCTCCTACACCGATACGGACAACGCCTCCCACACCAGCAGCGCCACCTTCCTGGAGGGCGGCGACACCTACGGAAGGAGTTTCCAGAACAGCCGTAACTATGCTTGGGACATCCGAATTGACCAAGACCTGCGTTTGGAACATCGGGAACAGATTTGGGAGACGTTCCGCCACATCTATTTCATCATGCGCCCCAGCTTCTCCTACAACAAGTGGAACAACCGAGGCAACAATGGCAGCGTCACCCTTTCCGAAGATGTGGCATCGCAGTTGGGCAAGGAATGGATGGACAGCATCATGGCACCCAATGCAGGAGAACTGCTGCGCCGCTATGCCATCAACCGCACCATGAGCACAAGCAAAGGAGTGGGACACCAAACCAACGTGGGCATTGAGGGTTTTCTGACAGGCACTCCCGCCCACAACGACTACCTCAACTTCAACCTGACCTATGGTTACAGTTTCTCCGAACGCAAGGCTGACAACTACGAGCACTACCAGCTCGACTATCCCAGTTCCGCCACTCACACCTCCCCACTCTATGCGACAACCAGCACCGACACAGACTTCCGCAACCGCTACAACCCCACCAAAGACCGTTCCTACAATGGTCATGTCGGAGCGGTGTTTGGTGTTTCGCTCGATAAAGACCATAGACACCGCATCGACGTGAACTACGACTTCCGCTACGACAACAACGACACCAACAACTCACTCTATCTGCTCAACAAACTGAGCGAATGGGGTTCCGCATCCTCATCCACAGGCGATACCCACCCACTGGGCACACTGCCATCGTATGACGAGATGCTCACCACGCTCGATGCCAACAACAGTTCACACTCAAAGACGACGAAATACACCCACGACGCCACCACGATATACACCCTCTCCTCCTACAACGACAGCGTCTCCAACAGCTTCTCCATCAGGCTGGCAACCCCCATGCTGCGCGAACGCATGGACTACCAGCGTGGCATGCAGGTGGACACGCTGATGAGCCGCAACACAGCGTTCATCAACCCCAGCATCTACTTCAGCCATGATAAATACAAACGCAACAGAGGCATCTCGGTTAACTACGACATGACCACCACAGCCCCTGCAATGACAAGCCTGATCAACATGCGCGACGACAGCAACCCCCTCTTCATCACGTTGGGTAACCCCCATCTGAAAAACACCCGCACACACTCCTTCGGGGCAGGCTATCGCGACAAGTGGCACAAGATGTTCTTCAACTCATCCATCAATGCCAGCATCACAGAGAATGCAGTGGCATCAGGCTTCATCTACAACAAGGAGACAGGTGTGCGCACCGTCACCCCCGAGAACGTGAACGGAAACTGGCACTTGGGCGTGAATGTCAACGCCAACCTTGCGCTGGACAAAGATGACAAATGGCGCATCATGCAGGGCATGAGCTACAACCACAACAACAGTGTCGATTTGAGCGGCACCGATGCCAGCCTCTCAGCCATGAAGTCTGTCGTGAAAAACGACTATATCAACGAAAATCTCTCCCTGACATGGCGCCCCACCAGCAAATACGAATTTGGTGCCAGCGGCAGAATCAACTACCAGCACTCCACAAGTGACCGTGAAGGCTTCACCACCATGAATGTCTATACCTTCAACTACGGAGCAAGGGCTCAGTTGGAACTGCCTTGGAACTTCCAAGTGTCAACCGACATCACCATGTACAGCCGCCGTGGATACAGCGAAGAGTCCATGAACACCAACGAACTGGTGTGGAATGCCCGCGTGGCAAAACGTCTGCTGAAAGGCAAACTCACCATCATGTTCGACGGCTTCGACCTCTTGGGCAACCTCTCCAACGTACAGCGCTATGTGAACGCACAGGGACGTACCGAAACATTCAACAACGTGATACCCTCTTACGGCATCCTCCATGCCATCTATCGCTTGAACGTACAACCCAAGAAAAAAGGTGCAATGGAATAACGGCGCATCTATATCGTAGATGGCAAAACAGTCATTAAAAAATGACGTAAAAGGGGAACCTATAACTTGTTCATCAACCGGAGCTGCGCACCAGCGCACCACGCACCACGCACCATTTTCGTTTTCTATTGGTGCGCAACAGGGCATCAAGAGAGTGTATATTAATTTTATATTATTATTAATAATAATATAAGATAACTTGGCACATATATGACGCGCAGATAAAAAATGAAAATGGCACGTGGTGCGTGGTGCGCTGGTGCGCAGCTTGTCATTTCCACAAGCACATGCAAGTGTTCCTCACAAGCACATGCGAGTGTTCCTCGCAAACACAAGCAAGTGTATTCCACAAACGAACGTAAGTCTTGCCCGTAAACGAACGTAAGTGTCCCTCACAAACGAGTTGCAAAACGTAGAATATTCTCGGTTTTATGCCCAAAAACGAGAATATTCTCCTTTTTTCCGATTTTCGTAGAATATTATTGTCATCCCATCAAATCGCCGTAACTTTGCATCAGATTCAGTTGAAAACCATCGTACATCGTTCATCAGAATGTGCTTGGGTGTTTAATTGCCTAACGGCGAATTAACCCTCGCAAGGCATAGTTCAAGCGAGCTTGTCTGCTCCTGCTTCGGTGTTAAATTGTTAAATTTTTAAATTTTTAAATTTTTGTTTTTCCAACCGTACACACAGGGTTATGCAGGTGAACCAAAATTTTGACGTGATTTACAGCAGTTGCACGTTCTTCACGACGGGCTTGCCACCCTCGAACGTGATGGTGACTTTGAAGTTGGCAAAGTCGCTGTAGATGTAGAGGGGTATGGTCTCGTCCTGCTTGGGCTCGTAGTCGAACTTCAGACGGATGTTGGAGCCTGATAGGTAGTTCTCTGAGGGACGCACTGCCTTGTCTTTGTCATTCAGTTGATAGAGCGAGAAAACAGGGTCGATAAGGGTAAGGATACGTGGCAGTTCTATGCGCAGCTTCTTGTCCTTGCCCGTCACCAGATTCTTCACATCGCGCTTCATGTCGTTCCAGATGTTGCCGTCGCTCACCGTTCCATACACCTTCATGCCTTCCTGAATGATGGACTGAAGTTTGCCGTTGTCCACGTTGAAATCGTCAAGGAGCTGTTGCTTGGCGGAAGATGGTTTAGAGTTTTGGTTTGAGGGTTTAGAGTTGGAACCACGGGCTGCCGCTTCAGAGGCGCGCATATACTTGTAGTCCACATTGTCAATCCAGCAAATCTTGTCGTCGGTCATGGCGATGGCACGGATGCGCGTGATGTCGTTGTATTTCTTGTCTTCGTAGTTGAGCTTCACCACCCCAATCTCAGTTGAATCGTGATGCTTGATGATGTTCACAGAGGGGAGTTTCTGCACGTCATACTCATCTTTGTACATGTCGGTGTAGTGGAGGCAGAGGAAGATGCGCACGTTTTCCAAGTCGATGTCGGAGCGGTTGTTGATGGTCACTTTGATTTCATCGTCCTTGTCGGAGAGTGTCCAGTTCATCGTGGGTTCCACCGCCACATCGAGGAATGACTGCTCCATGAGTATCTGACGGAAACTGCTGTACATATTCTCCTCGCAATATTGCATATCACTCAGCAGGCAGTCATACACTCCTTGATTGCCACGACGGTAGAAGTGGTTGAAGATTTCTTCCTTGCTCTTTTCCACATCGTCGTGCTCGGCATAGTAGTGCGCTTTCAGCAAATTAGGACTGAAGATGCCAAAGCCCTCCATAGTGGAACGATAAAGACGAAGCAGGTATTTTCCTTCCGCTGACTTGTTCAGATAGGTACGTGCCTTGTAACTGTCAAGCAAATCGGTCAGTGCAGCAGCCTGTCGTGGATATTCCATCGAAGCCTGGTCGAAATAGGACACTGCCTTGGCGGCTTCTCCCTGTTCGCGATAGAGCAAGCCTTTCAGCACCAAAGCAGGGGCTGAACGAGAAGGATAGAGTTTGATGTATTGGTCGAGCGTAGCTTCCGCCTCCATCTGCAATTCCGTCCGCTCGTCGGGAGCCGTGCGTTCGACGGACAAGCCCGCAAGGACGGAATCTGCCATGGCAAGGGCTTGATCTGCTCCTTGCAGCAAATGCACATCACCACCTGCGGAACGAAGGGTGCCACGTCCAACCTCGGTACTCATCTGAATCAATGAGAGCCCCTTCAGCAACAAGGCCTCACGGTTGGTGGGGTACTCTTTCAGCACCTCCTGTGTCTGGTTGTAGGCATCCAAAGGATTGCCTCCATAGAGGTCAATATACGCTTTGTCTTTCTTCAAGCACAAAGCATCCCATTCCTGCATATACTTATAATACACAGGGGCGTAATCCTCCAAATATTCGATGTAGGACATCCGCACAGCCTCTATCTCACGTTCCAACTTGCGCTTGAGTTCCTTCTGCTTCTCGTACTCTTCGAAGGCGGCAGTTTGAGCCTTTTCCATGCCACTGCCCACCGAAACGGTGCTCAGCGTGGCATCGCCCGTAATCATGGAACCAATGACACCTACGGGATTCACTTCTGTCACGAAGGTGCTTGCACCACTCGTTGCACTTCGCATCAGCATCCACACATCATCCAGTTCCTCATATTCTTTCTGCAATTCATACAACCGTTGCAGAATCGGGAAGAGTTTCTTCTTCTGCTCCAGCACCTCAGGCGCCACCTTGCTGAAATCCTGCTTTGCCACGTACTCCAAATAAGACATGAAGTCTTCTGACTGGCACTGTGCCACCTCCAGCGCATTCATCGCCCGTACGGTCTCCTCTATATCGTATTCTGGTGTCTTTGCCTCCATCGCTTCATAAGCAGGTTCAAACTCCTCTGAAGGGGTATATTCCTCCAGATTGATGGCTTCAACGGGCCAGAAACGCCATGCGACAAACCCAGCGATGCCCAGCACCACCGGTACTACAAGAATCCAGATGATAGTCTTTTTCATAAGTTGCAGTTTTTTGTGTCGCAAAGATAATGAAAAGTTGGGAATTAGGAATGAGGAATGAGGAATTATTTGATGATTTGAAAAGAAGAAGGGGCAAAAGCCGAATGCTTCTGCCCCTTCGTTACTATTGATTGTATTGCTTAGAATTCGTTGTCGAACGAAGAGAAGACCATGTCAGCATCGAACGGACGACGCTCAACTGCCTGGAAGTCCTCCTTAGCACCAACGATAATCTTGTCGAAGTCGCGCATACCTGTACCTGCTGGGATGAGGTGACCGGAAATCACGTTCTCCTTCATACCCTCGAGTGAGTCGCTCTTTCCGCAGATAGCTGCCTCGTTGAGCACCTTCGTGGTCTCCTGGAATGATGCAGAAGACATGAAGGATTTGCTGCCGAGACCTGCACGGGTGATACCCTGCAGAATCTGTACAGAAGTAGCTGGAATGGCATCACGTGTCTGCACAAGCTTGAGGTCGCGACGCTTCAGCATGGAGTTCTCGTCGCGGAGCTTGCGAGCGGTGATAATCATACCAGGCTCGAGTGTTTCGGAGTCACCAGCATCAGTGACAAACTTCTTGCCCCAGATGCGGTCGTTCTCCTCAAGGAAGTCGAGCTTGTCAACAATGCCCTCTTCGAGGAAGCGAGTGTCGCCGGCGTCTTCAATACGCACCTTGCGCATCATCTGACGGACAATAATCTCGAAGTGCTTGTCGTTGATAGACACACCCTGCATACGATAGACATCCTGCACCTGGTTGACGATGTATTCCTGCACAGCAGTAGGACCCTTGATGGCTAGGATGTCTGCTGGTGTGATGGCACCGTCAGAGAGTGGTGTACCTGCACGCACGTAGTCGTTCTCCTGTACAAGAATCTGCTTGGACAGTGGCACGAGATACTTGCGGACATCACCCACCTTAGAGGTGAGGATGATTTCACGGTTACCACGCTTCACCTTACCCATAGTCACCTCACCGTCGATTTCTGCAACGATGGCAGGGTTAGATGGGTTACGTGCCTCGAAGAGCTCTGTCACACGTGGGAGACCACCCGTGATATCGCCTGCCTTGGCAACGGAACGTGGAATCTTGACGAGGATATCACCAGCCTTGAGCTTCTGACCATCTTCCACCACAATGTGACCATTAATAGGGAATGAGTAGGTTCGGAGCAGTTCACCACCCTTCTTGTCAAGGATGTGGCAATAAGGCACTGCAGCACGGTCTTTGGCTTCAGTGACGATGAGATCGCGAAGACCGGTGGTTTCATCGACATCCACACGGTAAGTCAAACCTTCCTTCACACCTTCGAACTGTGCAACACCATCGAACTCGGTGACGATGACAGAGTTGAATGGATCCCAATCTGCAATGACCTGACCAGCCTCGACGGTGTCGCCAGACTTGGCGTAGAGGTTAGCACCGTAAGGTACGGGCACTGTGGAGAGGATGATACCTGTGTTGAGGTCGAGGAAGCGGAGTTCTGCCAGACGACCTACAACCACCTGACCTTCTGGATGGTCAGCAGTAGGACGTGCAACAGTGCGCAACTCATCGATTTCTATCTTAGACTTATTCTTTGCTTTAATCTGTGCGTTGGCTGCAGCGTTACCTGCCACACCACCGGCGTGGAACGTACGGAGTGTCAACTGTGTACCTGGCTCACCGATGGCCTGTGCGGCGATGACACCGACTGCCTCACCCTTCTGCACCATACGCTGAGTGGCAAGGTTACGTCCATAGCACTTCATGCAGACACCCTTCTTGCTCTCACATGTGAGAACTGAACGAATCTCGACGCTCTCAATGCCACAAGCTTCAATCTCTGCTGCGATGCGGTCAGTGATTTCTTCACCACTGGCAACAATGAGCTCGTTGTTCTGAGGATTGATGATGTCATGAACAGACACACGTCCGAGGATGCGCTCTGCAAGGGATGCCACCACGCGGTCACCGTCTTTGAGAGCTGTGCAGACAAGTCCACGCAGTGTGCCACAGTCTTCTTCGTTGATGATGACGTCGTGAGACACATCGACAAGACGACGAGTGAGGTAACCTGCGTCGGCAGTCTTCAAGGCGGTGTCGGCAAGACCCTTACGGGCACCGTGTGTAGAGATGAAGTACTCAAGCACTGACATACCCTCCTTGAAGTTGGACAGGATTGGGTTCTCGATGATGTTGTTGTCGGAAGCACCAGCCTTCTGAGGCTTTGCCATCAGACCACGCATACCAGCGAGCTGAGCAATCTGGTCGGCAGAACCACGGGCACCAGAGTCGAGCATCATGAAGACTGCGTTGAAGCCCTGGTCGGCTTCGGTCATCTGCTTCATCAGGGTCTTCTTGATGTTCTCGTTCACCTTCGTCCAAGTTTCCACCACCTGCTGGTAACGGTCCTTGTCGGTGATAAGACCCATCTGATAGTTCATGGTAATCTGGTCAACAGCATCGTGACCGTCCTGAACAATCTGCTCCTTCTCTGCCGGGATGATGATATCGTCGAGCACGAAGGAAAGTCCACCCTCGTATGCCTTGCGGTAGCCAAGATTCTTGATACCGTCAAGGAATTCACAAGCTCGTGCCATACCAACACCCTTAATCACGCGTGTGATGACACGCTTGAGGGCTTTTTTACCAATCACCTCGTTGACGAAACCAATCTCATCAGGCACCACCTCGTTGATGGTGATACGTCCGACAGTGGTCTCAACAAGATGCTTATATGGATTGCCGTTCTCATCTATATCACGAACAACACACTTAATCAATGCGTGCACGTCAACCTTGCCCTCGTTGAAGGCGATGATAGCCTCTTCAGGACCATAGAATGTGAGTCCTTCGCCTTTCGCTCCCGGACGAACCTTGGAGATGTAGTAGAGACCAAGCACCATGTCCTGAGAAGGAACGGTGATAGGCTCACCACTGGCAGGAGACAAGATATTGTGAGACTGAAGCATCAGAAGCTGAGCTTCAAGGATAGCCTCGTTGGAGAGGGGAAGGTGAACAGCCATCTGGTCACCGTCGAAGTCAGCATTGAATGCTGTACATGCGAGTGGGTGCAACTGGATTGCCTTACCTTCAATCATGCGGGGCTGGAATGCCTGAATACCCAGACGGTGCAGTGTGGGTGCACGGTTGAGGAGCACTGGGTGTCCCTTCATCACGTATTCAAGGATGTCCCAAACGACTGGATCGCGACGGTCCACAATCTTCTTGGCAGACTTCACAGTCTTCACGATACCGCGCTCGATGAGCTTACGAATGACGAAAGGCTTGTAAAGTTCTGCAGCCATCAGCTTTGGCAGACCGCATTCACCCATGTTGAGCTCAGGACCCACGACAATAACGGAACGTGCAGAGTAGTCAACACGTTTACCGAGAAGGTTCTGACGGAAACGTCCCTGCTTACCCTTGAGGGCATCGGAGAGAGACTTCAGAGGACGGTTGCTCTCACTCTTCACGGCACTGCTCTTGCGAGAGTTGTCGAAGAGAGAGTCAACGGCTTCCTGAAGCATGCGCTTCTCGTTGCGGAGAATGACATCCGGAGCCTTGATTTCAATGAGTCGCTTCAGACGGTTGTTACGTATGATGACACGACGATAGAGGTCGTTCAAATCGGATGTGGCGAAACGTCCACCATCCAGTGGCACAAGCGGACGGAGATCCGGAGGAGTCACAGGGATGTTGTGCATAATCATCCACTCTGGACGGCTCTTGCCCTTGCTTGCACGGAAGGACTCAACCACCTGTAGACGCTTGAGCGCTTCTGTCTTGCGCTGAACAGAACCATCCTTATCAGCTGCTGCACGCAGTTCGTTGGCAAGATGGTCAAGGTCAATGCGCTGGAGCATATACTCAATCGCCTCAGCACCCATCAAAGCGATGAACTTGTTGGGATCCTCATCAGGAAGCAATTCGTTGTTGGGGTCAAGATTGTCGACGATGTCGTAATACTCCTCTTCAGAAAGCAACTCACCATTCATGATGTTCTTCTCAGCATCTTCAGCAGCACCTGCCTGGATAATGATGTAGCGCTCATAGTAGATGACAGCATCAAGCTTCTTGGTGGGAAGACCGAGAAGATAGCCAATCTTGTTGGGCAACGAACGGAAGTACCAGATGTGAGCAACTGGCACAACGAGTGCGATGTGACCAGTACGTTCACGACGCACTTTCTTCTCTGTCACCTCAACACCGCATCGGTCGCAGACGATACCTTTGTAGCGGATGCGCTTGTACTTGCCGCAATGGCATTCATAGTCCTTGGTGGGACCGAAGATACGCTCGCAGAAGAGACCATCGCGCTCAGGCTTATAAGTGCGGTAGTTGATGGTTTCCGGCTTCAGCACCTCACCACAGCTGTTTTCGAGAATCTCCTCTGGAGATGCAAGGCTGATGGTGATTTTGGTGAAATTATTTTTGATTTTTGATTCTTTCTTAAAAGCCATGTTATATAAGTGTCTTTATATAAGTTAATCCAATGAGATGCTGAGACCGAGACCACGAAGCTCGTGGAGAAGCACGTTGAGGGATTCTGGAATGCCTGGAGTTGGCATCGGATCGCCCTTGACGATAGCTTCATAAGCCTTGCTACGGCCATTGACATCATCTGACTTAATCGTAAGGATCTCTTGAAGAACGTGAGATGCACCGAATGCTTCGAGTGCCCAAACCTCCATCTCTCCGAAACGCTGACCACCAAACTGTGCTTTACCACCAAGTGGCTGCTGAGTGATGAGAGAGTAAGGACCGATGGAACGTGCATGCATCTTGTCTTCCACCATGTGACCGAGTTTCAACATGTAGGTTACACCCACTGTTGCGGGTTGGTCGAAGCGAAGACCTGTTTCACCATTGTAGAGGTAAGTACGTCCATAACGTGGAAGTCCTGCCTTGTCAGTCCATTCGCAAAGGTCCTCAAGACGAGCACCATCGAAAATTGGTGTGGCGAACTTCACGTTGAGCTTCTTACCAGCTGCACCCAACACAGTCTCGAATATCTGACCGATGTTCATACGTGAAGGCACACCCAGCGGGTTGAGCACGATATCTACAGGAGTACCATCCTCGAGGAATGGCATATCCTCCTGACGGACAATCTTTGACACAATACCTTTGTTACCGTGACGACCTGCCATCTTATCACCCACACCCATCTTACGCTTCTTGGCGATGTAAACCTTTGCCATCTGGATAATGCCCGATGGGAGCTCATCACCAATCGTGAGGGCAAACTTCTTACGGTGAAGTTCTGCAGCAAGAATCTTGTACTGCTTGAGGTAATTGATGACCAACTGACGGATGAGTTCGTTGGTGTGCTCATCCTTAGTCCAACCACTGAGCTGAACAGCCGTGTAGTCGATGTTATGAAGCGCACCTGCAATGAACTTCGCACCAGCAGGAATGATGTCGGCACCCATGTAATCCTTCACACCCTTAGAAGTCTTACCCTTCGTGAGGGTGAGAATCTTGTCAATGAGGATTTCCTTAAGACCGTCCATCTTGTCTTGGTATTCCTGGTCATATTTAGGAAGAATCTTCTTGTCCTCTGCCTTTGAAGCACGAGTCTTGATGGCTTTGGAGAAGAGTTTCTTATCAATAACGACACCTGCGAGAGAAGGAGTTGCCTTAAGAGAGGCGTCCTTCACGTCACCAGCCTTGTCACCAAAGATGGCACGAAGAAGTTTCTCTTCTGGTGTTGGGTCAGACTCACCCTTAGGAGTGATCTTACCAATCAAGATATCACCTGGCTCGATGCGGGCACCCACACGAACGATACCATTTTCGTCGAGGTCTTTCGTTGCATCCTCGCTGACATTTGGAATATCGGCAGTGAGTTCCTCTACACCACGCTTGGTCTCACGCACTTCGAGTGAATACTCATCCACGTGAACAGAAGTGAGGAGGTCTTCACGAACAACACGTTCGTTGAGCACGATGGCATCCTCATAGTTGTAACCCTTCCAAGGCATGTATGCCACAAGGAGGTTGCGACCAAGTGCCAACTCACCATTCTCGGTTGCATAACCTTCGGTGAGGATGTCGCCCTTCTTCACCTGCTGACCACGGTCACAGATGGGACGAAGGTCGATGGTCATGTTCTGGTTAGTGCGACGGAACTTAGGAATCTTATATTCTTTGAGTGCCGGTTCGAAGCTGACAAACTCTTCATCTTCAGTACGGTTGTAAAGAATGCGGATAGTGGTGGCATCAACGTATTCCACCACACCATCACCTTCTGCCACAATCATCGTACGTGAGTCTTCACACACCTGCTTCTCAATACCAGTACCGACGATAGGAGCTTCTGTGCGAATCAATGGAACTGCCTGACGCATCATGTTTGATCCCATGAGTGCGCGGTGGGCATCGTCGTGCTCCAAGAATGGAATCAGGGCAGCTGCGATAGAAGCAATCTGCTGTGGAGCGACATCCATGTAATCCACTTCTGTAGGAGGCACCACTGGATAGTCAGCATCTTTACGACACTTAACGACTTTACGAATAAAGTGACCATCATCTTTCAAAGGTGCATTACCCTGACCGATAATCTTGTTCTCCTCTTCTTCTGCAGAGAGGTAAACAATGTGGTCATTATTGATGTCAGCCACACCGTCAATCACCTTACGATAAGGTGTCTCGATGAAGCCGAGATTGTTGATCTTTGCATAAACGCAAAGAGAAGAAATCAAACCGATGTTTGGACCTTCAGGAGACTCAATTGGACACAAACGACCATAGTGCGTATAGTGTACGTCACGAACCTCGAAACCTGCACGCTCACGAGAAAGACCACCAGGACCAAGGGCTGAAAGACGACGTTTGTGAGTCACCTCTGCCAATGGGTTGGTCTGATCCATGAACTGAGACAATGGGTTCGTTCCGAAGAAAGAATTGATGACGCTGGAGATGGTCTTCGCGTTAATCAAATCGGTTGGAGAGAACACCTCATTGTCACGCACATTCATGCGTTCACGGATGGTACGGCTCATGCGAGCGAGACCACTGGCAAACTGGTTGGAGAGTTGTTCACCCACCGTACGCACACGACGGTTGGAGAGGTGGTCGATATCATCCACAACAGCTTTAGAGTTGGCCAACTCAACAAGATACTTGATAATCTCGATGATGTCCTCCTTCGTCAAGACACGAATCTCTGGGTCAATGGAAAGGTTCAACTTTCTATTAATGCGGTAACGACCTACATCACCGAGGTCATAACGCTTGTCTGAGAAGAACAAGCCATTGATCACTTCACGAGCTGAAGCATCATCTGCAGGGTCAGCATTACGGAGCTGGCGATAGACATAGGTGATAGCTTCCTTCTCTGAGTTACTTGGGTCTTTCTGAAGCGTGTTAAAGATGATGGAGAAGTCTGCTGTATTTGCATCTTCACGCTGCACGAGAATGGTTTCAACACCTGAATCCAAAATCTTCTCAATGACATCATCATCAATAACATTGTCACGGTCAACCACAATCTCGTTACGCTCGATAGAAACAACTTCACCAGTATCCTCGTCCACAAAGTCCTCATTCCATGACTGGAGGATACGAGCAGCGAGCTTGCGGCCCTTTGCTTTCTTGAGATTAGTGGCGTTCACCTTAATCTCATCAGACAAATTGAAGATGTCAAGGATGTCTCTATCATTCTCAAAACCAATCGCACGCAGAAGGGTTGTCACAGGCAACTTCTTCTTACGATCGATGTAGGCATACATCACGTTGTTGATGTCCGTAGCAAACTCAATCCAAGATCCCTTGAAAGGAATGATACGAGCAGAGAAAAGAGGTGTACCGTTGGCGTGAACGCTTGAACCGAAGAACACGCCAGGAGAACGGTGCAACTGAGATACGACAACACGTTCGGCACCATTAATCACGAACGTACCGTTGTCTGTCATATAAGGAATCGAACCCAGGAATACATCCTGAATGACGGTGTCGAAATCCTCATGGTCTGGGTCTGAGCAATAGAGCTTGAGCTTTGCCTTCAAAGGCACACTGTAAGTAAGACCACGCTCCAGACACTCCTCGATGGAATAGCGGGGAGCATCAATATAGTAGTCCAAGAACTCAAGCACAAAGTTATTGCGTGTGTCAGCAATAGGGAAATTCTCTGCGAAAACCTTGTAAAGTCCATCATTCTTGCGCTTCTCAGGTGGTGTGTCCAACTGAAGGAAATCCCTGAACGACTTGAGCTGAACGTCCAAGAAGTCAGGATATGGCATCGGGTTCTTTACGGTTGCAAAGTTTACTCGGTTGTTGATGATTTGAGACATCTTGTTTATTGTTGATTTGATGATAATGATATTAGGCTGTAGCCTAAAAGACACAAAAAGGTTAAGAACCCTCAACCTGAGGATTCTTAACCATCGTATTCAAAGGGGATAAATTACTTAATCTCTACCTCAGCACCAGCTGCCTCGAGGGCTGCCTTAACTGCCTCAGCAGTAGCCTTATCAACGCCTTCCTTCACATTGCAAGGAGCACCGTCAACAAGATCCTTTGCCTCCTTAAGACCGAGACCAAGAGCTTCCTTAGCTGCCTTTACAACCTGAAGCTTAGCAGCACCTGCGCTCTTGAGAACAACGTCGAATGAAGTCTTCTCTTCAGCAGCAGCCTCACCGCCAGCTGCAGGACCAGCAGCAACAGCAACAGCTGCAGCAGCAGGCTCAATTCCGTACTCATCCTTGAGGATAGTCTTAAGTTCACTTACTTCTTTCACTGTCAAGTTAACCAACTCTTCAGCGATAGCTTTAACATCTGCCATTTTCTTAAATGTTTTTTATGTGTTACTATTATTTTTTAATTTTTTATTCGCCCTTCTTCTCAATTGCGTCAAGCAATCCGTGAATAGTAGTGCCACCATCGAGTGCTGACAGGACGCTGTTGACAGGACCTTCGAGCATAGAAACAACCTCTGCAATGAGTTCGTTCTTGCTCTTGATAGATGCCAGAGCGCCGAGCTGATCTGCTCCGATGTAAACACTTTCCTCTGCGAATGCACCCTTGAGTGCAGGCATGTCACCATGATCCTTCGCGAAAGACTTAATCAGTTTTGCAGGCTGATTGGCAACCTGACAGAACATGATACCAGTTGTATTCTTAAGGATTGGCTTCAAAGCTTCAAATTCAGGATTACCCACTTTCTCAAGAGCCTTGATGAAGAGGGTGTTCTTCACAACCTGAAGCTTGATTTCATTCTTGAAACATGCACGACGGAGGTCACTTGTAGTCTGAGAGTCAAGAGCCGTTACATCTACAACGTAGAAATGAGGATAGTTGTTGAGCTTTTCAACAAGACTATCAATCAATAAAGCTTTATCTTCTTTCTTCATGATTCTGATCTAAATTTATGATTCAACAGACTTAGGGTCGATCTTCACGCCCTTACTCATAGTACTTGAAAGATAAATGCTCTTAATGTAGGTACCCTTAGCGGTAGCAGGCTTCAACTTGATGATGGTGTTGATAAACTCCTGAGCGTTCTGAGCAATCTTCTCGGCAGAGAATGAAACCTTACCGATAGAAGCGTGAACGATACCAGTCTTGTCCACCTTGAAATCAATCTTACCTTGCTTCACCTCACGGATAGCCTTTGCAACGTCCATTGTCACAGTGCCACTCTTAGGGTTAGGCATCAATCCACGAGGACCGAGGACACGACCGAGAGCACCAATCTTACCCATGCAAGAAGGCATAGTGAAGATGACATCGATATCAGTCCAGCCACCCTTGATCTTGTCGATATACTCTTCAAGACCAACATAGTCAGCACCTGCTTCTGTAGCAGCAGCAACTTGATCAGAAGTAACGAGTGCAAGGACACGAACTTCCTTACCAGTTCCGTTAGGGAGAGACACAACACCACGTACCATCTGATTTGCCTTACGAGGGTCAACTCCAAGACGGATGTCGATGTCAAGCGAAGCATCAAACTTAGTGAAAGTGATGTCCTTCACCAACTGAGATGCCTCAGCCAACGTGTATTCCTTCCCTGCTTCAACCTTGTCAGCAACTGCTTTCTGATTTTTTGATAGTTTACTCATTTGATTGAATTTTTAATTATTTACCAGGGAATTCTCCTTTAACTTTAATACCCATACTTCTTGCTGTACCTGCAATCATAGACATTGCAGACTCGATTGTAAAGCAATTCAAATCAGGCATCTTATCTTCTGCGATAGTACGAATCTGATCCCATGTCACCTCAGCCACCTTCTTACGGTTAGGTTCTGCAGAACC
Organism: Bacteroidaceae bacterium; assembly: GCA_024688885.1. Taxonomy (GTDB): domain Bacteria; phylum Bacteroidota; class Bacteroidia; order Bacteroidales; family Bacteroidaceae; genus Minthosoma. Next base: position 3,084 of record JAILDV010000002.1, on the reverse strand, counting down.
CTTCTTAATCTTGGCAGCCTCCATCAGCTGAATAGCAGCAGGTGGAGTCTTGATCACGAAATCATAAGACTTATCTGCATAGTAAGTGATAACGACTGGAAGAACTTTTCCTGCCTTATCCTGAGTTCTGGCGTTGAATGCTTTACAGAAATCCATGATGTTGATTCCCTTAGAACCCAAAGCAGGTCCTACTGGAGGGGATGGATTAGCTGCACCGCCCTTAATCTGCAATTTGATTAATCCAGCAACTTCTTTAGCCATTTTTTAATTCTGTATTTAATAATTTAACGATAAAAAGGACATGCCCGCGTAACATCAGGCAAGTTCCTTTGAAACCTGCGTGAAGGCCAATTCGAGAGGTGTCACCCTTCCGAATATCTTGACCGAAACCTTGAGTTTCTGCTTGTCCGTGTTGACCTCTTCAATGACACCATCGAAGCCTGTGAACGGTCCGTCATTCACTTTGACAGACTCACCCACCAGGAAGTCAACATTGACAACCGCTTCAGCAAAACCTTCCTCTGACTCAGCTCCAAGACCCAGCATTCTGTTCACCTCTGCCTGACGAACAGGAGAAGGCTTGTCAGTGCCGCCAAGGAATCCGAGCACATTAGGTGTGTTTCGAAGCATGTGCGTAATCTCGCCATCGAGAGCAGCCTCTACAAGAACATAGCCAGGAAGAAGATTCCTCTTAGCAGGTATACGCTTATTATTGGCGCCTACCTTGATAATGTTCTCCTGAGGGATGAGAACTTGAGACACCCTGTCCTCATAACCATGGTTCTTCATGTCAAGTTCAATATATTCCTTGACTGAAGCCTCTTTACCACTAATAGCCTTGAGGACATACCATCTCAAAACAGGGGCATCCTTAGATTTGTTCGCCCAAATCTTAAGGCCTGTTTTCTCATCAATTCTAACATCTGATTCTGCCATATTACTCCTAACAATTAATTAAAGAGTGAATACACGAGCTTCATAAGCTCCTCGAAAGCAGTGTCTACGATCCAGACCAGCAGGGCGATAATGATGGAAGCTGATAATACAAGTATCGCCTGCGAAGTCAACTCTTTGTTGGTTGGCCAAGTCACCTTGTGAACAAGTTCATCGTAGGATTCTTTGCAATATGTGATAATACTATTCATATTCTTACATGATTTTTGCACGGGAAGAGAGGCTCGAACTCCCGACACCTGGTTTTGGAGACCAGTGCTCTGCCAACTGAGCTATTCCCGTAGATTAGGTGTCAAGCGACAAAAATGCCCCTTGACACCATATCTTGAGTATTGTTAATCAATCGATTAATCAAAAACCTCTGTGATCTGACCAGAACCAACGGTGCGGCCACCTTCGCGGATAGCGAAACGAAGACCTACGTTGATAGCAACTGGGTAGATGAGTTCAACCTTGATCTCCACGTTATCACCAGGCATCACCATCTCGATTCCGTCTGGAAGAGCGATTTCACCGGTGCAGTCCATTGTACGAAGGTAGAACTGTGGACGATAGTGGTTCTTGAATGGAGTGTGACGACCACCCTCTTCCTTCTTCAGCACGTAGATAGATGCCTTGAAGCCCTTGTGAGGTGTGATAACTCCAGGGTGAGTAATCACCATACCACGCTTAACTTCCTTCTTATCGATACCACGGAGCAGCAGACCTACGTTATCACCAGCCTCACCAGTTTCAAGAATCTTACGGAACATCTCGACACCAGTAACAACTGACTTCTTGTCTTCACCAAGACCGAGGAGCTGAACTTCGTCACCAACCTTCACAATACCAGTCTCGATACGACCAGTTGCCACTGTACCACGACCTGTGATTGAGAACACGTCCTCAACAGGCATCAAGAAAGGCTTATCGATGTCACGAACTGGCTCCTGAATCCAAGTGTCACAAGCATCCATCAACTCCATTACCTTGTCTTCCCACTCCTTAACGCCGTTGAGGGCACCAAGAGCAGAACCGCGGATGATTGGAGTTTCTGCTTCGAAATCATACTGAGCGAGGAGATCCTGCATGTCCATCTCAACGAGTTCAAGCATTTCCTCATCGTCAACCATGTCACACTTGTTCATGAACACAACCAGACGAGGCACGTTCACCTGACGAGCGAGCAAGATGTGCTCACGAGTCTGAGGCATAGGACCGTCAGTTGCAGCAACCACGATGATTGCACCGTCCATCTGAGCAGCACCAGTTACCATGTTCTTCACATAGTCGGCGTGTCCAGGACAGTCCACGTGAGCGTAGTGACGTTTTGCAGTCTCGTACTCAACGTGTGCAGTGTTGATAGTGATACCGCGCTCTTTCTCTTCTGGAGCGTTGTCAATCTGGTCGAAAGACTTAACCTCAGAAAGGCCCTGCTTAGCGAGCACTGTAGTGATAGCAGCAGTAAGAGTAGTCTTACCGTGGTCAACGTGACCAATCGTACCGATGTTAACATGTGGTTTGGTACGAACGAATGTTTCTTTTGCCATAGCTAAAAAATATTCTTTAGAGTTATTAAATTTGTTTTTATTGATCTCTTATTTCATTTGGAGAGCTGTTACTGAGACTTGAACTCAGGACCTCTTCCTTACCAAGGAAGTGCTCTACCGCTGAGCTATAACAGCCTTTCTGTGCACAAAACACTTTTCTCCTTATATTAATAATGTATATTCCAGTTCATCTGGTCACCCCCACCTTTCGCCCCGTTTCAGAGCCTCTTGTCGGATTCGAACCAACGACCCCGAGATTACAAATCACGTGCTCTGGCCAACTGAGCTAAAGAGGCTTATAAAACCGTTCGCACAGACGAATCCATGCGAAACGGGTGCAAATTTAGGCATTATTTTGCAAATGCAAAACTTTTTTACAGACTTTTTTAAATATTTGTCTGTTTTTCTTTGTATTTGCCAAGCTGTTTTTCAATTGCAGCCAGCGATTCCATGATTGCTTCTTCAAATGTGTCGCAAATCTTCTCGGCAAACAACTCCGTTTTTGGCAGCACTACAGTGAGGCTCGCCTGCTTGTTCATTGCCGTCTCTGGTTTCACGACCTTCAATGACACCTCAACCTTTCTTATATCGTTGCAAAGCT
>JAILDV010000001.1 GCA_024688885.1 Bacteroidaceae bacterium | reverse complement strand
AATCAGATGGTTGGAAGAAGGGTAAGTGCTTGAGGCTCGACGAGAACACAAAAGCTATCTCTTCATACGACAGATATATTGGTATGTCTATCCGTCCAGTTTACATCGGTGAATAACAAAAACTAATCATTTTTAGTACGCATAAACAATTAGCAAACATTAAGGTTGGTTCTGCCTGAACCAACCTTTTTTATGCCATGTCATGACTTTGATGCAAAACCATTTTCATCAAAAAAACGGTAACTTGAAAAGTCAAGCTACCGTTTTTTTATTTGCACGGGGTGAGGGACTCGAACCCCCGACCCTCGGTTTTGGAGACCGATATTCTACCAACTAAACTAACCCCGTGTGCGTCGTTTGTTTGGTTTGTTCGCTTTCCCCCCTTGACTTTTGAGCGTACATCCACCCAATGCGTGGGCTGGTAGCTCCACCGGGAATCGAACCCGGATCTAATCTTTAGGAGAGATTTGTTCTATCCATTGAACTATGGGGCCATCGTGGAAAAGCGGGTGCAAAGGTAGGAAAAAAGTGAAAAGTGACCAAAGAAAAGTCGGAAATGTTTTTTCAAGTGTGCTTGAAAAGTGAAAAATAGATGAATCCTCTCATTCGGATGGCAGGAATTTCTGATTTTTCACTTTTCACTTTTCACTTTTCATATGAAATGCTTACCTTTGTCACACAAACCTAAACCATTACCTTATGAGTACACCTATCAACACCCATCGCAGTTCGGAAAAATTCGAAGTGAATGGCGCATATCTGAAAATCAGGGAACAATTGAAACAGGCGGTAGAGGGAAAGACGCTTGACGAAACGATTCAGTACCTCGTGAGCCGCGTAAAAGGCAAATACCTGTTTACCAAACGACTGAAGACCGTATGTGTCTCCATCGGTATGATGAATGCTGCCATTGATCGAGGCGAGTCGGAGAAGATAGTGAAGATATCCGAAGCACTGCAACTGAAGGGGTTCGAGTTGATTGCCGATGCCATTGCCCGTCGTGAGGGCGTCAAAGCAATCCTCATCGCTGGACCTTCATCGAGCGGAAAGACCACTTTCAGCAAGAAACTCTGCATGGCGTTGGAAGAGAAGGGGATGAGTGCGAAGTGTCTCTCATTTGATGACTACTATGTTGACCGCGAACTCACTCCTCGTGACGAAACGGGTGATTACGACTATGAACATATCAATGCCATCAATGTGCCGCTCTTTCAGCAGCATTTCGCCCAACTGCTCAAGGGCGATGAGGTGGAACTGCCACGTTACGACTTCCCTACAGGAAAGAGTGTGCCGAGTGGAAACCGCATCCAACTTGCCGACCACACCATTCTCATCATGGAAGGTATTCATGCCCTCAATCCTCTTCTCACGGGTGGCATTCCCGAAGAAAACATCTTCCGTATCTACATTTCAGGACTGACAGTGGCAAAGAACGACGATGGCACCTACTATGGCACCACCGACAACCGTCTCATTCGCCGCATGGTGCGCGATGCCCAATTCCGCAACACCACAGCCTCTGAAACCCTTGCACGTTGGCCTTCCGTGCGTCGAGGAGAAGAACGCTGGATTACTCCTTACCAGCAGAATGCCGATGTGAATTTCTGCACAGCATTCCAGTACGAACTTGCCGTGCTTAAGGAAAAAGCACTTCCCTTGTTAAAGGAAGTGCCTGCAGATGATCCTTACCGTAAAGAAGCCGAACGCCTGATGTGGGTGTTGAACCGTTTCCACACCATTCCGCTCGACCTTCTGCCCCCTCATTCCCTGCTTCGTGAGTTCATGGGCGGCAGTGCATTTGAATACTAAGCTCTCCTCGTCAGGACAAACGTTTGATGTGTCGCTGACAACCTACGTAAATCAGTAACAGGATGTTCATCATCAAGGCATAGATGATGGCAGGAATGGCAATGGTTTCGTTGTTGAAAACCAATGGGCTGCAAGCCACAGTGATGGCTTGTGCCGCATTCTGCATGCCCACCTCAATGACGATGGTGCGACGTTCTGCCCCCGTCAGCCGGAAGATAAATGCAAGCAACGAACCGCTGCTCATCGCAAGGAGGATGAGCACCGTGATGCAAAGTCCGAGAGAAGGAAATTCCTCCACAATGGTGTCTTTATGTTGAATGAAGAACACCGTGGCAAGGAGAATGAGGGCAGGGAAGGCAGCACGTTTCAACACGTTGTGAATGCGATTGGCTGCTGATGTCCATTTCATGCCCACACCCACTCCGATGAGGATGGGTACAGCCATCAACACAAGGTTCTGCATCAGTAGGTTGCCCACTGGCAGGTGTACGTCAGCACCTGTGCCGATAGAGGCAGTAACCCATGCCATGATGAGTGGTACGGTGAAAAGGGTGATGATGGAACTGCATGCCGTGAGTGTGACGGAGAGTGCCACATCGCCTCGTGCCAGCATCGAGAACACATTGCTGGAACTACCGCCAGGACTGCAGGCAATGAGCATGATGCCCAGAAAAAAGAAAGGGCTGAGGTGGAAGATGGTTCCTACTCCCCACGCAATGAGGGGCAGCAGGACGATTTGTCCGATTACTCCTGCCAGCACAGGTAGGGGACGTTGCAGAATCAACTGGAAATCATGTGGGCGCAATGTAAGACCGAGGTCAAACATCAGCAGCGTCAGAATGGGAAGAACAATAAATATAGTATTCATCTTGCAATAAAATCTCTCAAAACTCTAAAAGTCACATTATGCATTATGAATTATGCATTATGCATTAACTTAAATCATCGGCAGGCTCTCGCCGTTAATCTTTCTGTAGAGGTCAAGGGCAAACACATCCGTCATGCCCGACAAGTAGTCGAGCACCGCCATGATGCGCACATAAGTGTCTTGGCTGTCCACTTCATACTGAGAGGACACCCTATCGAGCAACAGGCGGCTGTAGGCATGTTGAGGGTTCATCACCGCGTGGATGAACAGTCCCATGAGGGTGTAGATGATTTTGTAACCTGCCAGTTCGGTGTCCACCACATCGCGGCTGCGGTAGATACGGCTTTGTGCCACTTTCACACAGGCTTCGTAGGCATCGTGTATCAGTGGACAGGCATGGTGGATGAGCGACTTCTCGAAAGTGCCATTGAGGATGGCTTCTTCATTTTCCACAAACACACGCACGCACTCTTTCTCCAATTCACCGATGGCGCAAGAGCGGAAATACACCACCTGCTCATTCAGGTCGGTGGTGCCAGATGCACGTTCGATGATGTGTTCACGGCGTTCAGGCGACACGAAGCCCAACATGAGGGTGCGGGTCTCATCGAAGGAGAGAATCTTGAGTTTATGGGCATCCTCAATGTCCATGATTTCGTAACAGATGTCATCGGCAGCCTCTACAAGATAGGCGAGGGGGTGCCGATGCCACCCAGTTGCTGAACGCTCGATGCCGAGTTCGGTGGCAATGCGTTCATAAAGAGGTTGTTCCTGCGTGAAATAACCAAACTTCTGCTTGGTTGCTTCGATGGCAGGGAAAGGATACTTCACGATGCTGGCAAGGGTGGAATAGGTAAGCACGAAACCGCCCACACGTCTTCCCTTGAACTGATGAGTCAAAAGACGGAAAGCATTGGCATTGCCATCAAAATGGGTGATGTCAGCCCATTGCTCGGCAGTGAGTTGACCTTTGTATTTGATGCCTTCACCCTCGCTGAAATAGGAGGCGATGGCACGTTCACCAGAGTGTCCGAAAGGAGGATTGCCCATATCGTGAGCCAGACAAGCCGCGCTGACGATGGAGCCAATTTCACAGAAAAGCGTGCTTGCCAGTTCGGAATGTCGCTCCACGAGTTTGTGTGCCACATCATCGCCCAAACTGCGCCCCACACTTGCCACCTCCAGCGAGTGGGTCAGTCGGTTGTGTACAAACACGCTGCCAGGCAATGGAAACACCTGCGTCTTGTTCTGCATGCGGCGAAAAGGTGCTGAGAAGATGAGGCGGTCGTAGTCACGCTTAAACTCTGTGCGGTCATCTTTTCGGTGTACGTGCAGGTCTTCCTGCCCCAGCCGTTTATTTGAAATCAATTGTAGCCAATTCATTCTTCAATAATGAGGAATTTAGAATGTGGAATTAGGAATGGAATGCAAAGGTAGTGAATAAATGGGAAATGAAACAATTCAAATGGTAAAAATTCCTAATTCCTAATTCCTAATTCCCAATTATTCATTACCTTTGCATCAAAATTTGACAACTATGGAAGTGAAAATCATCAACAAGTCTCATCATCCACTGCCAGCCTATGCCACTCCACAGTCGGCAGGCATGGATTTGCGTGCCAATCTCGATGCGCCCATTACCTTGGCTCCTTTGGCACGCACTTTGGTGCCCACAGGTCTTTTCATGGCATTACCAGCCGGTTATGAGGCACAGGTGCGCCCCCGTTCAGGCTTGGCCATCAAGAAGGGCATCACCGTGCTTAACACCCCAGGCACCATCGATGCAGATTATCGCGGTGAAGTGTGTGTCATCTTGGTCAACCTCTCCAACGAACCTTTCGTCATCAACGATGGTGAGCGCATTGCACAGATGATTATTGCCAAGCACGAACAGCCCCAACTGATTGAGGTGGATGTGCTGGATGAGACAGAGCGTGGTGCTGGAGGTTTCGGACATAGCGGCACCAAATGATTTCCATTTGACAAATGACAATGAACAATTTGACCATTTAGGTTCACGCAATGCAGGCACTGAATAGGATCATATTACTTTGGGTTTTGAGCATGTCTTTCTTCGCCGCTTCGGCACAACAGGCGAAGTTCGACTACATCTTTCAGGAGGCGATGCGGCAGAAACTTGCCAACAAGTACGATGCTGCCATCGACCTGTTTGATTATTGTCGTCAGCTGGACCCCTCTTCAGGAGCAGTTCTCTACGAACTCTCTGAGTTATACCGCTATGTGAAGAACGACAGCCTTGCCATTCAATCCCTTGAGCACGCTTGCAAACTCTATCCGAAGAATTATTGGTACAAGAACAAACTCGTCTCTTTCTATCTCGAGCAGCGGCGCACAGATGAGGCGCTGAAGAATGTGGAGGAGATGGCACGCCTCTTCCCCGAAAAGGGCGAGGTGCTGATGATGCTCCTTGAACTCTATGAGAACAAGAACGACTATGCCAACATGGTGAAGGTGTTGGACAAGATTGAGGTGAAGGAGGGCAAGAGCGAGCAGATTTCCATGGAAAAGTTCCGTCTTTTCTTGCAGCTGAACGATGAGAAACGTGCCTTCGAAGAGATGGAGAATCTGGCGGATGAATACCCTAATGACCTCCGCTATCAGGTGGTCATCGGTGACCTCTATCTTGATGCTGGCAAGAAGGAAGAAGCCCTGAAGCAGTTCAAGATGGTGGAGGCACAAGACCCTGCCAATGTGACGCTCCTGCTCTCAATGGCAAATTTCTACCATCAGGAAGGTGACGATGCACGCTATCAGGAATATATCTCCAAATTGCTGACTCATAAAGATGTGGATGATGCCACTCGAGGCAGAATGTTGGGTGTGCTGGTGCGTGAAAATCTGACCACCAATGCCGACTCCACCCAGTTGCTGTCTCTCTTCGACAAGGTGCTGCAAGAGCCTCAGGAACATGTAGACATCCTCGAATTGAAGGTGCGCTATATGGTCACTAAGAATATGCCTATCGCAGAGGTGAAGCCCGTCCTGCACCAAATGCTCGACATAGACCCTGAAAACGATATGGCACGTCAGCAACTTCTTGCTTATGCCATCGAAGAAAATGACACGTTGGGCATCGTCAATGTCTGCAAACCTGCTGTCGAGTATAATGCCGACGACCCCGTGTTCTACTACTATTTGGGTGTGGCATACTTCCAGATGCAAGAGAAGGAGAAGGCCGCCGAGGCTTTCCGTTCAGGTCTTAACCACGTGGAGAACAGCGACAACGAAAACAAGCTGCAACTCTGCGTCAATATGTATGCCCTTCTCGGCGACATCTACCATCAGCTCGGACAAGACGACAAGGCTTTTCAGGCATACGACTCCTGCTTGGTCTATAAGAAGAACGATGCGATGGTGCTCAATAACTACGCCTACTACCTCTCCCTCAAGAAGAAAGACCTTCAGCGCGCTGAGGAGATGAGCCGTCTTTCCAACGAACTGGAACCCGACAACGCCACCTATCTCGACACCTACGCATGGGTGCTCTTCCAGCAGAAACGCTACGACGAAGCCAAACAGTATATGGACAAGGTCGTGGAACTCATGGAGCGCGACGGCGAGGAGATGAGCGACGACGTGCGAGACCATATTAAGCAAATCAACAAAAAAGCCAAGAAAAAATAGTCCTTACAAGATACGAATACACATAGCATATGAAAAATAGATTTTTCACTTTTCACTTTTCACTTTTCACTTTCCTTTTGATGCTGACCTTGGCATCTTGCCATTCCAGCAAGAAAGCCATGAAAGACAAGAGTGACAAGACCAAGCCCACCACCACTATCAACACACCGACGACTTCCACGAAGAAGCCCGACCGTCAAGAGCCTGACCTCAACAAGATGAAGGTGGCAGTGGGTACCAACTTCACTTCCAAAGTGCGTGTCACCATCACGCAGGAGGGCAAGGATGTCACCACTAACGGCAACCTCCGCATGCGCTACGGTGACGTGATACAGCTCACGTTGGTTGACCCACTGTTGGGCGTTGCCGAGATTGGACGTCTCGAACTTTCTCCTGACAAGGTGCTCATCATCGACCGTGTCAATAAGCGCTATGTAGACACTAACTATGAGGAGTTCTCAGCCCTGAAAAGCCGCAATATCGACTTCAACACCATTCAGGAGTTCTTCTGGCAAGAGGCGAAGAAAGGCGACAAGTTTGCCTATACCATCCCTGCCAAGAAAGACATAAAACTTGACCTCCGACTCTCCAACAAGGGCAACAGTGCCAACTGGGAACCCCACACCGCCGTTTCTGGCAAATACACCAAGACCGATGCTAACAAACTCTTCGGAAGCATCATTGGGAATTAAGTTTTGCCAAATAGCTAAATTGTAAATTCATCATTGATGCAGGCTGTAGGTAGGATATTATTACTTTTAGTGTTTAGTATTTCACTTCTCGTTCCCTCGTGGGGTCAGAGCAAGGGAAAGACTTCCACTGCCACTAAGCGGACCACCACGAAGACGACAACCACTAAAAAGACTACCACACAGCAAAAGAAACAGCAGAAGCCTGTTGACAAGAAAACACAGCTCCGCAACGAGAAAGCCGCTGCTGAGAAAGCACGTCAGCAGTCACAGGCTCAACTTGCCCAACTCAACAAGAATGTCAAGGCAAGTCTTGACAGCGTGCTGGTGCTCGACCACCAGATAGGCAGGCAACAGCAATCCATCGACAGCCTCAATCGCGACATTGTGTCGCTCAATGCCACCATCGACACCCTCAATGCTCAAGTCATCAAGTTGCAGAAGGAACTCGAGGTGAAGAAGAAGCGCTATGCCAAGGCAATGGTCTATATGCGCAAGAACCGCTCTGTGCAGAACAAGCTCATGTTCATCTTCTCTGCCGACAACTTCACCCAGATGGTGCGCCGCATGCGCTACATGCAGGAGTATTCCACCTTCCAGAAGGCACAAGGAGAACTCCTGAAGGAGAAGCAGCAGGAGGTCAAGGCGAAGCAGAACGAACTTCTGTCAGCCAAGACTCAAAAAGAACAGAACCTGCAAGCGGTTGAGCAGAAGAAGAAATCCTTGCAAGGCATGAAGGAAAACGCACAGACACAAGTCGCCTTCCTTAACAAGAACATCGCCACCGTGCAGCAACAAATACAGGATTACAAAAAGAAAGAGCAAGCCCTCAATGCCGAAATTGACCGAATCATTCAGGCTGAGATAGAAGCCCAACGGCGTGCTGAGGCCGAACGCAAGCGCAAGGCAGAGGAAGCCCGTAAGAAAGCTGAAGCAGAGGCACGCGAGAAAGCCCGTAAATTGGCTGAAGCAAAAGCTGCCGCCGAGAAGGCTCGCAAGGCTGCTGAAGCAGCCGAAGCTGCTAAACGCGCTGCCAAGACAACTGTCGAGAAGGAAGCTGCCCGCAAGGCTGCTGAGAAGGCAAAAGCTGAAGCGAAGACCGCTGAAGCGAATGTGAAGATCGCAACGAAGGAAGAGAAGGTGGAACGCGAGAAATACGAGGCATGGAAGAGCAATGATGCCAGTGCCGATGCCAAACTCTCCAGCAATTTTTCCAGCAACAAGGGGCGTTTGCCGATGCCAATCACTGGCAGCTATAACGTGGTTGGGCACTATGGTAACTACTCTGTGGCAGGACTCCGCAACGTCACACTCGACAATAAGGGTATTGACATCCGAGGCCAGCAGGGCTGTGGCGCCCGTGCCGTCTTCAATGGTACGGTGAGCTCCGTCTTTCAATATGGCGGTTTCTATATCGTCATGCTCCGCCATGGTTCCTACATCTCTGTCTATTCAGGACTTTCTTCCGTTTCTGTCCGCAAGGGCCAGAGTGTCAAGACCAAAGACTTTCTTGGCACCATTGGAAAAGATTCCGACGGACGCTACACCCTTCATTTTCAACTTCGTCAGGAAAGCACACGCCTCAATCCCGAGCAGTGGGTGAGATAGTAGCTGGCGGTAAGCGGCTAGAACAAGAGGGTGGGGCCCCCTCAGATCCGTCTGGTCCCATTTCCATTTTCAATATTGCTTGATCAAACTCTGCCCATCCGTACAAATATGTTCAGGATGAAATGGTCTGATGCCTTTTGAATGTTTTCGTTATAAACATTTGTTCAATACGTTAAATGTTCTTAAATGTAGCGAGCGATGTCAGGATCTTCAAACTAAAAGCAATATATTTGCAGCAAATTATTTGATAATGGCAAGACCGAAACAATGTCGCCACGTTGCGATGTCGCCTCAAAGTGCAGGATTTAGGCCCTATGGTAGGTGCGGGGCTCGCAGACAGCCGGTCCTGTTGCGATATGACGAATATGAGTCAATCCGTCTGCTCGACCATGAAGGTTTGCAGCAGGTTGAAGCTGCGGAACTGATGAATGTTTCGCGCCCCACGCTGACGAGGATCTACAACGATGCACGGAAAGCCGTTGCCAAAGCTTTGGTTGAGGGACTTTCGATTGAGATTACTGGCGGTAACACGGCTTTTGACCAGCATTTGAAACAAAAAATAGATTTTAAGGTTATGAATCAGAAAATTGCAATTCCAACAATGAATGGTGTGCTTTTCCCTCATTTTGGCAAAGCACCGGAAGTGACCATTGTCAATGTCATTGACGGCAAGATGGGGAATGTCAGTGTGCTTACTGCCCCTCCTCACGAACATGGCGCTATGCCCCGTTTTATTTCAGCTCAGGGATGTACCGATGTGATATGTGGAGGACTTGGTGCACCTGCAGTGGAAATGCTCAATTTGAACGGAATTCAGGTCCATGGCGGAGCCCCCGCTCTTCCTGTGGCCGAAGTGATGGAACAGTATCTGAATGGTACGATTGTCTATGGCGACAGCAGGTGCCATCATGATGGCTGTGGCGGTCATCATCACAGTCATGAAGGCGGATGTCATCATGACCATTGATCGGTGTCTGCTGATGATGCGTCAGATGGAAGGTGAGCAATGAGAGGTATGGATTGATGCCGGTGTTTTCATGGATTTCCTATTTGGGGAATTTTCAGCGAATCCGGTTGTGTCAGAGTGTGAACACGCCTTTCGAATATGGATGGAAAAAATGTATCTGATATGGAATCAAGGAAGTCTCTAGCTGCGGAAAACAAGCGCTGCGGCAAGTATAATTGTGCACAGGCTGTGCTTTGTGCTTATTCGGATCTGACAGGTCTCACAGAGGAGACGAGCAAGAATGTTGCCCATGCTTTTGCTGCAGGCATGGGTACCATGGAAGGCACTTGCGGAGCAATCGTGGGGGCAGGGATGGTACTTGGCATGGTTAAGAAAGACAAGAGTGTGGCCATGAGGGATATGCGTTCGGTCATCCAGATGTTCAAGGAACGTAATGGCTCTATCATCTGTAAGGAACTGAAAGGGATTGAAACCAAGAAAGTGCTTAGGGATTGTCCGGATTGTGTGGCAGATGCGTGTGAATTTTTGGAAAAGGTCTTATGAAGCCAGCTTCAGGGGTACCTGTGTCCATTTTTTGACGACAGAGTGACGTTATTTCCCAAGGTCGCCAAAGACTGATACGGGGGAGCGTGGCTGGATGAGATGTGAATCCGTCAGACTCATGTGATGTTATATCCTTTTTTTGTCGATGAAGAATATCGATTTGTTATCATCAGAAATGATGCTCAGATAGCGTTCGTATTCACGCAGGACATCGGCTATGATCTCATTGCGTGAAAGATATTGGATATCATTTCCAGCACGGCCATCACTGTAATATGTAACTGGAATATATTGGATGCCGGTTTTCACGTCGGGTGTATTTTCGTCCTCAATCAGATAGTTGCTGATGGTGTGCTTTTCTACTGCTACGCCATAGCGGAAATTGTTAATTTTATCATGGGGAATTGTCAGTTCAATGGAAAATTTGCCAGATTGTCCCTCTTCGATGTGGGCGTCAATGCCATTTTGGGATAGTTTGTCCTTCAGTTCTTCAAAAGCAGGGCGCACTTTTTCGGTGAAGAATTGTATGATATCCTGCTTTTGGGAAAACGTGAGGATTTGCTGTAGGCGCTCTGGCCAATGACGGCCGTCCCACGACCGGCTGCCATACGGAATATTGGATAGCCGGTAGAGTTCATCCGTTCGCAAAGCCTTGAATAGGCAGAAGCATAGTATCAACATAATGAAACCGAAGGGCAATGCTGTAACGAGCGTCATCGTTTGTAGAGAGTTAATGCCACCAGCCGAGAGTAGGGAAATGGAAATGATGGCCAGCAGGAACCCCCAAAATATGTTTTGCCACAGTGGTGTGTTTGATTTATTGCCGGAGGCGATGGAGTTCATCACGATGATGCCCGAATCGGCTGAAGTGATAAAAAATATTATGACCATGATGAGTGCAAGCACACAGAGTGGGGTGGATAACGGAAATTGCTCAAAGAAGGCGAAAAGCAGTGTGTCGGCATCACCTGCAAGCGCGGAGAGTGAGCCCGCTGCCTGATGTTGGTCAATCCAAATGGCACCATTGCCGAAAACCGTCATCCATAAGAAGATGAATAGTGACGGGACAAATAATACTGCCAGGATATACTCACGGATGGTGCGTCCACGCGAGATGCGGGCGATAAAGAGTCCCACGAAAGGCGCCCAACTAATCCACCAAGCCCAATACATCACAGTCCAATTGGTGAACCATGAACGGCCTTCCTTCTCAAAGGCAAAAGTCTTAAAGGAGAGATCGGCAAACTGGTTGATGTAATTGCCGATGCCCTCGCTCAATGCGCTGAATAGGAAGGTGGTGGGTCCAAGTGCAAGCACAAAGAGGACAAGCACGATGCTCATGAGGATGTTGAGCTCGCTGAGCCGTTTTATTCCCTTATTCATGCCAGCAACGGCAGAACCGATTGCTGCGGTCGTGACAATGACGATGATAATGCTTTGGAATAGCAGATTGTTCTCGTTTAATATACCTAAATGCTTGAGACCGGCATTAAGCTGCACAACACCCAGACTGAGCGAGGTTGCGATACCGAAGAAAGTGCTGACTAACGTGAACACATCAACGACATCGCCTATAGGACTGTTGATACGATGACGGAGCAGGGGATAGAGTCCACTCCTGACGGCCAAGGGCAGCTTGTAGCGGAAACTGAAATAAGCCAGGGTGAGACCTGTGATACCGAAGATGCCCCAAGCGTGGAGCCCCCAATGGAAGAATGTTGCTAACTGAGCATCTTTGGCAGGGTTGACGGTTGTGGTCGGCAGGGCCGGACTAACATAGTGCGACATGGGTTCGGCCACACCATAATACATCAGTCCGATACCCATTCCTGCCGCAAAGAGCATTGCGATCCATGAAAAAAAACCGTATTGCGGCTCGGAGTTGTCGGCTCCCAAGCGGATGTGGCCCATCTTGCTGAAAGCAAGCATCAACTGGAAAATCAAGAAAAATGTTACAAGTAAGCTATATACCCAATGTAGGTTTTTGTAAATGGATTTTTGAATTGATATCAGCAATGATTCTGTTTCTTCGGGGAACAATGCGCATACAATTGTTAACGACAAAAGCAAGGTGAGACTGGGTAGAAAAATGTTCCGTGAAAAGGTTGTTTTGAGCTGTTTTTTTTGTACCATAATTGCAAAGATACAAAAAAAAGAGCATATTTTTGTGTAGATTTAAGATCTTTTACATTCTTTTGCATTAATTAACAGAACTTCCATCAATGAGCATTTATCATGAAGCGGCATTTGATGTCTGCTTTTGATAGGGGTCTGGATTTGAATGCTTCTCCCTCCCTTTTTGTTTGCTGAGTTTGGCTCCTCGATTTCCTTTCTTTGTTTTTCCAAATGGAATCAGTTATCTTATATACATTGTAAATGTCAAATTCCTCCAACGGATGATACGAAACATGATGATTTTAATTATCATCAGTGGGATTCCCGTTTCCATGACGAGCCTCCTTTTTGTGTAATGATTCTTTGACCTGCACGGTGACTTGTGCAGGGAACATATAGCGGATGTCGCCTCGCTGGGTGATGGTGTTTTTGAGGTTGGTGAGAGTGCGGGGGAGTTTGCCTTTGAAAAGGGTTTTTCCGTCGTGTTTGATGGTAATGGGTTTGTTGAGGTTCACCATGTGCTCGTTGAAGTGGAGGGTGAGTTGGGTGTAGTCGCACTGCTGGATGGTGACAGTGTTGCCTTGGAGGGAGAGTCGCACGGTCTTGCCCCGCTGAAGTTGGTCGGAGGGGGCGGTGAGCCAGTAGAAGTGGGGATGGGTGACTTCTTCCTGCTGCCACACGATGCGGGTGGGGTAGGGGTTGCGCTGATGGCGTTGCAACCAAGGAAGGGCAGCTTCGTCGGCAAGATCCATCCAGTGGGGTTTGCCGGCAACGATGTGGGTTTCGTGGAGGTAGCCGTAGGGGTCTTGGGTGTGGAGGGAGTCGAGTTCCATGCCTCGCTGAGCACATTCGCGGTTGCGGTTGTAGGCGGTATCGAGGGCACCGCACCACACCATGAAGGGGGTGTTGCGGAGATTGAGCAGGGATACATCGCCAGGGTGACCTGCCATCATGGAAGCTCCTGCCCATGTGTCTGCCATGCGGGGTGCCATGCGCCACACACCGTCACCTCCTGCGGAGTATCCGATGAGATAGACTTTGTCAGGGTTGACATCAAGGTAGGCTACACACATCTGGATGAGTGCGGTGTAGAAAGAGTCGAGGGCCGGTTTGAACCACATGTCCCAATCATTATAGGGTGCGCGGGGGGCAAGGTATACGCTGTTCTGCGGTTGGTAGAGCACTTTCTGATTCTCCCACTGGCTGTCGTTAAGTTGGGCAGGTGCATTACCACCGCCGTGCAGGGAGATGAAGAGACTATAACCATCGGAGGGCTTGGTGCCGAAAGTGGTGTACCAAAAGGGCATGGTCTTGCCATCAATGGTGAGGGTGTGGTCTTTCCAAGCCTGTCGATAGCGTGTCTGGGTGTCGGCAAGCCATTGGATGGCAAGGGTTTGTGCTTCCTGCTGCGCCTGTGCTTTGGTGAGGCTCTGTGCGGAAAGCGGAAGGGAAAGGAGGACGAAAAGGATGAGCAGGATCTGTGACATGGCTATTCTTCTATGCCTGTAGCTTTGCCCTTGAGGGTTAGTTCGATGCCATCGGGCTTGATTTGGATGAGTTCGCGTTTGAGCAGGTTGCCCACTGCCTGCTTGAAGACTTTCTTGCTGACGCCGAACATAGCGTAGATCTCTTCGGCGGGTGACTTGTCATGATAGGGAGTGAAACCCTTCTCAGAGAGTTTGAGATGCTCGAAGAGACGGGTGGAGAAATCACCGATGAGGACACGACGGTCGGGAGTGGACAGTTGAGAGTTGAGAGTTGACAGTTGAGAGTTAGGCGTTGAGAGTTTTTCGCTGATGGCTTTCTGGAACTTCTCAATCTTGCTGGAGCAGACGATGCGGTAGGTCTTGTCGTCGATGTAGCAATAGACCTGATAGCGTTTGCCACGTTGCATGCGCACTTTCTGTTCGCGGAAGGGACAGAAGAGGTCTTTCATCAACCCCCAGTTGAGATAGGCACCATATTCGTTCGTCCATGTGCATTCAAGATAGGCGAACTGTCCCACTTCGATGAGGGGGTGTTCGGTGGTGGCGATGAGGCGTTCTTCCTGGTCGAGATAGAGGAAGACGTCGAGAATGTCGCCCACTTTGGTGCCTTGGGGCACATAGCGCTTGGGCAACAGGATGTCGCCGATGTCGCCCCCTTCGAGGTAGACGCCGTGGTCTTTCTCACGCAATACTTTCAGCTGGTTCCTCTTGCCCAGTTGCAGGGTTATCTTCTGTTTGTTCTCCATTGTCTGTTATCTCTTGTCCGTTGTCATTATTTATCAGTCCATCCTTGATGTGGATGGTTCTGTCGGTGATTTGTGAGAGCGTCTCGTCGTGGGTGACGATGACGAAGGTCTGTCCGAACTTGTCGCGAAGGTCGAAAAAGAGCTGGTGAAGTTCCTCCTTGTGCTTGGAATCGAGGGAACCTGAAGGTTCGTCGGCAAGGATGATGGAGGGGTTGTTGATGAGGGCACGTGCCACTGCCACCCGCTGCTTTTCTCCTCCAGAGAGTTCGGAGGGTTTGTGGTGGATGCGCTCGCTGAGGTTGAGGTAGTCGAGCAGTTCCTTGGCACGCGCTTCGGTCTGCTTCTTGTTCTTGCCGGCTATGAGGGCAGGGATGCAGACGTTTTCGAGTGCGGTGAACTCGGGAAGGAGTTGGTGGAACTGGAAGACAAAGCCGAGGTGCTGATTGCGGAAACGGGCAATGTCTTTATCTTTGAGACGTGTGACGTCGATGCCATCGATGGTGACGGAACCACTGTCGGGTGTGTCGAGGGTGCCCATGATCTGCAGAAGGGTGGTCTTTCCCGCTCCTGATGGACCGACGATGCTGACCACCTCGCCCTTGCTGATGTGGAGGTCAATGCCTTTGAGCACTTGGAGAGTGCCGAAGGACTTGGTGATGTTGTGAAGTTGTATCATAAGTTTATTGAATGCATAATTCGTAATGCATAAATGATGCTCTCTGTCGCCCTATAATAGTTTCATTTTTTAATTTTTTCATTCTTTCATTTTTTCCTCATCCCATTTCTCCTATCCACTTGCTGAGCCATCGACCTACACGGGTGCTGCCTGAGTTGGCTTCGTAGCGATGTGGGTCAGTGAAAGCATGCCGCTCGTTGCTCTCCTCCTGCTGGTCGGGGTAGATGAGCATGAGGCTTGTGTCGGCAAAGTCGGTTTGGAGTTGGTGGGGCAGTCTTGCAAAGGAGCTTTGGTAAGAGATGCTGCCCTTGCGGGCTGTGACCACCACGAGCAGATGGTCGTGATTGAGTTCGTGTCGGAGAGCAGGGAAGTCGTTCCACGAGTAGAGCAGTTCGTAGTCGTCGCGCACGCTCTTGTGGCGGTCGCGCATGTAGCGCATGATGAGGTTGCCTGTGGCTTCTGTGGCATAGAAGTCCATCTGGCATCCGAGGTCTTCTGCCATACGGGCGATACGGTTGATCCAGCGGTAGAAGCCCTTTTCAAATTCCGCCTTTTCGGGCACTGCCACCACAATCTTGCGGATAGTGTTGGCTGGGATGTGCATATCGACGATGATGAGTTGGCGCGACATATTGTCGATGAGGCCTTGTGCAAAAAGTCCGAGGAAGGAGTCGCCTTCGTGGCGCTTGCGGTGCATGCCAATGAGCAACTCGCTGGCATCGTTCTCACGCAGGGCATGAATGGTGGCTGTGACGAAATTGACAGCCAGACGTGTCTGTGTCTGCATGGGCACATCGGCAGCAGAGGCAAGGTGTGAGGCCATCTGCAAGCACTCACGGCTGTGTGCCTGTGTCTTGTCGCTGAGGTCGGCATCGTTGATGATGTTCAGGCAAATCAGTCCACGATTCAATTGACGGTTGCGCATCATGAAGGCGGTGGACATCAACGTGCCGATATTGCTTGGCTCATTGATAGGAATGAGAATCTTCTCGTCGTCAAGGGCTGTACTGTCTCGTCGCTGCTTTTTGTCGGCTCCGTCACCTTGCATCTTGAGTTTCTTGGCTGCCTGGTCGGTGGCGATGGAGGAGATGATGCAGGAGATGAGGATCATCATCACCACACCGTCCAGCACGGCATTGTTCATGAGAGGAACACCAGGGGTGGTTTCGAGATTAACACCCACCATCACCATTGCCAGGGCACCAGCGGCGTGTGCTTCGGTAAGACCAAACATCATCACACCTTCCGTGTGGTTCATGCGGAAGAGTTTGCGGCTGATGAAGGAGGCGAGGAGTTTGGAGAGGGTGCCTGCCACCACCATGATGAGCACCACCACGGCTGCTTTGCCTTCACGGAACATCGGGGCGACATTGACCAACATACCCACACCAATCAAGAAGTAGGGGATGAAGAGAGCGTTGCCGATGAACTCGATGCGATTCATCAAAGGGGAGGTGTTGGGCACAAAGCGGTTGAGCACCAAACCTGCCAAGAAGGCTCCGAAGATGCCTTCTAACCCGCAGAACTCAGCAGTGGCTGCTGCAAGGAACACCACTGCAAGGGTGAAGGTGAATTGTATGACGGGGTCACTGAACTTGCGGAAAAAGGCACGGATGAAGCGTGGCAACAGGAAAAACATGCCGAAGATGAAGAGGGCGAACTTCAAGGCAAAGAGTGCCCAAAACCAGAAACCTCCTGTTCCCTTGATGGTGCCGGAGATGCCTGCCAAGAAGAGCAGGGCGGAAAGGAGTGCCACCATTGTGGCGGCAATGGAGATGGTGACGGAGGGTGATTTGCTCAATCCATAACGTCCGACAATGGGATATGCCACCAATGTGTGGGAGGCGAAGATACATGCCAGGAGCAAGGAGGCAGGGATGCTGTAATCGAGGAAATAATAACCTGCCAGAAAACCGAACCCGAAGGGTATGACGGTGGTGATGAAACCAAAAATGAAACCTTTGCTGCGGTTTTGCTTCAGGTTTTGCAAGTCCATCTCCAGACCTGCCAGGAACATGATGTAGTAGATGCCCACCTTGCCGAACAGTTCGAACGAGGCATCTCTTGCAAGGAGGTTGAAGCCGTGTTCGCCAATCAGCACACCTGCCAGAATCATTCCGATGAGATGCGGAATGCGTAGTTTGCTGAATATCATAGGGGCAAACAATATCACACAGAGTACGAGGAAGAATATCCAAGTAGGGTCGGTGATGGGCAGGTATGTGGTAATTGCGTCCAAAATGAAAATTTTTGCAAAGGTAGTGTTTTTAAGTGAAAAGTGAAAAGTGAAAAGTGAAAAATATGAGTTACCAACAATCCGGATGGCAAGTAAATTAGATTTTTCACTTTTCACTTTTCGTTTTTCACTTTTTTTCCTTACCTTTGTACCGTTTTTCGAAAAAGAGTAATATTTTTCCAATCAATAAGGTAATAAGATGAAAGTAGCAATCGTCGGTGCCAGTGGTGCCGTAGGACAGGAATTCCTTCGTGTTCTTGATGAGAGAAATTTCCCAATTGACGAACTCGTGCTTTTCGGCTCAACTCGCAGTGCCGGAAGAAAATACACATTCCGTGGCAAGGAGTATGAAGTGCAACTTCTGAAGCACGGCGATGACTTCAAGGGCGTTGATATCGCCTTCACGTCGGCTGGTGCAGGCACTTCGAAGGAGTTTGCTGAGGACATCACCAAGTTTGGCGCCGTGATGATTGACAACTCCAGCGCCTTCCGTATGGACGACGATGTGCCATTGGTGGTGCCTGAGTGCAATGCTGCTGATGCGCTGAATCGCCCTCGTGGCATCATCGCTAACCCGAACTGCACGACCATCATGATGGTGGTGGTGCTTCAGCCTATTGAGAAATTGAGCCACATCCAGCGTATTCATGTGGCAAGTTACCAGAGTGCTTCGGGTGCAGGTGCAGCCGCTATGGCTGAATTGCAGCAGCAGTATAAGGACATCGTGGAGGGCAAGGAACCTACGGTGAACAAGTTTGCCTATCAGTTGGCTTACAACGTGATACCTCAGATTGACGTGTTCCAAGACAATGGTTACACGAAGGAGGAAATGAAGATGTTTAACGAGACACGCAAAATCATGCACACCGACGCGAAGTGCTCAGCCATGTGTGTACGCATCTCTTCTCTCCGTGCTCACTCAGAGGCTGTGTGGGTGGAAACAGAAAAGCCTATCTCAGTGGAAGATGCACAGAAGGCCATCGCTGCTGCTGACGGCGTAACACTCATTGATGATCCTAAGAATCAGAAGTATCCTATGCCTCTCTTCACTGCTGGCAAGGATGACGTGTATGTAGGTCGTGTTCGCAAAGACCTCGCCAACGAGAATGGTCTTACCTTCTGGCTCTCAGGCGACCAGATCAAGAAGGGTGCAGCACTGAATGCTGTGCAGATTGCTGAATACCTGATTAAGGTAGGCAATGTGAAATAAAAAAGAGCAAAAGGAAAAGTAAAAAGCGAAAAAATTTGCTACCGCAACAGGAAGTCTTTAATTAGACCAACATGTGCGGTAGCAAATTTTTTCACTTTTCACTTTTACTTTCTTATTCTAGTGCCAAGTGGTGTCCTTATCTTTCTTATATTTATAGATGCGCACTAATTTGATGTCGAAGATAAGGGTGGAGTAGTCGGGTACCATGCTGGATGGGTTCACCGTGGGGTTGTAACCCAGATAGTAAGGCACAACAACCTTCCAACGATCACCTTCCACCATGTGCATCACAGCAGTGGAGAACCCTGTGATGATACTGTTGGTGACAGGCATCAACTTGGGCACATCTGTCTCCTCATTGAACGTGTAAGTGCTGTAACTCTTGTCGAAGACATTACCCTGCGTGTATGACATGGAGGGGATGAGACGTCCCAGGTAGTGAACACGAACGGAGTCGTTATTTTCGGGAAGTCTGTCACCCGTTCCGTTCTCCAACTTCTGCACATAGATGTAGTAGTTGTTGTTCAGGTCGGGGCGTGGCTCTCGTGTGTTGAGGTTGTAAGCAATGATTTTTGTCCAACCGCCACGTCCTGCATCGGCAAGTGAAGCGATGGAATCCACGTAATGCTGATTCCTTGTTCGCCAATTGTCATACTCGCCCACCTCGTCTTTCTCGCTGCATGAGGAGAAAAGGCAGCCTACCCCTAAAAGGGGGAGGGCTAACGCGATGAGCATATGATGAAAGATTCTTGTTTTCATTTGTTATCTGTCCGAATGGGAAAGTCGCCCAGCACGGCTGGCTACTTCAAGTTCTTCAAGAGGCTTGTGATGGTCACTTGGTCTTCGATGATGCCACGCAAGTCGGAGATGTTGACACGCTCCTGCTTCATGGTGTCGCGATAACGCAGCGTGACGGTGTTGTCCTCCAATGTCTGATTGTCCACAGTCACACAGAAAGGAGTACCAATGGCATCCTGACGACGATAACGCTTACCAATCTGATCCTTCTCCTCATACTTGCAGTTGAAGTGGAACTTCAGACCGTCGATAATCTCACGTGCCTTCTCTGGCAGACCGTCTTTCTTGGTGAGTGGGAACACAGCCAACTTCACCGGAGCCAAAGCTGCTGGCAGACGCAGCACCACGCGGGTGTCGCCACCTTCGAGCTGCTCTTCGCAGTAACTGTGGCACATCACCGAGAGGAACATACGATCGACACCAATCGAAGTCTCAATGACGTATGGCGTGTATGAAGTGTTGTCTTCTGGGTCGAAATACTCAATCTTCTTGCCGCTGTACTTAGCGTGCTGAGAGAGGTCGAAGTTCGTGCGTGAGTGGATGCCCTCCACCTCCTTGAAACCGAAAGGCATCTTGAACTCCACGTCGGTGGCTGCATTGGCATAATGAGCCAACTTGTCGTGGTCGTGGAAGCGGTAGTTCTCCGCACCGAAGCCCAGCGCCTGATGCCAAGCCATGCGACGCTTCTTCCACTCCTCAAACCACTGGAGTTCAGTGCCGGGCTTCACGAAGAACTGCATCTCCATCTGCTCAAACTCCCTCATGCGGAAGATGAACTGACGCGCCACAATCTCATTGCGGAACGCCTTGCCAATCTGGGCAATGCCAAACGGAATCTTCATGCGGCCTGTCTTCTGCACGTTCAGATAGTTCACGAAGATACCCTGAGCCGTCTCAGGACGCAGATAGATAGTCGATGCACCCTCGGCGGCAGCACCCATCTCCGTCTTGAACATGAGGTTGAACTGGCGCACGTCTGTCCAGTTGCGAGTGCCACTGATGGGGCAAACAATGCCTTCGTCAAGGATAATCTGCTTCAGACCCTCCAAGTCGATGCCGCCTTCAGCGTTCATCACCTCCTGATAACGCTGGTGCAGGGCATCACGCTTAGCCTGCTCCTCCAGCACACGGGCGGAAGTGGCACGATACTGAGCCTCGTCGAAAGCATCGCCAAAACGCTTGCGTGCCTTGGCTACTTCCTTTTCAATCTTCTCGTCATACTTGGCAATCTGATCCTCGATGAGCACATCGGCGCGATAACGCTTCTTTGAATCGCGGTTGTCGATGAGTGGGTCATTGAACGCATCCACGTGACCCGAAGCCTTCCAGATGGTCGGGTGCATGAAGATGGCAGAGTCGATGCCCACGATGTTCTCGTGCAGCAACACCATATACTGCCACCAGTACTGCTTGATATTATTCTTCAACTCCACACCGTTCTGACCGTAGTCATACACGGCGCCCAGTCCGTCATAAATCTCTGATGAAGGGAACACGAAACCGTACTCCTTGCAGTGGCTCACCACCTTCTTGAAAATGTCTTCTTGCTGTGCCATTATGTTTATTGTTTTTTATATTGTCTGTCTCATGGGAAATGCGCCCAACGCATGGGTCGGGTGCAAAGTTACAACTTTCTGCCCAAAAAGACACGTCTTTGTGCCTAAAATAATGTGAAAGAGGCGAAAAAAGAGGGTTCGTGTGGGTTCTTGGCTTGGGATGGTAACGAATAATCATTCCTGATTGATAATAATTTTTCTTCCCAATCGTCTTGACAGTGAAGGGGATGTAGGTGTGACCTCGTTGCTGAGGGTGTAGCCGGAAGTGGAGACGGTGTGCTTGCTAACAGGGTGAGGAAACTCTTCATGGATGGAGTTTGGGGGTGATAAAAGAAGAGCCAGCGACTTTCACAAGTGGCTGACTCCTTGGTTAACCTTTAATTACTAACTAATCTTTAATTATTAATTATTGCATCTCTCAGTGGAAATGCACCGTTACCCTCTGGTGGGGGTATGTCTGTGTCAACAATTGAGGCTCTTCTGGCGCCTTCTTGCAGGGATAGTCCATACACTACGGTGAACTGCGAAACATCTACGCTGTCTTTCGTCTGGGCAGAGCCACAGAGGGCTGCTATCCTTGTGAGCAGGGACAGAAAAAGTCTTTTCATGTTGCTGAATGTATAAAGATGAATTTTGATGAATAATTCGTGGTTAATTGATGGAAATTCGTGTTTTATTTTGAACATAAATTATCACGAATTAACCACGAATTATTCATGAATCATTTTTGTTTATTTCACGCCATAGACCTTTTTCACGATGTGCCACTTGTCGTGCAGGTCAGTGCCGTCGAGACTTTCGGGCAGTTGGTCGAACAGCCATCGCCAGTCGTACTGCGGATGCTTCTGTTTCTGCTGCTGTGCCCATTCACGATATTGCTGGTCGGTCCAATGCTGGATGGGAAGGTCTTTGACCAGTTCGTAGTCCTTGATGCCCATCTCGTCCATCATGCGGACGGCGCGGTCGATGTACTTCTGTGGCGTTTCGGTGCTGGCATAGATGTAGGCTTTGTAGCCGAGACGGTGGCAACCGCGTTCCATCTCCTTGCGGACACTCCATCCCCACGGGGTCTCGTCCCAGTCGGTGATGCTGTAGTGCTGCCAGTCGCCCGCCTTTGCCTTCTTGTCGATGATGCCCAGCATGCCGTTGGGGAAGAGGAAAAGGGTTTGGGTGCGTGGGGCGTTGCCTGTCACGCCCGATGGGATGCCTCCTGAGAACTGGGTGATGAGGTTTGCCACCAGTTTTTCACCCTGCCGCTTCATCTCTATCTTTTTCAGATGGCTGTTGCGCATGCGTGGCAGGTTCTTTTGGGTGAAAGGCTTGCCGTCCAGTTGCATGGTGGTTCGGTCAACGGGGAAGGCTATTTGATAAATCAGTTCGTCAATGTAGCCCTTTTCATCTGCGGGTTGAATCCATACGCCCTCGCAGTAGTGGACAAGGTAGTAGGGAATCTCTTTTCCCTTGCGCTTCCGTTGGATGACTTCCACAAGCGGCTTGTACTCAAACTTCTCCGCCTGTGGCTGACTGTCGCTGTTTTGGAGAACGATGACAGCCGAGGCGATGGCGGCGCAACTGAGCAGGAAAACGATGCCGGCAATGGCGGCGGCTTTGGTGGTGAAACTTTTGAAGAAAGTGTGCTTGGGGGTCGGTTTCGCTGCACCCATCACTTCTTTCTCAAACTTTGCCCATTCTTCGTTGATGTCGGGCATTCCTATTCTTTTGTCTATTTCTTCGGTTTTCATGAGTTTGCGGTTTTGAAGATGGAACGGATTTTGGAGAGTGAATGAGAAATGTGCTTGTTGACGGCTGAAGGGCTGATGCCCAGTGTCTGGCCCGTCTCCGAATAGGTCATTTCTTGGTCGTAGTGGAGAGCGAGGATGCGCTTGTCCTGCTCTGTCAGGTGCTCGTCGATGACTCGTGCCAGTTCGTCCAGAAGTTCTTGACGCTCCTGTGCCTGATGGTCGGATTGCTCGGCTTTCAGTTCGGCTTCGACAGCAGCGTTCTGGCGACGGGCGCGCAGGGTGTTGAGGCAGTGGTTTCGCACCGCTGCCATGAGGTAGCCCGTGATGCAGTCCTCCTGCAGTTGAGGTTGTGTGTGCCACATCTGGGTGAAGACGTGGCTCACGGCATCACGGGCATCCTCCGCTTCCTCCAGCAGGGAGAAGGCGAACCGATACATCTGTCGGTAGTTGCTCTTGTAGAGATGCTCGAATGTGGTTTTGTCGTAAATCATAAGTTTGCGATGCAGGCTTTTTTGCCTTTCTCTGCCTATAAGACACACGAAAAGGGGAATCAAATACCCCAGATGCCGATTTTTTTTGCAAAGTAAAAGAAAAAACCTAACTTTGTACCCAAAAAGCAAAAGAAAAGATGGAAAATAACTGTTCGGAACAGACAAAAGAAGCGGTGGAACTGCTGAAGAAACTGATTGCCACACCCAGCGTGAGCCGCGACGAGAAGGCTGCGGCTGATGTGCTGGAGGCATACATGAAGGAGAAGGGGCTGAACCCCCAACGGCATGGCAACAATGTGTGGTGTGCCAGCCCCCCTCTTATCCCCCCAAGGGGGGAAGACCCATCCGGACGGCTCTCCTCCCCTTTGGGGGAGGTTGGGAGAGGGCCTACCATCTTGCTCAATGCCCATATTGACACGGTGAAACCTGTGGCAGGATGGCAGCACGCCCCCTTCACACCAACTTTCGAGGGTGATAAACTCTATGGTTTGGGCAGCAATGACTGTGGTGGTGGTTTGATGGCACTATTGCAGGTGTTCATGCTTTTGAAGGACAAACCGAAACCATACAACCTGATTTATTTGGCGAGTTGTGAAGAGGAGGTCTCGGGCAAGAATGGCATCGAGTCAGTTCTGCCCCTCCTGCCTAAGATTGACTTTGCCATTGTGGGTGAACCTACGGGCATGCAACCAGCTATTGCGGAGAAGGGACTGATGGTCATCGATGCCACCGCTCATGGGAAGGCAGGTCATGCGGCACGGAATGAGGGCGACAATGCCATCTACCATGCGATGAAGGACATCCAGTGGCTCTCGGAATGGAAGTTCCCGAAACAGACAGACTTGTTGGGACCTGTGAAAAACACAGTTACTATCGTCAATGCTGGCACACAGCACAATGTGATTCCCGATACTTGCACCTTCACCATAGATGTACGCAGCAACGAGTGCTACACCAACGAGGAAATCTTCGCTTTCTTTCAAGAGCATCTCACTTCGGACTTGAAAGCACGTTCTTTCCGTCTGTCTTCGTCGAAGATAGATGTGGAGCATCCTTTTGTGCAGGCTTGCATTAAAGAAGGCTTGAAACCATTTGGCTCTCCCACGTTGAGCGACCAGGCCTTGATGCGTTTCCCATCGCTCAAACTCGGACCAGGCGATTCTTCTCGCTCCCACACGGCTGATGAATACATCAAAATCAGCGAGATAGACGATGCTATCTCGCTGTACACGAAGTTGCTGAGCAATTTTTGATTGCTGCGTAGCAATACATTCATCTCCCACCTATTACAAGTCTAAATTCATCTTTTCATCGACGATGACATCGGGGTGAAGTAGGGTGCGATAGTGGGCGATGAGTTCGTTGACGGTGGGCATAAGTTCCTGAAGTCCTTTTAAGTCATGATCTCCTACTGCGTATGCGATGTCATTGAATACATGGAGGACTCGTTTTGCTGTGGCTGATTCGGCACCGCTGGGAGACATGACCAGAAAATCTCCTCGCCAGTCGCTCCATGTGATGTAGTAGAGTGTGCCGTCGAGTTGATTGGAGACTGCATCCATAGGGACAGCGGTGTAAATGACGAGCATGTGGAGCGTCTGGATGGCATTATAGGTTTCCTTGTCCACCTTCATCTTCATGGTGCGCACCACGTTCTTCCCCATTTCGATGTTATTGGGAGAAGCTGCTTCCTTGCTGGGGCTCAGCACGACGAGGGAGGTGTCCCTGGCATCGTAGCTGAGCGCATGAGGCGGATTGAAAGAGGGAGCGCTGATGAAGAGATGTTTATAGCACGGATAGATTTTCTGCATCTCTTCTTCCTTCTCCATGTACTCATCGATGTCTTGATGTCTTTTCTCTCGCATGGCTTTCTTGACTTCCTCGCTGGCATCCTTGTCAGGAAATTCCTGCTTGGGCACATAATATCCTGTCCACCATCTTTTGCCCTCCTCATTTCCAGCATACTTGAACATCTCGATGATGTCCTTGTTAATTTCTTTCCCGTTTCTGTATCTCAGGGTGGAATTGAGACAGAATCGGTCTGTTTTCTTGTTGTAATCCACCTGACCCATTGCATGGGTGGCGATGAGGGTCAGCAGGATAATTGTGATCATCTTTTTCATTTCTGTATGGGTTTTGTGGGGTTGTAAAAATCCATTAAAATTCTCTTTGTTAACTCTCCTCTTGCTTTTTTCGGTGTCTGGCGGTTGCATCCAAGTCCCAGTCATCTATCGGCACATCGGGCAGGAGGAGGGTGCGGTAGTGGGCGAGAAGTTCGTGGACGGTGGGCATGAGCGATTGGAGTTGGTCGGGGTCATCATCCTTCAATGCCGTGCAGATGGTTTCGAAGGTCTTCTGTAACCGCTTGCAGGTGCCTGAGCCGTTGTCGGAACTGATGGCATATTTGTCGCCATCAAAGGCGTGCCAGATGAAGTGGAATCTCGTTCCGTCGAGCATCGTGTAGTCGGGGTCAAACTGGACTGAGGTATAGACTGCCAGCATGTGCAGACTCTGGATGGAGTCGTAGATGGCTTCAGACACTTTCATCTTGTGGGTGTGGAACGTCACCTTCTTGCCTTTTTTCTTGCTTCCATCCCAACGTTGCTCCAGATAGACTAACGCTGTGTCTTTAGGACTATAGGAGAAACCGAATGAGGGAGCAAAAGAGGGTCTTGCGATGAAGAGGTGACGATAACAGGGATACTGGGCGGTCATCTTGTCCCGCTTCTCCTCGTAGGCATTGTACGCCTTCTCTCTCTTCTTTCGTGCTTTTTCGGCAGTTTTTGCACCGGATACGTTTGGTTCATAATACCCTGTCCACCAACGTTTGGCTTCTTTGTCCATTCCATATCGGAAAGCCTCGATGAAAGGGGTGCTGATTTCTTTTCCTTTTCGATAACGGGGCAGTCCTGATGCCGTGAGCAGTCGGTCTGTCCTTTTGATTTCGTGAGGTTGTGCAAAGGTGCTGGTGACGATGAGCGTCAGCAGCATGAGGGTGAGGGTTCTTTTCATGGGGCTATCTTTTTTAGTGTACTACATACTGGCTGGCGATGCGGTTGAAGAGGGGGGTGGAGTCGGGCACACGCTCCCAGATTTGGTAGTCGGTGCGGTAGCCATCGAGGTGGACTTCTATCGCGAAGCAGTCTTTGGAGAGCCAGATGAAGGTGTGTTCGTGGACCTTCTGGTGCTGTACATCTCCCATCATGATTTTCTTCTTGCCATTATAGGCAGCATATTCGATGGAACCGCCTCTGCTACCCTTGCTGTACATGATGGCGTATGAGTGGGTGAAGATAAGGTTGCCGATGTCCATGCCTTCTTCGACATCCTTGCGAAGCGCGCTCAGTTGCTTCTTCACATCTCGCAGCTCGTCCATCATGCCCAGGAATCGCCATGTGCCGATGAAGGGGTTCTGGGGGTGGAAAGCGTTGGGAGACATGAGGGCATCGAGAATGGCTTTGGCATGAACGGAGTATTTTCCCGACTCGTAGAACTCGGTACACCAGTCGTTGTGGGGGAAGTAGAGGTGGTTTTGATAGGTGCTCCACCATTTCAGCGTGAAGTGCTCGGCATTGCTGTCGAAGATGCGGGTGGCGGTGGCATCGTGGGCATCGGGTTCTTTGCCTGTGTAGTTGAACACTTGTGTGTCGTTCTTGCCCAAAGAGAAGTTGCCGCCTTGTGTGGAAAACATCAGCGTGACACTATCCGTACATATCTTATACTGGTCGAACGGCGCTTGGATGGTGACGCCCTCTTTGTCGATGAGCGATGTGAGTTTATAGACTCCACGAGGGTTCTCGGTCTGTGCTTGCGCTGTCATTGCGACAAGAGCAAGGAATGTGAAAAATACGTTTTTTTTCATTTCTGTATGGGTTTTGTGGGGTTGGTGGAAGGGAGGATTCCTTCGAAATCATCAATGTTGACGTTTCTCTTTCTTATGGGTACATCTTTGATTTTCGTCGCATCTTGCATGACGATGTTATACTCATTGAGGTTGTTGTTGACTTCCACAGTCTTTGATCCTATGTACGAAATACGAATTTTGTCTTTAGGATTCACTGTCTTGAGAGTGAAATGACCAAGGGAATCGGTTGTGGTTGATTTCACGATACGGCCCCGTTCGTTTATTTCCACGACATTGGCACCCCAAAGTGGACCATTAGCATCGCTTACGGTACCGATGATTGTATGAGTCCTCTTGGCTTTAATCTTTTTGCCCTTAGTTTTAGTCTTGTCGCTCTTAGTCTTAATTTCGATGACTCCATTGCGGCCTTTCTCACCCCAGATGGCTGTGGCAGCAGCATCTTTGAGGATGGTGATGTCCTTGATGTCATCAGGATCTACTCCTACGAGTTCTGCGATGTCCTCGTCGTAGATGTCTTCAATATCATCGTTCACAGGATAAGGTTCTCCATTCACCACAATTAATGGGTTTCGGTTGCCAGGAGATGCCTGCCTTTCTACATTGTTGATGATGATATTGGGGAAGCGCTGGCGAAGTGCTTTTTCCTCCTCTTCTGTGATTTGCCCTTCGACCTTGAGGTTGTCGATAGTCATCTTATCCATCCATTCGGGAAGGACGATTTCATCGGTGAAATGGAGCCATAATTGCTTAATGTGTGACAACTTTGAAAGATGTTCTGGCACACGGTTTACGCGCAATTCGATGCCAAAGAAGGAATCTTCTTCATCCATTTTCTTGAGTTTCTCTACAATCGTCTCCTCGCCCTCTAACTGTCGTACCACCCAACCCATCTTAGGCGTGAGGGTATGTGTGAGGGTGTCCACCTCTGTGCCGATATAGCCAGCAATGAGTTGCATGGGGATAGTCGTGAGGACATAGCCATTTTCAGGGTCGATGATTTGGTATTTGAAATCTACATATACACGCTCCGACGGCATTGTGTGCGTGTGGGGCACTTGGTCAAGGGTTCGCCCCTCTTCGTCAGGAAAGAGTTTGAGAATCCATCCGTCCAGTTCTGTCGGGTTGCGCAGGTCGCAGTTGCCACCAACCAGTTTGTTAGGATTGTTTTTTTTCACCATGCTCTGCCAGAAAGTCTGGTCGGGTTTGCCTTTGGATGCGTTGACGAACTCGGTCAGGATGGGTGTGAGGCTTTGTATCCAATCTTCCATGCCGTACTTTTCCAGTTGCTTCGTCTTTTCCGACACCTTCTCCCAGTCTTCAGGCGTACCTGTGAGGGTGACGGTCGGAATGCCACAGGCGATATAATGCACGATATAATCGAAGTACGATTTCATGGTTTCCATCAGGGTGATTTGAGAGGTGATGCGTTCGATGGTGCCAGTGGTAGTGAAGTCGGCTGTAATAGTCTTGGCGATGTCCTCTTTGGTGTATTCGTTGATTTGTTTCGCGAAAGCATCAATGAGTTTATCCCATTCAGGATCTCCCTCCAACAGTTCTTTCTCAGTTTCAATCACCAAGTCCATCTTCCCCGTATGGCTCACCAGCTGATCGCGCAGTTCCTCTGGGTGTTCGTTCACGTAGCGTACGAATCCTTGACTGATGAGCAGCCAAACCATATCGGGTGAAAGAACAATGGGACGATGATCGGCGTATGCTCGCACAATTGTTTGGAAGAATACGTCCTTCCCCTTGAAGATGTAGAACTTTTCCTCATCCGAGAAACTTTTGGCAACCCATTTCTTGGTGTCACCAGGAACACCTTCATCCTGAAAGATGCCAAACTTCCCAAGAGCGCGAGAGCCATCGTTCATGAATTCCTCTATCGTGAGGGCGTTTTCGCTGATGGGGGCAAGGTTCTCGTCAACGGCGAAGGTGATGCTCCCCTCCGTGCGATTGACGATTTTGTTGTTCTGTGCCCAACCGGCGAGGGTGGTCAGCACGATACAAATGAGTGTAACGAATCTTTTCATAATGTAAACTTTTTGATGTAAATGATTTTGTTGCTGCAAAGATAGGAAAACTTGCATAAAAACACCAAGAAAATCATTTTACAAAAATTTTACATTTTCGTCAGGGGGTGGAAAGAGGGGTGGAAAACGATTTTACAAAAATTTTACAAAGATCTTGTAAAATACTGATATGACATGACTTACAGAGAAAGAATAAAATTATCCCAGTCTTTTGCAGCTCCTTCTCCGTCAAACACTTTTTGTTGCATTCGAAGACGGTTTTGTGTCACGGCACTATTGCTGCATGCTATCAATTTAGAGATATTGGAAGGTGAAACTTCCATCTTGATGAGCATACAAATGCGGTATTCGGTATCAGAAAGGGGGTAGAGAGTGAAGAGCTTTTCCTTGAATGTGGGGTATGCCTTCAAGAGTCCTGTCTCTATCTTTTTCCAATCGGCATCTTTCAGCACTTTATTATTATATATATGTGTTGTCAGCAGCTGATTGATTTCCTTGTCATAGAACTGACGCTTGCTTCGTGAGGACAAGAATATTTCTGCAGCCTCCTCTTTCCTGATTTCTCTCTGTTTGCGCAAATGGAGCATCAAAAGGGTGACGCCCACAACAATAATGAGAGCCGAGATGCTTACAATCCAAATAAACTGCCGCTCTTTCGAGTTCTCGGCTTCCAGTTGGGCATTCATGTCATTAAGCACTTGGTTTTTGGCTTGTGCGTGCAGCTTTTGTATGCGCATGATAACATCAGCCTTGGGTTGAGCGGTGCTGTCTTGCTGCATCTCCTTGATGGTTTGTATGTATTCGCTGCTGAGTTGCATACCTAAGGTGTCTCCACTTTCTTTGAAATAAAAGTATGCAAGTTGCTGCATTTCGAATGCTTCATGGAGCAATCCGTTGCGCATGTATATGTTGCCGACTTGCACATAGCAACGGCTTTTCAATGGGGTAGTGATATGAGTACTGTCGCACATCAAGGATTTCTGGAAGTAAAGCAGCGCCTTTTCTCCGTTTTGCAGGAAAGAGTTGACACATCCAGCATAATAGTACGCTTCAGGAAGATGCCCGTTAGGGTCGTGCTTCTCAAAGTGTTCTACCACCGTATTGATAAGTGAGTCGGATGCGTGTTCGTTCTTTGTCCATTCGTCGGCCTTCACACGGAGCAGGTTGTAGTATGCTCGGGTGTCTTCGTTCGCATCTTTCATGTCCCCATCCATGCGCAGCAGCATGTGTCTGGCACTGTCGGCATCTGTTCCTGTGAGGCTATCAATGTCAGCAAGAATACGCTCATACTGACTCACCCTATTGCAGCAGGGGGTCAGCATGAGCGTAAGGAGGGTTAGTAAAAATGCGAGTCTTTTCATAAATATTGTCAGCGACAATTGACGACTATCGGGTCATTTATCGTTCAATCGTTTGTTCGCGGTCAGGACCGACGCTGACGATTGTGATAGGAGTTTCCAGTTCCTTCTCCAAGAAAGCGATGTAGTCAGAAAAGGCTTTCGGGAATTCAGCCTCGCTGGTCATCTTGGTGAGGTCTGTCTTCCAACCTGGGAGTTCTGTATATACTGGTTCGATGAGACCATCGCTGATGTCGAAGGGGAAGTCGCGTGTGATGCTGCCGCCCTTCAATTTGTAAGCGGTACATGCCTTAATGGTGTCGAACCCATCAAGCACATCGCTCTTCATCATAATGAGTTTCGTCACACCACTGACCATGATAGCATAGCGGAGTGCTACGAGGTCAATCCATCCGCAACGGCGTTCACGTCCAGTCACGGCACCATATTCGTGACCTATGTCTCGCATCTTCTGACCAGTTTCATCGAATAACTCTGTTGGGAATGGTCCTGCGCCAACACGAGTGCAGTATGCCTTGATGATGCCAAACACGTCGCCAATCTTGTTAGGTCCGATACCCAAACCAATGCATGCGCCTGCACAAATCGTGTTGGAAGAGGTGACAAAAGGATATGAACCAAAATCAATGTCGAGCATTGTGCCTTGAGCACCTTCGCAAAGCACAGACTTTCCTTGCTTCAGAAGTTTGTTGACTTCATGTTCAGAATCCACCAATTGGAACTGCTTGATGTACTCAATGCCTTCCATCCACTTCTTTTCCACCTCGGTGATATCGTAGTCGGTGTAGTTGAGGCTCTTGAGGATACCCTCATGACGTGCCTTGTGAGCGGCATATTTCTCCTCGAAGTTGTCGAGGATGTCACCGACACGCAAACCATTACGGCTGGTCTTGTCTGTGTAAGTGGGACCAATGCCCTTACCTGTTGTTCCCACCTTGTTCTTGCCTTTCGCAGCTTCGTATGCAGCGTCAAGCAGGCGGTGAGTAGGCATGATGAGGTGTGCCTTCTTTGAGATATGGAGACGGTTCTTCAGATTGTGGCCACTCTTCTCAAGGTCTTTTGCCTCATCCAT
Organism: Bacteroidaceae bacterium; assembly: GCA_024688885.1. GTDB lineage: Bacteria > Bacteroidota > Bacteroidia > Bacteroidales > Bacteroidaceae > Minthosoma. The sequence goes on along the minus strand of JAILDV010000001.1, from coordinate 4,421 downwards.
GAAGAGATCGGGTGCCAATACCACGCCGTTACCGATAATGTTTACCTTGTCACCTTGGAAAATGCCCGATGGAATGGAACGAAGCACGTACTTCTGTCCTTCGAACTCGAGCGTGTGTCCAGCGTTAGGGCCACCTTGGAAACGGGCTACAACGTCATAGCGTGGAGTCAACACATCCACAACCTTACCTTTACCTTCGTCTCCCCATTGAAGACCTAACAATACATCTACTTTACTCATGTTGATTATAATGTTTTTAATTTGTATTTACTTAAACCATTCTGCAGCCTTGCTCAGTTCCTCGTCAATTCTGGCAAATCGCTTCTCTTCGCGTGTCATGCTGGACTGTTTCTGCGCCTTCGCCTCTTTCTCCATCTTCTTTTTCAGTCGTGCCAACTTGGCTTGACAGATGTTGCAGATACCAAAGATGTAGGTGCTGCATCTCAGTTTTTTGAATCGTGGTGTCTTCACTTTCGATGCGGCTTGCTCGATGGAAGAGTCCTTCAAGTCCCAAATCTTGTTGCATCCAGTGCAGATGTAGTGGTGATGTGCAGGTACTTTATATGCACATTCATACAGGGTGGCACCTTCTGTCTGATGATTGTACAAAAGCCCGCACTTGACGAGCAGAGCCAATGTACTGTACATGGTGGAACGGCTGACAGGAAAATTGTCTGGCATCATCTCTAGAATCTGATCAGCACTGTGATGACCTTTCATTTGCATGACAACCTTCAAGATGGCATGTCGCTCCTCTGTATTGCGCATGCCTCCTTGTTCCGTTATGTAGCGACTAAGAATGTCATCCGGGCTTTCTTTTGATTGCGTCCCTTCTCCCTTTTTCATACAACCTTTGTACAATACGGGCACAAATTTACTGTTTTTCTTTGGCTGTCACAAATAATCTGCAACTTTTTTGACTTTCCGTGCATTATCTTCATTCAAAGATGCATATATCTGTAGTGCCTTTATGGCATATCGACAGTCTAACGATGCCCCTGCCTGATCCAAAAATTCTGCCTCGGCTTCTTCGCTGAACTTGTATTTTCTCATCAAATGGCACAAGGTCAGATAACCACAAATCTGTATTATCCGTTCTTCGCAGGCTATCCATTCAAAAGCCTTTGTGCTGGCATACGGCAACCTTTGTACAAGGTAGAGACAAAACATCATGGCAATCTCTTCCGTCCGGATGTTTTCCACCCAGATGTCGCATACCTCTTCGTCCATCTCTTGTGCCGGCATCAGCATGCATGCAAGAATCTTACATTCTCGTGTGCTTTCATTCCAGAGAGCCTGTGCTAAAGCGCGTCTTGAAAGTTCCTTTTCATCGCATGAATGTCCGATTTCATCGGATAGTATCTCCAATCTTGGTAGCTCTACCCCCCAATTGATGCGATAGTCTTCTGTCTGTCTTGCATGCGCTGAAGCCACCCCATTCATGTTGGCTCTCAGGTCCTTCTTGATATCGTTGATGAGATTATTCATTGACGAGTGGCAAAGTTGCGTAATCCTTGCTGTAGCGTAACATCTGTTCCGCGTAGCCTTCTGTGTAAGAGATCTTCACATCTGTAATGTTACCTTGTGCATCACGTACTGCGGTATAGACGGGATTGATGAAACCTTTATAGGGTGCAATATTGAGTTTTGCGTAACGCTCAAGGATTTCCTTGTGGAGTTCTGGGTCAATCTTCACGCCATAAGTCTCTACGAGTGCTTGAGCGCTCTTGAAATCGCCCGTTGACTTGACACGCTGAATCTCTGCCAATAATTCGCCAAAGAGATTGCGCAGTTTCTGGTAGTCATTAATTTTAACGTAAGTTTTCCCTTCTCGTTTAACAAGTTCCATCACCTTGTCGGCCTTTCCATGCTCGTATGCCCAACGGGCAATCAAAGCGCGGTTGCGCATGTGTGCCTCTTCGATATTGTTGCCTAAATTGATGCGTACTAATTGCGTCAATAAACCATTCTGCATCTGGGCGATGTAACTTGCCTTGTAAGCCTCGGCATTGGGCACCAATCCCAGCTCCACCAATTTGGGGTCAGCTAAATAATAGAGGGCAAAAAGGTCTGCACGCGCTTCTTCAATCGTGCTACCGTATGCTTTGAGGCTGTCGCCATCTACACCTTCTAACAATTTTCCACTTCCATGTCCTAAGCATTCGTGCAAATCTGTATGCAAATCATCGGTTAAATCGCCATATTTCTCAATTAAATCAACCTCTTCCTTTCCATAGGCAAACTCTTGCAGCATGCCATTCCCTTTGGCGGCTTGGTTGTACGCATCTGTCAAGTTGCCGATAGTCACAGACTTTGAACCATGTTCTGCACGAACCCAATCGCTGTTGGGCAAGTTGATACCAATGGCTGTAGGTGGGTAGAGGTCACCGGCGAGAATGGCTGCCTTGATGACTTTCGCAGTAATTCCCTTCACCTTTTCCTTCTTGAATTCAGGAGCAACTGGACTGTTATCTTCAAACCATTGCGCATTGGCACTCAGTGTTTCCGTGCGCTTAGTGGCTTCTATATCCTTAAAATTCACAATGCTTTCCCATGAGCACTTCAGACCTAACGGATCGCCGTAACACTCGATGAAACCATTGACAAAGTCCACCAACGGCTCCGTGTTTTCCACCCATGCAATTGAATATTGGTCGAACGTCGTCAAGTCTCCTGTTTCATAATAAGAGACAAGCAGGTCTATTACCTTCTGCTGCTGTGCATCCTCAGCATAGGGACGTGCCAATTTCAGATTCTCCACTATCTTCTTGATGGCATCGCCATACAGTCCGTTGATGGTCCACTTTTTTTCGATGAAATCGCCATTTTTAGTTTTGACAAGGCGTGAGTTCATACCATACATCACAGGGTGCAGTGAATCACCTTCCGCTTTCTGTTTTGCATAAAAAGTTTCAGCTTCTGCTTGGGTTACATTCTCATAATAGTTGCTGGCACTGGTTTTGATTAAATCCTGTCCTTCAGCCAGGTTTACACGCTTCTGCAATATGTTAGGGTTGAAGATGACATCTGCGATTTCATCGGAACAATTAACGGCATCTTGCAACCATTTACGTGTGAATCCCGGTGCAAATTTCTCACTGCCATAATGATGGTGGATACCATTAGAAAACCACATCCGCTTGAGGTACTCTTCTAAAGCTTTGAAGTTTTTGCTCTCTTTGTCACCTTGGTAATTCACATATACGTCCTCCAACATTTTGCGGATGCGTAAGTTGTACTTGCCATTTTGGTCGAAAAGGATGTCACGTCCGTAGAGAGCTGCCTCTTGCAAGTAGTAAATGAACGTCTTCTGCTTTAGGGAGAGGTTCTCAAATCCCTCCACTTTGTAGCGGAGCATCTGCAAGTCGGCAAACCGCTCATTGCTGTACTCGAACTTCTTCTCTTTCTTACCATCCATGGACGATGGGGTGTCAGGCTGTCCGGCATTCATTGTTCCTGCCGTTCCAGCTATTAGTGCAGAAATCATCATTGTTTTTACGATTGTCTTCATTATATTTATGATTGATAAATGGCATCAAATATAGCATGCTTGGCTACATGAGACGGTATCTTTCAGGGGTGGTCCCAGTGGCTTTCTTGAAAGCGGAAAAGAAAGATTGGCGGTTTTTGAAACCGACCATCATGCCGATGTCATCTACGGAGTAGGGAGCAAACCTTTTGTCTTGTAGATGACGCATGGCGTCCTGAATGCGATGGGAATGCACGATGTCAGTATATGACATGCCGTAGGTTGCTTTGAGGAGGCGCGAGAGGGCAAAAGCCGAAATTCCAAGATGGTCAGCCAATTGCTGAGCGGAAAAATCGGGGTTGAGATAACTTTTCCCTTTAATGAGGATGGCGTCAATACTTTCTTTATAGATGTTTTGCTTGTTCATTTCGGCTACAAAGTTAAGGATTTTCTCTCGAATGAAGAAGGGAACAGCTGAAAAAAAGTGAATGAACTGAGGTGCTTTATATTATATAATAATGTGTAGGGCTTTCTGCGATGCTCTCCCATGAATAATTTTGTATTTTTCTCAAAAAAACTTCCCAAAACATTTTGCCATTATCGAAAAAGGTCGTACCTTTGCACTCGCTTTCCGAAAGGGGGCACAAAAATTAGATCTTTGACAGACTGCGAACAGAAACAAGACAAGCAGCGCATGCATATTATTTAGAGTATGTATGCACAAGCATAAGTCGATTCCGACAAACATAAAACTTTGACGAGAATAGAGCAGGATGAGCCTGGCCGGTCAGACAGATTACTAGAATACAATTATTACAGTGAAGAGTTTGATCCTGGCTCAGGATGAACGCTAGCTACAGGCCTAACACATGCAAGTCGAGGGGCAGCATGGTCGAAGCTTGCTTTGACTGATGGCGACCGGCGAATGGGTGAGTCACGCGTGTCCAACCTG
>JAILDV010000059.1 GCA_024688885.1 Bacteroidaceae bacterium | reverse complement strand
CGGGTGCGTCTTCTTTTCGCGGCCTTCTTCGCCATCTCTTCCTCCACGCGCTGCATCAGCCGTGCGTTGAGGTCGGCAGGCATCGGTGGCAAAGCCTCTTCCTCCAGCCTGATGGCGTCACGAAGGTTCGTGTCCTGTTGGCGTAATGTGTCGATATTGTCTTCTTTCATGATTGTATCATTTGAATGATTTTACAAAGTTTCTTTCTCGTTCGGAACAGTTTCGAGGCGATGGTGTTCGGTGGGGAGTCGGTCACGTAGGCGATGTCCTTCACGCTCATCTCTTCATAGTAGAACATCGTGATGAGGCTCCTTTCCTCGGGTGGCAGATGCTTCAGGGCTGCCCGTATCAGTTGCACCGTCTCTTGGTTGGGATGTCCAAAGGTTGCTTCCACTTCCGCCTCCGACAACCTTTCCGCCTCTCCGTCCTGATCTTCAAAGTAGATGACCTCTCGTCGCTTGTGCCTCAGCCAGGTGATGGACTCGTTGTAGGCGATGCGTGACACCCACGTCTTGAAGGATGCCTTCTCCTCATTATACATATTTATATTTAGAAAGACCTTCAGAAACACATCCTGATACACCTCCTCGGCATCCTCCACACTTGGCAACAGCCTCACCACCTGGCTGAAGACATGTCTGCCATATCTTTCAACCATCATCTGCTGAGCCTTGGGACTGCGTTCCTTCAGCCCCTCTATCAGATTTATCTCTATATCTGTCACCATTTTTCGAGGTCTTCTATTTGTATATACGATGATAGAACGCGAAAAATTGCAAAGAGTGAAGAAAAAATGAAAAAAAACATTACCTTTGCAAGTGTGGAGTGTTATCTCCTCTCCGAAAAAAATCACTTTCGATGTCACCTTTTGCCTTTTGTTCTTGTTATATAGATGAACTGGTTCAAGAACAAAACAAAAGTTTAACAATAAAAAAAGAAGAAAATGGGAATTAATGGACTTTTAGAATTTTCAACAGTGATAGGAGCAATCTTGTTTTTGCTGCCGCTTTTCATGGGATGTGTTCTTTTTTTCTTGGTCATTTGGATGATTATTCGCAATAAGCGGAACGAGACCAATAAGCGTGTGGAGGTGGCGTTGGCAGCCATCGAGAAGAACCCTGGCATCGATGTGGAGGAGTTACTGAAGAAGGTGACTCCGAAGCAAAAGTCCCTGAAGGAGAAGCTGGTCAACAAACTGCAGTGGGGCACTATGATATCGTTGGTAGGACTTGTCTTCATTGGATTCGGAGCATATATCGGCTATGAGGGCGGTTGGGATGCAGATGACCCCGTGGTGGCTACTGTGTTTGGCTCAATTATTCTGGCCGTAGGCGTTGCTTTCTTCATCAACTATTTTATAGCGAAGAAGATGCTCGCCAAAGAGATTGAAGCAGAAGAACGTCAACTGTCCCAACAGGCTTAACCCGTGACACGAGAAGAATTCATCACCCACGTTGAGCGTGAGCAGGAGGCACTACGCGGCTTCTTGCTCGCCCTCTGCTGTGGCAAGAAGGATGATGCCGACGACTTGGCACAAGATGCTCTGGTCAAGGCTTACCTTTCCTCAGCAGGGTATCAGGATAAGGGGAAGTTCCGTTCATGGCTCTTCAAGATTGCCCACAACACGTTCCTTAACCACAAGGCGAGTTGTCGGACGATGGAGAGCATCGAAGCAGCACGAACACTCATTGGCAATACCTCTGCTGAATCCTCCTTTGCCCACCAAGACCTCTACCTCGCCCTTCGCACCCTCCCTCCCAAGGAGCGCTCTGCCATCACGCTGTTCTACCTCAGTGGATACAGCATCAAAGAGATAGCCACCATCACGGAATCCTCCGAGGATGCCGTCAAGCAACAACTCTCACGAGGACGCAACAAACTAAAAGAAAGACTGAAGATATGAACAAAGATAAAGCCCTTGAGGAACTTTTCCTCGCTCAAAAGCCCCATTTCGACGACAGCGATGCGTTCATGGCATCGCTCACCAAACGTCTCGATGCTGTGGAGTACATCAAACAGTATCAGGAGGCAACACTCCGTCGCTACAAGATGGCGATGGTGGTCACCTTTGTGGCAGGTATCATCGGTGGTGCTGCCGGCATGGTCTTCCTTCTTTCCATGCCTGCTGATGTCCCCCTCTTCACCTTCCGCACCCAAATTGCCCTCCTTCAGTGGTTCAGCGAAAACTCCCGCATGATTGTTGCAGTAGCCCTATTTTTGTTGATGAGTTTCGGCATCATTAGCATCACCTACAACATATTTGACATCATGAACATTCGTGCCCGACTGAAAGGGCAGCCCTTGCCACGATGACACATCCCCTTTAAGGGGGCTTCCACAACCTCTTTGCCGACGTCGTCGACATCGACCAACCGACATCGTCGATGTCGGCAAACCGATGTCGACGATGTCGATTTTGTCACTCTTCTGTTGTGTATTCTTGGGTGCTTCGTTCAATCACCTGAATGCCATCCAGTGAGAGGAGGATGCCATTAGGTGATTTGTCCAGTTCCGCCTTCTGCTCCTTCTGCAAATAGATGGGGTAGTCCTTGCCGAGGGGGAGAATCTTGAGTTCCACACGTTTGCCGACAAGGTCGGAGAGGCGGACGAGCATGGGCTTGCCGTTCCAGAAGTTGTCCTCGACGAGTTGCCCGTCTGTATAAATGCGGGCAACATCCCCTCGGTAGGAGATTTGGAGATAGAGGTCAAGGTTCTCGTTCAGTTCGTTCAAATTGCTGATAACCCATGTAGCAGCCTTGTTGAAATCTTCCTCAGTCGGCTGTGCTGCCACTTTCTGACTGCCCATCTTTATATCACGCAATCCGCCATGCTCTTGAGCAAGCGCATAATTGACCTTGGTGGGTAGGGTGTTCCACGTCTCTTCCATGATGCGAGCACCGTCCTTGTAAAGGATGCCGTCAGAGTAGTGTAGCTTTCCTTCAATCTTGTAGGCAGTCATCGCCTTCTCCTTCGAAAGCACACAGAAGGTCATGCCGGCTGCCTTAAAAGGTTTGTTGAGCTTGGCGGTGATGACCTTGCCGTTAATGGAGAGTTGAGGCTTCTTCCCTTCGATGGCGATGAAATAAAGTATGCCGTCAGCTTTGCAGAAAGGTTCAACGGTTGCCCAATCAATAACAGTTGACAGTTGACAGTTGAGAGTTGACAGTTGTGAGTTGAGAGTTGAGAGTTGGAGGTTGCGTGGGGTCACGTATGATGAGCCGCCTTCGTTGAGGATGCGCACATAGTCGTTGAAGAACTCGAAGGAGCCGCGACGGGCATAGTGTTCCGAGAGGGTGTCAACGTCCATCTGGCTCAGTTCCTCACCCCAATCAGCCAAGAACTGGTGCAGGAGTCGGCTTTCGTGCCATGCCGTCCAGTTGGGTTGTCCCATCTCGCCGAGGGGTGCCTGAAAGTCGTAGGTCATCAGGGGCATGTCGTTGTAGTTGGTCACGTTGGTGGCCTGTGTCTCGGCCATCGTATGCTTGGGGTTGTAGGGGTTGGTGCCGCCGTGGTACATATAGTAGCCCGGAAGGTTGCTGCCAGAGCCTAACTTGCAGATGGCGAGGGGCTTCACTTCCTTGCCGCTCATGTTTATGCGACGGTGGTAGGAGGGCATCATGCCACCACCCAACTCGCAGGTGAGGTAGGGGTAGGAGAGGTCTTTCTCCTCCATCTTGGTGTCTTGATGGGTGCCAAGGGCTTCGGTGGCGATGACGGCAGAGAGACGGGTGTCCTTCATGATGAAGGCATCCTTGTAGCTGCCCGGCATGTCGGTCAGAACTCTGTCCCAGAAGCCGTCGGCATAGTCGCCATAAAGGGGGAGCATCTTGCCAAACTCCTCGTTGCCGTTCAGTTTCGGCCAACCCGTTCGGGTGTAGAAGGGCGTGTCGAAGCCCACTTCTGTTGCCATATCTTTCAGCGCCATGTAATAGCTCCAAGGTCCTCGGCATTCGTTCTCAATCTGCACGCCCACGATGGGGCCGCCATCTTTCCACTGCAAGCCCTTCACCTGTTGGAAGATGTTGCTGTAGAGATTGCGTGTGGCAGCCAAGAAACCTGTTGCCGTGGTGCGCAATTTATACTGTTGAGGATTGCTTTGTGCCTTGTCAGCCAACCATACGGGGAACCCTCCTTGATAGACCTCGCCATGACAGAACGGTCCGATGCGCAGCACCACCGGCATCTGCTCCTCTTGACAGACTTCAATGAAACGTCGCAGATTCTTGTTGCCTTCCCAATTCCAATGCCCCTCTTCCTCCTCATGATGAATCCAGAAGACATAAGTGGAAAGGATGGTGATGCCACCTGCCCTCATCTTCTGAATCTCACGCCGCCATTCCCTTTCGGGTACACGGGCATAGTGAATCTCGCCCATCACGGGCAGCACATGCTTTCCGTTGATGATGAAACCGCGTGAATCCACCTCGAATTTCACGCCGTCGGGATTGACGTTCGTCCCAAAACGAAAAGTCTCTTGTGCCACAGCAGTTGCAGCACAAGAGACTAAAAGTGTAAATAAAATGTGTTTAATTCTCATTAGAGTTTGTCTAATTCAGCGATGTTCTTCGCCACTTCCTCATCTGTGACGGTGTAGTTCTGCAGGTCACCGTTGATGTATGCCTCGTAGCTTGGCATATCGATGAGACCATGACCAGAAAGGTTGAAGAGGATGACCTTCTCTTCGCCAGTCTCCTTGCACTTGTTTGCCTCGCGGATAGTGGCGGCAATGGCGTGAGTGCTTTCAGGAGCAGGGATGATACCCTCAGTGCGGGCAAAGAGCATACCAGCTTCAAAAGTTTCGAGCTGTGGAATGTCCACACCCTTCATCAGACCGTCCTTCAGCAACTGAGAGACGATGACGCCAGCACCGTGGTAGCGCAGACCGCCTGCATGGATGTTGCTGGGCTTGAAGTTGTGACCTAACGTGAACATAGGCAGCAGAGGTGTGTAACCAGCCTCGTCGCCAAAGTCGTAGCGGAACTGACCGCGTGTGAGCTTTGGACAGCTGTCTGGCTCGGCAGCGATGAACTCAGTCTTCTTGCCGTCGAGGATGTTGTGACGCATGAATGGGAAGGCGATGCCACCGAAGTTGCTGCCGCCGCCGAAGCAGGCAATCACCATGTCGGGATATTCGCCAGCCATCTCCATCTGCTTCTCAGCCTCCAAACCGATGATGGTCTGGTGCAGACCCACGTGGTTCAGCACAGAACCGAGTGTGTATTTGCAGTTGGGGGTGGTGGTGGCGAGCTCGACAGCCTCTGAGATGGCAGTGCCGAGAGAACCTGGATGTGTCGGGTCTTTGGTGATGATGTCCTTGCCGGCACGGGTGGACATGGAAGGCGAACCCGTCACGGCTGCGCCAAAAGTGCGCATGATGCTGCTGCGGTAAGGCTTCTGCTGCATGGTGATTTTCACCTGATAGACAGCGGCTTCCAGACCATAGAGCTTAGCTGCATAAGAGAGGGCGGCACCCCACTGACCTGCACCCGTCTCAGTGGTCACGTTCGTGGTGCCCTCCATCTTGGCATAGTAGCATTGGGGCAGGGCAGAGTTAATCTTATGCGAACCGAGTGGATTAACGCTCTCGTTCTTGAAATAGATGTGGGCAGGAGTGCCCAAAGCCTCTTCAAGACCGTAAGCACGCACCAGTGGTGTGCTGCGGTAATACTTATATTTATCAAGCACTTCCTCAGGAATGTCAATCCAAGCATGTGTGGTGTCCAGTTCCTGCACACAGCACTCGCGGGGGAAGATGTGTGCGAGGTCGTCAACTCCTAATGGTTGCTTTGTGGCAGGGTGGATAGGTGGCTGTGGCTTGTTCACCATGTCTGCCTGGATGTTATACCACTGCGTTGGAATTTCATTCTCCGAAAGGAGGAAGCGTTTTTGTTTTGTGCTCATTGTTGTTTTGGTTTTAGTTTCAAATTAGAATGAATTTGCCACAAAGGTACGAAAAAAAGTGAATAGTGACCAAAGAAAAGTCGGAAATGTTTTTTCAAGTGAGCTTGAATAGTGAAAAATCTAAGTAACCGACCATTCAATGAGCCAGTAATATGATTTTTTCACTGTTGGCTTCGCCGAAGATGCTCACGCTCGGCATAGTTTCAAACAAGCTTGCCCTTTGCACTCGCTCAATCGCATCTTTCACTTTCCATTTTTCACTCTCTTGTGTTCAAATAACCTCCTTCATATCCGGGCAGCCATTCAATCTCCTTGTTGTGGATGCTCTTTATTTCCATCCATTCGAGGTATGGCATGAAGTAAGAACTGTTGATGGGCTTCAGCATGAGGATTTTGAGACCTTCTCCCTTCCAGTAGTTTCCTATCTGCACATGGAACAAATTGGCGACGCTATCCCATGGGCGTTCATCACCGATGGTCAATTCCATCAGTTGATTCGTGTACCGGTCACATTCCGTCATGTCAAAAGTTTTGTCCACATAATGATAATTCAAATACCCGGCATAGTGGGTGGTTGTGAATTCCTTCAACATGGAACGCAATTCCTCCACATTCCTGATTTTTTCCTTGCCAGTGCCTGGAAGCACATAAAGAGTTCCCTCCATATGCACCTTTTCTTTGTTCTTGCGTGAATGGAAGGTGATGGAAGACTGATCGCAATCCTTTCCCTCGTCTATCAGATACTGAACATGATATTCCTTTGTTCCCTTTTGTTTAGCGATGTAATCAAGCAACAACTTGCGAATCTCTTCCTCATTGGTGGCTTTCTTGCCTTTGACACGTTCTTCGCGATGGTAAGATAAGCTCACGTAATTATCCCCGTTTGTTTTATGTGTGTAAAAATAGTGGAAGAATTCAGGATAATATCTGAAACTCTCTCTGAAATCATCCTTCTTGCAGTCTTCGGGAAGTGAACCGGTCAGCTCCTTGGTGGCAATGACAAACTCGATGGAATCCTTTCCGTTGAGATGGCTCTCGAATTTGTAGTACTTGGCAGATTGGTGAATGTACTTCTCCTCCAAGTGCTGCACCCCCTTTTGGGCATAATCGCGAATCATCATCTCTGTTCTTGCCACACTGTCTTCTACGGCTCTCATTTCAGCCACCATGTCAGCAATGGAGTCGTTAAGATGGGTTCCGTCAATCAGGGTTGTATCCATATCCACATCGTATGTCCGTTTGTCCTGATAAAGGTCGAACCATTCGTAATGATAATCGGTGCGAACAGAATCGTCACTATAGATGTCCACATGCAAATGTCCCCCCTGTTGAAGCAAACCATCAAAGAGTTCTGGGAAGGTGGATGGCATAGGCAGATTGTCGTTGGTTGTTTCGTTTTTGCAGGCATACACACTGACCAAGAGTGCAGCCATGAATATCATCTTTTTCATTGTTTCTTGAGTTAATAGATTTGATTTGACATTTTGAATTCTTCTTTCAGTTGCACTCCTTCGATCCTCAATCTCCGTTCGATGTCTTCGAAGGATTCGCGTGCATCCATCTGGTTAGATACCTCCAGCTGATGCTTTGCATGATAAGCACTGACCAGATAGGCATGGAGGACTTCGTCCCTCTGCGTCTTCTCTGGTGGGGTGAGCCACAACATCAGGAAGCCGACAGCACAGGCAGCAGCCACCCATGGCCAAATCTTGACCTTGCGTTGAGGCTTCACTTCCTGCCTTGCACGAGCCAGCACCTCGTCCTTCAAGGTGTCTGATGCCTTGAACTCGCATTGGGGGTTGAGCATCTGCTCGATGTCCTCCAACCCTTCGTTGAAGTCCTCCTCGGGAATGTTGATGTTCTCGTTATTCATATCGTTCAATACATGAAGTTTTGTATGTTGTAAGAAAGCATTTACAATTTGACAATTTACAATGTACAATTTATTTGGTAATTTAGAAATTGGTCAATTTTCACCTCTCAACTGTCACCTCTCAACTGTCACCTCTCATCTTACTCTTTAAGTGCATGATAGCATATCGGTATCGTGACTTTGCTGTTGCCTCAGGGATGTCTTGCAGTTCGGCTATCTGCTTGAAGGTCAAATCGTCGTAGCATTTCAGTCGCACGATTTCCGATTGTTCCTGAGGCAGCGTATCCAGCAATTTGTTGATTCTCACAAACTCCTCATGTATCTGTTTGTCGCCTTCATGGACGGGTACTTGCTCTGCTTTGTCGAGTGGAACGATGCTGAGCGGTCTTCGTCGAAAGTAGTCTTTGCAGGCATTGCTGATGGAACGGATGACATACTGCTCCAGACTCTCCACATGCATCTTCTCCCTCAATCGCCGAAACACGTTCAGCAGCACCTCTTGCACCACATCCTCTGCATCTTCCCTCACACCGATTCGCATATAAGCAAAACGGAAAAGCCAGTCTTGCCGCTCCACGACAATCCTCTCTAATTCGGACAGTAACTGTTCCGTTTCCTCGTTCATTGCTTGATGATTTTTCGATGTAATCTACTAACAAGACGCAAAGTTGACAAAAAAGATTTAATTGACATCATTTTTTTGAAAAAAAGCCGTACCTTCGCAGCAAAATTGAAAACGATTATGATGAATGGACTTTACACGATATTGCTGCTCATCGGCAGTAACATCTTTATGACGCTGGCATGGTACGGACATCTGAAACTGCAACAGATGAACATTTCCAACAGTTGGCCCCTGTGGCTGGTGATTGTCTTCTCATGGGGCATCGCGTTCTTCGAGTATTCGTTGCAGGTACCCGCCAACAAACTGGGCTTTGTGGGCAATGGCGGTCCCTACTCGTTGGTGCAGTTGAAAGTGATTCAGGAGGTCGTCTCCCTCACCGTCTTTACCATCATCGCCTCCCTCATGTTCCAAGGCGAACACCTCCATTGGAACCATGCAGCTGCCTTCCTCTGCCTTGTAGCAGCAGTATATTTTGTGTTCTGGAAATGATTGGGCCTTTTTGAATTGAGAATTGACTTAACTTTCGGGAGTTATCGCTGCGTTCGACGTAATCGAAGTTAAAGGAGTTAACGACGATACCCATTCAATGAAAATTAGGAATGAGGAACCTTTAGCTCGGCGAAGCCAATTAGGAATGAGGAATTGCCATGCGGGGTGTAAGCATCGCGTCAGCCTAATTGTCAACTGTCAACTGTCAATTGTCAACTAAGTGCAGCGCTCACTTCATTAACTTCAAATAAATAAAACTTGGAGACTTAAAACTTTATAATTTATTTTTCTATGCTTAAAAAACTGTTTTTACTATTATTAGTGTCAACCATGCTTCCCTTTGGGAATGCTCGGTTAGGTTGTTATGCTCAGAATTCAACTGCAGGTTCTTTCGAGAGCACCATACAGCCAATTCTACCTATTCCTGACGAGGTTCGCAAGCCTAATGCAAAGCAGGGTAAGATAGAGGAGTTCAAATACATGGCTCATAAGAATGGCCGTACATTCCAGAAGCATGCCCGTGTCTATACTCCTTACGGCTATAAGGCGGAGGATAAGAAGACCAAGTATGATGTGCTTTATCTCATGCATGGTGGTGGTGACAAAACCACTTCTTTCCTCACTCCTCCTAATGATTGGTTGCCTCTCCGCAATATCCTCGACAACCTCATTGCAGAGGGTAAGATGCGCCCTATCATCGTGGTTTGCCCTACATTTTATGATGATGACGAGAATATTGGAGCTAACAATATGGGTGATGCTATTGCCCTTACACGTGACTTCCACACCGAACTTCAGAATGACCTCATCCCTACTGTTGAGAAAAAGTATAATACATATCTTGAAGGAACAGACAGTATCGCTGTTACCAAGACACGTGATCATCGTGCATACGGCGGTTTCTCTATGGGTGCTCTTTCTACATGGTATCAGCTTGCCTATGGCGTAAATGCCGTTAAGCATTTCCTCCCACTTAGTGGTGATATCTGGGCATACAACGAGAAGGGTGAGAAACAGGATGCCAAGTTTGCTGCTGAATGGATGAACTCAATGCTTGAGAAGTCACCATTTGCCCATGACTTTGAGGTCTATGGCTATACAGGTACAAAGGATATGGCTGGAAACCCAGAGAAGGCAACTATTGAGGCTCTCCACAAATATGCCCCTCTCTTCCGCTATGCCACCCCAGATGCCAACCTCCGCTTCTCCATGAAGAAAGATGGTGAGCATTTCTATGGGCACATCAACGAGTATCTCTACTATGCTCTGCCGTTGATCTATAAGAAATAATTCAAGTTTCGCTTGTACTCAACTTTTTTGTAGTTAAGTAGTTATCGCTACGCTCGTCCTACGGACAGGAGTTAAGCCATTACCGATGCCGTGCGACTTCCCATTGACAGAGTAACGGCTTAACTACTTAACTACTGACTACTTAACTACTTCAGAACCTTTAGCTCGACGAAGTCAAAGTTGAGTTATACATTTTCATCCAAATTTGTTTTATATTACACATGGTGGTCCATTGGAGTTTGGCACTAAATAATACAGCTGCTCCCTCTTTGCTCGCCCACCGCTGTTGAGGTGTCTCACCCATACACCAAACTGTGTCTCACCCATACACCAAACTGTGTCTCACCCATACATGTCTCGGTATCTCACCCTGTCTAACACGTCACTCGTATACACCTTTCAATGTCACTCGTATACAACATCATGCGTCACTAATATACTCAGCTCGATGTCACTAATATTCTCGCTTCTGTGTCAAGGCTATACTCGTTCGTGCTTAAGGGGTATTCTCACTTCTGCTTAAGGGGCATTCTTAATCCTGTGTAAGGGCTATCCTGAGAAAGAATGAAAAAATGAAGAAATGAAAGAATGAAATGCGTTTCGCTGAACGGTGACAAGGGGATTTGGGAAAATAAAAAATGCAGCCATTGCTGACTGCATTCATGTAGTAGTTGTGCTAACTGCTGTATCATTGACTTATTTCTTAATCTTATACACATTAAATGTGCGTGCTGGAACAGTCACCTTCGGTGTGGGAGTTTCCAGCGTGTGTGAAGAAGTTCGTGGAATAATCTTCGTGGGCTCGTCGAGGGTGTTCTCTGCTGTGAGATTGTCGCTGTGGAAGGTAATCACTTCGGTGGCGTGAACGCCCTTCATACCCTTGAGATTAAGAATCACTTCCTGCTGCTTGTCGCTGGTGTTCACCACTTTTACAATGACCTCGTTCGTGTTCTTGTCGAAGACAGCTGAAGCGAAGAGACCATCTTGGTCGGGATTGCCTGCTACGGGCTTGCCGTTCATGGTGAGGGTGAGCATGTTCGTGCCCTTGTTGAGCGAGTAGAGCTGCTGCACATAGTAAGCGCAGGAGTTGAACTTGCGCAGGTTGTCGTACCAGATGGCATCGGGACGCCATTGCCAACCTTCCACGTGGGCAAAGAGGGGTGCGTATGTTGCCATTTCCACCACGTCGGCATTACGCTCCAAGCCTGTCATGAAGGCTGCTTCCATCAAGGCTGCGTTGAAGTGGTTCCACTTCTTGCCAGCGCCATGACAAGCATACTCGCCTGCAAACACCTTCGGACCTTTGCGTGGATAGCTGTCGTAGCGGTTGGCGCCGCAGTTGCCCCAACGCTGCTTGGCTTCGGGGGTGCCGAGGAACCACTGCTCGTTGCGGTAGTAGTGTTCGTCAACAAGGTCAGCACCTATCTTGCGCATCTCGGGCCACAGATAGTCAAATTCCTTGCCTTCTGAGTCAGGACCACTGGTGCCCACAATCTTGATGTTGGGATATTTCTTGCGCACTTGCTCCACGAATGGCTTCAGGTTTTCGGGATAAATGGCACCCCACTGCTCGTTACCGATACCTACATACTTCAGGTTGAATGGGGCAGGGTGACCCATGTCGGCACGGAGTTTTGCCCACTGGTTCTTGGCAGGGTCGCCATTGGCAAATTCGATGAGGTCGAGCACGTCGTCAATGTAGGGCTGCAACTGGTCAACGGGCACATGGGCATCGCTGCGGTTGGAACCGTTCTGGAATTCGCAGGAAAGTCCCACGCTTACCACAGGAAGGGGTTCTGCGCCAATCTCTTCAGAGAGTTGGAAGTATTCGAAGAAGCCAAGTCCGTAGCTCTGGAAATAGTCGGGGAAGTAGCGGTGTGTGAAGGTGTAGTGCCAACGGTTCTCGTTCAGTGGACGATTTTCCACGGGACCCACCGAGTTCTTCCATTGATAGCGTGTGGCGAGGTCGGTGCCTTCAACAATGCAACCACCGGGGAAACGGAACACGCCTGGATGCAGCTGTTCGAGACTCTCTGCCAAGTCTTTGCGCATGCCGTTCTCGTGTCCCTTGTAGGTGTCAACAGGGAAGAGGCTTACGTGCTCCACATCGGTGGTCACTTTCGAGTCGCCCCATATACGCAGGTGTGCCTTGGCAAACGTGCGGCTGGGCTTGAGGATGGCGGTGTATTTTTTCCATTCCTTGCCACTGACCTCCACACTGCCATTGCCCAATTTCTGGTCGTCTGTCATGGTGGCGTTATCGACAAGGTCAATCCAAAGTTTGGCAGTGCCGCCATCAGGTACGCGTGCCCACACGGAAAAGCGGTATTCAGCGCCTCCCTTCACACCCATGCCAAAGAAACCGTGGTTCTCAATCATGGTATGCTTGTCGCTGTGTCCAGAGGGTGCCAAGCGTACATAATGAGGGTTTTTGTTGAATGGACCATCATCCTTCAAGGTCACCTTGCCGGAGATGTCCCAACCGGCATAGTTGTTGGGGAACTCGAACGAGCGGTTCTTCACCAGCTCGCCATACAGACCGCCATCGGCAGCATAGTTGATGTCCTCGAAAAAGATGCCGTACATGGTGGAGGGGATAGGACCTCCCACCTTGGTGGTGTTCACGTCAAACGTGGGTGTTTGTGCTGCCAAGCTTGCAGCCGCCATCATTGTTGCACAAATAGAAAAGATTCTTTTCATAAGTTAGTTGTTAGTTAGAATGTGTCGTTAATAAAGTTATTCGGGGACAAAGATACGAAATATAATTCATAATCCACAATAAAATCAATAATAATTATGAATGGCACGTGGCGAATTATGGATTAAAATTTGTATCTTTGCCAAAAATTTAATTTGAAAGAATGGAATCATGAAAAGTTTTTTGAAGTTTTTACTGATGTCGTGCTGTCTGTTGTCTGCTGTTTTCGTGCAAGCTCAGAACCAGCAGGACAAGAGCATTGTGGTGCTCTACGAGAATGATGTGCATTGCGCTGTGGATGGTTATGCAAAGCTGGCTGGATTGCGCGATGCGATTGCCGACACGGCGTATGTGGTGCTGGTGTCGAATGGTGACTATGTGCAGGGCATGACAGTGGGTGCCATCTCAAAGGGACAGTATGTGGTGGATGTGATGAAGGCTGTTGGGTATGATGCCATCACGATGGGCAACCATGAGTTTGACTATGGCATGGAGCGTATGTTCCAGCTTCTGCGTCAGGTGCCCGTGCCGGTGGTGTGCTGCAATCTCTATGACGTAAAGATGGAGAGGTCGGTGTTTGCTCCCTACGTGATGAAGCGTCTGGGCAATAAGCGCATCGCCTTTGTCGGTGTGACCACACCCACCTCGCTGGACACGGAGGCGTATGCGTTCCGTGATGACGAGGGCAATCTCATCTATGACTTGCAGCATGAGGACATCGCTGTGCAGCTGCAGCGTGCGGTGGATGAGGCAAGAAGGGCTGGCGCTGACTATGTGATTGTGGATTCTCATCTGGGTGAGGAGGAGACGAACCGCAATTCGGACTCTCATCTGACGGTGGCGAATACGAAGGACATTGACATCGTGCTGGATGGTCACAGCCACGCTGTGATTGTGGCTGACACGGTGAAGAACAAGGTGGGCAAACCGATTGTGGTGACTCAGACGGGTACGAAGTTTGCCAACATCGGCAAGCTGCTCATCACACCTGATGGCAAGATGACCACATCGCTGATACCTATTGAGAGTGTGAAGGAAAAGAATGCCTATGTGGCACAGGTGACTGACAGCATTCACGCTATGCTGGAGGCACAGACAAGCCGTGTGATTTGCAACAGCGAGGTGCCTTTGCGTATTCTTGATGATGCCGGCAATGAGGCTGCCCGTATGGGTGAGGCGAATGCGGGTGACATCGTGACGGATGCTTACCGAGTGATGACAGGTTCTGACATTGCCGTGCTCAACAGCGGTAGTATCCGCAATGAGTTGAAGAAGACGGGTGACCTGACGTATGGGGACTTGCTCACGTTGTTGCCTTACGATAACTACATTGTGGTGGCAGAAGTGAAGGGCAGCACTATCCTTGAGATGCTCAAGAAACTTGTCAGCTTCCTGCCTAAACCTGACGGACAGTTCCCTCAGGTGTCAGGCTTGAAGTTCACCACCAAGGTGAAAGACCACAGTGTCAGCGATGTGCAGGTGCTGAATGGCGCCACTCAGCAGTATGAGCCTATCAATCCGGAGCGTACTTATAAGATTGCCACCACCAAGTATTGTGTGACGGATGGCGGATTGCACAACACCTTGCAGGGTTGTCCCATCGTGCTTGAAACCAAGAAGACCTATAGTGATGTGTTCATCGATTATATCACGGAACGCCTGAATGGTCACATTGGTCAGGAGTACGCGAAGCCACAGGGACGTATCACTGTGATTAAGTAGGAGATGATTTGCTTACTCAACTTTCTGAAGTGAGCGCTGCGCTCGAAGTAATCGAAGCTACTCCGAATTAGGAATGAGGAGTTAGGAATTAGGAATGGAATCTGTCAACTGTCAATTGTCAACTAAGCGAAGCCCTCACTTCGGTAACTTCATTAACTTCAAATAAATAAAACTTGCGAAACTTAATTTGCTTATAGAAAAGAGGAAGGTCGCTCGTTAGCCAAAACGAGCGACCTTCCTTTGTCTTTCACTTGATTTGCGGACAATGTGACTTGATGTATTCATACACAAAGTCAAAATCTTCGTCACGCACATACACTTGATTCTTGAAAAAGAGTTCGTTCACCTTGATGAGGTTGCGATGCTTGCTACATTGAATGCTTCTTACCTTGTTGAATGAGGTGTACAGGGAAGAGCGTGAAGCAGATGTGGCACCGATACCAGCGGTGGTGAGATTGCCAGTGGCCACACCTGCTGCTGCAGTGATGATGCCCATTTTCCTTGCTCTCATTGCCTGCGCATTGACTTGGCAGTGATTGACACCCTTTTCATCCATTTCAAAGAGCACAATGTATTTGCCACCATACATGGCAGCCACAATGGCATAGGAAATCAAGGCGATGACGGTGAACACACCCATGAGAATCAGGAAGGGTAGTGTGGTGTCCCACATCTTTTCCAAATTCCACCCGTCTTCGATAAGCGTGAGGATGATCATGAATCCCCATATACCAACGAAAACCCAGAAGAAGATTTTGAATATGAGGATAAGGATGCTGGGGTTCTTCCACATGTCGAGCTCATACCTCCAGCGGTACTTTCCATCGTCGCAGCGTTGGACTCTATTGTCGTAGTTCTCTTTCATTTGTGTGCATATTTTTCGCAAATGTAGTACATATATTGACGAGCACCAAACATTTCTCGTCTTTTCCTACAAAAAAAGTGGATGCGTCTTTGAGACACATCCACTTTCATGGTTTTGTATGTTGCAAACCAATGCTTATTCTGCAACTTCTTCTTCAGCCTCTTCAGCTTCAGGAGCTTCCTCAACGGGAGCCTCTTCTACTGGTGCAGCCTTAGGAGCTTCCTTCTGCTTGGCAGGGTTCTTCTCACCTTCCTCGTTAACCACCTCGAATGGGATGGTAACAGATACTTCACGGTGGAAGTGAGCTACAGCCTCATAGTCACCGAGTGTCTTCACACCCTTGATGGTGATGAGCTTGCTGTCAATTTCAAAGCCCTTCTCAGCAAGAGCTGCTGCAATTTCCTTGGGACCTACAGAACCGTAGATGTTGCGACCCTCAGAAACGCGAGCCTTGATGGTGAGAGATACACCTTCGAACTTCTTAGCCTCTGCTTCAGCATCAGCCTTAATCTTTGCAATCTTGTGAGCGCGCTGCTTCAATTCCTCGTTGAGCTGTTTGAGAGCCTTTTCAGTTGCGAGCACTGCAAGACCCTGAGGAAGAAGATAGTTGCGACCATAACCGTCCTTCACTGTGAGGACTTCGTCCTTATAGCCTAAGCCATGAACGTCTTTCTTGAGAATGATTTTCATACTGTCTTACCTCCTATTTTTTATTTCAACAAGTCTGCTACGTATGGGAGGAGTGCAAGGTGACGAGCACGCTTCACTGCCTGAGCCACGCGGCGCTGATACTTCAGAGAAGTACCTGTGATGCGACGGGGAAGAATCTTACCCTGCTCGTTGAGGAACTTCTTGAGGAACTCTGGGTCTTTGTAGTCGATGTACTTGATACCGCTCTTCTTGAAACGGCAATACTTCTTCTTCTTAACGTCAACTGTGGTTGGAGTTAAGTATCTGATTTCTGATGGTGCTGCCATGATTAAGCCTCCTTCTTGTTACGACGCTTTTCAGCATAAGCTGCAGCGTACTTTTCGTTCTTAACTGTGAGGTAGCGGAGTACGCGCTCGTCGCGACGCATCTGCAACTCCAATTTAGCAATCACTGTGGGTTCGGCTTTGAACTCGACCATCTGGTAGAAACCAGAAGTCTTCTTCTGAATAGGATAAGCTAATGCCTTCAAACCCCAATTCTCTGTGCTGATGATTTCTGCACCCTTGTCCTTGAGGTAGTTGACAAACTTATCTGCCGCTTCCTTCATCTGAACATCAGACAAAACGGGAGTTAAAATGAAAACGGTTTCGTATTGATTCATAAGATCAATAATGTAAGTTTGATTTGTTGATAATGTTATTTGTGCTCCTGCATTTTTTGCAAAAGCGGTGCAAAGGTACGAATAAGTGAGCACATGGCAAAATAAAACTTGCTTTTTTTATGCCTCACCGAACGAAAGTACCTTCTGCGAAGCTAAAGAGGGATGAAAATTTGAATAATTGGCTCTGAAACACACTTTTTTGACGCTCAAACGAAAAAATCTTATTGAAAAGTTTCTTAGTTTGAAGAAAAAGTCGTTATTTTGTGCTTGATTTGAATTGAAACAACAAAAACTCAATACATACAATGAAAAAGAATCTTGGTATTTTACTTATCGTGTTAGGCGCATTGCTGCTTATTCTTTGCGCATTTGTCCCCTTTATGGGTGACTTGGCTGACCAGAACTGGTACACGTGGGGAAGCCTCTTCATCATTATCGCAGGTCTTCTGACGCATATCTTCATGAACAAAAAGGTGGAGGCTTAATGACGAGTTGCCTTCGGGCAAGTCAACGCAGGGGCAAATGCCCCACTGCATCTAAAAAATAAAGGTGGACACTTGGTGCCCACCTTTTCTTGTATGTTGCCATAGCAGTCAGTTCTTCATGCATTCTCTTCCTCATCGGTGATGACCAGTTTGTAACCCTTGCCATGCACGTTGATGATTTCCACGTTCGGGTCTGCTCTCAGATGCTTGCGCAACTTGGTGATATAGACATCCATGGAACGTGCGTTGAAGTAATTGTCATCAATCCAGATGGTCTTGAGGGCATAGTCGCGCTGCAAGAGCTCGTTCTGACGGTTGCTGAGCAGGGTGAGTAATTCTGCTTCTTTGGTGGTCAGCTTTTCCTGGTGGTCGCCAATGGCGAGAATCTGCTTTTGGGTGTCGAAGGTGAACTGACCTATCTGACGAACCGTTGTTTCCTTATTCTTCTTGCCTCGTACACGACGGAGGATTGCTTCGATGCGGAACACCACTTCTTCCATGGAGAAAGGTTTTGTGATGTAGTCGTCAGCGCCAAGCTCGAAACCTTCACGTACATCGTCTTTCAGGTTCTTGGCAGTGAGGAACATGAACGGCATGTCATAGTTCAGTTCCTTAATCTTGCTTGCCAGGGTGAAACCATCCATGCGGGGCATCATCACGTCAAGAATGCAAAGGCTGAAGTTACCTTGCAGGAACGTGTCAAAACCCTCTTCACCGTCTTGGCAGAGTGTAGTGCTATAACCTTTTGCCTCAAGGTATTCACGGAGAAGCATACCGAGGCTTTCGTCGTCTTCACAAAGAAGGATGTTCACTTCTTCAAGTCTTTCGTCTGTAATCATAATGTTGTATGTTTTAAGTTGTATAATTATTGTGTTTTGATTTGTTTTTATGGTGCAGTGTTATTGTTCAGCATGCGGGCTGTCTTAATCGTTCATTTTCAGCTTAATAATGAATTTAGTGCCGATGCCTGGCTCACTTTCGGCAACAATGGTGCCTTTGTGGTCTTTCACAATCTTGTAAACGTATGCCAAGCCGAGACCAAAACCCTTTACATCATGTAGGTTTCCTGTGTGTACACGATAGAATTTCTCAAAGATGCGTTTCAGGTCTTCTTTCTTGATGCCAATGCCATTGTCCTTGATGGAGATGCAGAGCAGTCCTGGCTCGTTCCATGTTTCCACATTGAGCTCAAGGTCAGCATCCTTTCGACGGTACTTCACCGCATTGTCCATCAAGTTAAAAATGACATTGGTGAAGTGCATGTCGTCCACGCAGATGTTGGGGTCGGTGGCATTGAGGTTCGTGATGATCTTACCGCCATTTTTCTCCACTTTCAGCGCAAAGGTGTGAGTCACTCCTGATATCAGTTCGTTGATGTCCACTTCCTTCATGTGGAGGTTTGCCCGCTGGTTCTCATACATGGAGAGTTGCAACACCTTCTCCACCTGGAAACGGAGACGTTTCGTCTCGTCAATGATGGTGGAAGTGAGCCTTTGCAGGAGAACTGGCGTCTTGGTTACGGAGTCGTCGCCCAACATCTGTGCAGCCAGGGAAATGGATGAGATTGGGGTTTTGAACTCATGCGTCATGTTGTTGATGAAGTCATTCTTCAACTCTGTCAGTTTCTTTTGCCGGAACACCAATACCATCGTGACAATGAACGTGATGAGCAGGATGAGTGTGAAGATGAACGATGGAATCATGAACCACATCGAGCGCCAAATGTATTTGCCTAAATCGGGGAAATGAACCACTAAGACGCCACCGCATTGAACGGGGTCGTTTTTGAAGAGTGTTTCCGTGAAGACTTTTTTGTTGCCAGTCTCATCGTAATCAGAACATTGGTACACTTTTTGCCCATTACTGGTGCTGACTACAAAATGGTAAGGAATATTGATGCCATTGTTGTTCAACTGAGTCTTCAGAATCTGATCCAATTCGATAAAGTCGATACGCTCAGAAAGAGGACGGTCACTGGCAGTGTACAGGATATTATAGATCACTTCATCCACGAGCTTCTTCTCGGTGGCGTACCGCATGTCCATGATTTCTTTCAGCGAGCGTAGCCTGTCGTTGTTGTTCGAGGTCTTCTTGGTGAAATACTTGTCTGACAAGTTCGTGCTGACTGTTGTTTCGCGCGATGTGAACACGCTGCCGTCCTTGGCAATCACCTGATGCATGCGCTGCACAACCGAAGAGTCTGTGTTGGCATAAATGGAATCGTATGCAGTGGCTATGCCGTTCATGGCATCAGAACCTTCCTCCAGATAGCGCTTGGTTTCCGACAACTCCAATTGATGGGCAGTCTCATAGAGGCTGCGATTGACGGATTCCTCGAAATATTCATAGCGCAAAGAGGTCACCTCTTCGATATACCGCATCTGCATAATCAGCAAACTGGCAAATGAGATGCCCATGACAATGGCAAGGACTATGATGGTTGATTTCTTCATCTTTTATTACTTTGCTACAAATTTAGCTCAATTCTTAAATAATGAACGTCAAATTTGCCGTAGAAAATGCAATAAAGTTAATTTGTTGACACAAATTAGCAAATAAAGGTGCGCTACTTATCGTTTTGTTAACTAATATAAGAAAGGGAACCTGCTTGTACAGATTCCCTTTCCGGTTTTATTGTTTGGGCTAATATACCCAATGTGATACGTTGTTTGTGAGTTTTTAATCCTCGTCCTTGCTCTGTTCCTCGAACTCCTTCATCAGTTTCTGCTGGATGTCGGTTGGAACAAGTTCGTAAGAGGCAAACTTCATGATGAAGCTGGCACGACCACCAGTGATTGAACTGAGGGTGGTGGAGTAGCTGGAGAGGCTCTTCAATGGAACCTTTGCAATCAGCTTTTCATAGCCACTTTCACTTTCACTACCGATAATCATACCACGACGACCCTGAAGGTCAGACATCACGTCGCCCATCTTGTCACCAGGTACAAATACTTCCACATCATAGATGGGTTCGAGAAGTTTTGGACCTGCCTCCTTAAATGCATCAGAGAATGCGTGACGGCCAGCCAACATGAATGAGAGCTCATTAGAGTCAACGGGGTGCATCTTACCATCGTAAACGATAACGCGAACATCGCGAGCATATGAACCGGTCAGAGGACCCTGTTCCATGCGGCTCATAATACCTTTCAAGATGGCAGGCATGAAGCGTGTGTCAATGGCACCACCCACTACGGAGTTGATGAATACGAGCTTGCCACCCCATTCGAGGTCAACTTCTTCTTTGCTCTTGGCATTGATCTTGAACTCTTGGTTGCCAAACTTGTAACTCGTTGGGTCAGGCATGCCTTCGTAGTATGGCTCAACAATGAGGTGTACTTCACCAAATTGACCAGCACCACCAGATTGTTTCTTGTGACGGTAGTCGGCACGGGCAGCCTTAGTGATGGTCTCGCGATATGGAATCTTAGGCTCATCAAAACAGATGTTGATTTTCTCATTGTTTTCCATACGCCATTTCAGTGTGCGGAGGTGGAACTCGCCTTGACCTTTAACGAGTGTCTGTCTCAATTCCTTAGACTGTTCTAAAATCCATGTGGGATCCTCTTGCGACATCTTTTGAATGGCTGCCACCATCTTTTCTGTGTCACCCTCATTCTCTGCTCTGACGGCACGGATGTATTTGGGGTCTGGATACTTCACGAAGTTGAAGCGGTGTTCGCAGTCCTTACCTGCCAAGGTGTTGCCTGTACGAACATCCTTCAGTTTCACGGTACAACCAATGTCACCAGCTCTCAACTCTTCCACCTTGATGCGGTTGGCACCTGCACAGCAGAACAGCTGAGCCATACGCTCCTTCGAACCACGGTCTGTGTTGGTCAGGTCATCACCTTCGTGTACCTTACCTGACATGACTTTGAAGTACTGCACACCACCAATGTGTGGTTCGTTGGCAGTCTTGAAGAAATAAAGAGAAGTTGGGGCATCTGGGTCAGGTTTCACCTCTTCGCCACGAGTGTTGTGTACTTGAGGCATCTCGTCCACGAATGGAACTACGTTGCCGAGGAATTCCATCAAACGGCGTACACCCATATCCTTGGTTGCACATACACAGAACACAGGGAACATGCTTCTTGTTGCCAGTCCTCTGCGAATACCCAAACGAAGTTCGTCTTCTGAAAGTGCTTCAGTCTCAAAGAATTTCTCCATCAAGCCTTCATCGTTCTCAGCAGCAGCCTCCACAAGGGCACGATGCATTTCCATCGCCTTGTCCATTTCTTCGGCTGGAATGTCCTCAATGATAGGAGCGCCACCTTCTGGCTTCCAAGAATATTTCTTCATCAGCAGCACGTCGATGAGGCTGTTGAAATCAGGACCTTCGTTCAATGGATATTGGATGGGCACCACTTTGGTACCATAGATGCTGATCAGGCTGTCGAGCACTTGGTGATAATCACATTTGTCGGAATCTAACTGGTTCACAAGGAAGATGACGGGCTTGCCTAACTTTTCCGTGTAGCGGAAGTGGTTCTGTGTGCCCACTTCTGGACCATATTGACCATTGATGAGCAAAAGTGCCGTGTCTGTCACATTCAAAGCAGTCATGGCAGCGCCCACAAAGTCATCTGCTCCTGGACAGTCAATGATGTTCAGTTTCTTGTTGTTCCATTCCACATGGAAAACGGTGGAAAAGACACTGTAGCCATATTCCTGTTCCACTGGGAAGTAGTCACTCACGGTGTTTTTCTGTGTGATGCGACCACGGCGGCTAATGATTCCTGCTTCATACAAAAGTGCTTCGGTAAGAGTGGTCTTACCGGCACCGTCATTGCCAAGCAAGGCAATGTTTTTGATTTCGTTGGTTTGGTAAATTCTCATTGTTTAGGTTAGATTTATAATAATTGTTTGAATTTTTTCAAAAACGGCATAAAATTACTGCTTTTTCTTGGGATGAGTTGAAAAAAACTTATGTTATTTAACATTTTTCATTATTATTAAGGAAATATTGCGTAAATTTGTCTTCATATGGCTGGTATTTACGTGCATATTCCTTTCTGTAAGTCGCGTTGCATCTATTGCGGCTTCTTTTCCACCACCTTGCTTCAGAAGCGCCATGAGTATGTTGATGCGGTGGTGGAAGAACTGCGTCAGCGTCGAACTTTTCTTATTGACGAACCCGTTGACACCATCTATTTCGGGGGAGGCACTCCTTCTCAACTGCCACCTGATGAATTGGAAAGGATACTGGTGTCAATTTATAATATATATAATGTACGCGAGAATGCAGAAGTAACACTGGAAGGTAATCCTGATGACATGACTCCGGCCTTGCTATACCGTCTTCTGCAGATGGGCATCAACCGCCTCAGTATGGGAATTCAGACCTTTGACGAAGCACGCTTGCATTTCCTGCATCGCCGTCATAGCGCTACACAAGCCATTCAAGCTGTCCATGATGCACAAGATGCTGGTTTCTCCAACATCAGCATCGACCTCATGTTTGGCTTCCCGAAGCAGACATTGGATGAGTGGAAGTCTGATGTGCAGATGGCACTCTCCTTGCAGGTTCAGCACCTGTCAGCCTATTCTTTGATGTACGAAGAAGGAACGATGTTGGAACGGATGCTTACAGAAGGCAGTATAAGCGAAGTGGATGAAGAAGTGTCCTTGCAGATGTATGAGTATTTGATGGACGCATTGGAGGGTGCTGGTTATGAACATTATGAACTCAGCAACTTTGCGCTGCCTGGCATGCGGTCTCGACATAACTCGGGATATTGGCAAGGCGTCCCTTATTTAGGAGTTGGAGCTGGAGCGCATTCCTATGATGGCTCCAATCGTTTTTACCATACGGATTCTCTGGAACAATACATGGATAATCCTTGTGCGTTGGTGACTGAACATCTGAACGATCACGAACGTTATGATGAATATGTTTTCACATCCCTTCGCACCTCAGATGGACTAGACCTCTCTAAGTTGGAACACCATTTTGGTGCTTTGGCAAAAAAATACTGCCTTCAAAATGCACAGAAGCATTTGAAGGCAGGTCTCTTATCTCTTGCTGGTGACACGCTTCGCCTCACCCGTCGTGGACTCTTCATCTCCAACGAGGTCATGTCTGACCTCATGTGGGATGATTGACTACGGCAGCAATTCGCCCATCTTGTCCAAAAGGTCTTTCCCTCTTAAATCTTTAGCAACAATATTGCCCTTCTCGTCTACCAGAACATTGGCTGGGATGGCTTGTACGTGGTAAACGGCACAAGCTTCGCTTTCCCAACCTTTCAGATCACTCATTTGTGGCCAAGGCATCTTGAGTTCTGCGATGGCTTTCACCCATGCGTCTTTGTCATCATCCAACGACACTCCGACAACTTCGAAGCCCTTGTCGTGGAATTCCGTGTAAGTTTCCACCACTGTCGGCATTTCTGCACGACATGGTCCGCACCATGATGCCCAAAAGTCAATCAGTACATATTTGCTTTTACCCACAAAGTCGCTTAACTTGACGCTTTTGCCAGTTGGGTCATCCATCTTCATGTCTGTGTACGCGTGACCAATAGATGTTGATTCCTGAGCTTTCTTTTCTGCCATGATGGCTTTATATACAGGGAGGTCGGGCTGCTTTTCACCGAAAAGCTTCAGGATTTCTTCGTTGTCCTCTTCCGAGAAACTGAAGGAGCAGAAAGCAAACAGCATATCGCTGCATGCTGATGGCACATGATCAATGATGAATTTCTTCTGATAAGCAACCATCACCTTGTTTAGCGAATCCAACTTTGCTTGTGCTGTCTGTCGTTCTGCTTCGCTTTTGGTTGAGTCAGAGCTGATTCGCCAAGGTTCATCCATTTGCTCGCCAATCTTACCACATTGTTTCTCAAACTCATCGTATAATTTGCTGTTAGGTCCGCCTTCAATCTTGCTTTCCCCTTCGCCTTTAATCAGTTCAGCCTTGATGTCACCTTTCTCCAAAATGAACTGTGCCATCGTGGTGGGCTCACCGGCATGAATAGGCATCAACCAGCGCAAAGCTGCTCCTTCGCACTCGCCTGTGAATTCAAACTTGCCATCTTTAATAATGGTGGTGTCCGTCGGAATCATGTTGAAAAAACCTTGCATTTCACAGATGAATACTGTGTCGCCATCTTGAGTGCCCTCTGCTGTACCGGTAATGGTATAGGCGTTCTCAGACTTCTGCGAGCAAGCTGCTGTCAGCATCAGTACTGCTGACAACACCACATATAACATACTTTTCATGTCCTTCATACGATGATTGAGTTTTTGATGATGCTAAAACGATTGCAAAGATAATTTTTTTTTTTTACACTACCATCTTTTTTATGTTGAAATATTGGGTGTGTTCGCAAACAATGCACATTTTTGCCTCAAAAGTGCTCTTTTTAGCTCAAAAACTTGTTTTTTTTAATAAAAATGTAAAAAAAAGAGATTTCCGAGAACATCGTATCTTAAAAAGTGCGTAACTTTGCAGCGGTTTTGAAAGCAAATTAATTGTTTAACAAATTAAAAGTAAAAGAAATTATGAAGAAGTTGGTTTTCGCAGCTGTTGCTGCAATCGCTCTCACTGCATCTGTGTCTTTCGTATCTTGCGACAAGAAGGCTCCTGCTACTGACACTGTAGCTGCTGACACTGTAGCAGTTGACACTGTTGTTGAGGAGGTAGTTGACACTGTAGCTGCTGACACTGTAGCTGCTGACACTACTATCGCTGAATAATAGACAGTGATTTAGAGCACAACTTTCGGGATAGAGATATCCCCCAAGAGAATGGAACCTGCAAGACATCGTCTCGCAGGTTTTCTTTTTGAAAAAATCGGACTACTGAAAAGTAATCCGATTTCGTGTTTATGGCGATTATGATGCGATACTGATTCCGCGCTCGAATGCCATATGACGGAGGTTGAGAATGGCATAGCGCATACGTCCAAGGGCAGTATTGATACTGCAATTAGTCTTTTGGGCAATCTCCTTGAAAGAGAGCTCGTCATATACACGCATGAGGAGCACCTCACGTTGAGGATCTGGCAATAGGGCTATGAGTTCTTTTACTTCGGCAAGCGTTTGCTGGTCAATCATCTCTTGCTCGCGATTCTCATTGATGGCAAGCTCGGCTCTATTAAAGAGATCCACGTCCGATTGGTCATTAGAGAGAATATGCTCGGTGGGTGTGGTGCGATAATAATCAATGAGGTGATTGTGGACAATACGCATCATCCAAGAGGAGAATTTGCCATTTTCAGTATATTGCCCATTTTTGATGCGCACAACCATCTTGATGAAGACATCTTGGAAGAGGTCTTCGGCAAGTTCTTGATTTTTGACTGAATAGAGGAGATAGGAAAAAACCTTACTCTCATAACGCTTCAACAAAATGTCGAATGCATTATTATTGCCTTTTTGATATAAACTGACCAACTGCTCGTCGGCAAGTTCACGGAGCTGTTTCATTATGCTTTAATGTTTGGTTTAGCGTAATGTCTCTTCTATAGGCAATGGAGTTTTAAATGTTAATATTTAGGTTTTTTTGCTTTTTGCGCTGCAAAGTAAGGGGTTTTCTTTTTAAAATGCAAATTTTTTACAAAAAAAATGCGTTATCATTGAATTTTAGTCCTCTTAGCAGGTCTGGGACAGGCATTCTCTTCTTCCCTTCGAGTTGAAGCGTCCTGATGTTGAGCCATCCATCAGCAGTGGCGACCTTGAGGTTGTTTTTACCATCGGTGATGATGGTGCCAGGTGTGCATGAAGGGGGTGTGGCGCTTTCTTTTCCTGCTTCATATATCTTGACGGCTTTCCCATTCAAGGTTGTCCATGCAGCAGGGTAGGGGCTGAGCCCACGAATGAAGTCATAGATGCGTTTAGTGGATTGATTCCAGTTGATGCGACAGGTCTCACGAAATATTTTCGGAGCTGGCGTGAGAGGCACATCTTTGAATTGGTCTTGAGGAATGGAGGTGACAGTGTCTGCAAGAATGTTATCTACAGTCTCTGTGACCAGTTTTCCACTCAGCATCATCAGCTTGTCGTGTACTACTTCCACATTGTCTGTTTCTTCGATGGGGATATGTACCTGTTGGATGATGTCTCCTGTGTCTATCTCGTGCTTCAGGAAGAAAGTGGTGATGCCCGTTTCTGTTTCGCCATTGATGACAGCCCAGTTGATGGGGGCAGCTCCCCTGTATTTGGGAAGTAAGCTGGCATGCGCATTGAAGGTGCCGTAGGGAGGCATGCTCCAAACGATTTCTGGCAGCATGCGGAAAGCAACGACAATTTGCAGATCAGCCTTTAATGCCCTCAATTCTTCTACGAATTCAGGGTCTTTCAACTTTTCAGGTTGCATGACTTTCAGTCCCTGTTCAAGGGCATATTGCTTCACTGGGCTTGGTTGGAGCACACTTCCATGTCGTCCAATAGGTTTGTCGGGCATAGTCACGACAGCTACGACATTGTATCCACCTTCCACAAGTGCACGGAGGCTCTCCACTGCAAAGTCCGGAGTGCCCATATATACGATTCTAAAATCTTCTTTTCTCATTTTTCATTTCTCATTTTTCATTCCTCATTTTTCATTTCTCATTTAGCGCCCGAGTCTATTTGTCATTTATCATTTATCATTTATCATTTATCATTTAGCGCCAGCGCAGCGCTCACTCTTGGCTAAATTTAATCAAGGTCTCCCGATAGCTGGTGAAAAGGCCAGAACGTGAAACGAAACCAATATATAGATGATTCTCATCGACGACAGGCAGGTTCCATGCACCTGTGTCCTCAAATTTCTTTGCTGCGATTTTCAGGGAGTCGTTCACCATCAATGTGGCAGGAGGTTCTTTCATGAAATTGCGGATGGTGTATTGCCTGTAGAGTTCTGGACGGAACATATAGAGCCGCACAGAGTCAAGTGAGACAACCCCCAATAGCTTACCGCTGGCATCAACCACTGGGAAGATGTTGCGATGTGATTTGGCGATGGTTACGACAAATTTGCTCAGCTGCATGTCAGGCATGACGGTTTTATAGTCACGTTCAATGACCGAATGCAGTTTCAGTATGGTGAAGATGGCATTGTCCTTGTTATGGGTGATGAGTTGTCCACGTCGAGCCAATCGCATGGCATAGATGCTGTGCGGCTCGAAAATGTTGATGGTGAGGTAGGAAACAACCGACACAATCATCAACGGAACGAAGAGGTCGTACCCTCCTGTAAGTTCGGCAATAAGGAAGATGCCCGTGAGTGGCGCATGCATCACGCCTGACATCAATCCTGCCATTCCATACAGACCACAGTTTTTTGGCGAGAGGTAACACGATTCACCCATGACAAGTCCGAACCCCATGTCCCAAAGATGGGCAAAAAGAAAACCTGCAATACAACCTAAGAAAAGGCTGGGCGCGAACACACCACCGCATCCTCCACCACCATTAGTGGCTGTCGTTGCAAACACCTTGAGAAGGAGCACAAGACCAAGATAAATGAGCAAGTTGCTGTCGTTCTCGTAGAAGAGGGTGTTGTGCATGATTTCCTTCGCCGATGCGTTGTTGATGAGCTGATTGATAACATCGTAACCCTCACCATACATGGCAGGGAAGAAATAGATGAGGGCACCCAGTACGGTGGCTCCCAAAAGGAACTTGTAACTTTTTTTCTTGATTTTTCCAAATATCATCTCGAACCAGTTCATGGCTCGGGTGAAGTAGAGGCTCACCAATCCGCAAGCGATACCTAACAAGATGCAACCTGGGATGATGTCGATAGTGAACGCCTTGTTGAGACTGAAATCAAACAAAGGGGCTGTTCCGTAAAATGCGTAAGATACACAAACTGACGTGATGCTGGTGACCATCAACGGCAACAGCGAGGAGAAACTCAAATCGAGCATGAGTACTTCCAACACAAAGACCAATCCTGCTATAGGTGCCTTGAACACCCCCGACACGGCACCGGCAGCACCACATCCAACAAGCAGCATCAGTGTCTTGGGTTGCAGATGGAAACGTTTGCCGAGGTCTGAACCCCATGCTGCACCTGTCAGCACAATGGGCGCCTCAGCTCCGACCGAACCACCAAAGCCGATGGTGATGGCGCTGGCAATGATGCTCGACCAACGGTTGTGCGATTTGATACGGCTGCGACCTCTCGACATGGCATAGAGTATTTTGGTTACACCATGGCTGATATCGCCACGTACGATGTATGTGACAAAGAGCAGAGAGATAAGGATACCGACGGCAGGGAAAACAAGATAGAGGAGGTTCGTGTCTTCTGCCACAAATTCAGACGTGAGCAAATGCTTGATTTCCTCAATCAAGGATTTAAGTACAAATGCCGTAAGACCTGTGCACACACCTACCATAAGGCTGAGCATCAGAACGATTTGCCATTCTGAATGGTCACCCTTCAGCCATTCCGTGATGGCTTGGTTCAGTTTGATTTCTTTGCGTCTAATCCCTATGAGGTTCATGAGCTTCGCTAAATGATAAATAACAAACGATAAATGAGAAAGACAATCAGTCAGTGTGTGGACAAGCTATTCTCTGATGATTGTGAATTGCCCGTTAGCATCTATCTTGATGATACTGCTGGGCTTATGCTTTTCGCGACTCTGTCTGCTATACTTGACCACATAGTCAACCGCATTCTTGATTTCCTCGCTGATTTCGTCAAACGTCTGTGGAGTGGGCTCTCCGCTGATGTTGGCACTGGTGCTTACGATGGGCTTTTGAAAACGGAAACAGAGTTCCTTGCTGAATTCCTCCTTCGTGATGCGCAACCCTGCGCTACCATCCTCAGCTATCACGCTGGGTGCCAAACCTGTCACTTTATCGAAGATGACCGTGAGAGGCTTTTCGCTCAACTCAATCATGTCCCACGTCACATCTGCCACATTCCTTACGTAGCGTTGTAGGCGCACATCGCTGTCCACCAGACAGATGAGTGCCTTGCTGTCCTCCCTTTTCTTGATGGCAAAAACCTTCTTCACGGCTTCCTCGTTGGTGGCATCACAACCAATGCCCCACACGGTGTCAGTAGGGTAGAGGATAACACCCCCTGCCTTCATCACTTCTATCGCTTTCTTTACTTCGTCTTGTAACATAAAAGACCCTCCTTTGGTTTTGTATGCTGCGACAATTGTCGCAGCATTGCTATGCTAAAATTCACTTGTAAAGTGGAACTTGATATGTTTGAAATCCTGTTGTGCCATTTGCAGCACGTAGTTGGAATCTGCCAAGAACACGTCGCGTCCCTCCTTGTCCTTCGCCATATACTGATACTTCCTCTTCTTGAAGGCTTCCAGTTCGGCATCATCGTCGCTTTCAATCCAACATGCTTTGTAAAGGCTGATGGGCTCCCATTTGCACTTCGCATTGTATTCGTTCTCCAGACGGTATTGAATCACCTCAAACTGCAGTTGTCCCACTGTGCCGATGATCTTTCTGTTGTTGAACTGGTTGACAAACAACTGTGCCACACCTTCATCCATCAACTGGTTGATTCCCTTCTCCAACTGCTTCGTCTTCATCGGGTCAGCATTCTCGATGTACTTGAACATCTCGGGCGAGAAACTGGGCAGTCCCTTGAAATGTAGCTGCTCGCCTTCCGTCAACGTGTCCCCAATCTTGAAGATGCCATTATCAGGCAAACCTACGATGTCGCCAGGATAAGCTTCATCAATGGTGCTCTTGCGTTGCGCCATGAACTGTGTGGGACTGGAAAACCTCACCGTCTTGCCATTCCGAACATGCAGATACGGAGCGTTTCTTACAAACTTTCCCGAGCAGACCTTGCAGAATGCCGTGCACGAACGGTGATTAGGGTCGATGTTGGCTGTGATTTTGAAGATGAATCCCGTAAATTTCGGTTCCTCTGGTTGCACCATCCTTTCCTCCGCAGTGGTTGGGCGAGGATTG
Organism: Bacteroidaceae bacterium; assembly: GCA_024688885.1. GTDB lineage: Bacteria > Bacteroidota > Bacteroidia > Bacteroidales > Bacteroidaceae > Minthosoma. The sequence goes on along the minus strand of JAILDV010000059.1, from coordinate 21,382 downwards.
GGAGCAATTTTCACGAAACAGTCAAGCAACTCCTGCACACCGAAATTGTTCAGAGCAGAACCGAAGAACACAGGTGCCACTTCTGCTTCCAGATAGGTATTCACGTCAAACGTGTCATACACCCCGTCAATCATTTCCAAGTCCTCACGCAGTTTTTCCGCGTCTTCTTCTCCCACACGCTCATCCAGCTCTTTCGAGTGAATGTCCACGTTCACCTTCTCCGTCACCATTTGCTTGTTGGGCGTGAAGAGGTTCAGGTTCTCCTCATAGATGTTATAGACACCTTTGAATCTTGCTCCTTGATTGATGGGCCATGAGAGGGGGCGCACCTTGATTTGCAAATCACTTTCCACCTCATCGAGCAGATCAAAAGGGTCTTTGCCTTCACGGTCCATCTTGTTGATGAACACGATAACGGGTGTTTTCCGCATGCGGCACACCGTCATCAGTTTTCGTGTCTGTGCCTCCACACCCTTCGCTCCGTCAATCACGATGATGGCAGAATCCACAGCAGTCAGCGTTCTGAAGGTGTCTTCTGCAAAGTCCTGGTGACCTGGAGTGTCGAGGATGTTTACTTTATAGTCCTGATAGTCAAACTCCATCACGGAGGTGCTCACAGAGATACCTCTCTGCTTCTCAATCTCCATCCAGTCACTGGTGGCAGTCTTCTTAATCTTGTTGCTCTTCACCGCACCAGCCACCTGAATCTGACCGCCAAACAGCAGCAGTTTCTCTGTCAACGTGGTCTTACCAGCGTCAGGGTGCGAGATAATCGCAAAAGTTCTTCTTCTTTCTATTTCATTTATCATTTGTCATTTATCATTTATCATTTAGCGAAGCGCTTATTTATCATTTGTCATTTATCATTTATCATTTAGAAGTTTGTCCAAACAAACTTCGACACTCTCTTCCCAATAAGGAATCTCTATGCCGTATGTCTGCTTGATTTTTGTCTTGTCCAACACAGAGTAGTGAGGTCTTGCAGCAGGGGTGGGGTACTCATCCGTGTGGAGGGGCTTCACGTGACAAGTGGTGATGCCTGCAATGCGGTGGATAGCCTTCGTGAAGTCATACCAAGAAATCACGCCCTCGTTGCTGAAATGATAGATGCCTGGCACAATGCCCTTGTTCAGGGCAACGAAAATGACGTTTGCCAAATCTCTTGCATAAGTTGGAGTGCCCACTTGGTCGAAAATCACGCCCAACTCCGGCTTCTCCTTGCCCAAGCGAATCATGGTCTTCACAAAGTTGTTGCCAAATGTCGAATACAGCCAAGCCGTACGGATGATGAGATAATCCTTGCAATTCGCCTTCACGCTTTCCTCACCAGCCAGCTTCGTACGTCCATACACCGAGTTTGGACAAGTCGGCACATCTTCCGTCACAGGCTTGTTGCTGCTCCCGTCAAACACGTAATCCGTACTGATTTGTACCATACATCCACCGCGTTTACCCACAGCCTTTGCCAAATATCCAGGGGCGATATTGTTCAGCAGGTTACACAGTTCCTCATTGCTCTCAGCCTTATCCACAGCAGTATATGCTGCACAGTTCACGATGCAGTCAATCCTATTCCTCTCCACAAAATCCTCCACTTCCCCTTCATTCGTGATGTCCAGTTTCTGTGCAATGCTCCCATCAGGAATCACCACATCCGTAAAGAAGTACTCATGTTGTGAGTTCTCCTTTGCCAACAGCTGCATCTCATTTCCGAGCTGCCCATTGCATCCAGTCACCAAAACTCTCATAATAAGACCCCCTCTTCAAAAATAGTTATCATTTATCATTTATCATTTATCATCTATCGCCTCGCCCCCTCTTTATCATTTATAATTTATCATTTTCATTTAGCGCAGCGCTAAAATTCCACCTCACCAGCCTTGTCCTTTTGATAATAGTCGCTTAACAGGGCAATGAACTTCGCGATATTGTCAATGGCAGTAGCTGTCTCAACCGAAACCTCCTTCTTTTGTGCTCTAAGCAGCATGGTTCCATACAGTGCGTCGAAGCAGTTCTCAATCTCTCCTTTCTCCTGACTTTCGGCACTTTTTGCCCTCAACTCAACAATGAAAGGCAGCGCCTTATAATACGCTGCTGAATAGAACGGGTGCTTGCTCGACTTCAGCAACTGCGCATGCAAATCGTTCAGCAGAATGATGATATTCTTGTTCACTTGCAAATGCCCCTTTTCCGTCACCCCCTCCTCGCGCATCATCTCTATCAGGCTCTCATACCATCCCTTCAGTGCCTCACTCTTCTCAGCGTCCAGCCCAAACTGCGGCACATACTCCCTCGCCATCCTTTCGGCATCCAAACCGTAGGCACGTAGCGTATCCTCCACCTGCCACATATACAGCAGGTATTCCGCCACACTTTTCTTTTTCAGTTGTTCAGCAATAAACATATTACGCTTCGCTAAATGACAAATGATAAATGACAAATGATAAAGTTATGCCATATTCTTCTTTGTCGTTTTTATGGATGCTATTAATAATCTTATAATTTCGTCTATATCTTCTTTCAAAGAATTGAAAAGTTTTTCTTCTAAAATATTTGCTTTATGAAGTACAACGAGCCAATAAGATGTCTCGCTGGCCTCTTTGAGTGCTATATTCAATTTACTAACAAAATCCGCCCTGCTTTGTCCCTGAATCCCCTCGTGTATATTTGCGCCAATACTCGTTCCGCTACGGAATAACTGTTTTGACATAATATCCTCCCGCTTTTCTTTCATGCGATATTTATAACAGTTTGTTATCCGAATGGCAAAATCCACAGACTTGTCAGCAAGTATATTATCATGCGTCATAATCCATCTCCTCTTTATCATTTATCATTTATCATTTATCATTTATCATTTAGCGTAGCGCCTCGCCCCTCTTTATCATTTATCATTTATCATTTAGGGCAGCGTCCCGCCAAAAGTGTGTCCAGTTAGCGCATACACAATCATGATGGCACTCACCACCATCACGATGATGCCAATCACCCTGTTCAGTCGCCATATCACCTGATGGCTGAATCTTGCCCTCACCTTGTCCACCAGCCATGTAAGTCCGAACCACCAAGCCAACGCACCCACCACAATGGACAGATAACCCATCGTCTGAGCCAACCAGTTGCCAGCCAGAATAAACGTGAACTGACCAAAGAGAGCCACAAACAGAAGGATGATCAGAGGGTTAGACACCGTAATCAGAAAACCTGAAATCACAAAGCCCGTCAACTTGTTCTTCGTCTCCACTGGCGAATCCCTGTCCACCACCTTCTGCTTCGGAATACTCCTGAATGTATAGATACCGAAAGCAAACAGCAGTGCAGAACCGATCACCTTAATCCACAACGCAATGATGGGATCTTCAATGATGTCCACCACCAGAAACATGAAATAACCCGTGATGATGGCATACAAGATGTCGCTGATGCTTGCACCGATACCTGTGGCAAAGCCTTCCCAGCGCCCCTTGTTCAAAGTGCGCTGCACCGTCAGAATGCCTACAGGACCCATGGGAGCCGATGCCAGCACACCAATCAGAAATCCCTTCATGATTTCCTCAAAAACACCCACATTCTGCATCCATTCCTGGAAATTCAGTTCAGGCATCTGAGGTATTGTTTGTAGAATCATAGATACATTAAGTCTGTTTGAAAGTGCAAAGGTACGAAAAATATACCGAAAATGAAAAACTGGAAACTAAAAGTGGTGCATTCTCGATGAAAATCCCTACCTTTGTCGAAAATCTTTCAAAAATTGACAGGGATGGATAAGACACAAAAAACTTTTGCCATAGGTGTTGACCTTGGAGGTACTAACACCGTCTTTGGCATCGTTGATGCAGAGGGAAATATTGTTGCACAAGATTCTATCAAGACGCAAGCCTATCATACGGCTGAAGCTTTTGTCGAAGCAGGGGTGAAGTGCCTTCAGCCACTCATTGCACAAGTGGGTGGAATTGAGCAGATTGCAGGTATGGGCATCGGGGCACCCAATGCCAATTATTACAGTGGTGCCATCGAGACGGCACCGAACATTGCATGGGCGCACGAGAGGGTTGTCCCTCTTGCCCGAATGTTTTCCGAAAAAATAAGACCCTCTCTGTCCTGCGGACATCTCCCCCGTAATGGGGAGAGCCATCCGGACGGTCTCCCTCCCCATTACGGGGGAGGGCTGGGGAGAGGGTCCTTTCCTGTTCGTCTCACCAATGATGCCAATGCTGCAGCGATGGGTGAAATGGCTTATGGGGTGGCACGAGGCATGAAGAACTTCATCGTCATTACGCTCGGCACAGGTGTGGGTTCTGGTATTGTCATCAATGGCCAGTTGGTTTATGGGCATGATGGTTTTGCAGGTGAGTTGGGACATGTGACGATGGTGCGTGGTAAAGAAGGACGCCTTTGTGGATGTGGTCGCACGGGGTGCCTTGAGACGTATTGCTCTGCAACGGGTGTGGCACGTACGGCTCGCGAGATTCTCGCTAACACCGACCGTCCTTCGCTTTTGCGCGATAAACCTGCTGACCAGATAGAGTCGCTTGATGTGTCCATCGCAGCAGGAAAGGGCGATGAGGTGGCAAATGAAATCTTTCAATTCACGGGCAAGATGCTTGGTGAAGCATGTGCGGATTTTGCAGCCTTTTCCTCTCCTGAAGCCTTCATCTTCTTCGGTGGTCTTTGCAAGGCTGGAGACTTGATTATGAAACCGATAGAGGAGTCCTACAACCAGCATGTCATGCCTATTTTCAAGGGGAAAGCCAAGTTCCTTGTCAGTGGCTTAATGAATGCCAACGCTGCGGTGCTTGGAGCATCGGCGTTGGCGCTGCGCTAAATGATAAATGATAAATGACTCAAGTTTCTGAAGTAGTTAAGTAGTTAAGCCGATACTCAGGCTGGTGGGAATGTGCGCACCGTGAGCATGTCATTTCACGCACCCAGCGTATAATATTTCAAACACTCAGCGCGTGTTATTTCGTGCTGAGTGCCCATATTTGTGGATCAACGAGTTACATTTTTTAGGTGATGCTTTGTGACGGGTTCTCATTTGCGGATGAATTATTCAAAGTAGTCACTGCATGGAAAAAGTGATAATTTTTGGTGCTTTCGTTAGGTCAATTTGTAAAATCTTGTGTTCTTTTTTGCTAAATTGTTGTTATTTATTATTAAATGTGTGGAGCAATTTGTTGTGAACAACGGATTTATGTGTAACTTTGCACCGTTTTTTTAAGGTGTATTTTAAAAATAAGGTAAATGTCTGTGAAAATGAAAGGCAGAAATTTGTTGCTGAGCCTCGGGATGCTGATGGCGTGTGCGTTGTCTGTGCAGGCTCAGGAAGAGAATGGCGGAACGGTTGGAACGATGAACCTGACGCTGGCGAAAGCGATTGAGATTGCTTTGGCGGAGAACCCCACCATTCATGTTGCCGACAAGGAAATTGAATTGAAAAAGATTGCTGATACAGAGGCTTGGCAGAGCCTGTTGCCTTCTGTTGATGCTACACTCTCGCTGACGAACAACCTTTTGGTGGCTGAAATGGTGACAGGAATGGGTAAGTTCAAGATGGGTGTGGACGGTACGTTGACGGCCATGGGAAACATGACGTTGAGCTTGCCTGTGTTTGCACCAGCTGTGTATCAGAACATGAAACTGACGAAGCAGGACATCTTGTTGGCTCAGGAGAAATCGCGTGGTAGTCGTCTCGACCTCATCAATCAGGTGACAAAGGCGTACTACGGTGCGTTGTTGTCGAGTGACAGTTATGAGGTGATGAAGCGCAGTTACGGTGTGGCGAAGGACAACTTCGACATCGTGAACGAGAAGTACAAGGTGGGCAGAGTGAGCGAGTATGACAAAATCAGTGCAGAGGTGCAGGCGAGGAATATGAATGCCTCGATGGTGAACGCGCAGACAGGTAAGACGTTGGCACTTTTGCAGTTGAAGGTGCTGATGGGTGTGACGGCAGATGTGGACATCGCTATTGACGACTCGTTGAAAGCATACGAAAACAAGTTGACATTGGCAGACACAGAAGTGGCACAAGAAGAACTGGACAACAACTCTTCATTGCGTCAGCTGAACCACAACATGTCATTGTTGCAGCGTAGTCAGAAACTGTTGCGCACAGGCTTCATGCCGACTGTGGCAGTACAGTTGACAGGTCAGTATCAGAGTTATGCAAACAACAACTGGAATGTGTTCAGCTATAGCTATTCACCCAGTTCAACACTCTCCATTGCTGTGAACATTCCCATCTTCCATGCAAGCAACTGGACCAAGCTGAAGAGCAACAAGATTCAGATTGCACAGTTGGAAGACAATCGTCTGAATGCACGTCGTCAGTTATTGCTGGCTGCTGAGAGCTACAGAAAGAACATGGCCAGTTCGATGGTGCAGACAGCCAGCAACGCTGAGGCTGTGAAGCAGGCAGAGAAGGCTGTGATGATTGCAGGCAAGCGTTACGAAGTGGGACGTGGAACCATTCTCGAACTGAACCAGAGTGAAACAGCACAGACACAGGCTGAACTGACGTATGTGCAGAGCATTTATGATTATTTGAAGAACAAAGCAGACCTTGACTATACGTTAGGTCGTGAGACATATTTGAAATAACAAGGACATATGAAATACATCAAAACTTTATCGTTTGCCGCTCTTGCCGTTTTGGCTGTTGCCTGCAAGAGCGAGGACAAGGCTGGTGCTGCCCAACAGGCAAAACCGCAGGTGAAAATCGCTAAAGTGACGAGCGAGGATATCCCGCAGACAGAAACTTACACCGCTACGGTGGAGAGCGACGTGAAGAACAACATCGCACCGAACACTCCATTCCGCATCGAGAAAATCTATGTGGATGTAGGTGACCAAGTGCGTAAAGGTCAGGTGCTCGTGCAGTTGGATGCCAGCAATCTGCAGCAGTTGAAGCTGCAGGTGGAGAACCAGAAGATTGAGTTCAACCGCACCTCACAGCTCTATCAGGTAGGTGGTGCCAGCAAGGCTGAGTATGACAATGCAAAATTGCAGTTGGATGTACTCTCCACACAATTGAGACAGTTGATGCAGAACACACAGTTGGTTGCTCCCATCAGTGGTGTTGTGACTGCCCGCAACTATGATAGTGGCGACATGTATAGCAATGCCAATCCTATCTTGACCATCGAGCAGACCAATCCTGTGAAGGTGATGGTGAACATCTCCGAAGTATATTACAAGCAGGTGTTCAAGGGCATGCCTGTGGACATCGAATTGGATGCTTATGAGGGTGAGACTTTCTATGGCAAGGTGACAATTGTTTATCCTACAGTGGATCAGTCAACACACACGTTCCCTGTAGAGGTGACTATCAGCAATCCAGGACAGAAAGTGCGCCCTGGTATGTTCGCACGTGCCACGGTGAACTTTGGCGACAAGAACCACGTGTTGGTGCCTGATGAGGCTTTGGTGAAGCAGATTGGTGCAGGTGATCGTTACGTCTATGTATATAAAGGTGGCAAGGTTTCCTACAACAAAGTGGAACTTGGCAAGCACATCGGAGAGAAGTATGAGATTCTCAGTGGTGTGAATCCTGGCGACGATGTGGTGATTGCTGGTCAGAGTCGCTTGGCGAACGGTAAGGAAGTGGAAGTAGTGAAATAATTTACCATTCGACAATTGACAATTTACAATTTGCCATGCGGTGAGTAGGTTCATTGTAAGGAGCGTCAAATTGTAAAAATGGTAAATTGTAAATGACAAAATTGTAAATGAATCTATGAGTCTATACGAAGGTGCGGTCAAAAGACCGATTATGACCAGTCTCTGCTTCCTGGCAGTGATTATATTGGGTATCTTCTCGCTGATCAAGTTGCCTATTGACTTGTATCCGGATATTGATACGAACACCATCATGGTGATGACGTACTATACGGGTGCCAGTGCGGAAGATATTGAGAACAACGTGACGCGTCCGTTGGAGAACACGCTCAACTCTGTGGAGCACATCAAGCACGTGACGAGTAACAGCCGTGAGAACGTGTCTGTGATTACGCTGGAGTTTGAGTATGGCTATGACATTGACGCCTTGACGAACAATGTGCGAGACAAGCTGGACATGGTGTCGAACTCTCTTCCTGACGATGCACAGACACCAATCCTGTTCAAGTTCTCTACAGACATGATTCCAATCCTGTTGCTCTCTGTGCAGGCAGAGGAGTCGCAGCAGGCGCTCTACAAGATACTTGACGACAACGTGGCAAACCCGTTGGCACGTATCGACGGTGTGGGTACGGTGAGTATCGTCGGTGCTCCCCAGCGTGAAATCAATATCTACATGAATCCTCAGAAGATGGAGGCTTACAACTTGAGTCCTACTCAGGTGGCAAGTGCCATCTCTGCCGAGAACCACAACGTGACGAACGGTACGGTCGATGTAGGTACACAGACTTATGTGGTGCGTGTGGAGGGTGAATTTGAGGACCCGAAGCAGATGCTCAACGTGATTGTCGGTTCTCACAATGGTGTGAATGTCTATCTGCGCGATGTTGCCCGCATTGTAGATAATGTGGAAGAGCGAGCTCAAAGAACCTTCACCAATGGTGTGCAAGGTGCCATCGTGGTTGTCCAGAAGCAGAGCGGTGCCAACTCCGTGGAAATCTCCAACAAGGTGATGGCGTTGATGCCGACGTTGCAGCAGAACCTGCCTTCAGACGTGAAGTTGGGCATCATCGTCAATACTTCAGACAATATCTTGAATACCATTGGCACATTGGAAGAGACGATTGCCTACGCCATGCTGTTCGTGGCATTGGTGGTGTTCATCTTCTTGGGCAGATGGCGTGCAACAACCATCATCGTGATTACAATCCCGATGTCGTTGATTGCCTCGTTCATTTATCTGTATGCAACAGGCGGTTCGCTCAACATGATTTCTCTGTCGTGTCTCTCCATCGCTATCGGTAACGTGGTGGACGATGCCATTGTGGTGCTGGAGAACGTGACGACACATATTGAACGAGGGTCAGACCCGAAACAGGCGGCTATCCATGCAACGAACGAGGTGGCTATCTCCGTAATCGCCTCTACGTTGACCATGATTGCCGTGTTCTTCCCATTGACTATGGTGACGGGTATGACGGGTGTGCTCTTCAAGCAGTTGGGTTGGATGATGTGTATCATTATGACCATCTCCACCACCAGCGCCCTTTCGTTCACTCCTATGCTTTGTTCACAGATGCTCCGTCTGAAGAAGAAGCAGAGCAAGTTGTTCAAGAAGTTCTATGGACCAATCGGCAATGCGTTGGACAAACTGGATGCTTGGTATGAGAAGCGCATCAACTGGTCCGTACGTCATCGTTGGACCATCATCACGGGATGTGTGGTGCTCTTCGTGCTCAGTTTCGGTATTGCAGCAGTGGTGGGTGTGAAGAGTGAGTTCTTCCCTGCCAACGACTCCGGTCGTATCGGTGTGACGCTCCAGTTGCCAATCGGTACACGTGTGGAGAAGGCTGAGGCATTGGCAAAATCGCTGGTGGAGAAATGGCAGCAGCGTTATGGCAAGGATTTGCAGTCTTGTAACTTCACGGTGGGTCAGGCAGGTGATGCCAACACCTTCTCGTCATTGTCAGACAATGGTTCTCACATCATTTCCTATAATATCATGATGGTGCCGTCGAACAAGCGTGAGAAAGGCTTGGCGACCATTTGTGATGAGATGCGTGCCGACTTGAAGGAAATTCCGGAATTGGCAAAATACATGGTGAATCTTGGTGGTAACCAAGGTGGTCGTGGTATGGGTGGTCAGTCAACTGCCACTTTTGAAATCTACGGCTACGATATGGACTCCACTTATCAGGTGGCAGAACGCATGGCAAACATGTTCCGTGCCAATGAAATGATCACCCAGGTGAACATCTCACGTTCCGACTACCAGCCAGAAATTGTGGTGAATTTTGACCGTGATAAATTGGCTCAGCAGGGCATCGGTTTGGCAACAGCAGCCAATGCAGTCCGTTCTCTCATCTATGGTTCGGTGATGAGCCGTTATCGTGAGGACGGTGAAGAGTATGACATCAAAGTGCGTTATGAACCTACGGCTCGTCGTTCTGTGGAAGACATCGAGAACATGGTCATCACCAATGCGAGAGGTGAGAATGTGCGTCTGCGCGACATCGCCTCTGTGAGTGAAAGTGCCATTCCTCCTACCATCGAACGTAAAGACCGTCAGCGTATCGTCACTGTCAATGCTGTGTTGGCAGACGGTTATGCACTTTCTGATGGTGTGGAACTCGGAGAATCCTTCTATCCTAACTTGAACATCCCCGCAGGTGTGATGGTGCAGGTGGCAGGTTCTTATGAAGACCAGCAAGACTCTAACCGCGACCTCGGCACATTGGGCATCCTGATCATCATCTTGGTGTTCATCGTGATGGCAGCCCAATTCGAATCCATGACCTACCCATTCATCATCATCCTCTCTGTACCGTTTGCGGCATCAGGTGTCATCCTTGCCTTGATGCTCACAGGCACCAGCTTGAACATCATGTCCATGTTGGGAGGTATCATGCTGATTGGTATTGTGGTGAAGAATGGTATTGTGCTCATCGACTACACGCAGTTGTTGCGTGAACGCGGCATCGGCTTGATTCGTTCCGCAGTCATGGCAGCACGTTCCCGTCTTCGTCCTATCTTGATGACCACATTGACCACCATCCTCGGTATGTTGCCAATGGCAGTGAACCAAGGTGTGGGTGCAGAGATGTGGCGTCCATTGGGTATCTCCGTCATTGGTGGTTTGACAGTGTCCACCATCCTGACCTTGATTTATGTGCCTTCCATGTTCTGTATCTTCGGTGCAGTAGGTATCAATCGCCGTCGTCGCCAAATGAAAGAGAAGCGCGAACTTGAGGCATACTGGAAGGAACATCAAGCAGAAGAGATGCTCTCCTCCACTCGTGTCAGTGTGATGGAGCAGAACGCCCAGCGCGCTATGAACAGATTCCGTCCTGAGGAGGAATGATAACGATAAAACGCAGATAATATGAAGACAGTATTTATAGCATACGACCAGGCTCATCAGGTGAATGTGATGGAAGCCTTGAATGATACCAATGCGCGTGGATACACCATCCTCGAACAGGCAGGTGGACGTGGCACTAAAGGTGGTGACCCTCATCTTGGCACCCATGCATGGCCATCCATGAACAGTGCCATCATCACAGTGGTTGAAGATGCACAGGTGGGACCTCTGCTCAAGCGTCTCAAGCGTTACGATGACGACAATCCCATGCTCGGGCTTCGTGCTTTCGTGTGGAATTGTGAGCAGAGCATCTGACATTCCTGTCCTTACAAAGGACTCAAAGAAAAAGTGGGGCGCACCTCGTTGGTGTGTCCCACTTCTTTTGATAATTCAGTTTTGTTTTAGGAGTTAAAGGAGTTATAGGAGTTAAAGGAGTTATGTCAATACCCTTTGACACCAGCATGTCATTTGGCTTTTAACTCCTTAGCGAAGCGATAACTCCTTAACTCCTCCAGAACTCAACTTGCAAAAGTTGAGTGAATATCCTTATTCGCTCCTGTTCACCTCAAAGATGTCCACGCAGTTGCCGCCACCATTGCTGCGACCTTGTGAAGTCGTGAACACATATTTCCCGTTGAGTGACACTTCCAGTCCCACAGGATAGCTGTCAATAGACATGGAGGTGACCACTTGGAAACGCTTCGCATCCACCACATAGAGCGTGGAGCTGGCATTGCAGGCAGCAAAGATGTAGCGCCCGTCAGGTGAGAATTCGATGGTGCGGGCACCATTGCCCACCTTGCAGTTTTCCCATCCCGAGAGGGTGGTGGTCTTCGTGCTTGATGCCTGGAGGTTAGGAATGGCAGCAAGGAACTGCGTGAGCGGCATGCGCTGAATGTAGCCGTCACGGTTGATGCTCAGATACACATAGCCGTCACGAATCAGGAGGTGGCGCAAGTTATACATATTGCCTGTAATGCGTCCCAGATACTCCATCTTCTCCAGATCCACCACTGCAATGCCGTTATTGCCAGCCATGCAACCCACCAGCAGGTAGTGGTTGTCAGGCGTGAATGCTGTGCCACGCAAGCAATAGCCGCTATCATCATCACGGTCCACCTGCTTGGTCATGCTGAAGTTCAGTTTCAGTTTCTGGTCAATCACAGCCAGATAGGTGTAGTGCCAGTCAAATGGGTTCTCGCTCTCGATGTTGATGATGCCCACCGTGTTGTCACCCCATTGGGTGATGGCAACGAGTTTTCCGTCAGGCGAGGTAGCAATCATCTTGGGCAGAGGGCCCGTGTCCATCAGTCGGATGATGCTGTCTGTTTCTGTATCGATGATGGCGACAGCAGAAGGGTCTTGTGCGTTGATGTCGTAGTCACGGCGATAGTAAGGCACCCACAGATACTTTCCTCCATGTGTGAAGCAACTCTCCACAGGCTTGCCGTAGAAAGCTCCCCAACCTCCGAAAGGAGAGGCAGGATGTTTTGCATTGGGCAGGTAGTGGGTGAACTTGTAGAAAGGCTGAAAGTTTTTGCCCAGCAGCACCGTGTCGGCATCTGTGAAATCATGGCGAATCACCTTCATCTTATCGTTTGTCTTGAAATCATACACGATGGTGGTGGCACCCTCCAGCGAATTCACATAGTATTTCGTGGCATTCGGATGCATGTTCACCGATTTGGGCGAATTGATGTCCTTGTCAGCCGTTGCCGTCTCCGTTGGCGCATAATACTGCTTCTTGCCAATCAGCTTGATGCTGAACGTGCTGTCGCTGCTGTAGGCGGTTGTGCCAATGGCAGGATGTGTGATGGGTGCAACCTGCGCAGTGGAAACTAAAAGTGAAAAACTAAAAACTAAAAGTGAAAGTGTCCTTTTCATATTGAGCTATTTATACGTCACCTTAAAGATGTCCACAGCATTGCCGCCACCCTTGCCAGAGTGTCCCTGTGCAGTGGTGAACACATACTTGCCATCCTTCGACACATCCAGTCCCACAGGATAGCTGTCAGAAGGGATGCTTGTGAGCACCTTCATCTCCTGTGCATCCACCACATAGAGGGCGCTGGCGTTGTTGCAGGCAGCAAAGATATATTTGCCGGAAGGCGACAGCTCGATGGTGCGGGCACCAGCTCCCACCTTGCAGTTCTGCCAACCCGTCACTGTGACACGCTTGTTCTGCATCTTCGGAATGGCATCCAGAATTGTCTTCAGCGCAATCTTCTGCACATAACCAGCCGTGTTGATGCTCAGATACAGATAGCCGTTCTTCAGCACCAAGTGGCGCACATTCGCCATCATGCCCTGCAAACGTCCCAGATACTCCGACTTCTGCAAGTCAATCACAGCGATGCCGCCACCACCACCCATGCAGCCTACCAGCAGGTAGTGGTTGTCGGGAGTGAACACCGTGCCGCGCAGCGCATAACCGCTTCCCGAATCACGGTTCACGGAACTGGTGAGGCTATAGTTCAGTTTCAGCTGATAATCCACGATGTGGCACGCCTTGTGTTTCCATTGCTTCGGATCTGTGCTGCTGATGTCAATGATGCCCACCGTGTTGTTTCCCCAATGCGAAATGGCTACATACTTGCCGTCAGGCGACGTGGCAATCATCTTGGGCAGTGGTCCTGTCTCCATCAGTCGGATAATCTTGTCCGTCTGTGTGTCGATGATGGCAACCGCAGAAGGATCCTGTGCGTTGATGTCATACGAACGACGGTAGTAGGGCACCCACAGATACCTTCCGCCATGCGAGAAAGTGCTCTCCACAGGCTTGCCGTAGAAAGTGTTCAGGTGGTTGTTCTGATAATGCGTGAAAGGATAAAGTCCAGAAGGCTTGCTCCACAAGTGGGCATCCTTCGTATGGTCAAACTGATGCTTGATGACAGCCAGCTTCTTGAAAGTCTGGAAGTCATACACCACAGTGGTGGCACCCTCCAGCGAATTCACGTAGAACTTCTTGCCGTTGGGATGCACATTCACCGATTTGGGCGAATTGATGTCGGGGTCAGCCGTGGTCTTGTCGCCTGGAGCATAAAACTGCTTTTTGCCGATGAGTTCGATACTGATGCGGCCATCAGCAGACTGTGCCGTCTTGCCAATCTTGGGACGCACCAACTGAGCGTGCATCAGCAAGGGTAGGGCTACTGAAAAGAGAACGAGTAATTGCTTGAATCTCATTTTTTTCTTTTTTTAATGGAAACGATATGCAAAGGTAGAGAAATTTTCCGTATCTTTGCACATCATTTTCATTAAAAATTCAACTATATGTTTCGATATATCCTCATGTCCATGCTTTTTCTGTGCAGCATGGTCTGTCATGCACAAGACACCAGCAAAGCCTACCGCAACACCGTGGCAGGCAGTTACAACTTCTGGTTCTACCGTCCTGACGAAGACGAGAGTGACGGCGTTCATCGTCCCCTGCTCATCTTCCTGCACGGAGCCAGCCTTTGCGGCACCGACTTGAACAAGGTGAAGAAATATGGTCCCATGGAAGCCCTCAAGCGTGGACGCGCCATCGACTGCTACGTATTGGCACCCCAGAACCCTGGTGGCTCATGGAATCCGCAGAAAATCATGAAGCTCATCGAGTGGGCAGAAGCCAACTTCCACATCGACAGTGACCGCATTTACTGCTACGGCATGAGTCTTGGTGGTTACGGCACTCTCGACATGTGTGCCACCTATCCCGACCGCATCGCCGCAGGCATGGCCATGTGTGGTGGAGCCACGGTGAAAGACCTTAGCGGACTTTCTCGCATCCCCATGTGGATTGTGCATGGCACTGCTGACACTGCTGTGCCCGTTTCAGCATCCGACAGGGTGGTGGAAGCCATCAAGAAGACAGGCGACGAGTCACGTCTTATCTACACCCGCATGCCCGGCATCAATCATGGTCGTCTTGCACGCCTCTTCTACTGCTATCAGACCTACGATTGGATGTTCTCCCATTCCCTCAAGGATGAAGACCGTCCCATCAACCGCGACTTCGAAATCACACCCTCACTCTTGCAGAATGCTTACCACGACCTCGGCCGCAACGCCAACTTCGCCACTTACGACTAAATTTGTTTAGAGTTTAGAGTTTAGAGTTTAGGGCTTAGAGTTTAGGGTTTAGAGTTTAGAGTTTAGGGCTTAGGGTTTAGGGCTTAGGGTTTAGAGTTTAGAGTTGAAGGAGACGGATGCGTTGTGCTCTTCACCCTCACCATTTATCACGAAACAATCATACACTAATCCAAAACATATATGAAGAAAAAGACACTCACACTTTTAGTTTTCAGTTGTTCGCTTCTGACTTCCTTTGCACAGACAGCCAAGGAGGAAATCTATGCCGACATTCTCAAGTCAGGCTCCAACTACATGGCTTATCAGGCACCTACAAAAGCCTTGACAAAAGCCCCTAAAGGTTACGAACCCTTCTACATGTCCCACTACGGGCGTCATGGCTCCCGTTGGCTCATCAATGAGAACGACTACACCAGCGTCATTCGCGTGTTCCGTCGTGCCAACGAACTTGGCAAACTCACACCCCTCGGCAAGGAAGCACTGGCGAAGCTCGAACGCTTCATCCCCACCACCAAAGGGCGTCTTGGCGAACTCTCCGACATCGGTGAGCAGCAGCATCACGGCATTGGTCGCCGCATGACCGAGAATTTTCCTGAAATCTTCAGTGGCAAGGATGCTGAAGTCGATGCTCGCAGCACCGTGGTGGTTCGCTGCATCCTTAGCATGACTGCAGAGTGTGAGGAACTCACTGCTTTCAACCCCAAAATGAAGATGCACAATGATGTGAGCGAGTCCTATCAGTACTACCTCAACCACAATTTCAGCCAGCGTCTCAAAGATGCCAGCCGTGACCGTGGCAGCATCGTCGATGTGTATAAGAAGAAATACACCCATCCCGAACGCTTCTGCCGTGCTCTCTTCAACGACGAGTCCTATTGGAACGATGAGGATTTCCGTCCTCGCTCCTTCATGCGCGCCGTCTTCAACGTCATCACTAACATGCAGAGTCATGGAAATGGTGAGGACATGTGGAACCTCTTCACCACCGAAGAGTGCTACGACCTCTGGAAAATCGTCAACATCGACTGGTATCTCGGTTATGCGGCAGCCCCACAAACAGGTGGCATCATGCAGTTCAATCAGGCTGACCTGCTCCACAACATCATAGAGACCACCGACACCATCATGGCATCCAAGACCTTCAAGAATGGTGCCACGCTCCGTTTCGGACACGAAGTGTGCGTCATGCCTCTCGCTTGTCTGCTGGAACTCGACAGTTGCGGACGTCAAGTGCAAGACCTCGACCACCTCGAAGACTACTGGGTGAACTACCGCATCTATCCTATGGCATGCAACATCCAACTCGTCTTCTACCGTTCCAAAAAGCAGAAGGACGCTCCTGTCCTCGTCAAAGCCCTGCTCAACGAGAAGGAAGCCACCCTTCCCATTCCGACCGACCAATATCCCTACTATAAGTGGGATGACCTCCGTGCCTACTACGTGAAGCGGCTGAAAGAGTTCGAGAGGTAGTGAGATTCTAAGTGAAAAGTGAAGAGTGAAAAATCTAAGTTACCTTTGCAATCAGGACACCAACATCCCGTATGGCAGGTAACTTAGATTTTTCACTTTTCACTTTGAATACTCAAAAGTGCTCTTTCCCTCCTTATCGACAAATCCGTATCTGCCGTTCTGCTTGTCCTGCACCATCGCAAGACCCTCTGAGAAAGGCGTGTAGGCATAATACTTGCAAGGAACGATGGTCTTGCCCGTGTTGTCGATGAAGCCCATGTGGTGCTCACCGTCATTCACGAGCCATGTACCCTCACTGTAGTCTTCAGCGTACTTATACTTCTCGTCCAGCTCAAACACCTTCTTGCCCGTCTTGTCGATGAAGTAAGTTTGATGGGGGGTAACCACCTTTGCAATGCCATCGTGGAAATCTCCGCCCCAGCGGTCCTCGTCCATCTCGATGACGAACTTGCCCGTCTTGTCGATATAGCCCGAACGCCATGTATCATCGCCTAAAACCTCCCTGACCATTGCCAGACCTTCAGAGAAGTTCGCCTCGTTTGAATACACACCCTGGAAAGCGCGCTTGCCTGTCTTGTCGATGAATCCGAACCACTCATGCTCTTCATCCACAATCACGGCGCACAGCCCGTCATGGAAATCTGTCGGCTGGCGTTCTGCAGGCCATTCATACTGGCAAGGCACCACCAGTTCGCCCTTCGTGTTGATGAAGCCAATCCTGCCATCCTCCTTCGTCACCCAGCACATGCCATCGCTGAAATCACCCGTATAATCATACTCAAACGGAACCACCACCTTGCCTGTCTTGTCGATGAATCCCAGCTTGCCAATCTTGTCTTCTACCACATCCTCGCGGTTGCTGCACAGCCCTTCATGGAACCTTCCGAAACTCTTTGTGCGGAACAGCTCCTTGCCCTTCGGATCCATGTAGATGACATCATCACCCTTGAACACAGCGACCACATCATCGCAGAACACCTGTGTGGGTGACCTATATTCAAACGGAATCACCACGTTGCCCTTCTTGTCAATGTAGCCCACCTTGCCATTCTTCTTCACACCAGCCAAGCCGGAGCGGAAAGCCGTCAGGTCCTCACATCCCTCAATGGCTTTGGCTATCGCCTCGAGGTCGTAGGCAGCTTCATCCGCAGCCTCCACCTCCACACCCGTGCTGTCAGCATCCTCACCCTCAGCACTCGGTGCATTCTTGGTTCCACATCCTGTTGTCACAAGAGCCAGCATCAGCAGCCCCGTCATTACCATAAAAGCTAATTTTTTCATTTGTCCTCTTGTTTTTTTGGTTAGTTGCCCATAACGGTTTGTAGTAAAAGTCGTTGCAAAAGTACGAAACTTTCCCGAACCCTCCAAACAGAAACGGAAATTTTTGAATCTGATGCAAAGTTACGGCGAGATGATGGGCTGGCAAAAATATTCTCGAAAAATCGAAAAAACGTAGAATATTCTACATTTTTGCCCTAAAATCGAGAATATTCTACGTTTTGCAACTCGTTTGTGGGCAAGACTTACGTTCGTTTGTTAGCAAGACTTACGTTCGTTTGTGGGGAACACTTGATGATGGCAGTGAGGGTCTGTTCAAGTTGACAGTTGACAATTGACAGTTGACAGTTAGGCTAACGCGATGCATACACTCCGCATGGCACTCTCTCCCCCTTGGGGGAGTCGGAGGGGGCTTCACTAACTGGGTGTTAAATTGTTAAATTGTTAAATTGTTAAATTTCATTTTTTGCACAATGAAGAGTGCTATAATAATAATAATATAATTATAATAATAATAATTTAAATTTAAAAACCCTCCTATATCCCCCCTATAAACTATCCCCCAAACCACTTTTTGAGGATTTAACAATTTAACAATTTAACAATTTAACACCATGCGCTTTATTTTGTTGATATATAGCACCTTGCAGAATTGATGCCATAAAAGGACTTGCCATCAACCATTTTCAAAAATGCCTCAGTTTTCATGTTTTACACCCCATTTTTTGACTCAAAATTATCATTTTTCATTTAGCGCAACGCCGTGCGAGGCGTTCCATCCGTGTCATCCGTGCTATCCGTGTGAGCTTTTTTCTTTCTCACAGATTCCACAGATTCCACAGATTTTTGTTTGCTCCCCTTTGTCATTTATCATTTTTGGCTTCGCCGAAGATGCTCACGCTCGGCATAGTTCAAACAAGTTTGACCTCTGCACTCGCTCAACCGCATCTTTCCTCATTCCTAATCCCTCATTCGGAATAACTCTCAACATTACACATTTTCATCCTATTCTGTTTCATATTGCTCATGGTGCTCCATTAGGGTTAGCACTAAACCTATCCTGCCGCTCTCCATTTGCTCGCTCACAGTCGTTGAGGTATCTCACCCATACAGGTGTCGGTGTCTCACCCATACATGTGTTTGTATCTCACCCATACACCCAACGAGGTCTCACTCATAGAGCCCTCCTTTGGTGTTCCTTTAGTCCTCCTTTAGTCCTCCTTTAGTGCTCCTTTATTCCTCCTTGGGTTCGTAGTAGTAAGGTAGTAGGTTCGTAGTGGTAAGATAGTAGGTTGGAATTCAGAAAACTTGTATCAGTACGTCAAAGAACGAGTGCTTAATTGACAGTTGACAGTTGGAACTTGAAACCTGAAACTTGACAGCTCGAAGTCCTTTGCGGTGCGCGCTTCCGCTTGCCTGTCTCTCCCACTTGGGGGTAGCGAGCGATGAAACAGGGCAACTAAATGTTGCGCTGTCGGGAGCGACCGAAGAAAGTGCCCTTTCTGTGGACGGCAAAGGGAGGGGGCTTTCACTCCTAACTTTAACCATTGATTTTCCTTATTGCGTTGAATCATAACGATTTATGAAATTTGAGTCCTAAAAGTGGGTGTCATAAAGCAATTCCAAAAATGCCTCACTTTTGATGTTTCACACCCCATTTTTTGACTCAAAATTATCATTTTTCATTTAAGTTTCGCTGAAGTTAATGAACTCGACTTTCGCAAGTATGCGAAAACGGTGATATTCAGTCGCCTACGGCGAGAAATCATTCAAATCGGTAAAAATCAAACAAATATATTTTGAAAGATTTGAAAAGATTTGTGAGATTTCTGTCACATAGTGACACTCATTATTAGATGTTTAGTACATGCGAAACTTGAATTAATGAAGTTACCGAAGTGAGCGCTTTGCTCGAAGTGAGCGACGTTTGTCATGCTGATGGTTTTCTCTCTGCCAGGTTCGTTAACTCCTTTAACTTCGATTACTTCGAGCGCAGCGATAACTTCAGAAAGTTGAGAATTTTCATTTATCATTTATCGCCACGCCTCGCAAGGCGTTCCATCCGTGTCATCCGTGCTATCTGTGTGAGCTTTTTTCTTTCTCACAGATTCCACAGATTTCACAGATTTTTGTTTGCTCCCCTTTGTCATATATCATTTAGCGCAGCGCCGTGCGAGGCGTTCCATCCGTGTCATCCGTGCTATCCGTGTGAGCTTTTTTCTTTCTCACAGATTCCACAGATTTCACAGATTTTTGTTTGCTCCCCTTTGTCATTTATCATTTAGCGCAGCGCCACGCCGCGCGAGGCGTTCCATCCGTGTCATCCGTGCTATCCGTGTGAGCTTTTTATTTCTCACAGATTCCACAGATTTCTTTCATTTTTTTTAATCCTGTACCGCAGTTTGGAACAACATCCCCCTAACTTTGCATCGGAAATCAAAAAAACTAACACTTAAAACCGAACAAAATTATGGGAACAATCAGAAAAATCATCATCGATGCAGCTCTTGGAGCCTTAGTGGTAGCGTTCATCCTCTTCTGGGTATTTGCCGGCATGGGCATGCAGGAAATCTCCCTCTGCACCGCCTTCCTCGTCTATGTCTTCGCTGTTGTCTTCCTTTTTGTGGGGAGGCAGGAAAAACAATCGGGAAAGGCTGTTGAGTGTCTGAGGTAAGACTGTTTACGTGGAATGATGGGCCAAATTGCTCTTTTGTAGGTCATTTTTCGACTGAATTCTTGCCAAAAATCTCAAAAAGGTGTATATTTGCGCTGTCAAAAATCTCAAAAAGGTGTAAAATATGGTGGAACAAAAATCTCAAAAAGGTGCAGACGGCACCATTATGCCTTGATACCCTCATGAGTATATCGTGAGGGACAAGTTTTCTATCGTCAGGCTATGGATGCATGGTGTCACCTATCTTCCGCTTTATATGACCCCCTTATTGTAAGTACAGAGAACGTAAGTTTCATGTATGTGGGGAAACAGGAAAAACATCAGTGGAATAATGTTGAATTTTAAATGAGATAGGACTGGAAATCATATCTGTTAACAATGTAATATCATGCTTAAAATAGGACAAGTATCAAAACGGCTATTATTGCAAGGATTTGTGTGTATAGTGGATGATTATGAGGATGAAGCTGCCCCTCGTCGAGTCCTTTCTCACACGCCGTCAGCAGCACCGCCGCCAACGGCCAGAACAAAACTTTTCTGTTCATCATCTTAATAGAATTTAATTGTTTTCTGGGACTATTCCCATCCTCAATATAACGCTTTCTATACAAATTGAACAGTATTCTTCACAGAAATCGTGTTAATATCCTCCCCAAATGCAGTTTTTTTGAATTATTTTTCGTACCTTTGCAGCCGAAATTTCATATAAATACGTATTTGTCATGGCAAGACCTATCAGAGAAACCCCCGTGCTGAAGGGCGAGGACGCCTTCCGCTCGACCTTTGGTCGCTTGCAAGGCAAGAACTTCGAGATGCTAAGGTTAGAGGTGGAACACATGAGCAAGGAGCAGCGGGCTGAGAACCGCCGCAAGTTGGAAGAGCGTATTGCTAACGCTAAGAACAAA
>JAILDV010000029.1 GCA_024688885.1 Bacteroidaceae bacterium | reverse complement strand
TCACTGGCAATCAGCACATTCTCTGGGAATTCCTTGTCTGTTACAGGATTGTAGTGCATGAAGATGATGTTATGTTCCGACACAACAGCTACAATGTCTTCTCCTTTGTCGCTGTTGATGTATTGAAACATCGTCACCTCTGGATGGTTGGGATCCACCACCTGTGCAAACATATTGTCGCCCCACTCTGCCACCAATCTTGGCACAGGATGGTCTAAATTGTCAGTTCCCGTAAGCACTGAGATTTTCATCTCCACCTGTTTAGATGGAACAATCTCGTCAGGCTTGTTCTGACCACCACCATTACCTGCATGAACATCTTCATCATCGCTGCCACAAGCAGCAAATGCCAATGCCATCATGAACGTGGCAAACAAGAGATAGAATTTTCTCATCATTGATAATGTTAACGTGAATACTGTTTGTGATTACTATTTGTGCAAATATATGACAAAAAACGCCACTTCTCCAAGAGAAATAGCGAATTTATTGGCAAGTCATTCGTTTTTTAACACTTTCGTCTCCTTTTAAAAGGCAGATTTTCAATTTATTCCTCGAAGCGTTCACCCCACAACTGTTTCATGCGCTCATGCAACTTATTCTCCGATGCATTCTCCTGTGGATGCCAAAAGCGGGCATCGGTAGCACCATCGGGCAGGAACTGCTGTTCCACAAAGTGGTCTTTGTAGTCATGGGCATACTTATAGTCCTTGCCATACCCCAATTGCGACATGAGTTTGGTAGGTGCATTGCGCAAGTGAAGCGGAACGGGCAAATTACCCGTCTCGCCCACATACTGGAGGGCATCGTTGATGGCCATATAGGCAGAATTACTCTTGGGTGAAGTGGCAAGATAGACAGTTGCTTCCGCAAGAGGGATGCGTCCTTCAGGAAGACCTATTTTGTTGACGGCATCGAAAGCAGCGTTCGCCAGCAGCAACGCATTAGGATTCGCCAATCCGATGTCCTCGCTGGCAGAAATCACCAATCTGCGGGCAATGAAAATAGGATCTTCACCCCCTTCAATCATACGAGCCAAATAATAAATGGCAGCATCAGGATCACTTCCACGAATGCTCTTGATAAAGGCAGAAATAATGTCATAGTGCATCTCCCCGTCCTTATCATACGCCAAAGGATTCTGCTGAAGCGTCTCTGTAACAATATCATCGTTAATAACTGAAGATGTTTCAGTTACCAGTTCCAGAATATTCAAGAACTTTCGGGCATCACCTCCACTATATCGCATCATGGCGGTGGTCTCCTGCACATCAATCTTCTTCTCTTTCAGGAACACATCCGTCTTCAATGCATGATCAAGCAAACTCAACAAATCCTCCTTTTCCAGACTCTTCAGCACATACACCTGGCAGCGGCTCAGGAGCGGACGGATGACCTCAAACGAAGGGTTCTCCGTCGTGGCACCAATCAGCGTCACTGTCCCCTGCTCCACAGCCCCCAAAAGACTGTCTTGCTGTGATTTCGAAAAACGATGGATTTCGTCGATGAAAAGGATGGGCGACACCCCACCCCTCACATTGCCGAAGAAAGACGAAGCCTTCGCTTTCTCAATCACCTCACGCACATCCTTCACGCCCGATGTCACAGCACTCAACGTAAAGAACGGCACCTCAAGCGTCTTGGCGATAATGTTCGCCAGCGTTGTCTTTCCAACCCCAGGAGGGCCCCACAAGATGAAAGAGGCGACACGCTTCTGTTCAATCATACGGCGTATCACTGCTCCCTCACCCACCAGGTGCTTCTGTCCTATGTAATCGTCAAGCGTTTGTGGACGCAATCTTTCTGCTAATGGCTGCATATTTTTTTCTTATGTTATATTCAGTTTACAAAGTTAATCATTCCCTACACGACTTTTCTTTCTGGCATTTGTTGTATCACCTCACCTAACAACAGCTTCCCATTAGCATGTTTGTTACGTTTAATGCCATCACTTCCCCATGTGCCCCATTGCTTAAAAAAGAATGCCGCACCTTGTTGTTCCACTTGTCTTTTGATGTTGATAACCCACTCTGGTTGCATCGGTCTTGCCTTTGGTCCACTCTCACCACCTACAATAATCCAGTCAACACCCTCCAGATTCATCTCGCCCAAATCTTCAATCAGCGGCTCACATGACAAGAATTTCACCGTTGCATCTAATTTTCTCAAATGGTCAATTCTTTCTCTGGATGACTGGCACTCGACAGTCACCCCCAGCCATACATTTCGAGGTATTAGCCTTGTCCTGAAATACTCTTCCATCCGCTCTGCTCTTTTCGTCAAAATCTGATACCGATGCTGTGGGGTTCTCACGATGGTATTCATGATTTTATCCACAAAATCAAAGGGAACATCTTCATGGAAAATGTCACTCATCGAACAGACAAAGATATTATGCGGCTTCTGCCATTGCATAGGTTCCTCCAAATCATCTTCATGCAAGGTCAAGCCAAATCCATTGCGATACTTTCCCAAACCCATCGCCTTCAATCGTCTCGCCATCACCTCCGCATAACAATGGGCACAACCTGTTGATTTCTTGGTACATCCCGTAATGGGATTCCAGGTCTTGTCCGTCCATTCTATTTTTGTTGTTCTCATTATCCTTGCTTTTGTCAACCATTTTATCTTGTCAATAGTCTATCAATAATATCATTCATCCTCTGTCGATTAATCTGCCTCTCAAATTTCACAGGGAGTGAAGGATTATCCTTGGATATTTGCTCAAAGAACAACTTTGCACAATCGATTTTTGCACTTTCTTTAGGACGCAGATCTGTATCTTGGTTGACATCTTTTGTTTCAATAACAACATTCATCTGCATGGTACCATCTTTCTTTTTGACCACATACATGAAGTCTGGCGAATATGTTTCATCCGTAATAGTTGGGATACGAATGCTACTATTGGGAATCTTGCCATATACCACCAATTCTGCTACATCTATCTTATCCAAGATATTAGTCCTTTCCAATGGTGAGTCAAACGCTATAGGTTCATACAGATATTCAGAAGGAACTTTCGAGTTGTCAGTCTTCTTACCCAACCTACCCATAACCACCTCGTCTCTTACGCTACCATCCGCATTGGTCAATGCCGTTGTTTTAGCACGGTAATTAGCTTGCTTATAAGAAATACACCCACCAAGGTTATTGATTTTCCAATCACGGAATTTTCCTATCAATTGTGATAACGTCAAATCATTGATAAGGTCGTTATTAAATTCCTTATGATTCTTGGCATACTCACAGATAGCCTTATGTATCATTTCAATAGAAATTGATGTCCCTTTACTTGCTTGCTTCAAGAACTCATGATAAAGCATATTTCTACCATGCACCAAATAAGTGACATTCGCCTCGCAAACCACAGAGGCACCTTCCTCATCCACTTCTATCTCAGACCTTTCAGAAGACACAGACATTCTTGAAAATACACCATCCTCCAATATCGAAGGCAAAGCCTTTTCAATCTCTTTATCTATATTCTTTTGGTAGAACATCAAGTATTTCTTGTTAATCTCTTTCCACAAGGATTCAAGTTTCTGGTAGTTCGGCTTACGAATCTTGACCATTAAACGATTATTCGATGCATTCCTGTTAATGACACGATTTATATTCAAGCTATCAAGACTAAATTCTGGATATTCATTCTTGAACTCCATGATGATATCATCCTTGACAATGACATCCGTTCCTTTCATGTCAACATAACCTTTCTGTATCAATTCTGCCAACATCATCAGGCCATTGCTCATTCCACGCAGATTAGCCACACGGTCAAGTTCTTCACGACTTATCACAATATGCTCAGTAGCTTTCTTTGCAACATCACCGTTAATCTCACGAACCAGTTTGTCTGCAAAATCTTTCTCTGTGAAATCCACAATATAGTTGAGCATGAAATCATTACTGCTTGTCCTGTTTCCATACTCGTCAACAGGCAGACGCAATCCTCGCCCGACTTCTTGCAATTTACTGATTTCACTACCACTGGAGCGCAACTTAGCAATCGTGAACACATTAGGATTATCCCAACCTTCTTTCAGCGTCCATTTTGAGAACAAGAAACGACGCACATTCCAATTCCCGTTTTCATCCTTAAATGACAGGAGCTTTTTCTTATTCCTCAGAATATCATCCACCTCTTCAGCAATCGCCTCGTCACAATCGTTATTGTCTTTTGCAAAATAACCAGCTCTGCAAGCTGCAATATCTTGCAAACTGGCATTCAGATAATCGGTATATTCTTCTGAATTTTCGCCATTCTTCAATTCCTCCCTTAACTGATATTCCAACCACTTATCAAAGAGGTCTCGAAGCCATGCACCATCACCTTGTTCATCCCCTCTGAATGACACAATATTATCAATAAAGAACAATGCAAGAGTTTTGATTTTACTCTCACGATGGAACAACTGACGTTCTGTCTCGAAATGGCGTTGAATAGCCAATCGAATCATGTTCTCTTGATAGGAAGTAGAATATATGTCTGCAGTAAACTCGTCACCCACACGCTTTGTCTGTCCGTTCGACAGTTCCACTTCTGAACTACTAATGCCAGTCACCGTAATGCCAGAAAGATGCTCACTCATAATACCCAGCGACTCATCCTTATGCAATACGAAACGCTGGCTGTGATTCTTGTTAGTAAAGTGCATGGTGACACTTTCTTTCCCGTCTATGCTGACAATCTTTACCTTCTCATTTTCAGAGGTGGTAGGATTAAAGTGCTCTTTGGCAACACCTTTGATCAGATTCTGATTGAAAGCATCACAAGCTGTCAGATTGTACAGAAGATTCAAATAGTCTTTATGTGTCTCTTTCTTTGTTCCTCTACCCTCTGTTATTTCTGGGAATGTTGCACCAAAGCGAATAATGCACTGAGGTGCTATCTCACTGAGAATCCGCTTATAAGTTGTGTTTCCGCGTTCAAAACGGTGCGGTTCGTCAATCATCACAATGGGACGAGTCGCCTTGATGGCATCCAAAGGTCGCACAAAGCCCTGTACAGCGATGTCGTAGTCTTTCTTGTCTAAGAGCTTCCCTTTCTGAAGCAATTGCTGATTTACCACAATCACATAAATACGGTTTTTATTCTGACAAGAACCATTCACAAAATCTCGCACCGATGAAGGGAAATAATTGTGTCCTTTTTTCTTTTTCTTCAAGGCAGACACTTCACAAAGGTCTATCTCTGTGCCATATCCCAATGTATCACGGAAATGCCTTTGCACGTAGGGGTCGCTGATAAACTGAACTGCACCAGACTTCACAGGTAGAGAATGGACAATCACCACAAACTTGTTGAACCCATATCGTTTGTGCAATTCGTAGATGGAATGGGTATAGACGTATGTCTTACCTGTTCCCGTCTCCATTTTGATGTCCAGATTCAGCACCCCATTCTCTGCTATCATCACCTTACGATTATAGGCTCTCAGTTCCTCCGTGTTTTCTATACGACGAAGTGCCCACTCCGTAGAAATGTCCTGATGGTCTATACGCGGATTCTCGTAGGGCTTTAAAGATGCATCTAAATGTGTCTTTTCGAAGACGCTTGCCAACCTCTCTACGGGTATTTGCTGATGAGGAAGTCCTGCTTCAAGTATGATGTCCATATCTTAATATCTGATGTCGATGTTAATCTTTATCTGCTTCTCACCCTCATTCAGCAATGGCAGGTTTTTCTTCAAGGCATCGATAATGCCGAAATTAAAGCTATAGCCAAAGAGCACCACATAATGAGGTCCCCAATCCGTCTGTTCACCATACTTATCCACTAATGCCGTGACAGCATCATCACCCATACCCTCGTCTGTCAAATAGAGATGGTCGCCACATTGATAGGCAGTATAATCAGCCAATTGCACTGGCTCCACTTTGGCATTCATACCGTAGCCATCACGCACTTTCCAAGTCTCAAGGACGGTTTCACGTCCAAACAACTCTAACATATTGTTCGCAAAGCCAGACACATCAGGGCTGAACTCTTCCAACTTATCAAGCACATTTTCTGGCACCTCACACAACGTGTAGTGCTTAAAACCCAAATCACCTGCAAACAATGGATTCTCAGCCTTTATCTTGGCAGCAGCACGTTTGATGCGTTCTTGACCTATTTCGTCAATAGTGTGATAGCCAGCTTTCGTAGCTTCACTCCCCTCTTTAGGAATTTCTGGTAATTGTACAAGAATATACCTACGTGATGTCTCCTCCTTCATATCTAATTCCATAATGGCATGTGCTGTTGTACTGCTACCTCCAAAAAAGTCAACTATTAAATCTCCATCATCAGAACCAATTTCTAAAAGATTCTTTACAAGTTCCATTGGTTTGGGATAATCAAAAACCTTCGTTCCCAAAAGTGCTTTTATCTGCTTTGTCCCTTCTGCCGTAGTACCACAATCTTTCAAGAATGTACGATAAGGTTTTGTACGTGGGTCTGTAGAACGTATTTTCTCATAGACAATATATGTACCATTGTCTCTACGCGAGAACTCGACATTATGATTTTCCACAGCATCAAACATCGCTTTCTTTCCCCATCTCCAACACCCTTCTGTATCATCATTCCGAATAGGAAAGACCTCTTCTCCATTTGGACCTGGTATTGGGAAAAACATCGTAGGACGGTCTTCCCTTCTGGAATTTGAACCCCATTTATTTAACTCTCTCCCTAATCTATAAGGACCATATTCATCTGTAAGATTAAGTTCTTCTGATTCAAGCAGGATTCTTGATATTGAATTCTCTATGCCTGAATTTTTGGAGTAGCATAATACATACTCATGGTCTGCTACCACCTCATTATTATCACTACCTCCCCCTGTTTTAGAGATCCATATAAATTGTGCCACAAAATTCTCCTCACCAAACACATAATCACACAACAGTTTCAGATTTGCCTGTTCATTATCATCAATCGAGATAAAGATGACACCATCTTTCGACAATAGTTCGCGAGCCAGCTGAAGTCTTGGCGACATAAACATCAGCCAAGCAGAATGTGTGCTACTTCCACGAGAGGTCAAGTCAAGAATACGCTTGGCCTCATCTTCGTCTATGCTGAGTTTCTTTTCCAATTCCTCTGGCGTGAAACGGAACTTGTCATTATAGACAAACCCATCCGACCCCGTATTGTAAGGTGGGTCAATATAGATGCACTTCACTTTCCCTGCATACGACTTCAACAAGTGCTTCAACGCATCCAAGTTGTCACCACTGATGTAGATGTTCTCACTATCCTTGTTCTCTGGCTTGCTGTTATGCTCCAAGTCTGGCTCAATCACAGTCGTGGTATCAATGGAAGCAATCAGGTTTGCGTAATCTTTACCTAAGAAGTCGAGTGAATAGCCCTCATTGCTCATATCCACTTCGTCCTTTATCATCTCCTTGAACCTTTCTATATCAAAGGTTCCTTCTTTGGTAAAGCACCCTGCAAAATATTCCTTCAAAGCCTCCAACTTCTTCGAGTTTGGCTTCACTTCTGCGTTTTTATCAATAATATCCTTTATCATCGTTTATTTAGTAATTATTTTCTAATTCTTTTCTTATCTCATCCAGCACTTTCCCATTATACGAGAAATACTTGGCACCTTGATAGGCACCTGAAGTGTTGCGATGCTCTTCTGGCATAAACGTGCCAACAAAAGGCGAGAGTTTATAGATACGCCCCTCATATTCG
>JAILDV010000021.1 GCA_024688885.1 Bacteroidaceae bacterium | reverse complement strand
GGCTACCCATGTCTGATGGATTATTACGTGAAGTTGCATCCGTGTTAAGAACCGCCGTATGCGGAACCGCATGTACGGTGGTGTGAGAGGACGGAAAATGAAATAGGAGGAAAACTATTTCATTTTCCTCCTACTCGATTCAAATCTGCCTTGGCCGACCTCGCCAACTGACCTTGCAACCTCGAAAAAGCTTTTTCGGCCTCGCCGAGTCACCAACTACCTCCAATAAGACAAATCCGAACAAACAATGTCATAGTTACTCACGCTCAAAAAAGCCCATATAAAATTTCGCTTTTTGCTCGCAAATTCGTACCTTTGAACTGTGTTCTAAGGTACTCACGTTCGAAAATACTCAAAATCATTTTTTTTTCTCACTTAATCGTACCTTTGAACTGCGTTCTTAGGTACTCACGCTCGAAAATGCTCAAAAACATTTGGCATTTTGCTCACTTAATCGTACCTTTGCATCAAAGAACAAAAAACTGATTTTCAGACAATGAAAAAGGAACAGATAGATCCGGCAAAGACGAAATCGAATAAGGCCAAGAAAACGGGTGGTTCGAAGAAAAAGGCAAAGAAGCAGGCAAAGATTTCGTGGATTGTGAAACCTGATGGCATGTCTCTTTCGGAGTGGCAGATTGCACTGCGAAAACAGATTGCGCAGGAGGAGCATTTTGGCATATCATGCGTCGATGACAAGTTGCTGCCTGGTGAGTATAGCGTCAAGAGTCCAAAGACGAAACAGGAATACAAGGTGGTGTACCGTGGCGCAAAGAGCGAATGGAACTACTGTTCATGCTTTGATTTCAAGACGGCCCAGTTAGGAACATGCAAGCATCTGGAGGCAGTGAAGCAGTGGATAGGAAGCAACAGGAGGCAACGTGTGCACCAGGAGATTCCGCCTTACACGTCGGTTTATCTGAGATATCTGCCTACGGATGAACCGGCTGGTGAGAACGGCGATGTCAGAAAGGTCTGCATCCGCATCGGCTCTGACCACAGACAAGAATATGAGCAACTGGCAAACCAGTATTTCGACCATAACGGCGTGATGCTGGAAGAGACCTTTCAGAAGGTGGAAGAGTTCGCCAAACAGGCTGTGGCCATCAGCGACAACTTCCGGTTCTATCATGATGCCATCGATTTCATCATTGAGAAACGTGAGGCACATTTTCGTCAGCATATCCTGCACCGTTATACAGATGAGATGCTTGACAAGCTACTCACCGTCACGCTCTACCCCTATCAGAAAGAGGGCATTCGTTTCGCCTTTGCAAAGGGTAAGAGCATCATTGCCGACGAGATGGGTCTTGGAAAGACCATCCAGGCCATCGGTACTGCCGAGCTGATGCGAAAAGAGAAGCTGGTGCAATCGACGCTCATCATCTGCCCCACATCGCTGAAATACCAATGGAAGCGTGAGATAGAGCGGTTTACCGGACAGCAGGTCCACGTGATAGAGGGCTTGCACCATAAACGTGTCAGCCAGTACCAGCTTGACGTTCCCTACAAGATTATTTCCTACAACAGCGCCTGCAATGACATCAAGGTGCTGGGTAAGTTGGAGACCGACCTGCTCATCATGGACGAGGTGCAACGGCTGAAAAACTGGAACACACAAATCTCGATGGCCATGCGGCGGGTGGTGTCACAGTATGCGGTAATCCTCTCAGGCACTCCTTTAGAGAACAAGTTGGAGGAGCTCTATTCTGTGATGGAGTTTGCCGACCAATTCTGTCTCGGACCTTTCTGGAAATTCAAGGCCGAGTGTATCGTAAGTGACGAGACTGGTAAGGTGATTGGCTACCAAAATCTGAACAAAGTGGGCGAGATGGCACGCCAGCGACTGATTCGCCGTACCAAGAAACAGGTGGCCCTGCAAATGCCGAAGCGTCAGGATAAGATACTTTTCGTGCCGATGACGAAGGAACAACGTGCTGAACATGACGAACTGAAATTTATAGTGTCGCAAATAGTCACGAAATGGCGACGCATGCATTTTCTTTCCGAGAAAGACCGCAACCGCTTGATGCTTAGCCTCTCGCAGATGCGTATGCTCTGTGACAGCACCTATATCCTTGACCAGAGGACGCGCAACGACACGAAGGTGGACGAGGCGCTGAACATCATTACTTCGCTATTAGAGTCGGAGGGTGAGAAGGTTGTCGTCTTCAGCCAGTGGGAGCGGATGACTCGCCTGATAGCCCAGGAGTTGGAGAAGCGCGAGATAGGTTTTGAATACCTGCATGGCGGAGTGCCTTCTGAGGCTCGCGGCAGACTGATCACCAACTTTGCTGACAATCCTGACAGTCGCGTGTTCCTCTCTACAGATGCCGGCTCTACTGGTCTGAACCTCCAGTCGGCAGCCACCATCATCAATCTGGACCTTCCTTGGAATCCGGCTGTCTTGGAGCAGCGTATCGCCCGCATCTACCGTCTTGGGCAACAGCGCAACGTGCAGGTCATCAACCTCGTTTCGACAGGAACCATTGAAGAGCAGATGCTCGACAAACTCCGCTTCAAGTCGGCGATGTTTGAGGGGGTGCTCGACAATGGGCAGGACGCCATTTTCCTTGGTGAAGGCTCTAAGTTGAGTCAGATGATGGATACACTTGGCGAAATGATGGACAAGCCAGAACAGCACGAGCCGGGTAGTGACGGAACCCTGCAAAACCAGGATACGGAGATACAGGCAGAACCTGCAAACGATCACACCACAGAGACTACACCGACGGATGTACCATCAGAAGAGTATATCACTGAGACGGAGGCACCTCGTGAAGATGCCGAAGAAAATCCTGCTGCACCAACGCAGGATGACACAGAATCTCCACAGCCACAAGGCCTTTCCACACCGAAGGATCTCATTGCTCAAGGCACCGCATTCCTTAGCGGCCTTGCTGCCACGTTGAAATCGCCAGAAGCCACAGAACAACTCATCAATTCGCTGGTAGAGACGGATGCCGAGACCGGACAGACTTCATTGAAGATACCCGTTCCAGACAAGCAGACCGTTCGCAATCTGCTCGACATCGTAGGCAAGTTGTTCGGTTAAAGCATAGCATCTACTATTGATAAATCCAAACTTAAGAATTATGGAACTGACCAAACAAGACTTGAAAACGTTGAAAGGCCTCATCCGCATAGGCATACTGCGACGGTGCAAAGAATGGCTGGCAGAGACATCTTCACTTATCAACAAGGAATTTGGCGAAGACGAAAACGCCTTCGACCGCTGCATGGAGGTGACTAAGCGATCAAAGCACTATTTCAAAGAAGCTATGGCGCGAGAGAACTTCTATCGCAACTCATTTATTGAAATAGGTATTGAGAATCTGCTCAACGAGGGCTATCTTACTGAAGAGGATTTCTCTGAGTGTCGCAAGGAACTAAGCGATTACATCCTCTCACGCCATAATCGGTAAATGCAGTGAATTATCAAAGATTTTATCAGCCTTATGTCCATGATCGTTAAATCTTAGATAGCATGAAACAAATCGACGACCTGATGCCACTGGCAACACTTGAAGACCTGCGTGAATTCTGTCAGGACTACGCCCGCAAGGACAAAAAGTTCAATAAAGAACTGACTTGCTTCCTCAATGAGCGGTTCATTGATGACGAGGATTCCGCCGCTGACTTCATTGCCCGGCTGGAAAATGCCTTTACTGAGGAGAAAAACATTGGCGACCGTTGGCGCAGCTACTATGTGACGGACTGGGATGAGATTAACAGCGTCTCAACCGCTGTGTTGAAAGATGCACGACGGCTGTTAGACATGGGCAATGCTAATGCTGCGTTGCAGATAGCCATGCGCATGTTTGAACTCACTGATGCTGAGGACCTGAACTATGTGGACGAGGACGATGGCGACTGGTGGCTTGCCGATACACTTGAGGACTACGGCAAGTTGCTGGTGGAGAGCATAGGTTCCAATAGTGTGCCACAAGCAGAGAAAGACGAGGTGATAAATAAGCTGAAGAAAATGGTGAAATCAGAAATTTCGAACTTCGGCTACTGCGATATGAACCAGCTACTGCAAGAGGCTTCTGCTGCCTCACAGTCTGACGATGCCATGTTGCGCTTGCTCGACGAAATGATTTCACGCCTAGGCATTAACGACAGCGATTGTGTCGAGTATGCCCTCCGAAAGATTACCCTGCTTGAGAAAAAGGGGCGAATGGATGATGCAGCGAAGGTCACCGAGCAATATCTCTATATGCCAGAAGTCAGAAAACGCGAGATAGAGAAGACCGTTGAACGAAAAGACTTTCAGAAGGCAATAAAACTGGTTCTACAGGATTTAGTGTGAGTTAACTTAACGAATTTAACACAAGATAGTCTTTATGCAACGTCAAGCCACCATAAAAGAAAAGCACTGCAATGCGGAATCTTTCCACATCGCGATAGCCTCTTCCGACAGTTTGAAT
>JAILDV010000067.1 GCA_024688885.1 Bacteroidaceae bacterium | reverse complement strand
CAAAATATTTTTGAAAATATGCTTTGACGTTTGATAATATTTTCATACCTTTGCACCCGCTAAACAAGGAACGGGCTCCTATAGTTCAATGGATAGAACAAATCTCTCCTAAAGATTAGATCCGGGTTCGATTCCCGGTGGAGCTACGAACTAATTTATAATGTATAATAGGGCTAACGCTATGTGCCGCACAAGCCGCATGGCTATTATATAATATTATACATTATAAATTATACATTACCTACACGGGGTTGGTTTAGTTGGTAGAATATCGGTCTCCAAAACCGAGGGTCGGGGGTTCGAGTCCCTCACCCCGTGCATGAGAAAGGCTGACTTACATAGGTAGGTCAGCCTTTTCTCGTGTAGTGTCCACACCCCGCTGTCGTTACCTCAAAAGGGGTGAGAGTCTCACCTATGTCATAGGTCAGACTCTCACCTATGGTACAGGTGAGAGTCTGACCCCTAAAGGGGATGTGGAAGTTCCGTCAGCGAGGCTCTGGAAGAAGGCTGATTCAGAGGGTGTCGGTGGGGATTTCGTCTTCGCGAAGAAAGCCGGGAGTGCGACGGATATATTCGTAGCCAAACTTGCAACGCAGACAGTCGCGACGTTGGCAGTAGTTGCGATGCAGCTGAATGAGGGCTTGGGAGTCGGCAGCATTTTCACAAGTGATGCCTGCTGACGCCCAATCGCGAATGATGGCGTTGTTCTCCGGTTTTAGCTGTTCCCATAGGGTGAAAGCTCGGTCGAAGAGGTGTTGGTCAGACTTGTACTTGCCATAAGCAAAGAGCATGGGAGCGACACTGTTGATGACAACGAGCTGGATGGAGGAAGGCGATAGGGTTTTCTCAACAGGTTTGGTGGGTTGAGAGGCGAAGGTGTAGTGTGTACGCCAATAGTCGCTCACATGGGTGAGAAGAAGGGCGCTGACTTCATTGAGATTCTGTGCATTGAGCAATCGGGAGAGATTGAGCCGCTGTTCATAGTAAAGCATAGCGAGCTGGGCAATGCGAATGTGGGGGAAATTCTGAGGTCGAAGTCGTAAAAACTTCCACGCACTGGTCTCAATGGGAGTAAGAGTGAATTTCTGGCGCAGATAACGATATTCCTTTTGAAGGCTTTGATAATACTCATCTTCGTAATCTGCTTCAAGAAGCCCTGCCTGTCCAAAGAAAATCGCCTCGATTTGGAAAAGATTGTCACGATGCTTGCCGACAGCACTCATCGGGATTGATTGAGCCCACTGCTCGAAAGCGTCGCCATTGATGCCAAAACCGAAGTTGCGGGCAAGCGTGACGAAGAGGGTGTCTTCCCAATTCTTGTCGAGGGCTTCGCGACGCTGCATGATTTGGCGAGTGCGTTCTTCGAAGCGTTCTAAAGTAAGGGATGTCATCCAATTGTGTACGAGGAAAGTAGAGAGGTCACCTATCACATTGCGGCAGGGAGGACGGCAGTCGTTATGACTCAATTCGGCATAATTCTCTCTCACATATGAGGGCACTTCCAACTGCAACTGCGGAATCTCCCGGCCATTGGGATAGTGAAGAGAGCAATCTATCTCACTCGCCACATGGAGAATGATGTTGTCGTAGGCAGCATCTGTGTCGTGATGATGGCGAAACCAGTCGCTGGTCTTCAGGTGCAACTCCACATTACCCACCCACTCGATGCCGTCCAACTTTATTTTCGCCCCCGTGAAGTCAGGACCAGCATCAGTGTTGTGGATGCCTGGATTGAGCACCTCCAAAAGACGCCCGTCAGTCGTTCGTAACTCGCACAGTGGGAAAATCTTATGTTTCCATGTATAATGAAGCAGTTGTTCCATAGGTTTTGCATTAAAATTTGTTCAAAGGTAATAAAAACTCCTAACTTTTCACTATCTTTGCATTGTTTTTAATGAAATCATACCCAAAACAAAGGAAAGAAAGATGAAAATAGCATTGATAGGATACGGCAAGATGGGCAAGATGATAGAACAGATTGCCTTGAGCCGTGGTCACGAAATCGTGAGCATCATCGACATTGACAATCAGGAGGAATTTGAAAGCGAGGCATTTGCCAGCGCAGATGTTGCCATCGAGTTCACCACACCACAGACTGCCTATGGTAACTACCTGAAGGCATGGAAGGCTGGCGTGAAAGTGGTGAGCGGCAGCACCGGATGGCTGAAAGAACACGTTGATGATGTGAAGAAGGCATGCACGGAGGGTGGAAAGACTCTTTTCTGGGCAAGTAACTACTCGATTGGCGTGGCTATCTTCAGTGCCGTCAACAAATATCTGGCAAGCATCATGAACCAGTTCCCGCAATATGACGTGAAGGAAGAAGAGACGCACCACATCCACAAACTCGATCACCCGTCAGGCACGGGCATCACTTTGGCTGAGCAGATTGTGGAACGCCTTGACCGCAAGAAAGACTGGACGATGGGCTACCTGCAACAGCCAGACGGAACGGTGGAGGGAAGTGACGAAGTGGCTGCCGATTTGCTGCCCATCAGTTCTATCCGTCGCGGAGAGGTGCCGGGTATCCACTCCATCACATGGAACAGCGAGGCTGACCAAATCACGATTACGCACGATGCGCATTCCCGCCAGGGGTTTGCCCTCGGCGCTGTCATCGCAGCAGAATTCACCGCCCAGCACGAAGGACTGCTGAGCACAGACGACCTATTTAAGTTTTAAGTAAAATGGCTTTCAACTATAAAGATTTCAAGAAGACACGTTCTGGTGAGAACAATAAACCTGCATGGGCAGGATGGAAATGGGTGAAATTCGGTGTGGCAACTGTCTGCTACTTGGCTTTCCTCTATTGGGTGAAGTCATGGTGGGGACTGATTGTGGTTCCGTTCATCTACGATGCCTACATCAGCAAGAAAATCAAGTGGACATGGTGGAAAGAATTGGAAAGTGACATCGCACGCACCATCATGAGTTGGGTGGATGCCATCGTGTTCGCACTGGTGGCTGTCTATTTCGTCAACAACTTCTTCTTCCAGAACTACCAGATTCCATCTTCTTCGCTGGAGAAGACGCTGATGACTGGTGACTTCCTGTTGGTGAGCAAGATGAGTTATGGTCCACGCATTCCACAGACGCCACTCACTATGCCGCTGACACAACACACCATCCCGATGCTGAACTGCAAGTCCTACATCGAATGGCCACAATGGGAGTATCGTCGTGTGAAGGGCTTCGGCAAGGTGGAATATGGCGACATTGTAGTGTTCAACTACCCTGCCGGTGATACCGTGGCTGTTGCATACAACGGTGACTATTACAGCCTCTGCTTTCAGGAGGGATGTCTGGCTGCCGATGAGCAGGGATATGAGGTGCCACTGATGGAAACGCTTCCTGCAGACGAACAGCAAAAGATGTGGGATCAGCTATACGGCATCGGCAAACAGATTGTGGCAACAAAAACCAACGTCTATGGTAGCGTGACCACTCGTCCTGCCGACCGCAGGGAGAACTATGTGAAGCGTTGCGTAGGTCTGCCTGGTCAGACTTTGGAAATCAAGGACAAAATCATCTTCGTGGACGGAAAGAAGCAGGAAACGCCCACATTTGCGCAGTTCAACTATAAAGTATATACACGTGACGGACAAGTGCTCACCGACGACATGTGCGAGCAACTGAACATCAGCGATGAAGACCGCGACAAGATTCTTGACCACAATCAGGGCATTCCACTCACCCACATGGCTGTGGAGGCACTGAGAGCCAACAAGGAATTCTGTGACAGCGTCGTAGAAATCAAGGACGGTTATTGGGGTAACCTTTATCCGCTCAACCGACAATATGGTTGGACACGAGACAATTATGGTCCAATCTGGATTCCCGCAAAGGGAGAGAGTGTGAAGTTGACGCTCGACAATCTCCCCATCTACGAGCGCCCCATCCGTGTGTATGAGAATAACCAGCTGGAGGTGAAGGATGGCAAGATTTACATCAACGGCAAAGCCACGGACTCCTACACCTTCAAAATGGACTACTATTGGATGATGGGTGACAACCGCCACAACTCAGCAGATAGCCGTTATTGGGGCTTTGTTCCAGAAGATCATGTGGTGGGCAAACCGCTGTTTATCTGGCTCTCCCTCATCACTGACCGCTACGGCAAATCGCATGGAGTGCGCTGGAGCAGATTGTTCACATGGGTGGACAACATTAAATAGTTTAGAGTTGAGAGTTAAGAGTTAAGAGTTGAAAATTGATAATTGAGAATTGGTACTTCCAAGTGCATATCTTCCCCCCATCAGTTGGTTCGTCAGCCTTATGACTGACGAACCAATTTTCATTGAACAATATGAGCACTACCAAAAGCAGACCATTCGCAATCGTTGCACCATTGACTCACCGAACGGTCTTTTGAATCTTTCCATCCCCATTGACAAGAGCACTTTTGTGGAAGGAAAATGTTTGATGAAGGATGTGCGTATCAGCACACATCTTGATTGGCAGCACCAACATTGGTATGCGCTGGAAACATCCTACTTCAACTCCCCTTTCTTCGAGTATTTGCAGGATGATTTCCGCCCGTTCTATGAACGTCCATGGACATTTCTCATGGATTTCAACGAAGCCATCACAGCCAAATGCTGCGAACTGCTTGACATTCCTTTCATTCCACAAAGAACGGAAGCCTATACAGGCATTACTTCCACGCCTGCCTTCCTTTCAAAACCGTATTATCAGGTGTTTCAGCAAAAGCACGGCTTTATTCCCAACCTTTCCATTATTGACCTCATCTTCAACATGGGTAATGAAAGCATCATCCTCCTGCGAGATTGACTCGAGGAGGATGATGGTATTCCGAAATAAAGAGATGGAAGAAACCAATCTCTTAGAAAATCATGTTCTGTATGCGTGGAAGAAGAGCGGCTGTCTCTTTCTTCAATGCCTTGGTATTGATGGCTTGCTGAAAGTTTGACAGATTGTGAAGGTCAGAGCCAAAGAAGCTATAATAACCTTTCATCAGCATTGCCTGCGCTTTTTCCTGTGCAGACCTTCCATAACCACCTGCCAATGACACAATGTTCATCTGCAACTTCACGCCCTTGGCATACAGATAATCATAATCTGAATCACTCATGTAGCGATAACGCTCAGGATGGGCAAGAATGGGTTGATAACCCTTCTCCTTGACGCGTTTCAATGTTCCATGCAAATCAATTGGCGGCTGATAATAGGAGGTCTCAACCAAAAGATGGTCGCCCTTCGGTCCTATTGGCAGGAGATCATTGGCATCCAAACGCTCGTTGAACAGATTGTCCATCATGT
Source organism: Bacteroidaceae bacterium (assembly GCA_024688885.1). Lineage (GTDB taxonomy): Bacteria > Bacteroidota > Bacteroidia > Bacteroidales > Bacteroidaceae > Minthosoma. The sequence goes on along the minus strand of JAILDV010000067.1, from coordinate 121,045 downwards.
TCTCTGCAGCCAAATTCAGCTTTACAGTTCCCTGATAGGCGCCCTGCAACTCTTGAAAACGCTCACGTAAATCTTCCACCATATTAGGAATATCCTCCATAATATGAGGAGTGAGCCACACCTCACGAATGCCTATCTTTTCATAATAGGCAAGAACTGCGAGGGAGTCCTCCATCGTTTGGATTCCATCATCAACACCGGGAAGGATGTGGCTGTGCCAATCTGTTGCACCCTTGAAAATTCCCGTGTTAACCAGTTTCTTTTTTGTATTGAAGAGAGAAAACATAAAAATTCTCCTGTTATATCATTATTCGCTATCTTCAAGAAAGACCCAGAAGTGGCTTCAGTTGGTCTTCCTTGTAAAGAATCCATACAGAAGTGCACAAGAATGCGAGGAAGAGAACAATCAGCACCAACTTGCCACGGCTCGGTCCCGCCTTTTTCACAGGAACGGTAGCCCTTTGCAGAGTCGTGAATGAAGGTGTTTCCTCCTGCACTTTTGCTTCAGCCGCCAACAACTGTTGTGCCAGCGTATTGTAGGCATTATACTTCAGCTGCATGTCATTCTCAAGATTCATCAGCTTCGTACGATCGCTTTGATACATGATATCCTGATGGGCGTCTGCATATTCTGCATATTGCTCTCGAGCTTTATCGTACTGAGCTTTTGCCTCAGCTGACAGTTTCTGATTATACTCCACATCCACACGTGCTTTCTTGGTTCGATAATCTGTGATGAACTCTTGCAAACGAGCCTGTACAGAATCTGCCACAGTTGCACAAATGAGGGGGTCTTGGTCTGTCACAGAGATAGATATCACCAATGTCTTGTTATCAACATCGCACACCACTTTCTTCTCCAACGACTTCACAACATCTGCCTGTTGTTTCGTCAGCTGGAAAGGATCTATCTTCTTCTCATCCATATCCTCTTCAGCAGTTGTCAACAGACTTGCCAATCCTTTCATCGCTGCGTTAATAGCAGATGTCCACCATGGCGTCTTTTGATCATTCATCAGATAGTCGTAGTAACTGGTAATCCTCGTGCTGTCCTTCTTATGAACAGGAATATTGAAGAGACTCAATTTGAAGTCTGTAGAGTTCACCAAATCGGGATACAGCGTGGGATAGAGAGCTTCGGAACCCATTGCGCCAGAACCCATCTTCAAGCCAAACTGAGAGGCCAACATACTAAGAGAGTTGGTGCTGCGACTAGTTGTCAACTCTGGAGCCAGCTGCACCTCACACGTGTAATAATTTGGAAGAGAAAGTGTAATGATGCATGCTACTACAAAAGTGATGGGAAGTACTTTCCAATAAAGACTCTTGTGCCTTTTAAGCGCATCAAACAATGCCTTAAAGTCAATATGACTCTCATCTTCCTGCTCTTCAGGTTGTATATATTGCTTCTGATTATCCATAATACTTTATTTTATTTAGTCAGATATGCAATCAAAGCCACCATTGTTGCAAGAGGACTCAATACACTTCCAATTGTAGCAATAGCTGTCACATCAACATGCTTCTTCTTCTTGCTTGGCACCACAATCTCACTACCAGGTTCTATGGTCGTGTTTTTTGCCAAATGATCCATCATACCATTCTGGTAAATAACGAAAGCCTTTTTCTTTTTGGCAGACTCACTATATCCTCCCGCATTGTCAATATACCATTTGGCACCCTTGCCTTCCACATAAGTCACCGTATTGGGGAACTGAACATCACCAGAGATTCTCACCGTACCATTGTATTCAGGAATGTCTATACGGTCATTCTCACGCAATACAATATCGTATCTTCCACCCGGCTCCTTCAATGCCTTCTCCAAATCAATACCGATAGGATAAGAGTTATCCATCTCCATCTTATTCCAAGCGATGGAATCCTTCGCATCCAAGTTATTACGCAAAGAAGCTAATACAGCTTGTTTACGTACGCGCTCCTCATCATTCATCTGACGTATCAATCGTGCACCTTTGATATAAGCATCCTGTGTGACACCACCAGCCATCTTGACGGCATCTGTCAAACGAAGGTTCTTTTTCTCCAAAGTAAAGGCACCTTCATAATTCACTTCACCCGTCACTGTAATGTTCTTCGGCATCACATAACCAGGACTTCTACGCACATGCACCACATCATAAGGTTTCAAATAGAAGGCTTCTCCACCTTTCTTAATAACAAGACCATCCTTGATGTCAAATTGATAGGTCTCAGAAATCTCACGAGTCTTCTCCGTCGAATAAGGATCATCTATTCTGCGACTTACATCCACACGTGCCAAAGAAGCGCCATCACGAAGACCACCTGCTTGAACAATCAGGTCCTCTATGGTGGTATTATCAGCATATTCGTAAGTACCAGGAGTCATCACTTCACCCGTGATGGTGAATGAACGTTCCTTACGTAGTTCCTCTTGGGTGGGAATAAACAGGACATCCTCGTTCTTCAATGGAACATCTGCCACCGTACCCTCCATAATACCTTTCACATCAATAGGAATCACCTCCAGTGTGCGGTCTTCTTTCAAACGGTGAATGATGGCATGATCCAAGAATGCATCTTCCGTCAAACCATCAGCCGCTTGTATCAATGTACGTACCGAGCAAACATCACCACCGATGTTAAACTGTCCAGGACGGAACACAGCACCCTTGATTTCCACCATATTATCATAACGATTGAGGATGGCATCTACCGATACGGCATCTCCATCATCAATGGTAAATGCATTCATCTCAAATTCATCGATATTATGCACGGTGTATCGTTCACCTGTCTGGCGAACCAAACGAACAGACTTCTTATAGGCATCACCCGTATATCCACCTGCATACTTCAGCAAAGTGCCCACTGTTTCCGTTTTGCGCATTTCATAGAACATGGGGCGCTTCACATTACCCGTGATACCGACCAAACAATCATAAGGTTCCACATGAATAACATCATCATCTTCCAGATTGATGTTACCTGCCAATCTTCCATTCAAAAGATATTCATAGAAATCGACAACCGTCACCAATCTTCCACCTCTATACACCTTGATGTTACGCAACGTACCCAAAGGCTTAATACCTCCAGCCATAGAGATGGCATGGAAAACTGTAGCAAACGATGACATGTTATATGTGCCGGGATTGTTTACCTCACCCATGATATTTACCATGATGGAGCGAGTTTGTCCCAATGTCAAGCGAACACTTGAACCTTGATAGTGTTTACCCACCGTAGCCTTTATCTTACTCTGAGCCCCTGCCACCGTGAGACCGCTCACATAGATAGGTCCAACACCTGGCACCGTAATGGTACCTTCCGGAGAAACTGTATGAACCAATGTTTTCTGCGACTCACCATAAATGTCAATCACCAATTGGTCGCCAGCACCCACCACATAGTTCTGAGGAGTGGGGACATTGGGATTCACAGAAATGCGGCGGAACTGGTCATGTCCAAACACTCGTTTCCCCGCAGTTTGACCTTGTACTTGTTGAGTGGACTGTACATCTCGTTCAGCATCAGCATAATCTTCTGCTGCATCAACATGAATTTCCCCCGTTGTGCCTCGACGTGCCGTTGTCACCTCCTGGGAAACAGTTCCATCACTATTACCCTGCATACGCTCTGTTGCCATCGAAACGGCGCCATCTGCCGCTGCAGATAAACCTCGATTCTTGATTTGCGAATCATACTGATTACGGATTCTGCGAATCTGTTCGATTTGTACGCCACGTTGCATCAACTTTGTGACAATCTGTGATTGGCTTGATCCTGCTTGAACTTCTCTCGAAATAAATGACAGCACTTGAGAGTCTGACATCTGCGCAAAAGCACCCAATATTGTTGCGAAACACAATATTGCTGCCAATAAAGCTCTTTTCATATTTCTTTCTATCTATTCTTTATTTGCAATTGACTCAAAGAGGTGAATGCCACACCTTTTCAACTCCAATAGGGTACATATGCCCATATTCGATGCAAAGTTACTACTTTTTTCCCGCTCATTTTACAAAAACTTTACCTTTTTTACAAAAAAACGAAAAAGATTTAATAATTTTGCACGACATTTCAATGTTATGGCTATTGAAGGAGAAGAATTTAGGGTTGATGTTGACCAAGTGTTGAAGGACAAGCTCGGCAAGAAGTCCAAGTTTGTTCCTAAATTTTTGGTATCGTGGCTGAAGAGGATTATCCATCAGGACTGGATGAATATTCACCTTTGTGGAGAGGGGAAAGGCCAAGTGGGCGTGGAATGGCTGGACGGATGCCTCAACTATCTGAACTGCACATTGAACGTCAGGACAAACATTGACGGGGTCATTCAAGAGGGGTTAGATGCTTTGCCAGGCAACGACGGTGGACGTTATTTCACCATCGTGAGCAACCACCCTTTAGGAGGGCAGGACGGCATCGCATTGGGCTCCATCATTTGCCACAAGTACGACAGCCAGATGGTCTATCTTGTCAATGACATCCTAATGAGTTTCAAGGGATTGGCGCCACTTTGCGTACCTATCAACAAGACAGGACACAATAGTCGTAACTTTCCCAAGATGGTGGAGGCAGCATTCCAATCCCCCAAGAATGTGGTGATGTTTCCCGCCGGTCTTTGTTCCCGCAAGGGTGAAGATGGCATCATCAAGGACATTGAGTGGAAAAAAACCTTTATCACCAAATCGGTGCAATATCAGCGGGATGTGATACCTGTCCATTTTTCAGGACACAACTCCAACCGCTTCTACAACATAGCCCGTTGGTGCAAGCGTTTGCACATCAAGTTCAACATTGCCATGCTCTACTTGGCAGACGAGATGTACAAGAATCAGGGAAAGACCTTCACGGTCACATTCGGGAAGCCTATCCCATGGCAGACATTCGACAAGTCGAAGGCCCCTTCAGAGTGGGCGCAATGGGTGAAAGAGAAAGTCTATCAACTTGACACCGGCAATGCTTCCACATAACGGAAAGCAAGCCGGTAAGGACAAAGAACAAGGAAATACAAAATATGGAAGCAGAAATTATTGCACCTATTCCCAAAGAGGTGCTCAAAGCGGAACTCACCGATGAGAGGCGTTTGCGCATGACCAGCAAGAGCAACAACGAGGTCTATGTTGTCACATGGCAGAATGCCCCCAATGTGGTGCGTGAAATTGGTCGTCTCCGTGAGATAGCCTTCCGTGCAGCAGGTGGTGGTACGGGGTTGGATTGTGACCTCGACGATTTCGACACGATGGAGAATCCCTACAAGCAGCTCATCGTGTGGAATCCCGAATCTGAAGAAATCATTGGCGGCTATCGCTACATTCTGGGTCCCGACATCAAGTTTGACGAGAAAGGTCAACCCATTCTTGCCACCAGCCACATGTTCCATTTCTCCGACGAGTTCATCAAGGACTATCTGCCCTACACCATTGAGTTGGGACGTTCATTCGTCACACTCGAATACCAATCCACCCGTTCGGATGGCAAGTCCATCTTTGCGCTTGACAACCTGTGGGACGGGCTTGGCGCTTTGGCTGTTATCATGCCTGGTTGCAAGTACTTCTTCGGCAAGATGACCATGTATCCCAGTTACAACCGTAAGGGACGTGACATGATTCTCTACTTCCTGCGCAAACATTTCGGTGACAAGGATGATCTGGTCATTCCCACCAAGCCACTCGAATTGGAGCATGACCCCAAGGAATTTGAGGAACTGTTCTGCGAGGACACCTTCAAGGAAGACTACAAGATACTGAACCACGAGGTACGTGCACTTGGCTACAACATTCCCCCGCTAGTCAATGCCTATATGAGTCTTTCTCCCACCATGAAGATGTTTGGCACTGCCATTAACTATGGTTTTGGCGATGTAGAAGAGACAGGCATTCTCATTGCTGTCAGTGAACTCTACGACCAGAAGCGCATTCGTTACATTGACAACTTTGCCAAAGAGCACCCCGAATATGTCCAAATCACCAGCGGTGCCAACAAGGTCATTTATGAGCCATCCAACAAGAAAGAGCTCATTGACGATTTTGACCCTGTGAAATAGATGATTCACCACACTCGTGAAATGGATTTTCCCCATACATTTATCATCTCCATTACACATTTATAAATAATAAAGGAGACGTTCCTCTCTAAAAGTGGCACAAAACATCAGTTTTTGTGCTTCTTTTTTTGTCAATCCAAACAAAACACCTACCTTTGCACAAATTTTGAATAATTGTGTAATACTTAAAGCTTTATGGCATTTACAAGAATCACCGCTGCAGAGGCTGCAGCACTCATCAAGAACGGAGACAATATTGGCCTGTCTGGTTTCACTCCAGCAGGCACACCAAAAGCTGTGACGGCTGAGATTGCCAAGATTGCTCATGCTGAGCACGAGGCAGGTCGCCCCTATCAAATTGGCATCTTCACAGGTGCCTCCACAGGTCAGTCTTGTGACGGTGTGTTGTCCGATGAACAAGCCATCCGTTACCGTGCACCTTACACCACCAACTCCACCTTCCGCAAGCATGTCAATGCAGGTGAGATTGCCTACAACGACATCCACCTCGGCATGATGGCTCAAGACCTTCGCTACGGATTCCTTGGTCAAGTGGATTGGGCAATCCTTGAAGTGTGCGCCATTGAAGAAGACGGCAAAGTGTACCTCACAGCAGCAGGTGGTATTTCCCCCACTGTGGCACGTTTGGCACAGAAGGGCATCATTCTTGAGTTGAATGCCTTCCACTCACCCAAGTCTAAAGGTCTGCACGACGTGTACGAACCCCTTGACCCTCCTTGCCGCAAGCCTATTCCAATTGAGAAAGTGACCGACCGCATCGGGACACCATATCTCCAGCTTGACCCCAAGAAGGTGGTGGGTGTGGTTGAATGTAACATCCCCGACGAAGCACGTTCCTTCAAGGATGCTGATCCTATCACCGACAAGATTGGTGAGAACGTGGCAAACTTCCTCATGGGCGAGAAGAAGCGCGGTATCATTCCTCCCAGCTTCCTTCCCTTCCAGAGCGGTGTGGGCACAACAGCCAACGCTATCCTCTTCGCATTGGGAAGCAACCCGGAGATGCCACAAATGGAAGTGTACACAGAGGTGCTTCAGAATGCCATCGTTGACCTGATGTTCCAAGAGAAAGTGAAGTGCGCTTCCACTTGCTCACTCACTGTCACCAACGACAAGCTCCTGAGCATCTACGACAATATTGACTTCTTCAAGGACAAGCTCGTGCTCCGTCAGTCAGAAATCTCCAACAACGCAGAGGTGATTCGCCGTTTAGGTCTGATTGCCATCAACACAGCCATTGAGGTTGACCTCTATGGACATGCCAACTCCACTCAGATTTGCGGCACTAAGATGATGAATGGTATTGGTGGTTCAGGCGACTTCGAGCGCAACGCCTTCCTCAGCATCTTCACATGTGCCTCTGTAGCCAAAGGTGGTGCCATCTCAGCCATCGTGCCATTCTGCAGTCACGTTGACCACACCGAACACGATGTCAATGTCATCGTTACAGAGCAGGGTGTTGCAGACCTTCGTGGCAAGAGCCCTATCGAGCGCGCACATGCCATCATCGAGAACTGTGCACATCCCGACTATAAGCAGCTCCTCTGGGATTACCTTAAGATTTCCCAGAAAGGCCAGTCATGGCATAACCTCGCTGCCACCCATGCATTCCACGACACCTTCATCAAGGAGGGCGACATGCACAAGGTGGATTTCAGCAAATTTGCATAACACACCATGAAGTTTATTTCTTGGAATGTAAACGGACTCCGCGCCGTGTGTGGTAAAGGCTTTTCCGAAGTCTTCACCACGCTCGACGCGGATTTCTTTTGCCTGCAAGAGACCAAGATGCAGGAGGGACAGCTTGACCTCGCCTTTCCGGGTTATCAGTCCTATTGGAACTATGCCGAAAAGAAAGGCTATTCCGGCACAGCCATCTACACCAAGCACACACCCCTCGCCGTCACCCTCGGATTGCCCGATGAAATCGTCTCTTCCATGTCTGACAACGGGTGGCTCGACATGAACACAGAAGGGCGTGTCATCACCCTCGAATATGAAAAATTCTTCGTCATCACCGTATATACCCCCAACTCCCAAGACGGGCTCAAGCGCCTTAACCAGCGCATGACGTGGGATGACGCTTTCCGTCTCTATCTGCAAAAACTTGACGCACAGAAACCCGTGCTTGTTTGTGGTGACATGAATGTGGCACATGAGGAAATTGACATCAAGAATCCCAAAACCAACCATTTCAACGCAGGTTTCACTGATGAAGAACGTGCCAAGTTCACCGACCTCCTTCAGGCAGGTTTCACCGACACGTTCCGTCATTTCTTTCCCGACACTCCCAATATCTACTCATGGTGGAGCTACCGTTTCCATGCCCGTGAGAAGAACACAGGATGGCGCATTGATTATTGGCTCTGTTCCAATCGCCTCCAATCCCAACTCATCAGTGCTAAGATACACACCGACATCATGGGCAGCGACCACTGTCCTGTAGAGGTGGAAGTTGAGTTTTAATTAACGTTCCCTTTTCATTCCAGCACCTGCCGGATGTCGTATGGATCATAAGCAGCAATGCCTTCAAATTCGGGCATGTCTATTACTTTGACGGAACCGGATTTCTCCGAGGTGGGCACAGGTAGGTTGTTGCCTTCTTTCTCAGCTTGAATCACACGATCTATCTCTGCTTTGTCAGGCTTCTTGTCAAATACAAATGCTTTTGTGGCTTCCTCCTTTTTCATGGCATCTTCCCGCTTCTTGGCGTTGTTGATTTCGGCTTCGGGGAATCGCTGGCGCAGTTGGGCTTCTTCCGCCTCGGAGAGTCTGCCATTAATCTCCAATTTGCCTATCTTCATATTGTCCACCCATGCAGGGATAATGACTGGGAAGCTGTTGAAACGGAGCGTCAATTTGCTGATGCTCGACATCTTGGCGAGGATGCCTGGCAGGGTGTCTGTTTCATGAAGATAAGAATAGGAGAGCCCCCCGTGTCTTTCCAGCTGATACAGGAGTGATAGTTTCTCTTGCTCATCGTCGCCGATGCGGGCAAACCAGCCAATCTTGGGGGTGAGGGCACCCGTCTTTTCATCCACCTGCACGCCCACAAATCCAGCCCAAAGCTGTACAGGAATTACCGCTATCGATGCGCCTGTGACGGGATCAATGTATTCCTGTTTGAAGTTGCCGCGTGCCATCTCCGTTGGCATACTTTCCGTATAGAGTATGTCGTCTTGTGTATATCCATTTTCATTGGGGAAGAACTTCAGGAACCAGCCATCCAGATGGGTGGTTTCATTGATATCATACAAACCGCATACTTTCTTGGACTTGAACTTCTCCACGCGGTCTTTCATCACCATATTCTCCCAGAACGCCTGATTGGGTTTTCCTTCCGATGCCTTGACGAATTCGGCAAGGATGGGGTCCAATTCGTTCGCCCATCTCTCAAGACCATACTTCGATAAGCCACGAGCCTTCTCACGCACCTTCTGCCAGTCTTCGGGTGTGCCTTCGAGCGTGATGGTGGGAATACCACAGGCAATGGCGACGTTCCAGAAGTCGAAATACGTCTTGACGGTCTCCATCAGCGTGATCTGCGAGGCGATACGTTCATCCATGCCTGTGGTGGAGAAGTCGGCTGTCATCATATCCGCCACGTCTCCCTTTGTGTTGTCAGCTATCATGGAAGAGAAGTCGTTCAGCAACTGCGCCCAATCCCCTTTGGCGGGGTTAAGAACGTCATTGTCTTTCTCCACCTTCAAAGTCATCTTGCCCTGATGAGACACCAGCTTGTCGCGCAACTCTTCGGAATGGGCATTCACATAGCGTGAGAAGCCCTGACCAATGAGGAGCCACATCATGTCGGGCGACAGCACCAGGGAACGGTGGTCGGCAAACGCCTGTACGATACATTTATAGAAGTTGTCCTCGCCCAGATAGCACAGTTTTTCCCCATCGAAACTGGTCTTCCTCACATTGTGATCGACGTATGGAATCCCCTTCTTACTAATAATCTGACTGGAAATTTCATTGGATGGCAACATCGTGAAGGTCTGCTTGGGGGCAGGCAAATCTTCGTCCACGACGAACGTGATGCTCTTTTTCGACTGCTTGAGAATCTTGTCATTTTTCTTCTGCTTCTTGGACTTCTTGGCCGATGGAGCCTTTGCTTGCATCGACTGGTTCCAAGCTTCATCCACAATGTTGTCAATGTCGAAACGCTCCATTGGGGTGGATTTGTCAAGAGGCAATGGAAGTGTGTAGGCACGCACCTGAGATTGACCAGGCACGGTTGGCTGACTCAACCCATAACTGATGGAGGAGAAAGCGAGGCAAAAGATTGCCAGAAAGGTGATACGATTAGCTTTCATAATGCGTAGTGTTTAGTTGGTGAAACATTTTTCTGCTACAAAGTTACGCCTTTCGTTCTCAAAACACCAAGAAAATGAATTTACAAAAATTTTACATTTTCAAGTGCGTCTCCAGAATAATTTACAAATATTTTACAAGGAGGTAGAAAATAGGGTGGAAAGAAGAAATGGTATCTATTTGAAAATGAATAAAAGTATCACAAATAAATCCCTTCTATTATCTGCTCAAAGATAATATCCGTTTCGGAGATGTGAAAACCTTGTTTTTTGAGTGTAGATTTACGTTTTTTCACTGCGGACTCTCCGATGTTGAAGACATTGGCAATGGCAGCATTGGTCAGTTTCAGACGCACCAGCATGCACAATTGGATGTCCTTGTCCTTGAAGTCGGGATATTGCTGGCGCAGTTTCTTCACAAAGTCGTTGTCGGTTTCGTTGATGAGTTTTTCCAGTTCTCCCCATGCCCTTTCCTCACGCTTCTCCAGCTTGGGAGTGGAGGGTTGTTTGTGGACAGATTCCAGACGTTGCAACAGGCGTTTCTGCAACACTTCGGGGGTGAGGGGTTGGCGAATATGTTGTTTCTTTGCCTCAGGCGTTGCGGGTTGAAGAGCCATACGCTTGCGCACATAGTAGAAGTAGAAGACGATGCCAGCAACCAGCAGAAGGAATACGAGCGTGAAGGCAATGATCCATCCGTGAAGTTCAGTTTCATGACGCACCTCCTCCTGCTTCTTCTCCTGAATGACCACGGCATCCTTCACCTGTTGTTCGCGTGAGAAACGGTCTTCCAGAAACTCATAGGCAGAATCGACGTAGGCATAGAGAGAATCGACATCGCGTTTCTGCACAGCAATCTCAGAGAGGGTGCGCAGGGTGAGGTAGCGGTTGATGTAGTCGTCGGAGTCACATGGAATGGTGTCGAGCACCGCTTTCGCCTTGTCGAGGGAGTCGCTGGCATAGTAGCATTGAGCCAGCGAAATCAAGGAAGGCACAAGGGTGGTGCTGTCGGCAGTCTCCACTCCAATCTTGGCATAGTGTAGGGCGTGCCAGAAGGCGCCAATGTAGCAGTAAGTGTCAGACAGTCCCATGCAGATGCTGTTCTGTGCCTCTTTCAGTTGGTTCTTCTCAGCCAGTTCGTATGCCTGCAGATAGTATGCCAGGGCGCTATCGGGTTCTTCCACATCGAGGAAACAGGCAGCCACATGTCCCATGATGAGCACCTCGTTACTGATGTCGTCGTTGATTTTGTGGTAGATGTCGAGGGCTTTCTGCGCCTGTTGGGTGGCATCCTGCGGATTTTCCCAACTGGTGGTGAGGCTGAGCAAGGTGTGTGCCAGATAACAAGTGTGCCAATCTTCACTTTTTTCGCTACAGCGAATGGACTGCTGGAGCAACTCATGGCACTGATCGGTGCTGTCGTTGTTGGTGTAAAACACACTCATGTAGTAGCAAGCCTGAGCATAGTGACGAAGAAGTTCCGTGTTGGAAGTCTGCCCTTCATGCGACTCATCGCGGTAGTATTCATAGCATGGACGGATGATGGAATCGGTAGTGATGCCCTCGCTCTGATGATTAGATACAATCGTGCTCAACAATCCGTACCATGCACGCTGAGAATCATCGAGTTTCTCCTGTTCGATGCTGTTCAGGCACATCTCTGCGCTGTCGGGTTCTGCAGGCAAGTAAGCCTCGGCTCGCTCCAGCTGTTCAGTCACACCACTCGTGCAACCGCCAAGCATGGCAACAAGCCAAGCAAATGTCAGTATGTAGATGATTTTCCGAGTCATAATCATTTTGAATTCGCAAATGTATTGATAATCTAATTAATAAACAAATTTTTGGGGATTTTTCTTTGTTTCAACTGAATCTGATGCAAAGTTACGACATAAAAGGAGTGGTATCAAGTTTTGTGCCAAAGAACAATATTTTTGGCACGGGCGTGCCAATTCCGCTCAAAATGACTGGTGTTTTTCATATGCATTGAAGTCTTTACAGGCAACATGCACGTGTCTTTGCGGAGGAGTCAAGCAATTCTTTATGGAGGTCTCAGCATAGCGGCTATGAAAAGGTAATTTTAGTAAATGGTAAATTTGGTAAATCTCGTGTACGGGAGTATGCGCGTAATAAATATATATATATAATAAATAATAAATATATATAATTATATATATTTACAGTACTCCCCCTATTAGTAATCCCCCAAACCAACCTGCAAATTACTAAAATTACCATTTACTTTTTTTACCCTCCCCATATTTTTCATGGGTTTATTTTGTGGAAAGAGGAGAAAGTTGTACATTTGCGATATCTAAACCTGAAACCGAAGTATGAGGTGTGAACCTTTGTAGATAGCTACCAAAAACTCAAGGGGTGAAGAGGGTAGAAATGAGTTTTTTAGCGGTTTCATCGCCCATTTCAGCAGCTTTATCAAGGTTTGTTCGAGCAGATGTCTTGTCACCTTTCTGGAACTGTGCATAACCAAGGATGCGGTAGGCATCGATGATGGTTGAGTTGAGGCGAAGAGCTGTCTGACAAGCCTCTATGCACTCGTCGAACATGCTCACACGCACAGCAAGGGCTGCCTTTGCCATATAGTAGAGAGATTCACGGGGTGCCAACTCAATGGCTTTGTTGATGTCGTCAAGAGCAGGCTGGTACATACGCGCATTCACCTCTATCTGCGAGCGCTCATAGTAGAAGACAGGGCTGACCTGATTGTGCATCAGATAGGCATATTGGTTGTAGTCCTGCACTGCCTCACGATAGTTGCCTGCATTGGCATTGAGTTGTCCACGGCGAATGACAAAATTGGCAGCCTCGGCAGGCAGAGGATTGCCAAATTTGGCGATAGCGCTGTCAATGGGTTCCAACACTGCCCCGATGGAATCGCCCCTTCCCTCTCTTGCAAGACTGATGGCATAGAGATAAGGGGGAGCGCCACCGCTCTCGTTGTTCAGTTCCTCATAAAGCGCCAACGCACCGTCATAATCGGGCTTGTTCAGGAGCAGCTGCCCTTTCAGGATGCGGTATCTCGTCTTCTCCAGTTTCTGCTCTTCTGCATCGGACTTGGAAGCATTGAGCGACAGGGCTTTGTCCACATACTGAAGAGCCACGTCCTCGTTCCACTTCTCATAGGCTGGTTCAGGTTGCAAACGGAGTTTATCGAAAATGAGCGATGCGACATTGTAATTGCCGACTGCCTTATCGTCCACCAGTGAGAGGTATTGCTGCATGTCGCGATCAGCCTCGTCAAAACGTGTCATGTCTATCAGAGGGGTAGCACGACGCAGATAGCCTTCTGCATTCTTAGGATAAGTTTCAATGAAGCGGTTGACCAAATCGAGATATTCCTCGTTAGAGGTGGAACGCGACTTGGTGTAGAGATACACAAGCGCCTCCTCTTGAGTGGGTGGCAATGCCTTGGATATAAAGATGTTGCCCAATGCCACTGCAGCGGAATTGGTGGGAAAGGCAGCCATCTGCAATTCGTTGCGGAAACGGATATCGAGCACATAGTTTTTCCCACCCATCTGTGGATGAAGCACACCCACCAAATTGCCACTCTGATTGAACACGGGCGCTCCTATCAAGGCATCGTTCAGAGGCTTGTCCAAACCATAATAGACATATTTTCCGTTAATCATCGCCGTATCAGCCACCACAGCCTCTTCACTTTCCATCTTGCCGCCTTCAGCTCGTCCCAACACAAAAAACGTCGATTTCATCGGCTGAATGGCAGTAACGGCAGGAATCGCCACATTCCCCTTGGTATTGACATGAAACCGCACAATCGAATAGGTGTCATCGGCTCCTAAGATGTAATCCACCTTCAATTGCTTGCCGTCGGCATCAATGACAGATGCCTGATAGGCATTTTTGAAAAGGCGATAGTCGGCTATTGCCTCGCCATTGGCTCCAACATAGAAAGCGGTGCCCTGACGCAAGAGATTACCCTGACGGTCATAGGTGTTAAGCGAGATGATGCCCTTGCTCACTTTAGAGGCAAATTTGGGTTGGGCATAGCCAGTGAGTGCCACCAGGCACAAGAGAAGGGTGTATAACGTGTTTCTTTTCATTTTCCTAACAGGGTTTTGGCATTGTCGAGCGCAGCTTGCGTAAGGTGTTCTCCACTGAGCATGCAGGCAATCTCCTCGATGCGCTGCTCGTCGTTCAATGGGATGATATGGCTCAGCGTGTCATTTGCCGACTCTTCCTTATAGACTTTATAATGGTGGGTGCCAAGAGCGGCAATTTGTGGCAGGTGGGTGATGGAGATAACCTGACGATCCTTTTCACCCATCTCCTTCATGATTCGTGCCATCTTCTCTGCAATAGAACCGCTCACACCCGTATCAATCTCGTCGAAGATGATAGTGGGCAACTTGATCGCACCGGCAATGAGTGCCTTGAGCGATAACATCACACGGGCAATTTCGCCACCCGATGCGATTTGGCTGACAGGCTTGGGACTCCCACTCTTGTTAGCATTGAAAAGGAACTGCACTTGGTCATATCCTGAGGGTGTAAGCTCTTCTGGATTGGCAATGACAGAACACTTGAACTGCACGTTTGGCATGCCTAATGGAAGCAGTCGTTTTTCCATTTCTTTTTCCACCCCCTTCGCAGCTTGAATGCGCGATTGTGAAAGGTTTTCAGCCAATGTCAGCAATTTAGTTTTTTGAGCATCCACACATTTGCCAAGCTCCTCGATATACTCATCCGAATGGGTGATGCGCGACAACTTTTCTTCCATCTTCCGTTGTATCTCCAGCAACTCGGCAATGCTCTCCACTCCATGCTTTTTCTGCAAGGTGTAGATGGTGTTCAGACGCTCGTTCACCTGCTCAAGACGTTGGGGATTGTACTCGACATCTTCAGCTCGATTCTCCAACTCATTCGCCACATCTTTCAGTTCTATATAGCAGGAATCGAGACGTTCTGCAAGTTCTTCCGAAGCGGGATAAACAGATGAAACAGATTGGATGGACGAAAGGGTCTGCTTGAGCAAACCGAGCACGTCGGTGCCGTCTGTTGCAGATTGCAGGAGAGCGGCTGATGAGTAGAGGGAGGACTTGATGTCTTCGGCATGTTCTAGTGTCTCAGCCTCTTCCTCCAGTGCTTCCTGCTCGTCTTCCTGCAAGTTGGCATCTGCGAGTTGATTCACTTGGAAACGCAGATAATCCTCGTCTTCCTTGCCACTCTTCGCCTCTTCCAGGGCTTCCTCCAACTGCTTTTCGAGGCGACGGAATTCTTTGTATTCGTCTTTGTAGGTGGCAAGTTGTTCCTGATGCCCTGCAAGAATGTCGAGCACACTCATTTGGAAGTCCTCTTTGCCTAAGAGAAGATTCTTGTGCTGGGAATGGATGTCGAGCAACTGTTCGCCCAATTCCTTCAGTTGCGCAAGCGAGGCGGGGGTGTCGTTGATAAAGGCACGCGACTTGCCTGCCGATGTGAGTTCACGGCGAATGATGCACTCCTTTCCATCAGAATCGAGGTCATTCTCCTGAAAGAACTCATCCAAAGGGGCATGGGATATATCGAAAACCGCTTCGACCACACATCGTTTGGCATCGCCCTTGATGGAACGGGAGTCTGCCCGTTGTCCCAACAACAAACCGATGGCGCCAAGAATGATGGACTTTCCGGCACCCGTCTCACCCGTGATAACGGAGAAACCCGTGTGGAAATCCATGTCGAGATGTTCAATCAGCGCGTAGTTTTCTATATGCAGATGACGTATCATTGATGCTTCACTTTTTCACTTGTCACTTTTTCGCTTGTCATTCCTTCATGCTGTCACTTCTTAATCTTGTTCCAATAGGTGTTTTGGCTGGCATTGATGTCAGCGAGGATTTCATACACCGCCTGTCTCTCCTTCTCAGTGCCGTGTCCGGAATAGATATTGACGAGTTCATCGCGCTTGAAGTCGGTAAATATCTGAGGAAGCTGCGAGAGGGGCTTGTTGCTTTTCGCCTCTTTCAACAACTCAAGCGCCTCAGTGATGGCGGTGCGGCCACGATCGGGATTTTGTGCCATTTCATCGAGCCCTTGACGGTAAAACTTATACTGCATCTGACGGAATGGCTCCATAGAGGAATCCATGTAGTCGTCGATGATGGCGTGGCGATTGTTGGTCTTGTCAAAGGCTTTCCAACCTGGTTCAGACATGGCTTGTGCACTGTTCACAATGTTTTCCACCACATGCAGCACTTCCGTTCCGCCCATGGGGGAGAATGTGTCTAAATCTAACCCGATGAACAGATAGGCGTAGTATGCCAGCATCGCCGTCAGGTTGTTGTCCATGTTATTGACGTTGAATTCGAGCGCATCCTGTTCCTGATAGGTGAAGGTGAACTCGGTGTCGCGCATGGAGAAGACCACGGTGTTGTAGCCCGAATTGAAGACAGGGCGTGTGACCTGAAAAAGTAGCTCACAAGTGAATGCGTCGTTTGAGGCATTGTATTTCTTGACCGTAATGCTCAAGTTGCAGTCAATACGCTCCGACTTCTGGAACTGCAACTCTGTCCATGAGCGGTTGTTCATGAACTCACTGACGGCACTCTCCAACGATTCGAACACGCTGGTGCTGGTGCCTTGTATCTGGGAATGGATGACCTTGACGGTGCAATTCAGTTCCTGCCCTTCAACACGAGTGGCTGAGGAGCACCACAGAATCGCAGCCAAAAGGATGGTTAATCTGTTCAAAAGACGGCACATACAAATACTTTTTCCCTATTTTTCGGCAAAAGTACTACTTTCTCACGACTTACCCAAATAATTGCCTCGCTTTTTGATTTTTTAGCAAAGTGAGGAATTCAGATAGGCTTTCCATGTTTCACAAATAGTTGTTTCATGTTTCCTTTCCACTATTTTTCATCATTTTGTGGAAGATTTTCTTCATTTTTCTTTTTATTTAAATAAAAAAGTTTGTACTTTTGCAACGGAAACTAATCAGAATTAATAAAAAGGTGCCAGATGGCGGTTCATCTGTGCACTAAAATAAAAACTTAAAACGATTTCTCAACCGCGAGAAAAACAATTGAGTTATGAAAAATAAAATGGTAGCAGGTATTCTCGGAATCCTGGTTGGTGGCATCGGTATCCACAAGTTCTACATGGGCAACGTAATGCCAGGCGTAGTTTACATCCTGCTTTGCTGGACTGGTATTCCAAGCATCCTTGGTCTGATTGAGGGTATCATCTATCTGATGGACACTGACGAGCAGTTCCAGGCACGTGTTGAAGCTAAGAAGTTCTTCATGTAATTTCTCACCAACAAAACGGTGTTTTTTATAAGTAAAAGCAAAAGTAACATTTAACAAAAAAAGCATTATGAAAAAGATTCTTTTCGCAGCTATGGCACTCGTTGCCATTTCATTCGCTTCTTGCAACGGTTGTGCTGGCCAGCTCGACGAAATCCAGAAGGCAGCAGACTCTCTCGCAGCAGTTGCTGATTCAGCAAATGCAGAGCTTGACGAAGCTAACGCAGCTCTCGACACACTCGATGCAGCAGTTGACTCTGTAGAAGCTTTCGTTGAGGAATAATTCCTGCGAATTGTCATCTCAGACATAACGAACAAAGCTATCAAGCTTACAAGGGAAAGTTTGTTTGCTGAAGAGCAAGCAAACTTTCTTCATTTTTTTCAGACTTTTTCACGCTATGCGAAGATTACAGACCTTTTTCCTGTTGCTGTGCCTCACACTCTCGCTGCAGGCACAAACGTTCTACGAGGTGAACTACACGGACAACGGAGTGGAGTATCTCGGATTGATGATTTATTACAGTGACGACAACTGTAAGATGCGTCTCATCACACCAGAATCACTTGAGGCTGGCACGGTTTTCGAATCACCGTACCTGAACATGATTGAGGAGAAGAGCGACGAGGAGGATGTGGGCATCATGGCTTATTATCCTGTGGAGAAGAAATTCCCTGTCTTCCTGTGGTTTTGGGAAAAAGACGATGCGAGTGACATCAGCGAGAAACCCTTTGTCACCTACAACATCAAAAAGACCAACAGCTATATTGAGACTGAATATTTCAACGAAATCAGTCTTGAGAGTATGGATGAAACATACATCTCCCAATTCTACGGGGAGGATGAACCCGAATATAGGATGATGCTCAACGGCATCCAACTGGTGAAGAATCAAAACGTGCCGCACCAAGACATTGAGGTGACAGTGGACGACCCAATATTTACTGACATTGAGAATGATCCCGACATACCTGTCAACGAAGGGGAGAACATTGCTCCTGGAGAGGGAGGGAACACATTAGGAACCGGAAGTGCTGATGCTGCACCAACCTTGCACTTGATTGTTGTTGCCAACACCAACGTGAGCGACATTGGTTCTGCTTGCGCAAAGGATTTGGTGAATCTCAACAGCGAATTTGGAGGCATTGCGAGGGTGCTGGGCATGAAGTATGATTTCAAGGGCATCAGAGGAAAGAACTACAGCAAGGACAATCTTGCACAACTGATACGTAATTTCCAACCTAATAGCGATGATGTGGTCATCTTCGTCTATACAGGACATGGATTCCGTTTTGACGACCAACAGGACTATTACCCCAACATGGATCTCTGCCCAACCAGCTATGACGACCCCACAAAGAATTATGTGGCTGTCAGCGACGTGTACAAGGAACTGGTGGGGAAAGGGGCGCGACTGAGCCTTGTGTTCAGCGATTGCTGCAACAACCAGATAGGAGAAACCACGCCAATCATCAATACCAGCACGCTGTTCTCACGTTCAAACAACAACTTTGATGTCAAGAAACTGGAACGGCTATTTGTAGATGCCAACGGTAGCTTAATTGCCACTGCTGCAAGTCCGGGAGAGATGTCTTGGTGTGGCGTGAATGGCGGCTTTTTCACGTTGAGCCTGTTGGAAAGCCTGCGCGCTCAAATCAGTGCACTCTCAACCCAACTGCCCGATTGGGAGACCTTGGTGACAGATGCACTGACTGCTGCAACTGCCAAATCTCAGAATAATGCAAACACAAAGGCGCAGCATGGAATGAAAATGATTAGAATCAAACAATAAAAACGATTAGCATATGAAACTTATCATCAAAATTGCGTTGGGCATCATCTTAGCCCTTTTTGTCCTTGTAGGTATAGTCACTTGTGTGGGTGGTTGCCTGGACTTCGATGAAGAATCGCAAACGGAAGAGTATGAGGAGGAAAGCTCGGATGAGTATTACGAGGACGAAGAGGAGATGGACAACAATGCAAGCAACGACAACGTGGCACCAGGAGAGGAGAGCACCATTGTAGTGCCAGCCAACTGGGGAGATGGCACTTGCCGTCCCATCAATGCGAAGCAGTTCTATCAGTTGGTGGCATCAAAGAAAAACTATGACACCTATATTGGCCAAGGTCCTTGTGTGGTTGATTTCTGGGCTGACTGGTGTGGCTACTGCAAGCAAATCGACCCCTACATGAAGGCTCTGGCAAAGAAGTATAAGGGATTGGTGCAGTTCTATAAGGTCAACGCTGACGAGAACGAGGAGTTGATGCAACTCTATGGAATTGACGGACTTCCCACCATCTTCTTCTGCAACGGCGAAGACATCCAGATGAACAGCGGTGCCCAATCGCAGGAGGAATTTGACAAGATGATTCAGCAAATGTTATAAACTATGAGGTCTCCATTCGTATTCATATTATTGTTTTGTATAGCCTCTGTTGCACATGCTCAAGAAAGCGCTGACACACTGGCTTCCTTCTCCGATGCAGAACAGGAAGCAGAATACCAGTCTTTCTACGTGGCTGAGGAGGATGAGGAGACAATGGGCAAAGCCATTGTGCAAGGAGGCAGCAACGGGAAGGTCAACACACGACCCACCAACACTATCAACAATGCATCTTGCAAGATGTGGGCAATCCTTGTGGCAGACACTTATGATGAAAACATCGGTGAAGATGATGCGTATGACAACTTGGCACTTAATAAGGAACTGAAAGCCATTACACAGTGTCTGGGCATCGAGGTGAGCATCACCAACATCACCGCCAACAGAGCCTACAACAAGCGCAATCTTGCCAATGCCATCTCCAATTTGAAACCCGCCCAAAACGACATCGTCTTCTTCTGTTTCAACGGGCATGGATTTCGATGGGATGACCAAAAGGACATGTACCCCAACATCTGCATGATAGGACCCGAGGATGATGTGTATGGGAATTATGTGGCCACCACTGACATCTACAACGCCATCAAAGCGAAGGGAGCACGTTTGAGCGTGGTCATCACCGACTGCTGCAACTCCAAATTTGGCGAATATGGACCACGACAGAAAGAGAACACGCTCTACAGCCGCACCAATACACGGGTGAGCAAGAAAAGGATGCAAGAGCTCTTTCTGGGTACAAAGGGAGTCATCCTTGCCACTGCTGCCAAACCAGGTGAATATGCCTGGTCTTTTGACGGAACTGGGAGTGCCTTCACCCAATCGTTCATTGCGCAACTGCGCAAAGAGGCAAGTGCCACCCAAACAGAAGCTCCAAATTGGCAACGACTCGTTGACAATGCCATCGAATCGGCACGAAGAAAGACCACTTCATGTGAGAACACCCAACATGGCATGCGCTATATGAGCATTTCCAAGAAATAATAACCTTTAAATTCAAGAACAACATGGACAAATTCTTTTCTAACAACACGTTCGTCATTGATGAGAAAGTCGCTGCTTTCAAACTCTCCAATGCCTATAAGGTGTACAATGGAGAAGGACAGGAAATTGGTGCCATCCAAGAGCACAAACCCTTTACTTACATCTTACTTGACTTTGTGCTGAGCAAGGGCATGGTGCCTTTTGAACTCAACATCTTGAACGCTGACGGCAAATGCATCGCACAACTGAAGCGCGGTTTGACCTTGTTCATGTCGAAGGTGCAAATCTTCAACGAGGCAGGTGCACCCATCGGTTATTTCAAACAGAAGTTTTCTTTGCTGAAACCTAAATTCACCATCCTCAACAATATGGGACAGGAAATCGCCACCATCAAGGGTGACTGGAAGGCATGGAATTTCGAAATCACCGATGCTGCAGGTCAGCAGATTGGCACAGTGGACAAGAAATGGAATGGAATGGCAAAGGAACTCTTCACCACAGCAGATAAATATGCTGTCAACATCGAGCCAAGTGTGACTGATGAAAACACACGCATAGCCATTGCATCTGTTGCAGCAGCTATCGACATGATTCTGAAAGAGGGAAATTAAAGACGTTCCAACTCGTCAACAATATCCTTGGCTACTTCCTCCTTACTCTTGAGGGGGTAGTCTTTTTTTGTCTCAGCAGTGATGATGGTGACTTTATTCGTGTCGGTACGGAATCCTGCGCCTTCATCCTTGAGACTATTTAGCACGATGAAATCGAAGTTTTTCTTCTTCAGCTTGGCTTGCGCATTCGATTCCTCATCATTGGTTTCAAGCGCAAAACCGACAAGTGTCTGCCCTTGTTGCTTCATTTGACCTAATGAAGCGGCGATGTCAGGATTGGGCTTTAAGCGAATGACCATATCATCCGCCGTTCTCTTAATCTTCTGTTCTGCTGTATGCTCAGGAGCATAATCGGCAACAGCAGCACATAAAATGGCTGAATTCATCGATGGATACAATGCTTTGCATGCCTCATACATCTCGCGGGCACTCTCCACATTGGTGCGATGGATGTTCGGATGTGTCACTTGCATGGAAGATGAGACAGGACCACAAACCAATTCAACTTGAGCACCACGAGCGGCACATTCGTTTGCCAAGGCAAAGCCCATCTTGCCCGATGAATAGTTACCGATGAAACGGACAGGATCTATCTTTTCGTAGGTGGGACCAGCTGTAATGAGTACCTTCTTGCCATTCATACTGCTTGATAGGAAAGCGCTCTCTTGCTGAGCAAAGAACTGCTCTAAACGAGCCACAATGTTTTCAGGCTCTTCCATTCGTCCCTTGCCTTCCAATTTCGATGCCAAGAAACCTGTGCCTGGCTCTATGATATGGTTGCCATATGAATGCAAGGTTTTCAGGTTCTGCTGTGTGGAAGGATGTGCATACATGTCCAAATCCATGGCAGGAGCAATGAAAACAGGCGCTTTCATCGACAGATAAGTGGTGATGAGCATATTGTCTGCCACCCCATTTGCCATCTTGCCAATGGTGGATGCCGTAGCAGGAGCTATCAGCATCGCATCAGCCCACAAACCCAAATCGACATGAGAGTGCCACGTGCCATCGCGCTGAGCAAAAAACTCGCTGATGACAGGCTTGCTCGTCAGAGCAGAAAGAGTGATGGGTGTGATGAACTCCTTGCCTGCTGGCGTGATGACCACCTGCACCTCTGCCCCTTTCTTGATAAGTTGGCGGATAATGAGACATGACTTGTAGGCAGCAATACTGCCCGTGATGCCAAGCACTATTTTCTTTCCTTGTAGCATATACCTATTGATAAAAAGAGCCACCCCTCCACCATACAGGAAGGGCAGCTTTCTTTGTGAGTATTCCTTTTAGTCTTTCAGCATCATTGGCATCAGCAGCATGATGAGGTCTTCACTCTCCTCTTGCTCTGCTGGCATGATGACACCTGCACGGCTTGGATCAGCAAGCTCGAGTATGATGTCATTGCTGTTGATGCTGTTAAGCACATCAATCAAGAATGGACCATTGAAGCCGATGCTCATTGGAGTACCATCGTAATCGCACATGATGTGTTCTTCTGCCGATGTGGAGAAATCCAAATCTTGTGCAGAAACGGTCAATGTACCTTGATCCACATGCACCTTGATGAGTGCGCTGCTTTGGCTTGCAAATACACTCACACGGCGCAAAGCACTGATGAAAGCCATACGGTCTGCTGTCACACGGAATGGGTTATCCGTCGGGATGACAGAATTGTAGTTGGGATAACGACCTTCAATCAAACGACAGCTGATTGTATAATCAGTCAATTGAATCTCTGCATTACGGTCATCAAAACGCACCACAGCATCACCTTCAGCCTTAGGAAGAACAGCCTTCAGCAAGAGCGCTGGCTTCTTTGGCAAAATGAATGCTGATGGTTCGTCAACATGAGCGGAGAACACACGGTTACGCACCAATTTATGGCCATCGCTTGCCACAAACGTAATGCTTTCCTGAGTCATGTCAAAATAGACACCATTCATTTGTGGACGAAGTTCATCGTCTGCTGCAGCAAAGAGGCTACGATTGATGCCATTAAACATCACCTGAGCATCAATGGAGAGGTTGCGGGAAGAGTCGTTCACGCTGCTGGACACAGGAAACTCATAACCATTCTGCCCTATCAAATTATACTTACCGTTTTGATAAGTGATCTCAATAGCAAACGAGTTTTGATCCACCTGGAACGTGATGGGCTGTTCCGAGATTTCCTTCACCGAACTGATGAGCTGCTTCGCACCAATGGCGAACTTTCCTTCACCATCAGCATCCGTCACCTCCAGTGTTGTCACCATCGTAGTCTCGCTATCCGATGCCGTCATCTTCAACACACCATCAACGAGCTCAAAAAGAATACAATCGAGTATTGGCAGAGCGTTCTTTGAACTCTGAACCCTACTTATCGTCTGCAAGCGATTGCTGAGACTGGTACTTGAAACATTAAATCTCATGGTCAAAAATATTTATTTGAACACAAAGTTATGGAGAAGTTTTGACAATACAAAAAAAAAGCGTACTTTTGTGGCTGATTTTATAATTATGTAACATAAATAGATAGAAAAATATGGAATTTACTGGAAGAATTATCAAGGCGCTGGAACAACGCACTGGCGTGTCAAGCAGGACAGGTAATCCCTGGAAGATGCAAGACTTCGTGATAGAGGAAACTGTGGGACAATTCCCCAAGAGAATGGTCTTTAACGTGTTTGGAGAGGAAAACCTCAATCGCTTCAACATTCAGGAAGGACAAGAGGTAACCGTGTCTTTCGACATCAATGCCCGCGAGTACAATGGCAGATGGTACAATGACATCCGTGCATGGAACGTGGTGGCTGCAACACCTGCTGCTCCCATTGTTGCTCAACCTGCCGCACAACCCGTTGCCGCTGCACAGCCTGCCGCACCTTTTCCACCTGCAGAACAAGCTCCTGCACAGAACACTTTCGAGGCAACACCTAACGAGGGTGACGATCTCCCATTCTAAGCAGACAAAGGCGCAAGGACACCCCATTGTTCCAATAGCCTTCATTCAATAACAAAAAGAGGATGCTTCCTTTCACGGTTGCATCCTCTTCTTTTATTTCACGATTTCACACACGACTCATCTTACTCCAGATATAGCTTACTCCCAATAAAGCTTTTGGCTGTTAATGTCCCATTTATGGTCTTTCGGGAAGTCATCCCCCTCCCAAGCTTTTTTGCTCGTCCACTTCTCTGCAGGATCTGTCCAGAAGGGATCAGATTCAGGAAGTCCCAAGGGCAAGAAAGCAAGGCTGGTCACATACAGAGAACCATTGTTGGTGTACCAATCTGCCACGTTGGGATGAGCCCCCACAAATCCTATGGTCAAGAATCCTCCCTCATTGTAGTTTCTACTCATTGATTTGGCACTCTTATCAGGATTATCCAGCTGTCCATAGAACATCCTGTTAGCCACTGCAGTAAGGGCTGCACGCACCTGTCCGTTGTGCAGTTCCTGCGGCAGCTTTTTTCTCCATGCCAATTGTGCCAATGGCTGCATCGTCGCCATGCGATAAGGGATGCTTCTCCCCACCACAGGAAATGTGCCTTCTGGTGAGATGAGGCGTTCAAGAATGACCGACCATTTCTGCATGCGCTTTACTGCCTCCTGCAGACGATTCTTGGCCCCCCGCGTCTTGTCATTGGTCTTGCTGAAAATCAAATAACTGTCGTTGGGACGCTTGGCTGCAATCATCTCCAGACACTCCACATACATCGGCTGGATAACAAACGAATTATAGTAGTCGAATGCAAATGAGGGTCCATCGCTATAAACACCATCGCCAATATACCACTCTTCCACCTTTGCCAAACTCATCTTGATGCGATAGGGGTCGTAAGGTGCTCCCACATACATCAGGAAACTCTCTTCCATGGCAATAAAAAGCAGCCAATTCGTATAGGGAGGGTCGTAGCGGCGCAAACCCTGCAGTTCCTTAATATAAAGGTCTTTGGTCTCTTTAGAAAGCGGCACCCACAATGAGTCATAACCTCGATAGAGCCCTTCCACGAGAAAAGCACCATCCACCAATGTCTGTCCTCCGTTCTCCCATCCAAGGCGGTCAGGAGAATCTGGATTTACAGCATTGATGATTGCCTTTCGTGTCCACTCACGCAATTGCTTTCGCTTAGCGCTTTCAGGAGAATCATCATCAGGCAAATTCAGCCAAGGAGCCACCCCTGCCAACAAACGTCCAAACGCCTCCATATAAGCGACTTTCTTATCACGGTTATCCCATGTAGGCGACAGTTCCAGATTCTTATTGCCGCCCGTAGTGTCCATCACTTGCTGCAGCTTTCCTTCTGCCATATTCTTCATCACGGGTGCTGCCATCTGGTACATGATGTCCACCCACACCTCACGGTCTGTCATCTGCTTACCCTTCCGAGCAGCAAACACGCTCAACGCCAAGCCGAGCAAAAAGAGGGTTGTATAGGTTCTCATATGCATAAAGTATTTTAAAGATGTACGATGGACGATGTAGGATGTACGATGGACGATGTAAGATGTACGATGGACGATGTAAGATGTACGATGGACGATGAATCTATCAACTGTCAATTGTCAACTTTAATTGTATCGGGCAAATTCTGTGACAAAGTCCCCATTCATAAGCACAAGGCTATCAGTGGTCAATTGCATGATTTCAAACGTGTCGACAACGGCAGGACCCTCATCACCAAGTTTCTTAGGTGAATGGAGAAGCAGTAAGCCGTCTTTCACCTCCCAAGAATCATAATCCACTGACATGTTATAAGTGGTAGCACGCCCCTCTGAATCCAACTCAAGGCTCTGTTCCCTACCCTCCAAGTTTCGCTGAGACCAAATATGCTGCAAAGAAGTGAGATTAACAGCCACAGAAGCAAACACGTCATCTTTCGTGACATTGTAAATCACCTCCAGTTCATCGCCCACAACGAGACCACCCATCACATCGTGTCCACTTTTGTTGATGTACAAGGTGTCACCATCGTCATTGATAAACTCAATGACATTCATGGACGAGCCCTCGCCAATTGTGCCATGCGCTTCGCAGATACTTGGTAAATCATGCACTGGCACAACCGTCACTTCAGGCGTTTGTGAAGGGTTCTTCTTCTCTTCACAAGAAAGAAGCAGCAAAGCAGCGAGAGCCAGCAGCATCAAATTTATTTTCTTCATGTTCATTTCATTTATAGTTTTATCGGGCAAAGGTAGGAAAAAAAAAGAAGAAATGAAAGAATGACAGAATGAAAATGAAAAAAGCGTTACAGTTCATCTTCCGCAACGCTTTTTCTGTTCACACGAATGAGCTCTTACACCAGATGACGAATCAGCTCTTCCTTGTCTCCGCAAAGCATGTCAATGACAGGAATCTCAATCATCGTGTAAGCACCTGGTTGCTGCTTCAACGATGCACGAGCAACGTTAACCAACACCTGAGCAGTCAATGCAGGGTTGTTAATCTTCATGTCAAACTCAAACATCTGGTTGTGAGTCTTGCCAGAAACGCCCTTACGCACAAGGTTCACACCATGCCCCACATCATTGAGAGCATCCACGCATGGAACCTGCTGCACATGAGTCTCGTCATTCACGAAGTAAGGGTCAGCCTTAATGGCAGCCTCAACAGTCTTGAAGTCTGCACCTTCCTCCAATTCCACATATACCATACGGCGATGAATACCCGTACCCACTGGAATAGTCATGGACAATGCATCCTTCACACCCTCAATGGCACGTACAGCCACAGAGTGACCCATTGAACGTCCTGGTCCGAAATTGGTGTAGCTTACACCCTTTGGTGCAAGGCTCTCCATCAAAGAACGAACAATGGAATCAGAACCCGGATCCCAACCTGCTGAGATGATAGACACTGCATTGTTCGCCTTAGCCACTGCGTCAAGTGAACGACGAAGATCAACGATTTGTGTATGTATATCAAATGAATCCACAGTGTTGATGCCGAGGGCAAGGCATTGCTTTGCATATTCTTCCACCTTACGAGTAGGAGTAGCAAGAATTGCCACCTGCACATCCTTCAACTCTGTGATGTTCTTCACGACAGGATAATTAGCGAGTTCAGCGGGCTTGTCAGCCTCACCATTACGACGAACTACACCTACGCACTCCACATCTTGTGAAGCCTCGATGGCCTCAAGTGCATACTTACCGATGTTGCCATATCCAACAATGGCTGCACGAATCTTTTTCATTGTTTTGTGTTGTTATTAAGTTAAAAGGGCAACAACGTACATGTTGCTGCCCTTTATTGTGTTTATTGTGCTGATTCTGTATCTTCTTCAGCATCCTTGATGCGGGCACCCATCACAAGGTATGCCGTAGGAGCTGCGATGAAGAGTGAAGAACTTGTACCGATAATGACACCCAGCATCATGGCGAATGCGAAAGCACGGATGCTATCACCACCAAGCACGAAGATTACCAACAACACGATGAACGTAGAAACCGAAGTATTGATGGTACGTGCGAGAGTGCTGTTCAATGCATCATTGAAGATGCGCTGACGATCACGTTTCGGATAGTTCTTGAAGACTTCACGGATACGGTCGAAGATGACCACCTTATCGTTGATGGAGTAACCAATCACCGTCAAGATAGCACCAATGAACGTTTGGTCAACTTCAAGCGAGAAGCCAATCCAACCATAGCAGAGTGAGAACATACCAATCACGAGCACTGTATCGAGTGTCAAAGCCACGATAGAGCCCACTGAGTATGCCACGTTGCGGAAACGGATGAGAATGTACAGGAAGATGACAACAATTGCGAAGAGCACTGAAAGAACAGCACCGCGCAAAATGTCAGATGCAATAGCAGGACCCACTTTCTGAGAAGAAACGATGGAGCCACCTGCACGGTTGTCACGGTCGAGGAATGCCTCTTCAGACACAGACTTGTCAACCATGCCTCCATCCACAAATGCCTGATAGAGCAATGACTCAATCTGTGCATCCGCTGCAGAACTATTATCCTCAATATTGAAGTTAGTCGATACACGAACGTTGTTACCCTCTGTACCGATAGCAATCACCGTCACATTGATGGCCTCACCATCTGGGTTGTTCGCCTCAAACTGCTTCACGATGGCTGCCTTCACTGCTTCAGGCTCCACCTGCTTCACAAATTCCACCTTATAGTTGCGACCACCTGTAAAGTCAATAGACTGGCTCAAGCCACGGAGACCGAAACTTACAAGTACAATCACAAGGAAGATGCCGAATGCGATGAAAGACTTCTTGTAGTTACCCATGAAGTTGAAAGCAGTGTCCTTCATCATGTTCTGAGAGAACTTCGTCGTGAACTTCAGGTCTTGCCACTTACCACGGTTGAGGAAGTGCTCGTAAGCAATACGAGTCAACCACACAGCAGTGAAGAAGGAGCAGACGATACCGATAATCAGAGTGGTTGCGAAACCCTTGATAGGACCAGTACCGAAATTATAAAGAATGACACCCGTGAGGATAGTCGTCACGTTTGAGTCGAAGATAGCAGAGAAGGCATTGCTGTAACCTGCAGACACAGCAGCACTGATATTCTTGCCGCTTCGCATCTCTTCCTTCGTACGTTCATAGATAAGCACGTTAGCATCCACAGCCATACCGAGTGTCAGCACCATACCGGCAATACCAGACATGGTCAAGGCTGCACCCAGTGATGTGAGAATACCGAATGAGAAGAAGAAGTTGAGCATGAGGGCGCAGTTGGCAACCATACCTTCACGCACACCATACATCAGCACCATGTAGAACATCAGCACGATGAAAGCGACGATACAAGAGATGAAACCAGCTTGGATGGACTGAGCACCGAGCGTAGGACCTACGATGTCCTCCTGAATGATGCTGGCAGGAGCAGGCATCTTACCTGACTGGAGCACATTTGCCAAGTCTTTGGTTTCAGTTGTAGTGAAGTTACCAGAAATCTGAGTGTTGCCACCGTCAATCTTGTTGATCACGTTAGGAGCGCTATATACGAGGTTATCGAGCACGACAGCCACAGCGTGGTTTACGTTAGCTTCCGTGATAGCAGCCCACTTGCGGGCACCTTCCGTGTTCATCTTCATGGTTACGATTGGGTTGCCATACTGGTCAAACTCATCCTTTGCATCCGTCACCACTTCACCTTCCAGTGGAGCGCGTCCGTTAGGACCTGTTGTGCGGATAGCGTAGAGTTGGAAAATCTTGCCAGCCTTGTCCATTGACTTCACACCCCACTTGAGAGAGAGGTCAGCTGGGAAAATCTGCTTAGCGACGTCAGAGCTGAGGAGAGCGTTAATCTCGGCAGTGTCAAGAGCCTGGGCAAAACCCACCATACAGTTGGTCTGTGCACCTGATGGCTGCAACATGGCGAAGAGAGGATTTTCCTTCTTTGCCTCTTCAGTAGCCTTGTTGGCAACGGCAGCCTCTTCACCCTTGTTCACCTGAGCCAGCACACTGGTGGTGTTCTTGCTGGAATCAGCCTTTTCTGCTACAGGTTCTGCCTCAGCCACAGCCGTAGTGTCAGCCTGAACTGAGTCAGCTGCTACAGTACCACCATTGCGGAGAGCCGCATTCAACTGTGACAGGTAAGGTGCCACCTGAGGTGCATCGTAAGTCTCCCAGAACTCAAGGTTTGCACTACCCTGAAGGAGTTTACGTACACGTTCTGGCTCCTTAATACCAGGAAGTTCCACCATGATACGACCACTCTGTCCTTCAATCTTCTGGATGTTAGGCTGAACGACACCGAATCGGTCAATACGGGTGCGGAGCACGAGGAATGAGTTGTCAACTGCCTCGTCAACACTTTCACGAAGAACCTTCTCCACGTCAGCATCACTGCTGTTGGTGTTCACTTTGCCCTTCAGTTGCTGAGTGGCAAAGATGGTCGCGAGTGGCTTACCTGGAGCGTTCTTTTTATAAGCCTTGACAAAAAGTGTGATAAAATCGCTCTGACTTTCCTGCGCTTCCTTCGCTGCTTCATTCACAGACTTCAGGAAGGCTTCATCAGTTTTGTGGTCTGCCAACGCCTTTACTACATCTGGCACACTCACCTCGAGGATGACGTTCATACCGCCCTTCAGGTCAAGACCAAGGCCGATACCAGTTTCACGACAATCCTTCAGGGTGTAGTTGCCCAGATAGAATGGAGTCGAATTCAACGAATCCAAGTAAAGCTCAGCCTCCTGCTCACCCATCTTGGCAGCCTTGTCCTCCACATACTTGGTGACAAAGCCAAAAGAAAGGTAGAACAAGCAGATGAGTGTCAACGCCACTGCTAAAAACTTTACAAATCCTTTGTTTTGCATTTTGTTGAATGATTTAATATTTTGATTGTTATGTTCTATTCTTTTTTGTCATTTTCTCAGCCCACAAAAGGCCTCAAAAAGAGGCGCGTCACACATATATAATATATAACGCACGATGATTCAAGGTGCAAAGTTATACTTTTTTTTACATATAGAAAGAAAAACGGAGTAAAAATATTCATATGGAAGGCCTTTAAATCCTTCTTTTACTCTAATTTGACAAAACAATAGATGGGATAATGGTCACTATCCTTGATGGATTTGTCCACTTTGGCACCATACGCCTTGATGTTGGGACTCACCAAAATATGGTCAATGCGGAAATACATGCCGTTTTGGTGGTAACTGATGCCGGGACCATTACCGCTACGTGTATAAGCATCATCCAATTCTTGTGTCAACCGATAGTGAACATACGAGATTGGAGTGGCATTGAAATCGCCGCACACCACCATATGCCTTCCCCTATTCCGTTCCACAAAGGCTGCCACAGAATCCGTCTGCATGCCTCTGATGGAGTCATGAGCGCTAATCTTTTCCGTCAGATTAGAGTACTTTGTTTCCGAGTCGTTGCTTTTGGGATGATTGTAGTTTTTAATGATAGACTTATAATCATCCTTTTCTTTAAGGCTCAGCCTGTACGACTCCAGATGGTTGTTGATAAGGAGCAGAGAGTCCTCCCCCACCTGCAGTTCATACGCATACGAGTAGTTTGTCGTGGTGGGATAGTCTATCTTCGTCACCGACTTGATCGGGAACTTTGAAAAGCAAGCGATGTAATTATCCGTCTCTAACTCACAGTAATGATATGGATAAATCGTAGAGATACTATCCATTGCACTGTCCACCATTGCCTTCATCCCTTCCTGCAGACAAATCACGTCTGCCCCACTTTCCAGCAGATACCGCATGATGGGATTCTCATTCCATGGCAATGACTTGTCCTTTCCGAAAGCCATCACATTGTACGACAGCACCTTGATGCTGCCTTCTGGAGGTTCCATCTGCACATTCACAGGAAAGTACGCCCTTGCGCTACCAGCACACAAACCTATGCCCACCAATGGGAGCAAAGCCCATTTCCACTTCACAATCAGCCAGAAGAGCAAGAAAAGAATGTTCAGCACCAAGAATACGGGGAACATGAGACCAAAATATGAGCATTGAGGATGATTTTGTGGAGGCAAACAAGACGTGTAGGCACAAAAAATCATTGCCGCAATCACCAAAAGGTTAACGGCAATGAATAGTACCAACGGAATTGTCTTTAGCAGCTTCATTCTTCACCTCTCATTTTTTTGCTCGCATTAAAGAGCGTCATCTTCTCATTCTCCGACAGATTCTGATAACCATTCTTTCGGATTTTATCCAAGATGCGGTCTATCTCCTCATTATCCTGACGTTTCTGCTCGTTATACTGATGATCCGCATAATTCGTCTCACGCACATTTGTCACACGCATTTTCGGAGTGCGCTTACCTCCCATGTCACGCTTCATCTTCGACCACCAACCCTCATCCTTGTCGTAATGGGAACCTTGTGTGGAAGAGAAGTTCCGGTAACCTCCACTCTTTCCCTGTTGTCTCTCCTGCATCTTCCAGATGAAAAGGATGATAGCACCTGCCAAGATGCCTCCAAGATGGGCAAAATGTGCCACACCATCAATGGATGTGATGCCCAGATACATTTCCACTACTGTATAAAATCCCACAAGATATTTCAACTTGATGGGGAATGGAATAGGGATGATGAACAACTTCGCATTGGGGAAAAAGAATGCCGCAGCAGCCATCACACCATAGATGGCACCCGAAGCACCCACCAACTGAGCGGGATTGATGAGACCCACCCATGTCATGAATTGGTTCACCAAAGCCGCACCGATACCACACAACAGGTAATACCACACAAAACGCTGCGTGCCCACCTGCTGCTCCACAGCATTGCCAAAAATCATCAGTGACCACATGTTGAAGAACAGATGCCACCAACCTCCATGCATGAACATGTAGGTTAAATATTGATAGATGGCGAAACCACTGCCGCCAATCGGATGCAAAGCATTAAAATTGAGAAACCAGTCCGTATGTCCGTCTAGTGGAACCATTGGAGTGAACCAATAAGCCAATACATACAAAACAATATTTATAATCAAAATTACCTTAACGGCTGGAGTCATTCTCATACGCTACACTCATTAAATCTTATAACTGTCTCACTTTGTGAATTTCGAGTGCAAAATTAGAGTTTTTCTTCCTATTAAAGGGCAAAAATCAAGAAAATACAATTTTTTTTTGCTTTTTTCAACATTTTTTCGCGAAAAATGTTTGTTCGAGAAAATTTATCTCATATATTTGCAACGCAGTTTCAGTTAGAAACGCTCTAATTGGGGCTGATAAACATGGATTTGACATAAGTATTTTTATTTACCCAATAAACAGTATTTTTTAAAACCTAAATTATTCACATTTATGAACAAGACAGAACTCGTAAGCTCGATCTCTTCAAAGTCAGGTCTGAGCAAGGCTGATTCAAAGAAGGCTCTCGACGCATGTGTTGAGGCAATCGTTGATGCTCTTAAGGGCGGCGACAAGGTTTCACTCGTTGGTTTCGGCACATTCTCTGTAGCTAAGCGTCCAGCTCGTCAGGGTATCAACCCACTTACTAAGAAGCCTCTCTCTATTCCAGCTAAGAAGGTAGCTAAGTTCAAGGCTGGCTCAGACCTCGATGGCGCTATCAACTAATCTATTCTAACCTAATAAAGGTAAAAGGGATGCGATTATGCATCCCTTTTTTTTGTGTTCCCACCCTTCCACTGAGAGAATGAAAGGATGATGACTGGAAGAATCATTGAGAGACGAGTGGGTAAAACAATGATATGCGACTGGAACAAACGAAACACTTTCAAAGTTTCAAAAATATTTTTGCAAGTTTGAAAATATTTTTTGCAAGTTGCAAAATAATTTTTGAAACTTTGAAAATATTTTGAGTGTGGAAGTCATGACATAATGAATACGGCACTCATAAAGAAATGAATGCGCCATACATATAGCAGGGAAAACAGGAGACCTTACATGAAGGTTGTGAAACCAAGCTGGTTCTGAAGATGGCAAAGCTGAAACTGTTCCTTATGACTTGAATGCCACAATGGGAAGCATGAAAATGATGTAGCGGAGAAGTTTGCCGATAAAAGACCAAAGGGCAACACCCCACACGTTGGCACGGAGGATGCCAAGAGAGATGGAAATGGCAGTGCCAAAGATGGGGAGGAAAGAAAAGGCAGCTATCCAAGAGCCACGTTTCTCCACATAGTCGCGGGTTTTGCGCAGCCTGCGCTCCTTAATACGCATCCATTTGGAAATCTGCTCAATGCTGCCAAAACGCCCAAGGAAGTAGTTGAACATGGAACCCAACACATTGCCTATAGTGCCCGCAAGGATAGTGAGCACGGGATCCATACCTGTTGTGGCAAGCAAAGTGCCCATCACCACTTCAGAACTAAAGGGGACAAAAGTGCCGGCAAGGAATGATGCCATTGCCATGCCCAAATAGCCGTATTCGATGAAAAACTGATTGAGAGAGTCCAAGGATGATAAAGAATTTAGAAATAAGATGAGATAGATAAAGGAAGAAATTGGGAGGGGAGATATTGGGCAATGAAGTCCATGAGAACCAGAAGCATCACCACAATGCAGCAGATATGGGAGAAGCGGGTATGTGTGAGGGCAAAGAAATGACCAAAGAGAATGGCTGTGGAAAGCAGGAAGAGAGGGAGCAAAGTGATGAAATACTGAGGTTGGGCAACCATTCCCATAAGCAAGACAACGCCATAGATAATCAGCGCACGGTAGATAGTGCGTGTGCGTGTGCGGTCTCTATACTGCTGCAGATAGA
Organism: Bacteroidaceae bacterium; assembly: GCA_024688885.1. Taxonomy (GTDB): domain Bacteria; phylum Bacteroidota; class Bacteroidia; order Bacteroidales; family Bacteroidaceae; genus Minthosoma. Next base: position 86,278 of record JAILDV010000067.1, on the reverse strand, counting down.
AATCAATGCTTCCTATCACAAAAAGCAGGAAAACCAAGCTAAAGGTGAAGAGATGACGCAAAGGTATTTGGGTATAATCGTACATTTGGAAGGAGATCATCTCTTGAAGATGAATCATGAAGTCCTCCCAATGAAGCATCAGAACAGCGATGGCTGCATAGATCCAGTAAGGCAGTATCGTCGCCAAGATGGATGCGACGAGACAGCGCAGAGTCAAGGCACGGAAATAGCTCTGGATGAGCCAATAGAACGGCACAATCCACAAGAACTTGGGGAAGAAAAGTGATGCAACAGACAATGCCAGATAAGTGAGAAAGGCAAGGTATGGGGAGGGTGTCTGATACATTGCAAACAAAGGGAAAAAGGAAAGCAGCGTAAGGAGCATCAGCACCATTCCGGGCTGAAAAGGGTGGCACACAACTGCCATGCCGAGCAGGATGGCGAGCACAGAGCTTAACATGCGGGTACTCACACGCAGCAGTACATTGGCATTGTTCAACTCTGCCATTTCATACACAGCAAGGGCTGCACATAGCGCACCCATGACCAATGACACATACCCACGCAGAAGGAACATGGGCACAAACTTCCAAATCCCATAATCAGGTGTGGTGAAGTCCACGGGCTGCCCAACAGGGGGGAGCAGGAGCCAAAACAGCAGCATCAATGCAGAAACGACAGGCAATGTAGCTTGGCTGTTTGTGATGCTTTTCTGGAAGTTCAGTCGCACGTCTTTTTTATTAAAAAGTTGTAATTCGAGTGCAAAGATAGGCGAAATAATTGACTTTGCCAATTAAATGTTGTATCTTTGCAGCGATTTTTGCAAATATCATTAATGAAGAATCTTTTCATTGAGACTTATGGCTGCCAAATGAACGTGGCGGACAGTGAAGTTATTGCCTCTGTGATGAAAATGGCTGGGTATGAAACTTGCCATTCCATTGATGAGGCAGATGCTGTGTTGCTGAACACCTGTTCGGTGCGTGAAAATGCAGAGAATAAGATTTACAACCGACTTGAGACGCTCCATGCACAGAAGAAGAAACGTGCGCTGATTGTGGGTGTGGTGGGGTGCATGGCTGAACGCGTAAGGGAAGACCTCATTGCGCATCACCATGTGGATCTTGTGGCTGGTCCCGACTCTTACCTCTCACTGCCCGAGTTGTTTGCAGCAGCCGAAGTGGGTGAAAAGGCTATCAATGTGGAACTGAGCACCACAGAGACCTACCGCGATGTCATTCCCGAGCGTGTGTGTGGCGGACATGTGAGTGGTTTTGTCAGCATCATGCGCGGTTGCAACAATTTTTGCCATTATTGCATTGTTCCTTACACTCGTGGAAGGGAGAGAAGCCGTGAGGTGGGCAGCATCCTGAACGAGGTGAAAGACCTGCAAGAGAAGGGTTTCAAGGAGGTGACCTTGCTGGGACAGAACGTGAACAGTTACTTGACGGAGGGTGTCACTTTCCCTCAACTGCTTGCCAGAGTGGCAGAGGCTTTTCCCAAAATGCGCATCCGATTCACCACTTCGCACCCGAAGGACATGAGTGACGAGACTTTGGAGGTTATCGCTTCTCACAAGAACCTCTGCCGCCACATCCATCTGCCTGTGCAGAGCGGAAGCAACCGCATCCTGAAACTGATGAACAGGAAGTACACCCGCGAATGGTATCTTGACCGTGTGGCAGCCATCCGTCGCATCCTTCCCGATTGTGGACTGACCACTGACATCTTCGTGGGGTATCATTCAGAAACAGAGGAAGACCACCAGCTGTCTCTCTCGCTGATGAGGGAGGTGGGATATGACTCGGCTTTCATGTTCAAGTATTCTGAACGCCCTGGCACTTATGCATCCAAGCACCTGCCTGATGATGTGCCAGAAGAGACCAAGATTCGCCGCTTGAACGAGATGATTGCCTTGCAGAACGAGTTTTCTGCAGAGAGCTACAGGAAGGATGTGGGCAAGGTGTTCGAGGTGCTGGTGGAAGGAGTGTCGAAACGCAGCAAAGAACAGCTTTTCGGGCGCACTCCACAGAACAAGGTGGTAGTGTTTGACCGTGGCAGTCATCACATAGGCGATTTTGTGACGGTGAAGGTGGTGGATTCCAGTTCTGCCACCCTGAAAGGAACAGAACAAGTACAAGAGCCGAGCGATGGCCAGAAACAATGAGATAGACATGGGTAAGAACAGAAAATCATTCCTCAGCACGCAGTTCATCACGGCAGCCATCAGCACCACATTGGTGTTGGTGTTGCTGGGCACCATCGTGCTGTTCGTCATCACAGCGCAAAACCTCTCCACCTACGTAAGGGAGAACATCAACATCAGTGTGCTCATCAGCGACGAAATGGACAGCCTGCAAGTCAAGAGCATGGAGAACTCGCTCAAACAGGCACGCTATGCCAAGAGTGTGGAGTTCATTTCGAAAGAGCAGGCATTGGTGGAGGAGATTCAGGCACAGGGCATTGACCCCACTGAGTTCATTGGGATGAACCCCTACACAGCATCGTTCGAAATCAAAATCAATGCTGAGCATGCCAACCCCGACAGCATCAACGCGGCAGTGAAGAAGCTGAAAGGGAACCCTGACGTGGTGGATGTCATCTACTCAAAAGACCTCATCAAGTCGGTGAATGACAACATCCGCAAGGTGAGCATCATCCTGCTCATCATCGCGGCTTTGTTCACCTACATTTCCTTTGCACTTATCAACAACACGGTGCGGCTCACCATCTTCTCCAAGCGATTCATCATCAACACGATGAAATTGGTGGGAGCAAGCTGGAACTTCATCCGTCGTCCATTCCTCGCACAAAGCTTCACCTTGGGCATCGTGTCTGCCATCCTGGCTGATGGCTTGCTCATCGGAGGACTCTACTGGCTGTACAATTTTGAGCCGCAAATCAGTTCGGTCATTGACCTGAAGGCAATAGTCATCGTGTCAGCAGCTGTGTTCCTGTTCGGCATCATCATCACCTATCTCTGCACATTGTTCTCGTTGAACAAATATTTGAAAATGAGCAGCAACGAATTATATTATATATGAAAAATCTTGCATTCACAAAAATCAACTACATCCTGCTTCTGGTGGGATTCGCCATCATTGTCGTTGGCTTCATCCTGATGTCGGGCGATGCCACAACGGAAGAGGCTTTCAACCCTGACATCTTCAGCGACATGCGCACAAAGGTAGCACCGATGGTCTGCCTCTTTGGCTTCATCTTTGAGATTGTTGCCATCCTGTGGCCTGCAAAAACCGACTCACCCTCTAAACAAAACGCCTAACAGACTATGGATTGGATTCAAACCATCATCATTGCCGTTGTAGAAGGTCTCACAGAGTTCTTGCCAGTGTCCTCGACTGGTCACATGATTATTGCCCAGAACATGTTGGGTGTGGAAAGCACGGAGTATGTGAAGGCATTCACCTTCATCATCCAGTTTGGTGCCATCCTTTCGGTGGTATGCCTCTACTGGCGTCGCTTCTTCCAGCTCAACAAGACACCGCTGCCCGAAGGCACACCTGCTTTCAAGCAACTCATCCATAAGTTTGACTTCTACTGGAAGCTGCTCATCGCCTTCATTCCTGCCGTTGTGCTGGGTTTGCTTTGCAACGACTTCATCGATGCCATGCTGGAGCGCGTGGAAGTGGTTGCCATCATGCTCGTTGTGGGTGGTGTGTTCATGTTGTTCTGCGACAAGATTTTCAACAAAGGCAGTGAAGACACCGTACTAACAGAGAAGCGAGCCCTGATGATTGGTCTCTTCCAGTGCATCTCCATGATACCGGGTGTTTCCCGCTCGATGGCAACCATCGTGGGTGGTATGGCACAGAAGATGACACGCAAGAATGCCGCTGAGTTCTCCTTCTTTTTGGCAGTGCCCACCATGTTTGGTGCCACAGTATATAAGATGTATAAGTTGTTCAAGGAGGGAGGTTCCGAACTGATTATGAACAATCTCGACACCCTCATCATTGGCAACGTGGTGGCATTCATCGTAGCCCTGCTCGCCATCAAGTTCTTCATCCGCTTCGTGCAGAAGTATGGCTTCCAAGCCTTTGGATGGTACAGAATCGTGGTGGGCGGCATCATTCTGGTCTTGCTCCTCATGGGGCACGAACTCACCATCCTGTAATTCGCATCACAGCACATGAATCCACAGGCTGGTGAAATCCTCATCTTCAACAAGCCCTACCGCTGGACATCCTTCAATGTGGTGGCAAAGGTGCGGGGCGAACTCTCCCATCGGTTGGGAGTGAAGAAGTTGAAAGTGGGACATGCAGGCACCCTCGACCCCTTGGCTACAGGAGTGCTCATCATCTGCACAGGCAAAAGCACCAAACTCATCGACGAGTTGCAGGCTCATACAAAGGAATATGTTGCCACCATTAAGTTGGGCGCCACAACACCATCCTTTGACATGGAAACACCCGAAGATGCCACCTACCCCACCTCACACATCACCCGGGCATTGGTGGAAGAGAAACTGAAGGCATTCCGTGGACGCATAGAGCAGACACCCCCCACATTCTCGGCAGTGAAAGTAGATGGCAAACGAGCCTTCAAATATGCCAGAAAGGGAGAGGAAGTGGAGTTGAAACCGAAGATTCTGGTCATTGACGAACTGGAAATCCTTCACTTTGGCGAAGTGGAAGAAGAAGGAGAGGAACTGCCCACTGATGAGAAAGAGCGCATCAAATACCAGAGCGACAACCTTACAGGCAAGCACCTCTCGCTCACCATCCGCGTTGTGTGCAGCAAAGGCACCTACATCCGAGCACTTGCCCGTGACATCGGGCTGGCACTTGGCTCGGGAGGCTACCTCACAGGCTTGGTGCGTACAAGAATAGGAAAATACACCCTGCAAGACTGCATGGACATCAACGAGTTCCCCCAATGGCTCGAACAGCAGACATTGGAAAGGGAAGAAAACAATTAGGTAAAGAAAATTATTAGTTAATCAGAGATAATAGATGAAACTTTCACAATTCAAGTTCAGACTTCCCGACGAGAAGATAGCACTCTATCCTCGCACTTACAATCCCGAAACAAAGTACTACAACCGTGATGAAGCGAAACTGATGGTTGTACACAAGAAGACAGGTGAGATAGAGCACCGTCTTTTCAAAGAGATCACCGACTATTTTGAGGAGGGCGATGCCTTTGTGTTCAACGACACAAGGGTGTTCCCTGCACGTCTCTATGGCAACAAGGAAAAGACAGGTGCACGCATTGAGGTGTTCCTGCTTCGCGAACTCAATGAAGACCTCCGTCTTTGGGATGTACTGGTTGACCCAGCCCGCAAGATTCGCATTGGCAACAAGCTCTACTTCGGAGCTGACGAGTCACTGGTGGCAGAGGTGATAGACAACACCACCTCCCGTGGAAGAACCCTCCGTTTCCTCTACGATGGTCCTCATGATGTGTTCAAGGAGACACTCTACAATCTGGGTGAAGCCCCCATTCCTGATGACGTCCGCATGCACCGTCCTGCAGAGGAGGAAGACCATGAGCGTTTCCAGACCATCTATGCACGCCATGAAGGAGCAGTCACTGTTCCCGTTTCAGGACTTCACTTCTCTCGCGAACTCATGAAGCGCATGGAAATCATGGGCATCGAGCAGGCTTTCATCACCCTCCATGTAGGTTTGGGCAACTTCCGCAACATTGATGTGGAAGACCTCACCAAGCACAAGACAGATTCTGAACAGATGTTCGTCAACAAGGAAGCCTGCGACATTGTGAACAAGGCAAAGGAGAATGGCCACAAAGTGTGTGCAGTAGGCACCACCACCCTCCGAGCCCTCGAAACAGCAGTGGGACCCGGTGGCTTCATCAAGGAGTTTGAGGGTTGGACCAACAAGTTCATCTTCCCTCCTTACGACTTCACTGTTGCTGATGCCTTTGTGGTGAATTTCCAGCAGCCTCTCACCACCATGCTCATGCTCGTCACAGCCTTTGGAGGCTACGATGTGGTGATGGATGCCTACAAGGAAGCCCTCAAAGGTGACTACATGTTTGGCACCTATGGCGATGCCATGCTCATCATCGACTAACCAGCCCATGCGCTGGGCGATTATTTATGCTCAAAAGGGTGCACATAGTTTATCTTTCACTCGGTACAAATCTTGGCGACAAAGAACACAACCTTGTGTCCGCCATCACAGAAATAGGAAGGCGGATTGGTCCAGTCAGGGCACAATCCGCTTTTCTTGCCACTGAGCCGTGGGGATTTGAGAGCCCGAACACCTTCCTCAATGCAGCCATAAGGGTTGAGACGGAACTCTCCCCCCATGCCCTGCTGAAAGTCACCCAACAGATTGAGCGTGACATGGGGCGCACCCAAAAATCAACCCCCAACCCTCAACTCTCAACTGTCAACTCTCAACTGCCACCTGTCAACTACCACGACCGCATCATCGACATTGACATCCTTCTCTATGATGACCTCCACATCAACACCCCCAAACTGACCATACCCCATCCTCTTATGTATGAGCGTGATTTTGTGCTCATCCCCCTCAAAGAGATACTTCTCACCAAAGATACTGACCAATGAAAAAAGCAGCACTTGGGGTGCTTGTCACCCTTCTCACTCTTCCACTTATGGCACAGAAAAGACTCTTCACAATCAATGACCTCATTCCTGGCGGTTCCACCTACTATCAGGCATCCATGCCTGAAACCGAATACCTTACATGGTGGGGCGATGCATGCATCAAGCTGGACATGAGCCAATGTCAGCAGGTGGGAACAGAAAGTGCCCGTCCGGAAGTTAGTTCTCTGACATTGGAGAACATCAACTCCGTGCTGGCTGACAATGGCAGAAAGACCATTGACCATCTCTATAATGCCACTTTTCCTGATGCCGAGAAACCTTACATCCTCATCGACAGGGGAAGGGAACGCACACTTATCGACTGGGTGAACCATCAGGTCATTTGGAAAGTGAACCTCACTCCACAGGCATCCAACATGGATTGGAACAAACAATACAAGGCGATGGCTTACACCGTTGAGCACAACCTCTTCGTTGTCACCGAAGATGGCAAGACACACCAAATCTCTTCTGATGGCAGCATTGACCTCGTCTATGGTGAGAGTGTCCATCGTGAAGAGTTTGGCATCAGCAAGGGAACATTCTGGAATCCTGACGGCACCTTGCTTGCTTTCTATAAGATGGATCAGAGCATGGTGTCCAAGTTTCCGCAAGAGCCCCCCTTCTTTTCCCCCCAAGGGGGGACAGCCCATTCGGACAGCAGCACCTCCCCCAAGGAGGAGGATGGGAGGGGGCTTCCCTACCCCATGGCAGGAGAGACCTCTCACAAGGTGTATGTGGGCATCTTCAATCCCAAGACAGACAAGACCATCTACTTGAACACAGGTGACCCGACTGACCGCTACTTCACCAACATCGCATGGGCTCCTGATGGCAAGAAACTCTACCTCATCGAACTGAACCGTGACCAAAATCATGGTTCCCTTGATGAATATGATGCCCTGACAGGTGAGAAGCTGCGCACCCTCTTCACCGAAGACAATGAGAAATACTTCGAGCCCCTTCATCCCATCCAGTTCCTGCCTTGGGATGACACGAAATTTGTCTATCAGACACGCAGGGATGGTTACAACCACTTATACATATATAATATAAAGGGGCAACTCGTCAAGCAACTCACGCAGGGTTCCTTTGAGGTCATGGAAATGCTGGGCTTCAACAAGGAGCAGAAGACCATCCTCTACACCTCCAACGAGCAGCATCCGCTCCAGCAGAATGTGTACAAGGTGGACATGAAGGGCAAGCGTACCCTTCTCGGCAATGCCACTGGTTGGCATGATGCCACCCTCTCAGAGTCGGGCAATTTCTTCTTCGACAACTATTCCTCACCCGACATTGCCCGCAAGATTGACATTGTCTCCACTGTCAACCCCAAACTCTCCACCCTCAACTATTTCACAGCTGATGACCCTTGGGAGAACTTCCAAGTGCCTGAAATCAAGACAGGCACCATCAAGGCAGCTGACGGGGTGACAGACCTCTACTATCGCCTTATCCTTCCCACCGACTTTGACCCCAACAAGAAATATCCCGCAGTGGTGTATGTCTATGGAGGTCCTCATGCCCACAACATCGATGCCTCCCGCAATTGGGGAGCAAGGGGTTGGGACATCTGGATGGCACAGCAAGGTTATGTGATGTTCTGTCTTGACAATCGGGGCAGTGAGCATCGCGGACTTGCTTTTGAACAAGCCACTTTCCGTCAGTTGGGTGTGGAGGAGATGAAAGACCAGCTTTGTGGTGTCGATTATCTGAAGAGTCTTCCCTATGTCGATGCCAACCGCTTGGGAGTGCATGGTTGGAGCTATGGAGGCTTCATGACCACCAGCCTCATGACCACCTATCCCGATGTCTTCAAAGTGGGTGTGGCAGGAGGTCCTGTCATTGACTGGCGCTTCTATGAAGTCATGTATGGTGAACGCTACATGGACACCCCACAGACCAACCCCGAAGGCTATGAGAGCACCTCCCTGCTCAACAAAGCGCAGAACCTGAAAGGGCGTCTCCTCGTCATCTATGGAGGAAACGACCCTATCTGTGTGCCCCAGCACACCCTGTCATTCATGCGTGCCTGCATAGATGCCGACACCTATCCCGACCTCTTCACCTACCCTGGTGATGGTCACAACATGACGGGTACTGACCGTGTGCATCTGCACAATGTCATCACACGGTACTTTGAGAATCATTTGAAAAAATGAAAGAATAAAAAAATGAGAGAATGATATTTTTTCCAACACCCCGTTTGGTCTTTTTCATTCTCTCATTTTTTCATTCTTTCATTTTTTCTCAATCGTCTTGCAAGTGCAAAACAAACCTTACGCCTTTCACAAAGGCAGGGTCAATGTCGAGGTCACCATTCATGTTCATGGCCATGCGCTTGCAGATAGGCAAACCAAGACCATCGCCAAGGGTGAGGTCACGCACCTCGCGGAAAGGTTTGAACACCTCCTCATGCTGCTCCTCAGGAATGGTCTCTCCCGTGTTCAGCACGATGAACTGATGCTTGTGCGCACCTCTCTTCTTATATTCCAATGTGATGTGCCCGCCTTCTGGTGTGTACAGCGCAGCATTCCTCAGCAGGTGCGACAAGATGTGTGACACATACTCCTTGTTGATTTTCGCAGTCATCTTTGGTGCATCCACATTCAGATTGACACCACTCCTCACCTTGTCACGAATCTGCTCTATCAGTTCCTCACACAGCGCACCCACCTGCACATCCTCCTTCTCCACAGCTTCTGTGCTCGTTTCCAGTTTAGAAAGCAACTGGATATGGTCAGAGAAGTCCAGCAATGCCTGCACCTCTGGAACATCCTTGTCCAGTTTCTGCAAGGTGGGTTCCAATTGCGAAGACATGTTGCTGATGAACTTTGCCTGCTGGGCATTGTTCTCGCTCAAGCTTCGGATGGTCTTCTTCTGTTTGCGGGTCAAATAGATGGAGCGCATCAGTGCAAGAGCGCCCAGCACCAACGCAACAGCCAGTATGGCTGCCAGAATAGCCAAGCCCACAATGGTGATTTGGCGGGCAGTCAGCGAGCTGTCCTTATCCTCAATCTCAGCCTCATTGTCAGCAATCTGCTTCTTCAGTCCCTCTATCTCCTTCGCCACCTTCTGCTCACTTGCCTCATTCATCTTCGCCACCATCTCCTTCAACATGGCATTTGCCTTGTCGTTCTGTCCAGTGGAATAAAAATACACGGATTTATTATAGAGATGGTCATTCCTCAAATCTGCATCATTCGCCTCATTGGCATATTTCTCCATCTTGTTCAGCTGTTCCAGCGCACTCTCCCCCTTCTTCTGCTTCGTGTAAATCTGGAAGCGCTCCTTTGCAGTCAGGTAGTGCAGTGCAGCCTTTTTTCCTTGCCCAGCCTTCGAGTCAATACTCTTGTCAATGCGGTTCAGCAAGTCCAATCCCTCCTTGTAGAGGTTGTCCCCTAAATAATACAGGTCAGTAGCCTTCAAGCCACAATCCACACCTTTCTCCACCTCTCCCTTCTTCACATAGTCCTCATAAGCACGCAAATAAAAAGCACGGGCATTCACCTTGTTGCCCTTACCGTTTTCCCTGTCAGCCTGCATTTCCAGGTTGCTCTTCTTCGTTTCCTGTGCGCTGACCCACATGCAGCCCACCAACAGACTCAAACATAAAATAACTAACTTCTTGTTCATATTCCTCTCAATTAAAAGGTTTTACGGCGGCAAAATTAGGTATTTCTTTCTTTTTTACAAAATAATATGGATAAAAAATCATCATCAAACAAATTGACATCGTCATTTAAGGCAGAATCAGCACAAGCCTACTGCAACATAACACATTCACTTTCATCTATATGTAGATGTCTCTATCGCCATCACTCCCTCTCGTCTTTCGATATCACCATCACCCGTCGCCCGATATCACCAATCACTTTAGCGTGAATACTCAAATCACTTTAGCGTGAATACACGAATCACTTTAGCGTGAATACTCATTTCAATTTGGCTTGAATACACAATTCAATTTGGCTTGAATACAAGATGCGATTTAGCTTGAATACAAAACTCAATTTGACTTGAATACAAAAAGGTGTATTCAAGCCAAATGAAAATGTATATATAAGCTAAAAGAAAAGATGTAATCAGGCTAAGTGATTCACACCATACGTCACTCGTGTTAGTCACAAGACGTCATACAGAACATGGTGGACTCTTCATCCAAGCATAAGAGGAGAAGAGTGTCCCCAAGCACAAGAAATCCCCGCAACTTCCTAAGAAATTGCGAGGATTCTTACAACTTGAGGTGTCTTTTTATTTCACAAAACCTCTAGCTTGCAGCCACAGGAGGAACTGCTGGCTCCATGCTTCAGTTGTGGTGCGGCCTGTTTGGGGCATGAGGGTGTAGGGGCCTGTGCCGTCACCATAGAGGTGGAGTTCGGCATTGCCTCTAGCCTTCTTCCATTCGAGGAAAAGATTGACAAGACCTGCTGCCACATTCTGGTGGTCAGCACGTGTCATGATGAGGAGAGGGGGTGCAGGATTGGGCACCTTGACGGGCATGAGAGAGGGACCAAAGTTGGTGCAGAGGAAGTCGGGGCGCTCTGAAGGTCCTGTGGCTTGGATGGTGGCAGCAATTGCCACGCCACCTCCTGCGGAGAAGCCCAGATAGCCAATCTTATGGGTGTCAAGATGCCATGCCTGTGCCTGTTGACGCACCATGCGGATAGCAGCCTTGGCATCATCAGCAGCGAGTTGCAGGATGGAATCTCCTGCGGGAAAGTGCAGGGGATTGGCATCTGCTTGTGGGAAGCGTTCAAGATGGGTGACATCCACCATCGGAGGCATCTGCATTCCTTGTGGGAAGGAGCCTGTGTTGAGGTGGTACTTCAATCCGATGGCTGCAATGCCCCGTTCATTGAGGAAGGTTGCCATCTGCTCCACATCAGTGCCCCACGAGAGGGCTCTCATGCCACCACCAGGACAAAGGATGACAGCACATCCGTTGGCTTTGTCGGCAGGAGGGAGGAATACCTGAATGGATGGTTTCACCACACCCGTGATGTCTTTACGAGCACCTTCACCTATCACTTTCTCAGTGTCGTTGGTGACTGGTTTGGCAAGGGGCAGGTCATAGGTCTGCTGTGCCCCGATGTTCACACTGAAGAACAGAAAGAAAAGGAATGACAATGATTTGTGTGTCATATAGGTTGGTAGTTTTTAGTTTTCTCTGCAAAGATAAGATATTTAAGTGAAAAGATAAAAATGAAAAGCGGGAAATTTGCTACCTTTGCACCATTATCAAATTCAAACTAACATGAAAGCAATCAGCACGACAAAGGCACCAGGGGCAATAGGTCCCTATAGCCAAGCCATTCAGGCAGGAGATTTTGTTTATACATCTGGTCAGTTAGGTCTTAACCCTGCCACGGGTGCATTCCCTGAAGGGGGCATCAAGGAGCAGACACGTCAGTCACTCTCAAACGTGAAAGCCATTCTGGAAGAGGCTGGAGTGTCTATGACCGACGTGGTGAAGACCACGGTGTTCTTGGCAGACATGGGTGATTTTGCCGAGATGAACAGCGTGTATGCCGAATTCTTCTCAGAGCCTTATCCCGCCCGTTCTGCAGTGGCAGTGAAGACTTTACCAAAAAATGCACTGGTGGAGATAGAGGTAGTGGCTTGTGGAAAATGAAAAAATGAGAGAATGAAAAAATGAAAAATTTGCTACCGCACTTGCACGTCAACTGATGGCAAACTGATGCGGTAGCAAATTTTTCACTCTTCACTTTTAACTTTTATCTTCTCACTTCTCCTTGAGATAGAAGGAGATTTCCACCATATAGGTTTTGTTCGCCTCATTAATCTGGGCAGCAAGGGTGAGAACAAAGTAGTTTGTTTTCTGGTAGGTTCTCACGTCGAAGATGGCATGTCCATCATTCATGAACTTGTTGCCCATGGTCTCATCGTTCCAATTGTATTTGATGTAGCCCTTGTTGAAGTCGTCCTCACTCCACTTTCCGATGTAGTGCTTGTTATTCTGGAAGAAGAAGCAGAACTTGCCGTCTGAGGTGAACTGAATGCTGGTGATGACAGTGCCTTCATCAAGTGTCTCGGTGATGGTCGCCACAGTCTTGGCATAGTCGAGGATAGCATTGAGGCTGGCTGCTTCGGCAGGGTTGTCGAAGTGCTTCACAGCAGTCACACCATCTTTGTGGCGTAGGCGTGTGCTCACCACCTGCCATTCGCGACAGAGATTTTGGGTGAAGACGCCACCATTGACTTTCGTCACCACATCAGCTTCAAATTCTTTGTCAAGCTTCTCAATTTCATCGCCATTCAGCAAATGGATTTTCAGTGTCTTCTTGTTGCCTACGGCTAAGCTGGCCATCTCCACTTGGCAATAGTCCTCACCTGCCTCGTTCTTGATGGTGTAGGTGTTGGTGGTGCTGTTGAAGGTGTAGGTGCCCACCATATAGTTTGCATTCTTGCCCAAAGCACGTCTTTTAGCAGCAGGAGCTGGGGTGTTCAAGGTCAGGAGGACTTTGTGGGCATCGAGGATGGACATCTCACTGAAAGGAGCATCACTGTCACTGATGAGGTAGGTGGAAGACACGTCAGTGTTTTCACTCAATGCTGGTGCCGCAGAGGATGTGGCTGACTGATTTGCCAAAGAGACATCATCACCATCAGTGCTACAAGCTGTGAATGCGAGGGCAACAGCGAACATGGTCAGATAGAGAAAATTCTTTTTCATATAGGTTATTTAGGGTTTAGGGGTTAGAGTTGAGAGTTTAGGGTTGAGAGTTATTGGGAAGAACCTCCCATGATTAGAAAATATTGTGGTAGATTCGGAGATTGAGCACAGGATACACTTTCACTCGCTCAATAATCTTCACAGCATCGTGGAAGTCCTTGTTGTCAATATCATCCTTGCGCATCTTGATCCAGCCATCCTCATCGGGTGAATAAACCTTCAGTGCGGGTTTTCCCCAGAACATGACACCAAGGTCGAATGCCACACTCGTCTTGTGCTTGGAGGAGATTGGACGTCCAAAGCCCAATCCCACATAGGGCTTGAAACTCTTGGTCTGGAGCTTCAGATGCACGGTGCCTGTCTCATCTGGACGAACAAACACATCACCAATTTCAAGACCTTCACCTTCATCCACCTCCAGCAGACCTGTGTTGTGAACAGTGCCAAGGTCGGGTAAACCTGCATAGAAACCACCTGTCACATGGAAGGAGCTGTGCTTGAAGGGATAAATGTCTGCCAACAACTTGTAGTCGGACATGTGAACTCTTCCTCGCACATCCACATTCTTTTCCACTCCCTTGGTCGTGTAGTCAATGTCGAAGTTGACATTGAAACGGGGCAGTGTGGTGAAACCTGTACGGAAGGTGACATAGTGAGTCAGAGGCATGGCTGCTTCAAAACCCCAACCTGTCGTTCCCACTTCGGCACCTATTGCCAGATGGTTGAACAGCTTCTTGTCTTGGGCATGCACATTCGTTGCCAGCAACATGGCAGCAACGAGTCCCAGCAATTGGAAGATTCTTCTCATAAGTTGCTTGTTTTTAAGATTGTTATTTCTGTTTAGTTTCTCTCTCTGGTTCACGTTCAAAAGAGGATTTGAACTTTTTCATTTGCAAATATATGTAAAAAGAAGGCTTATTTCCAAATTATAGCCTCGTTTTTTTTCTTATCCTATGGAAAAAGGCGCAAAGGGAAGAGGGAATGAAGAATGAAAGAATAAAAAAATGAGAGAATGAAAAAGACCAAACGACACGTTGGAAAGACTTTCATTCTCTCATTGTCTCATTCTTTCATTCTTTTATCATTTGCCTACAAAAGCCTTGATTTCCTCGTCTGTCGCATTGTTCATGCGCTTACCTGCCTTGAAAGTGAAGTCGGGATAAGCAGACTTGAGCTGGTTGACAGAGTTGTCGATAGGGCTGCTGCCTGATGTGGCAAATGGGATGATGGTCTTGCCCTTGAAGTCCTGTGACTCGAGGAAAGAATAGATGATGCTGGGTGCCTTGTTTGCCCAAATGGGGAAGCCCAGATAGATGACGTCATACTTCTTGATGTCAACAGGCTTGCCACCCAACTTTTCCCTGAAGCTTGGATTGCCCATCTCCACTACTGAACGGGACTGGCGATTGCGGAAATCAAGGTCCTCCTTTGTGTAGGGCTTGGAGGGCTGAATCTCATAGATGTCAGCACCTGCTGCCTTCTGAATTTTCTCTGCAGCCACCTTGGTGTTGCCCGAAGCTGAGAAATAAGCCACGAGAACCTTGCCACCTTTGGCTGTCTGTGCACACACCGTCATGCTGATTGCCATGAATGCAACGGTGAGAATAGATGTCAATCTTTTCATTGTTGTGTTGATTTTAGATGAATAATAAATAGATATAGTGGTAGGTAAATCCTACAAATGCTCAAATAGTTCTTCCGGGTGGTCGATAATTACCTTGGCTCCCTGCTCCACAAGGAAGTCGCGGTCACGGAATCCCCAACTCACTGCGATGCATGGAAGGGATGAGTTCTTGGCTGTCAGCAAATCCACCTCACTGTCGCCCACATAGACACATGCAGACTTCTCAATGGACTGCCCATGCAAGTGGGAGAGTTGGCGAATAGCCTCATCCACCATGTCGGGAGCTGGTTTCCGCTTCACTGCTGGGGTCTCTCCTATCGCCACATCAATGGAGTCGGCAAAGAAAGCCTTGTGCAAGTCTTTCACAGCAGGAGCAAGCTTGTTGCTCACAATGGCTGTGAAAAAGCCTCTCTGCTTACATTCCTTTAGCATCTCTGGCACACCTTCATAGGGTGCTGTCCTGTCCATAGAATGTTCCACATAGTAGGCACGGAAGGTTTCGAACACACGCTCCTTTAGGGCTTCATCAGCATCGGGCTTGCTCTGCTCCACACTACGTTCCACTAATCTTCGGATGCCATTGCCCAAATAACGCCTTGTGTCTTGCTTCGGATTGGACTCCAACCCTGCCTCACGCAAGGCATAGGAGACACTGGCATGCAAGTCATCCAGTGTGTTCATCAGGGTACCGTCCAAGTCAAATATGAGCGTTGTCTTCATCTGCGTGTCTCTTCCAAGAACCTCAATTCTTGTTCCAGCATCTCCAACTTCCTCATCTGATATCCAGCCTTCTTTGCCTCCTCGATGGGACGTGTATAAAGGTAATACGTTTCCATCGGGCGCTTGAACTCAAAGTCCAGTTTCATGCTGGGTGAGTAGGGCGTCATGTGGACAGTGTTGTAGATCATCTTTTCAGCAAAAGTCTCATCAATGTTTTTCACCCCACATGCCTGAGCTGCCTCAATCACTTCCATCATCTGGTCTTTGATGAGTTGCAGAGTGCTGGGATTCTGCAAGAGAATGTCCGTCTGCGTATTCAGCGCCACTGTCATCCCATTGAACGGCATATTCCACACAGCCTTCTTCCATCGGGCTTCCAAATACTCCACCTCATTGGCATCCACACCTGCCTTGCGGAAGTCGTCCACCACCTCATCAATCTTCTCCTGCTGCTGACACGAATAGTTGCCGATGTTAATATAACCATAGCACTGATGATTCACCTTTCCGGGTTCTGTTTTCGCACTACAGATAAATGCCAATCCAGCAGCCAACTGCACCTCTGGAAACATTTTTTGTACATCTTCTTCAATGCCAATGCCGTTCTGAATCAGCACCACCAACGTATCCTCTTTCAACAAAGGTGGCAACAATTCTGGGAGCAGGTGATTGTTCACCGACTTCAATCCCACCAGCACCACATCACACTTAGGCATATCCTGTGTGCTCCGATAAGCATTCACATCCTTCAGATGGAAACTCCCATCACATGATTCCACCAGCAATCCGTGCTCCTTCACATAATCATAATCCCGATGGAAAAGGAAATGCACTTCCTTCCCCGTCCTTGCCAGCTTCGCCCCATAATAGCCACCAATGGCACCTGTTCCAATAACTCCGTATCTCATTTTTTTCAATAAGTATGGGCGACAAAGTTACACACAATTTACGAATCAACCAAATCACATGCGTAAAAGTTTCTTTCGTTCGACAATAAAAGTAAAAAACAGTTTTTTCCTTTGTATTGTGCTCACTTATGCGTAACTTTGTGGGCGAAATAAAACAGGATTAAAATTAGAAAGCAATGGTTAAACACATTATTCTCTGGACTTTGAATCCAGAACTTTCGGAGGAAAAGAAGCAAGAAGTGAAGCGCGGCATCAAGGAAGGTCTTGAGGGACTGGTGGGCAAGGTGCCCGGACTCCTTGACGTGAAGGTACATATTGATGGACGTCTGGCTTCATCGAATGCTGATGTGATGCTTGACAGCACACTGGAGTCGGAAGAAGCCTTGAAGGGATATGCACAGCACCCCGAACATGTGGCTGTGGCTAACGGGAAGGTGCGCCCTTACACAGTGCAGAGAAGCTGCTTGGACTTTGAGAGTTGAAAATTGAAAGTTGAAAGTTGGGAATTGAACATTTAGGTTAGGGTTAAACATGGAAAAATTGACAGTGGTGAAAGTGGGGGGCAAGATTGTGGAGGACGAGGAGAGCCTCCAGCAGTTGCTCCGGGATTTCAGTGCCATCGAAGGTGCCAAAGTGCTGGTGCATGGAGGTGGCAGGTCTGCTACGAAAATTGCTGCAGAACTGGGCATTGAGAGCACAATGATTGGTGGTCGAAGAGTGACGGATGCAGAGATGCTGAAAGTGGTGACGATGGTGTATGGTGGCTTGGTGAACAAGAACATTGTAGCACGTCTGCAAGCTTGCGGCATCAATGCTCTGGGTCTGACAGGTGCTGACATGAATGTGATGCTGTCGCACAAGCGTCCTCTGAAAAAAGTGAAGATGGATGATGGCACAGAGCAGATGGTGGACTTCGGTTTTGTGGGCGATGTGGACCAATGTGACAGCAAGATGCTTGCCACACTGATTGGTGAGGGCGTGGTGCCTGTGATGGCTCCACTGACACATGACAAGCAAGGCAACCTCCTGAACACGAATGCTGACACCATTGCAGGCGAGACAGCCAAGGCACTGGCTCCTTTCTACGAGGTGACACTGATGTACAGCTTTGAGCATGCCGGTGTGCTGACTGACCCCGAGGATGAGGCTTCGGTCATTCCTCACATCACAACAGAGAGTTTTGAGCAGTTGAAAGCTGACGGAACTGTAAGTGGCGGCATGATTCCCAAGATTGAGAATGCATTGGCGGCTATCAAGGCTGGTGTGAAAAGAGTCATCATCACCAAGGCAGATGCCATTGACGGCACAAAGGGAACGATTATCAGTTAGGAATGAGGAAATCCTAAATCCTCACTAAAAAATATGGACTTCAAACACGACATCCTACCACTGAAGAACATCATCTTCAGAACAGCATTACGCATCGTCATGAACAGGGAGGAGGCGGAGGATATCGTGCAAGACACCCTTATCAAGTTGTGGGAAAAGCGCAACGAACTGGAAAAGGTGGAGAATCTGGAGGCTTTTGCCCTCACCATGGCGCGCAACCTTGCTCTTGACAGGAAGGAGAAGATGGACAATCAGCATGTGTCTTTTGATGATGAGGAGCATGACCGTCCTGATGAAGGACAGGGAGGTACGGACAGTCATTTGATGCATCTGGAAACATCTGGATTCATCACCGACATCATCAATGCGCTGCCCGAAAAACAACGCACCATCATTCAATTGAGAGATATTGAAGGAAAAAGTTATAAAGAGATTGCGAGCGTGTTAAGCATTTCAGAATCAGATGTAAAAGTAACACTATTCAGGGCACGAAATGAGTTGAGAGAAAAAATTTTGCAAAAAAAATCACTTTTCTTGTAACTTTTCTGTTTCTCATCCGTCGTGTTATTAGAGAGTACAAAAAAATCACTCAAATGGACTACAAGTACATAGAACAACTGTTGGAAAGCTACTTCGCCTGCACCACTACCTTGCAGGAGGAGCAGATTCTTCGTTCGTTCTTCTCACAAGAGGATGTACCTGGACATCTGGCACAGTATGCCGACCTCTTCAACTACGAGACAGGGGCACAGGCAGAAAAGCTGAGTGAGGACTTCGATGAGCGCATGATGGCACGTATTGAGGCAACTAAGCCCAGCGTGACCAAGGCACACATCGTCAAGCTGACCACACACCACATGGCACCTTTCTTCAAAGCGGCAGCAGTGGTGGCAATGGCACTCACTATCGGACGTGCAGCAGAGCATGCCATTGGAGAGCAGGAAGCTGAAGAGAACAGCAATGTGGTGGCTGTTGACCCCTACATCAAATCAAGCGATGTTCGCCAAACCATCCGCGTGAAGGATGTGAGCCAAGCTGAGACAAAGGCAACAAACGACTCCATCATCAGCATCGCCACGAAGGATGAGATTCAGTAAGAGTCAACTCTCTGATGTACCTGAAAAGAACTTTTGCTTTTACTTATAATAAACAATTAATGCTTAACTAAACCAAACCTATTGAAGGTGAAGCTGTGAAGCCCACCACCTTCCGCTGAAAGAGCAATGGCTCTGGAGGCAAAAGATTGGAAAAGGTTCCAATTCTCTAACAAAAAACCAACTTCGTGCTACTGGCACGAAAAAAGACCTGGAAGAAATGCTCTCCCAGGTCTTTTTCTTTTTTCTTTATACGTGTTCTCTACACCTGCTTTCGCTGAATGATGCGGTTGGTCACCCGTTCTGCAGAGATGACAGTGCCATCCTCTCCCACAATGTCAACATTCCAAACATGAGTGCTCTTGCCAGCATGGACAAGACGTGCCTTGCCATACACTTTCCCTTCGGTGGCAGACATCGCCACATGACTGGCATTGACTTCTGTGCCACACACGGCAAGGGATTCGTCATAGTTGGTCAGATGGAGTGAACCCACACCTGCAATGGTCTCAGCAAGTGTCAGCGAAGCACCTCCATGCAGAATGCCTAAGTATTGACGTGTAGAAGGTGAAATAGGCATCTCTGCCACAGCTACATCATCATCAGTGGGCACAAAACGAATGCCCAAGGCCTCGATGATGGTGCCTTGCATGCGTGAGTGGAGAAAATCACATTCTTGCTGTGTCAACATCTGACAGTGCCCTTCTTACTTAGAGAACTCCTGATAAATCTTGCTGGCAATCTCCTGCATCTCTTCAGCAGAAAGACTGAGTTTGGGATTGGCAAAGTTCATGTCCTTCTCACTTTGCATAGGAATGAGATGAATGTGTGCATGAGGAACTTCAAGACCCAGCACTGCCAGACCCACTTTCACGCAAGGGAATGCCTTCTTGATGGCAACTGCCACCTTCTTGGCAAACACCTCGAAACGAGCCAGTTCATCATCTTCCATGTCGAAGATGTAATCCACTTCACGACGTGGAATGACCAAAGTGTGACCTTTTACCAAAGGATTGATGTCAAGGAATGCATAGAACTCCTCGTTCTCAGCACACTTGTAGGAAGGAATCTCCCCTGCCGCAATCTTAGCAAAAATACCCATTTTTTGAAGATTTGAATAGTTGAGAATTTGAAGAAATGAAGTGCTGTATTATCCGAAGCTGATGCTCATGATTTCGAACTTCATCACACCACGTGGCACAGTGACTTCAGCAACATCGCCCACCTTCTTGCCCAGCAAACCCTGTGCAATAGGAGTCTTGATGGAAATCTTGTTCTCACGCAGATTTGCCTCACCTTCACTTACGATGGTGTAAGTCAGTTTCATGCCGTTCTCCACATTCTTCAGCTCCACTTTCGAAAGAATCTGCACCTCATCCTTCTTCGTCAGTTTGGAAGGGTCAAGAATCTTCGTGTCAGCCAGCACTGCCTTCAACTCGGCAATCTTTGTCTCCAGTTTTCCCTGCGCCTCTTTGGCTGCATCATACTCTGCATTCTCTGAAAGGTCTCCCTTTTCGCGAGCCTCCGCAATCTGGCGGATCACCTCAGGGCGTTCCACCTCTTCCAACTGCTTGATTTGGGCACGAAGTTTATCGTAGCCCTCTTGTGACATATAAGCCATAGTAATATTCTGTTTTGGTTAAGTCGTTATTAGAATCTCTTTATTTAAGGAATGAAAAGAAAAAGAATCCCGACACGCTGCATGTCGGAACCCTTCCAATCTTTTTCCGCTGCAAAGGTACGGCTTTTCCTTTATTCCACCAAATTTTTTGCCTGAAATCTAAAAACTGAAGGCAAAACCGCCCAAGAAACTCGTTCCAATGTTACGGTAGCCAAAGTAGCGATCATAGTTTTGATTGAGCAAGTTGTCACCCTTCACAAACACTGTCAGTGGCATTTCAATCGGCAATGTGTAGCGGATGCTGGCACCCAGATTCACCGTGTTGGGACGCTCATAGGCAGACCCTGTCTCCACCTTGATGTTCGGGTTGCTGAAACATGCCAATCGCCAATCCACCCCCGCATACAGATTCTTCATCAGTTTGAAGTCAGCCTTCCAGTTCATCTCAAATGCAGGGTTGATGTACGACCCTTCCAACCAGTCCTCACCGGGTCTCTTGTTGCTCTCGATATTCAAGCGATGGCGGGCATCCACCTTCACGATGTCCTGATAGTTATACACAAAATCGGCATTCAGGTAGAAGCTCTTGTTCTTCGTGAATTCTGCCCAAGGATTTTCAGCGCCATACCTTGTGTTGGCTCTCCACATGATGTCCAGATGGTTCTTCGACTGGTCAAAACCCACATTGAGGTCACCAATGAGTCCGTAGTCACTCTTGAAACGATAGCCCACCTGCGCATCAATATAGTGGAAAGCATCCTGCATCTTGATGATGCCATCATTTGTGGTGCTGATGTGGCCATCTAATACAAAGTAAGGATGAATGTCTGTGAGATGACGGAAATCATTGTTCTCCTCATATCCCCGTGCCTTTGCATAGAAATCGCTCTTTGGACTGATGTGGTAGGTGAGCGAGGCATCTGGAGCCACATTTCCCTTCGTGCTGACAAACACACCTAACTTCAAATCCATCTGTTCACTGCTATACTTATAATGCGGCGTGAAGCGCAAACGGG
Organism: Bacteroidaceae bacterium; assembly: GCA_024688885.1. Taxonomy (GTDB): domain Bacteria; phylum Bacteroidota; class Bacteroidia; order Bacteroidales; family Bacteroidaceae; genus Minthosoma. The sequence goes on along the minus strand of JAILDV010000067.1, from coordinate 64,671 downwards.
TGATGCCATCCAGTTCCACATTACCGTATGCTGAATAGAAAGCCCCAACTCCAAGCCCAACACCATGTTCGTCTGAGATACGGTAGGATGCCGTTCCATCCAATTGAAGCAAAGTTTCTCCCAACTTTTTCTGCAAGTTAGTGCGATGGTTTTGGCTGAAGAACTTCACCCCTGCCGTTGCATCGAAAGTGAAGTTCTCAAACTGATAAGGCGTAAGACCAACCACCACACTGCCCAAGACATTGTGCTGCTTGTCCGTTCCGCTTGCATTGGCAGTCATATAGTTAAACAGCTGGTTCTCGTAATCACCCTTCACAAAGAGATCCACCCCATTGTCAAAGCGATGGTTATATCTCAAGCCTATGCGGTTGCGGTAATCACGACTTTCCCAATCTTTCAAACCAAAATATTTATTCTCTTTCGTCTTTCCATTGAAACCCTTCAGGGAGAAGTCCACCCTCAAGGCATCATTCTTGGTCAAGTCGAGCTGATAAGCTGCCATGCCGTCCAGATTGTTCGGAACACCTCCACTCAGATGCACATAGCCTTTCTTGTTGCCCTTCCACACAGCTTCACTCTCATAATCGCCCAATGGCTCAGCCACATAGTTATTGAGAGGCTGCCCGTTCACGGCATACTGCATCGTGTAGTGCGTCACCTGTGTCTCGGCAGGCTTGGTCTTGACAGGCATCTTCTTCACGTCTGTCACCACAGGCTTTGCCTCGTTGGTCACTTCCACGGTGTTGTCCAACTGCGCCATTGCTGCAAGGCAAATGAGAAGTGAACAAGAAGTAAGAAACGCTTTCTTCAAGTGTACTTGAAAAGTGAAAATTCTCAGTTTCATATCTTTCATTGCTTTTATTCTTTCATTATTCATTCTTTCATCCTCTCCCGTATCATCGTCTGTATGTCATCTTCTTCCTTGTAGTTCGCTTTCAGCGACTCTATGGTCTGCTTCGCTTCCACTTCACGACCTTCTGCCTTGTAGATGTCGCTCAACAAGATGAAAGCACGTGCCAGCCAATAAGGCTTGCCAATACCCTCGTCTATCGCCTTGTTCAACTGCTGCTCTGCCTGCTGATACTGCCCAGCGTTGTACAATTTCTGTGCTGCAACCACAGGTGCCTTGGCTGCTTCTGTGGCAATGGAATCCTGTGCTGCCGCAATAGAGTCCTGAATGGCGATGTTGGCAGCCATGTTTGCCAATTCCTCTCTTGCCTTCTTCGTGTACTCACTGCCCGGATAGCGGACTGCGATGGAAGAGAACACGGCTGCAGCCTCATCCTCCTTGCCTGAAAGCACATAGGCACGTCCCTGTTCATACAAGGCCTTGGCTGCCTGTGAAGAGGACGGATATTCTGCGTTCATCTGGTTGATGATATCCACCTTCTTGTCATAGTTGCCACGCAAACCCTCGATATATGCCTGTTGCAACATGGAATAGTCACCCATTGTATGGTCAGTTGCCTTGGCGCGCACATAATTGGCATCTGCCTCATCATAGTTGCGCATGTTCAGGTAGCAGTCACCTATACGGTTGAACGCATCCGCTTTCACTTGATTAGTTGCCGTGGTCAGTTCGGTGATTTTCCTGAACTCCGTGATGGCGGCATTGTACTGCTGTTGTTTGAAGTGTGCATAACCAAGACTATACAAGGCATAACCACTATTTTTCAGTTTTCCGCTTGGTGTCTGCTGACCTAAATTGATGGCAGTGTTCAAGTCGCTGGCAGCCTGTGCATAGTTGCCCAACCTATAATTGCAATCACCCTTCACGTAGTAAGATTCTGCATATGCTTCCGCATCCTGCTTGCCTAATGCAACGGCTTGAGTGGCATAAGTGAGGGCGTCCTGCACCTTGTTCTGGCTCAATTCACGGAATGCCAAGTTATACAGCACCTTCTGTTTGTCAGCCTGCGTGGTGGCATCAGGTGCCTGCACCCTGTTGATGGCATTGAGTGCTTTCGAATAATTGCCCTTCTTCATATAGACCTCCGTCAGGCATTGCGACACAGGAGTGGCATACTGCGAAGTCGGGAAGTCATTCAGGAACTGTTCCATCACAGTCACCGTGGTGGGGGCATTCTGCTCATGCAACGTCAAAGCATAGTTATAAAGTGCCTGTTCACGGAATTGTGCATTGGATGACATCTTCGAGGCATTCAGGAAGGCCTGCTGCGCCTTGTCTTTCTGACTCAATTGCAAAGCAGCTATACCTGCATGCAACCAAGCATTCTGCGCCATCTCATCCTGATCAATACTTGCCGACTCCGCCAACGTGTTGTATGCTGATTCGAATTTGCCCAAATTGTAATAGCACATGCCTTGCTTATACTGCGAAGTGCGTGTCTTCTCACCTGCTTCCAGATAGCCCAAAGCACGTTCAAACTGTCCCTCGTCATATAGTTTCTCACCTGCCAGACGGTAAATCGCATTCTGGTAGGCGTATGCCTCATCACTCAGTCCTGTCAAGGGATAAGGAAGTGGCGTGTCGATGGAATACCCCTTCGCCTCATCTGCAAAGAATGCTTCCAACGCCTCATCCACACGAAGTTCCTTCACCAGCAAGTTACGTCTGAACACCGACAAGACCTCAGCATACTGTGACAGCGGATGTTTCTTCACCCACTCTCCCATCTGGTCAGCTGTGCCAGGGTTGCCCAACACATAATCGCATACCAATGAGAGCGCCTGAGCTTCCTCTCTGCCCTTCGCATCCTCTTTCGTCTCACCCAAGAAACGCTCAAACTGTTGTCTTGCACCATAGTAGTGACCATCTGCCACTGCTTTCACAGCTGTCTGTTGTGCATGCACACACAAAGCCGCACCAGCCATCAGCCATGCCAACAACATTCTTTTTTTCTTCATATCACTTACAAAAACTTTATCAATTAGCTAATTTTCGGTACAAAGATAATGCAATTTCTTCTATTATCCTCAACATTAACAATATATAACATCATTTTTCTTTTCAGCACCCTTTTCTGTCATGGGTTGTTTCTCCCCTCCGTCGACTCACTTTCCACTATGCCTTTCCCAAAACACACCATCAGCATAACCTTGGATGGACTTGTCCGTGTCAGCAAGCAGGAGACGCTTGGCGGCAAGGAGGCAGTAGTCAGGATTGAGTTCGATGCCGCAATACTGGCGATGGAGTTTCTTAGCAACAACAGCAGTGGTGCCACTACCCAAGAAGGGGTCGAAAACCATATCACCCTCTTTGGAAGAGGCGAGGATGAGTTTGGCAATGAGTTTTTCAGGTTTTTGAGTAGGGTGGTCGGTATTTTCAGGCATGGACCAAAAGGGCACGGAAATGTCATCCCAAAAATTGCTGGGGCAGGTGGTGCGGAAACGTCCTTCTGTGGTCTGTTCCCAATCTTTGGGTTGCCCATCTTGCCGATAGGGAGCCAGCACACGACGACGCTGTTTCACCGCATCAAGGTTGAAATAGTAGTCGTTGGGATTCTTGACAGCAAACCAGATATCTTCCATCGAGTTCTTCCAATTATGGGCAGCCCCTCGTCCCTTTTCCCGTTGCCAAGTGATGCGATTGAGGATGGTGAGCCTTTCCTCAATAACGCGTTGCATGGAAGAGGAACAACGCCAATCGCCGCACATATAGAGAGTGCCATTGGGAGCCAGTTTGTCACAAAGGGGATAAAACCATTGTCGCAAATAGTCTTCGTATTGTCGGGGAGAACATGCTGTGAACTTGTTGCCACCAAAATTGCGAGGCAAGTTATAAGGAGGGTCAACAATGATGAGGTGGGCAAAGCCATCAGGCAAAGTGGGGAGCACATTGAGAATGTTTCCTTGGATGAGTGACTTTCCATCAACCATCCGCATGAGCTGCTCACACTCATCCTCTTCAATTCGCAATGTCCTGTTGTTCTTTGCTGTCATGGGGACAAAGGTAGAGAAAAATGAAAAAATGAGAAAATGAAAGAATGAAAAATAGGAATGTGGAATGAGGAATTGTTACTTTTTCAACGAAAAAACACCTTGAATGGCAAATAATTCTTAATTCCTAATTCCTAATTCCTAATTCTTCCCTACCTTTGCAATTGGAATGTCAAAAACAGCAAACTATGACTAAGAAATACGATTTTCTCATCATCGGCTCTGGTGTGGCTGGTATGAGTTATGCGCTCAAAGTGGCTGAGGCAAAAAAGGGTAAGATTGCCATCATTTGCAAGACCACACTCGAAGAGGCAAACACGGCAAAGGCGCAAGGCGGCATTGCATCAGTGACGAACCTGCTGGTCGATAACTTCGAAAAGCACATTGAAGACACTATGATTGCGGGTGACTTTATCAGTGACCCCGAAGCAGTGAGACAAGTGGTCATGGGTGGTCCGCAAGGCATCAAAGACCTTGTCAGATGGGGCGTGAACTTCGACAAGAAGGAGGACGGCTCGTTTGACCTTCACCGTGAAGGTGGACACTCCGAGTTCCGCATCTTGCACCATGCCGATGACACAGGCGCTGAGATTCAGCGTGGCTTGATTGCTGCAGTGCGTAATCATCCCGACATCGAGGTTTTTGAGAATCATTTTGCTGTGGAAATCATCACCCAGCACCATCTGGGCATCCGTGTGACTCGTCGCACTCCTGATATTGAGTGTTTCGGTGCGTATGTGCTGAATCCCACGACGGGTAAGATTGACACCTATCTGTCAAAGGTGACATTGATGGCAACTGGCGGAACGGGAGCCATCTATAAGACCACCTCAAACCCCAACATCGCGACAGGTGACGGCATCGCCATGGTCTATCGCGCCAAGGGCAAGGTGAAAGACATGGAGTTTGTGCAGTTCCACCCAACGGTGCTCTACAACCCTGCCGAGACACACCCTGCCTATCTGATCACAGAGGCAATGCGTGGTTATGGCGGTATCTTGCGTTTGCCGGACGGAACAGAGTTTATGCAGAAGTATGACGAGCGCCTTTCTTTGGCACCACGTGACATAGTAGCACGTGCCATCGATAACGAGATGAAGATTCATGCCCTTGACCATGTATGTCTTGACGTCACTCATAAAGACCCTGAAGAGACCAAGCATCACTTCCCTAACATCTATGCGAAGTGTCTCAGCATTGGCATCGACATCACCAAGGAATACATCCCTGTGGCACCATCGGCTCACTACATGTGCGGTGGCATTCAGGTAGATTTGGATGGACGTTCAAGCATCAAGCGACTCTATGCTGTAGGTGAATGTTCATGCACAGGTTTGCATGGCGGCAACCGTTTGGCATCCAACTCATTGATAGAAGCTGTGGTGTATGCTGATGCAGCAGCCAAGCACTCTCTGGAAGTCGTTGACCAGTATGAGTTTAACGAGAAGATTCCTGCATGGAACGATGAGGGCACAATGACTAACGAGGAGAAGGTGCTCATTGCACAAGACGTGAAGGAAGTGGGACAGATTATGTCCACCTATGTGGGCATTGTACGCTCCGACCTTCGTCTGCACCGTGCATGGGAACGCCTCGACCTGCTCTACGAAGAGACGGAACACCTCTTCAAGCGTGTCAAGCCTACCCGCGACATCTGCGAACTCCGCAACATGATCAACGTGGGTTATCTCATCACTCGCCAAGCCCTTGAACGCAAAGAGTCACGCGGTCTCCACTACACGGTGGATTATGCAAAGCATGCGCTGGACAATAAAAAATGAGAGAATGAAAGAATTAAAAAATGAAAGATTGAGAGAATTAAAAAATAAAAGAATGAAACAGAGATTTTTTGCTTGTTGTATTTCCCTTTTTATTTGTCTGGCAGCATCGGCACAAGATGCAACCATCCCGATGGATCCTGCAGTGCGCAAGGGAACATTGCCCAACGGATTGACATATTATCTGCGTCACAATGAATGGCCAGAGAAGCGTGCTTTTTTCTACATCGCACAGAAGGTGGGTTCGATTCAGGAAGATGAGAACCAGCGTGGTTTGGCGCACTTCCTCGAACATATGTGTTTCAACGGCACCACCCACTTCCCTGGTGACCGCCTGAAACAGTACCTCGAAAGCATCGGTGTGAAATTCGGTGAGAACCTGAATGCCTACACCTCTTTCGACGAAACCGTCTATAACATCGACAATGTGAATGTGGAGACAGCAGGTGCTTTGGATTCCTGTCTGCTCATCCTCCACGACTGGAGTCATGACCTCTTGCTCGAAGGCAAGGAGATTGACAAGGAGCGTGGTGTCATCAACGAGGAGTGGCGTTCCAGAAGCTCTGCCATGATGCGCATGTATGAGAAGGCACTCCCTGTCATGTATCCCGACAGCAAGTACGGCAACCGTCTGCCTATCGGTACGATGGACATCGTGATGAACTTCCCTCACGACGACCTGCGCAGTTACTACCGCAAATGGTACCGTCCCGACTTGCAAGCCATCGTCATTGTGGGTGACATCAATGTGGACGAGATGGAGCAGAAAATCAAGACGGTGTTTGCTGACATTCAGCCATCCGGTCCCGATGCTGCCAAGTTTGAGTACTATCCAGTGCCTGACAATGCAACGCCTATCGTATCCATCAACAAGGACAAGGAGCAGCGCAACAACTCCATCAGCCTGATGTGGAAGACAGAGGCTTTCCCACGAGAGTTGAAGAACAACCCAGCCTATTTCATCTTCAGCATCACAGCCAACGCGATGTCGGGCATGTTCAGCGAACGCATCCGTGACATCCTCCAGAAAGAGAACGCTCCCTTCCTTGGTGCCAATTTCGGTTATGGTGACTTCTTCGTGTCAAAGACGAAGGAAGCCTACAGTGCCAACGTCACTTGCGAGGACAACAAATATGAGGAAGGAGTCAAGGCGCTCTACCGTGAGATTCTGCGTGTGAAGCGATATGGCTATACCGCTGCCGAATATGAGCGTTACAAGGCAAGAGTGCTTTCATCGCTTGAGAGTGCCTATCTGCACCGCGACAAGGTGGAGAGTGGCAATTATGTGAACGAGTGTGTGCGCCACTTCATCGACAACGAACCCATGGCAGGCATCGAATGGGAATACAACACCATGAACCAACTCATTCCTGCCACCACCGTGGATATGGTCAACCGCTTTGTGCAGCAGAAACCTGATGACAACTTTGTGATTGCAATGTTCGCTGCCGATAAGGAAGACAACATTCTGCCCACCAAGGAAGACCTCTTCAAGTGGATGGCTGAGGTGGAAGCGGAAGACATCGAACCGCTGAAGGAAGAGTTGAATGATGAGCCGCTCATCGCCAAGATGCCTAAGCCTGGCAAGGTGAAGAAGATTGAGGACGACAAGTATGGCGCCAAACTCATCACGCTCAGCAACGGCATCAAGGTACACGTGAAGAAGACCGACTTCTCGCCTAACCAGATCAGCCTGGCTGGACACAGTTGGGGCGGCACGTCGCTGTACAGCATGGACGAGTATGACCAAACCGACAACATCGGATGGGTTAGCGTAGGTGGATGGGGCAACTTCAGCGCCACCGAACTCGGAAAGAAGTTGGCAGGCAAACAAGCCAACATAGGCACAAATGTAGGCATCCAAAGTGAAAGCGTTTCGGGTGGTTGCGTGAAGAAGGACTTCGAGACCATGCTCCAACTTGCCTATCTCCACTTCACCGCACCACGCAAGGACATCGAAGCATACAACTCTGCCATCCAGCGCAGCAAGGCAAACATGAAGAATGCCGAATTGCAACCCACCACCGCCCTGCAAGACACCATTGCCAAGGTGGTCTATGACAACCACAAGCGTGCCATCCGCACCAAACCTGAAGACCTCGACAAAATCAACTACGACCGCATCATTGAACTCTATCGTGAGCGCTTTGCTGATGCCGACGACTTCGAGTTCTTCATCGTAGGTGACTGCGATGCCGACACCATTGCTCCACTCCTTGCCAAATATCTCGGTGCATTGCCCACTCTGAAAGGCTCAGAGACCTACAAGACCATCGACTTCAAGATGGCAGACGGCATTCGCACCAACGTGTTCGAGAAGCATCAGGAGACACCCAATGCCATTGTGCTCTTCCTCTATCATGCACCGATGAAATACACGCTCAAGAACCGCGTCATCGCCAGTATGCTCGACCAAATCATGGACATCACATACACAGAGTCAGTTCGTGAGGATGAAGGTGGAGCCTACGGTGTTCCTGTCAGTGCAGGTCTGAGCCGTTATCCACAAGAAGAGGCAACCGTGCAGATTCAGTTGCCCACCGCTCCTGAGAAGCGTGAGAAGATGACTGCCATCGTCTATCAAGGCGTGGAAAACATGGTGAACAATGGTCCAAAGGCAGAAGATCTCCAGAAGGTGAAGGAGTACATGCTCCGTTCTCATGAAGAGTCCCTGAAGCAGAACGGCTATTGGATGAGCGAGATGATGAACTATGTGCTTTATGGCGAGGACAATGATGCCATCTATGTCGATACCGTCAATGGCATCACCGCTGCCGACATTCAGGAAATGGCACGCCAAATCTTCAAGAGCGGCAACCGCATCGAAGTGGGCATGACCAGCCCGATGGAAGATGTCATCCAGAACCAAGAAGAAAAGTAATATGACTCAACTTTCAGAAGTAGTTAAGTAGTCAGTAGTTAAGTAGTTAAAGCCGATACTCTGGCTGGTGGGAAACACTCCAATGCAGGTAATGGCTTAACTCCTGAGCGCAGCGATAACTCCTTAACTCCTTTAACTCCAAGAAAACAAAACTTGAGTAACTCAACATGAAAAGGATACTGTCACTTTTAACTGTTAGTTTTTCACTTGTAGTTTCCTTGTTGGCACAAGACCCACTTCCTGTGCCCGTGATGCCTATCAGCAACTTTGCTCCTCCCGCCACTCCTGACTCTGTCGCTCAAGGCACAATGGGAGAAGATGTGGCAACAGTGCCATGGGGAGAACAAATCCGCACACGGCTCGACTCCTTTGCTGCAGAGGCAAACCGTGCCCCCTACCATGTGGGCATCAGCGTGTTCGACCTCACCGACGACATTCCCGTATGGGGTTACAACACCCATAAGGTGATGCGTCCAGCCTCAACACAGAAAGTGCTCACCGCCATCACAGCCCTCAGCACATTGGGTTCCAAACATGAATTCAGAACCCGTTCCTATTATACTGGTTCTATCGCTTCTGACGGCACTCTGCAAGGCGACATCTATGTGGTGGGTGATTTCGACCCCATGTACTCCCATGCCGACCTCAAGGAACTGGCACGTGCCATCCGCGACCTTGGTGTCAAACGTGTCAGCGGCAAGATTTACGGCGATGCCAGCATGAAGCATGCCGACCTCTATGGCAACGGCTGGTGCTGGGACGATGTGCCCTCCAAATACGAGCCATACCTCTGTGCCCTTATGGTGGAACGTGGCAGGGAATATCCCAACTTCGGCACCTACTCCAAGAGTGCCGCTTTCCATCCAGCCGCCCACTTTGCCTATGCGCTCGGTCAGGAACTGAAAAACCTCGGCATCACAGGTGTCAGCGCGGCAGTCGTGCCCTACGGTACCAAAGACTATCCAGGAGGTGGACAGAATTTCCACACCAAAGCCCGCACCGTCGAAGAGGTGATGCAGCGTATGCTCAAGAATTCCGACAACCTGCATGCTGAGGCAGTCTTCTTCAAGATTGCCAATGCTGTAGCAGGAAAACGAGCCTCGTGGAAAGACGGAGCCAAGCAAGTGGAAAGCCTCCTTCGCCGTGCAGGAGTCGCAGTCAACAACAACATTGAGGTGGCAGACGGCAGTGGTGTGTCACTCTACAACTACTGCACCCCCGAAGCACAGGTAGCCATGCTCCGCTATGCCTACCGCAACGCCTCCATCCTGCCTGTCTTCTATGCCTCACTCCCCATCGCAGGAGTTGACGGTACCCTCGACGAGCGCATGCAGTCAGGTCCTGCCTATCGCAACGTGCACGCCAAGACTGGCACCCTCGAAGGTGTCATCGCCCTCTGCGGCTATGTCACCGCCTCCAATGGTCACCAACTCGCCTTCTCCATCCTCGTCAATGGCACTCTCACCGCCAAAGAGGCACGCGACTACCAAGACCGCATCTGCCAAGCCTTGGCAAGGTAAAATCTCATTTTATCCTTCTAGACAATCTTTTGGGGATAAAATTCGTAGAAGAGTAAACAAAGCAGCCATTTTCATTCTTTTCACGTTTCCATAAATCAACTCTCGTAATCTCTTTGAGCCAAACGGCGTAAGGCTCATGAGCAGACCCCCGCAAGGTTCATTTACCATACGGGGGTCTGTTAATGGGGGGGGAGTGCTACAATCTCATCTTAAAGGTGTCTTCGCTAATAAATATTATAGATTTATTCATCTACGCCAAAACAGGAAACTGACAATTTTCCGTCAATTTGATTGGGGTTGCTAATGCTTATACAATATTCTCCTATTTCATCAATATCAAAATCTAATAATACTGAAGATTCTCCATATTTTTTTGCATCAAAAGATTTCTCTTGGTCTTTGTGTCCTCCATATGTGATCTTACCTGTTAACTCATTTTGTCTTCCTAATGACAATTTTCTTGTTGTACCAGTTGAGAATTTTGATATTTTTACAAAAGAATACGGGTCATCATTGATATTAGGCACCCTGAGTATTACTTTAACATGACCTTTATTAAGTCTTATTGGCGATTTTGCGGGTTTCACATATAGTTTCATTTCAGGACCCCATAATTGGTCTTTCGTCTTAATCTGTCCGATTGCTTTTTCCATTTTCAAAAAAGTGTTTTTTTCGAAATCGCAAATATAAGCATCACCATTAAATTCAGGTTCGGATATACTTGTTGTAATAGTAGTACTAACTGAATTGTCATCAGTAATATCAAGATGTCCAAGTTTTGAGTGTTCTATATACAAGACTTTTGTTTTTTCAATATCAAACTCAGTTCCAGCACGAAGATATGTTATTGTGTTTCCCTTCATACTCAGAATAGAGTCCACGCTAAAACCATCTTTACCAATAGGCTTAATATAATTCGAACTTGTTTGTCCGAAAACAGGCATACTTACAAGAGTAATTAAGAACAATAAATACTTTTTCATAATTAAATTTTTTTAAAATATTGTTTGCTAATTGAAATTATAATAATCACTAAAATGAGTGAAATGTTTATATTTCAATAAAAAACTAGATTTTTAAAATCTTTTGTTATCATGTTCAAAACACAAATTATAAATGTTGGTAATTTAGTTTTAATACTCAAATCCATGTTTTGACACAAAAATAACAAAAAGAAAACGTGGACTATTTACTTCGTCTACGTCTTCTGAGGTATCGCCAAACACCTGTATTGCTTAAACGGGTAAATGCCCACGCCTTACGGCGTGAACTATCTACTACAGTTCTTGCAATAACTATGATAATTTTGGCGATTTATCAGAAGACAAGAATTCAAAAGTGGATGTTCATCCTATATGTCCTTTATAAAAATGTTGTTATGCTATCATAGGCATGTGGGTTAAGTGAATGAATTTATAGTTATAAATGTGAGTCGTTAGCTTCTTTGGCATTTGACAACTCTGTAATATGCCGTGTTATGCTTTCGCGGAATGGTGGTAAATCCTTGGTGTATGTCTCCCATATAAACAAAGCGCTTGTCGTGAAATAGCCATGCACCAACACGTTGCGCATGTCTACAATTTCACGCCAAGGCACTTCGGGATGCTCTGCACGGAATTCCTTTGTCAACAGATTAGCGGCTTCACCAATTATCATGATGTTATAGACCACTGCATGGTAACACATCACGTCATTCTTCATTTCGTCATAGGTCTTTCCTTGCAGAAAATCTATGACGTGACCAATGCATTCATCTATATGCTTCAATCTGTCTATGTCTCTAATACGCTCTCTCATATACGATTTTCATGTCCTTTTTGGCAGTCATTTCTGCTGCAGAACGCAATGTGCCTTCTTCCACAAGGTCAACCTTGCGACCTAACCGCTCCTCCAGTTCACGATGCATCCGTGCATAGGCAAATAGTCCAATGGGGGTGCTGTGGTCAAACATCACCAACAAGTCCACATCGCTGTCGGGTCTTTCTTCCCCACGAGCGAAAGAGCCAAACAGCCATGCCTTCAGGACGGGTTGTGTCTTGAAGTACTCGGCTATCATCTTTGTCATGGTCTTGGTGCTCATACCACTACATCTTTTATTATCAATTGCAAATTAAGCATCTTTTTTACTACATTCCAAACTTTTTTCCATGTTTTTTCATTTTTCATTAGATTTCATTCAAATCCGTTTGGGACGAAAAACAAAAATTTAACAATTTAACAATTTAACGGTGTCAGTTAGGAAAGATGCGTTTGAGCGAGTGTAGAAGTCAAACTTGTTTGAACTATGCCGAGCGTGAGCATCTTCGGCGAAGCCAATTAGGAATTGCCATGCGGGATATAAACATCGTGTTAGCATAACTGTCAACTTGAAGAGACTTTCACTCGCGCATGCAAGTGTTCCCCACAAACGAACGTAAGTCTTGCCCGTAAACGAACGTAAGTGTCCCTCACAAACGAGTTGCAAAACGTAGAAAAGTCTAAGGTTCACCCCAAAAAATTAGAAAAGTCTAAACAATTGCGATTTGTTTAGACTTTTCAATTATTATAGGTTTATGCCTTCAGCAGGTCTTGTCCGATGTCTCGACGGAAGTATTTGCCCTCGAAGTGAATTTTTCCAGCTTCGGTGAAGGACTTGACGAGGGCTTCCTGTTGGGTTTCGCCATAGGAGGAGACGGCTATGACGCGGCCACCTGCGGTGACCACCTGACCATCTTTAAGAGCTGTGCCTGCATGGAAAACTACAGAGCCTTGCACTTCGTCGATGCCTGTGATGGGGAAGCCTTTCTGATAGGCTTGAGGATAGCCTCCGCTGACCATCATGACGCAGACGGCACTGCGAGGGTCGAACTCAAGAGGGCGGGTGTCGAGGTCGCCTGCTGCCACACCTTCGAGGAGGTCAACGAGGTCGCTCTTGATGCGGAGCATGACAGTTTCTGTTTCGGGGTCGCCCATGCGAACATTATATTCGATGACCACGGGATCGCCTGCCTTGGCATAGGCATAATCGCGGTCAACCTTGATGAGTCCGAGGAAGATGAAGCCTTTGTAGTCGATGCCCTCAGCTGCCAAGCCTTCGACAGTGGGCTTGACGATGCGCTCTTCCACTTTCTTCATCCACTCCTTGTCGGCAAAAGGAACAGGAGAAACGCTACCCATACCGCCAGTGTTGAGACCTGTGTCACCTTCACCAATGCGCTTATAGTCTTTAGCTTCGGGAAGTATCTTGTAGTGCTTGCCATCGGTGAGCACGAAGACGGAGCATTCGATGCCTGAGAGGAACTCTTCGATGACGACAGTGGCACTGGCTTCTCCGAACATGCCATCGAGCATACCACGGAACTCTTTCTTGGCTTCTTCGAGGGTGGGCACGATGAGCACTCCCTTACCGGCGCAGAGACCGTCAGCCTTGAGCACATAGGGAGGCTGGAGAGTTTCGAGGAAAGCGATGCCCTTTTCGATATTGGTGCCATTGAAGGAGCGGTAAGCAGCTGTGGGGATGCCATGACGCTGCATGAAGCCCTTGGCAAAGTCTTTGCTGCCTTCGAGCACAGCTCCAGCCTTGGAAGGACCAATGACGGGGATGTCCTTCAATTGGGCATCTTGCTTGAAGAAGTCATAGACACCTTTCACGAGAGGGTCTTCAGGACCCACCACAACCATATCGACTGCATTTGCCAGCACGAACGTCTTGATGCCTTCGAAGTCGTCTGCCTTCAATGGCACGTTCTCACCCACAGAGGCTGTGCCTGCATTGCCAGGTGCGATAAAAAGTTTCTCGATTTTCTGGCTTTGGGCAATCTTCCAAGCCAATGCGTGCTCTCTGCCGCCGCTTCCAAGTAAGAGTATTTTCATTTACTATTTGACGATTTACAATTTACAATATAGTAATTTCGATACAAAGGTACGGAAAATTCATGAGGAATGAGGAATGAGGAATGAGGAATTGTTACTTTTTCAACGAAAAAACACGCTGAACAGCAAATAATTCCTAATTCCTAATTCCTAATTCCTAATTCTTCACTACCTTTGCACAAAAGTTATATATAACAAAAGAAATGAGCGCGAAGACTCTTGCTAACACCTTGACACGAACCGTCAAAGAACTGGCAAAGCCAGAATCGTACAAGGATCTCTACCATGAGCACAGTGACGGTGTGCCATTGCCTTCCGGCGAAGTGCTGCAGAAGATTATTGATCTTGCCCGAGAAATCATCTTTCCGGGCTATTATGGTCATTCGTGCATCGACACAAACACGTTGGAGTATCACCTGGGAGTGGACACTGAACAACTCTATTCACTGCTGGTGACACAGATTCAGGCAGGGCTGTCGTTCTCGAACTTTGAGAAGGGCACGGCTGTCTTTGCCGCCTACAACCAGAACACCATCAACATGGAGATGCGCCGCATGGCTGAAGAGCGTGCGGAAAAGTTCATCAGCAAGTTGCCAGAACTGAGAAGGGTGCTGGCTACGGATGTGGTGGCTGCCTTCAATGGTGACCCTGCCGCAAAGAACTACGGAGAAATCATCAGCTGCTACCCTGTCATCAAGGAACTGACGGTGTATCGTATTGCCCATGAACTGTGGAATCTGGATGTGCCGCTCATTCCGCGCATGCTGACGGAGATGGCTCATTCGGAGACGGGCATTGACATCCATCCCGGTGCGACGATTGGCGAATATTTCACCATCGACCACGGCACGGGTGTGGTGATTGGCGAGACAAGCGTCATCGGCAACAATGTGAAGCTGTATCAGGGCGTGACGTTGGGTGCGAAGAGTTTCCCATTGGATGAGGATGGCAACCCCATCAAGGGCATTCCTCGTCATCCTATTCTGGAGGATGACGTGATTGTCTATTCCAACGCTTCCATTTTGGGCAGAATCACCATCGGAAAGGGTGCTGTGATTGGTGGTAACATCTGGGTGACACAAGATGTGGCTCCAGGAATGAGCCTGACACAGAAAAGATAACACGAAGAACTTATGACAGAATTTAAGATAATCGCAAAGACTTTCCAGGGGTTGGAAGAGGTCCTTGCAAAAGAACTCATCAATCTGGGTGCCAACAACGTCGAGATTGGGAGAAGAATGGTGGCTTTCACGGGTGACAAGGAGATGCTCTACAAGGCAAACTTCTGCACACGCACTGCCGTGAAGGTGTTGAAACCCATCAAGGAGTTTAAGGCAAAGGATGCCGATGAGGTGTATGAGGAAGCCAAGAAGATAGACTGGGAGAAGTATATGGATGTGAAGAGCACGTTCTTGGTGGATTCAGTCATCTTCAGCGAGAACTTCCGACACTCTAAGTTTGTGGCATACCGCGTGAAGGATGCCATTGCCGACTATTGGCGTGAGAAGTCGGGAGGTGACAGACCTAATGTGGTGATCAGCAATCCAGACCTCCGTGTGAATGTGCACATTGCTGAGGATGAAGTGACCATCTCGCTCGACTCGTCAGGCGAAAGTCTGCATCAGCGTGGCTATAAGACTGCCACTGTACAGGCACCGCTGAATGAGGTGTTGGCGGCAGGTCTCATCATGTTGACAGGATGGGATGGTGAGTGTGACCTGATTGACCCCTTCTGTGGTTCGGGCACCATCTTGATTGAAGCCGCGCTGATTGCACAGAACGTCTATCCGGGTGTGTTCCGCAAGGAATATGCATTCGAGAAATGGAAGGACTTTGATGCTGACCTCTTTGACCGCATCTACAACGATGACAGTCAGGAGCGTGAGTTTGACCATAAGATTTATGGCTACGACATCAACAGGCAGGTGGTGCAGATTGCCACCGACAATGTGCTGAACGCCGGTGTGAAGGACATCGTGAGCGTGGAGCAACGTGATTTCTACGAGTTTGAGCAGCCGCTCGACAAGGCAATCATGATCACGAATCCTCCTTATGGTGACCGCATCACTACAGATGACATCTTTGACCTGTATGAGACCATCGGAAAGAATCTGAAGCGCAATTTCGTGGGCAATGATGCATGGATCATCTCTCACCATGAGGAACTCTTCGACAAGATAGGTTTCCGTCCTTCCACTAAATATGCATTGTTCAACGGCTCGCTGGAGTGTGAGTTCCGCAAGTACCAAATCTTTGACGGAAAACTGAAGGAACGCCGCGAGGAGGGATTGGACATCAAGACGGATGAAGATCGCCGTCACAACCTCAAATTCAAGCCTCACAAGAAGAATGAGGATGGGGAATGGACGAGTTCGCGCTCAGGGCGAAAAGTGCCTACTGACGATGAGGAGCACTATTTCAAATCGAAGCCTTTCAAGGAAAGACCATCGAAGGACATCCCTTATGAGGAGGAGAAAGACAGAAAATGGGGCAAGGATAGCCGCTGGAAGATGTTTGAAGCAGAAGACGAAGAGGAGGCTGAAATCATCAACCGTCATCTTGGCAAATGGGGTGACCGCGTCGCACGTCCATCTCGTGGTGAGAAGAAACCAGAACGACGAGACAGTCGCGATGAACGGGAACGTTTCACTGACCGCGAATCTCGTCAGGAAGCCCGCAAATCATTCTTCGCAGGAAAAAGCCCTAAGGAATTTGGCGAGAGAAAAGCGTCGTTCGAGGGTCGCAGAGGTGAGAGAGATGAGCGACGTCCACGTCGAGACGGCGAGCGACCTGCTCGTAAATTTGACGGACAGAAAGGTGAAGGTCGTCCGTTTCGAGGAAAAAAGAAGTGACGCCCCCCCGCCCTTCTCCAAGAGAAGAACCTGAAGAGGAAGGAGATGCCCCCTTCAATGAAGCATAGACGAAACGTAAGGTTTCAAGATTGTACTGATGACCAAAGGAGAGCAACATCCCTTTGGTCATCAATTGTTTTGCCTGTTCAGGTTTTCCACGAAAGCCGTGAATAACCCATGGTTGTGGGTGTCTGACGTTTCCACCTCCGTTTTCACTTTCGTGCTTGCAAGAAGCTTCTAGTTCGCGGCGAAGCATCAGCAACTCGTCAAATGCCCTAACACAATGAATGATCATTGGCTTCTGCACCTCTTCTGCAATGGCGATATGGGCACGAAAAGCCTCCATCTGCAAGGATAGTGCCTCACCATGCAGTTTATCCAAACCACACTCCCCTATTGCCCACACATCCTCACGTGCAACCGCCTGACGAACAGAAGCAAGTACATCCTGCCAATCTTCCTTCACTTTCCAAGGATGCACACCAATAGAGAGTCTGACATGCTCGGGATAGGAAGGCAGAAGGTCTTTCGTATCCACATTCAGCAGACACGGCTCGGTATCGATATGGTATGTGTGGAAGTTGAACAAAGACATGAAAAGCGGGGATTAAAAGGTTCTGAGTTTGCTGTCACCAATGGAACTTTTCGGGAACAGGGTCATAACCACTGCCTCCCCACGGATGGCAACGCAAGATGCGCCGACATGCCAAATAAAAACCTTTAAGAGGTCCGTGCTTCTTGATGGCATCGATGGCATAGCTGGAACATGTGGGGGTGAAACGACACGTTGGGGGAAACAACGGCGAGATGCATGCCCGATAGAAATAGATGGGAAGAAGAAGTATGTATGAGAAAAGGGAGGAGAGCATGGAGGGGAGAGTTTAGGGTTTAGGGTTTAGAGTTTAGTGGTTAGTGGTTAGAGTCAATATTAGCGTTAGTGTTAATGTTGTCGCTCATCATCCTTCCACCCTCTCAGCCACTCGGGTGAGTGCTTTCGTCACACTCTTGTTGACGGTGCGGAAAGTGGGCAAGGTGTCGGTGATGCACACAAATGCGAGGGCAAGACGAAAGTCTTTTCCTTCGAGCGCATTCCACAGGATGTGCTTATTGAGGCGATAGGCTTCGCGTACCAGACGTTTCATGCGATTGCGGTCAACAGCATGGCGGAAACGTTTTTTGGGCACTGACACCAAGATAGACACGGGAGGATGCTTGA
Organism: Bacteroidaceae bacterium; assembly: GCA_024688885.1. Classification (GTDB taxonomy): domain Bacteria; phylum Bacteroidota; class Bacteroidia; order Bacteroidales; family Bacteroidaceae; genus Minthosoma. Next base: position 46,672 of record JAILDV010000067.1, on the reverse strand, counting down.
GGCTCTCATCATGCTCAGCATCCCCACTCTGCTCTTCTTTCTCCATCTGCATATAAACAATTCGCAGGGGAAATGCCGCCATTGAAGCATTCCCTCCTGCGAATAGTTTATCTATGACAAGCTGGCTGGTGAGCCGCTCACTTTTTGTCAGTCCATAGTTCATTATACATAACGCCTTATTTCTTCAGCGTCTTGGCATAAGCCTCGATGATGGCAGGCACTGAACGAAGTTCTGGTGTGGGTTGGAAATCCACATGAATGCCTGCTTCTTCTGCAGCTTTGATGGTCTTTGTACCCAAGCATGCCACCTTGATGTCCTTCTGCTCAAAATTGGGGAAGTTCTTCTTGAGTGAATGAATACCTTCGGGAGAGAAGAACACCAGCATGTTATAATCAAAAGCCTCATCGGGCGTGAAATCGTTGGGCAGCGTGTAATACATCACTGCTTCATCATGCTCCACACCTGCCTCATCAAGCATGCGGCGCATATCGTCAGTGTGAGCTGAAGACTGGGGAACGAAGTAGGTCTCGTTGTGATGTTTGGCAATGATAGGCATCAGGTCTGTCACCAATCCTGTTTCGGGGAAGAAATTCTTGCGCTTGCGATACTGCACATACTTCTGAATGTAGAGCGACACCTGTTCTGAAACACAGAAATACTTCATGTCATCGGGGATGTTCACGCGCAATTCCTTGCAGAGGGCAAAGAAATGGTCAATGGCGTGACGTGATGTGAAGACAATGGCAGTATGTCCAGGAATAGACACTTTCTGCTGACGGAAATCCTTCGCGGACATCGGCTCTATCTTGATAAAAGGCCTGAAAACTAATTCAACGTTGTATTTTTGTGCCACCTCAAAATAGGGAGACTTCTCCGTTTGAGGTTTGGGCTGAGATACTAAGATCTTTGTTGCCATCAATATAAAATGTTTTTTACTAAATAATTGTCACTATACCATACCGCCAAATGCCCAAATACAAGTGTCGGTAACAATTCAACGCTGCAAAAGTACAAAAAAATGAGCATATAGCCATATTTTTTAACCTTAAAGTTGGCTATTAGCTTATAAAACAGCAGTAACTCATACAGAAACACTACCAAAATGGCACCTCCAATGACAGTTTCACGACTGACATGAGCGAAGATGTCCAGCAGTGCAAGAGGGTACAAAAGGAAGGCTGTCAAGGAGGTCATCAGCATATAACCAATCATCCATCTTTGGTTGGAATCGCTGTCGAAAAAGGTCCAATTCACCACCGAATAGCACCATGCTTTCAGATAGATGAAAGCCATTCCCACCACAAAACCGACACCAAACAACCAATATGGCACACCGGTCACGGAGAGGAAGTGACTCAGCGCGATGCGGTCATCAAGAAAGATGCAGGAAAGGCTGAGCACACTGACGGTAATGAGCAGAAACACATATATCGCCTCACTCGAACTGCCTTCCGCATCATCTTCGGTGTAGGTGCGCTTAGAGGTGAAGAAGTCCTTCAGACGATGCAGCAGCATATACCGGCCCTTATACAGGACCACAGCCAAGATGAGGAACATCACCGTCATTCCTGTCACGATGACATCATCATTCCGCGCAGCAAAGCCTCGTTCTCCTACCGCTATCGTGCGATCGGGCAGAAGAACTCCCTCTTTGTAATACTCGGAACGCTGTATCACATTTGAGTCAGAAACAAGCCAGGTGCTGTCTTTCATTTCCTACACTCCAAACTCTCTCTTAATCTTTTCCTGATATTTTTCGGTCTCTTCCCACGGGAACAGCGTCACTTCTATCTCCTTATCACCCTGATAGCGATTGGTGAATTTCTTCACCACCTTTTCTGTCTTTCTTCCGAAATGTCCATAAGAAGCTGTCTCCTGGTAGATAGGTTTACGCAAATCGAAACGCCGTTCGATAGCCTTAGGGCGCAAGTCGAAGAGTTTGTCAATCTTTTGGGCGATCTCACCATCGGAGAGCGCCACCTTAGCGGTACCGTACGTGTTCACATAGATGCTCACGGGCTTTGCCACACCAATGGCATAACTCAACTGCACCAGCATCTCGTCCGCCACACCTGCCACCACGAGGTTCTTGGCAATGTGACGCGCTGCGTATGCCGCCGAGCGATCGACCTTGCTGGGGTCTTTACCCGAGAAGGCACCACCACCGTGGGCACCCTTGCCACCATAGGTATCGACGATAATCTTGCGTCCCGTCAAGCCTGTATCACCATGAGGACCGCCAATCACAAACTTTCCCGTCGGGTTGACATGATAAGTGATGTCCTCCTTGAAAAGTTCGCTTATCTTTTCATCACCTATCTCTGCAATCACCCGTGGAATCAAGATGTGGATGACATCCTCCCTGATGCGTTCCAACATCATCTTGTCTGCCTCTTCCTGTGTCTTAGCCCACAGTCCGTTTTCCGTGGTCTGTTGCCCGTTGTCCACTCCCACAAACTCATCGTGCTGGGTGCTCACCACAATCGTGTGGACACGCAGCGGTTTACCATCTTCACCATACTCAATCGTCACTTGGCTCTTGGCATCAGGTCGCAGATAAGTCACCTCCTTGCCGTTGGGACGAGTGTAGGTCATCACCTTACCCTCTCGACGGATGTCAGCCAGCACCCGCAAGATGCGGTGGGAAAGGTCGAGCGACAATGGCATGCAGTTCTCCGTCTCGTTGGTGGCATAGCCAAACATCATGCCTTGGTCGCCAGCACCCTGTTCGTCAGGGTCTTCACGCTCCACACCACGATTGATGTCACCACTCTGCTCATGGATGGCATTCAGTACGCCACAACTTTCACCGTCAAACTTATACGCTGATTTCGTGTAACCGATTCGGTTGATGGTTTCACGCGCTATCTCTTGAAGATCAACGTATGCATTGCTCTTCACTTCGCCAGCCACCACGACCTGTCCTGTCGTGACCAACGTCTCACATGCTACCTTCGATTCGGGATCGTATGCCAGCAGATTGTCCAACACTGCATCGCTGATTTGGTCAGCCACTTTGTCGGGATGTCCCTCCGACACTGATTCAGATGTAAATAAATAACCCATAGTCATTGACAATTTAACCATTTACAATTTACTATTTACCATGCGGCTTACAAGTAACGCATGAACAATTGAAATGGGAAAGAAATGGGAGAAGATGCACTGACAATCTTTTGTCCACAAACAGGAGACTCACATTGTCGTTTTAGCATTTTTTTCTGTGGTTGCAAGCAGCCCAAATCTATCCACATTTTATTTCGGCTGCAAAGGTACGATTAAGTGAGCACAATACAAAGGGAAAAACTATATTTTTCACTTTTATTACCGAACGTGAGTACTTTCGAATGAAATTGAACGGTAAGGGCTTTTACTGGAATGACCAAATTTCTCTCCATTCTTATTGTTTCTATCCCTTTCTTCCACTCCCTCCACCACCTTTCCTGAACAAACCCAATTGGGGCGCTTCCACAACCACAAAATCGACATCGTCGACATCGGTTCATCGACATCGACGACATCGGCAAACCGACATCGACGATGTCGATTCGGAGGCTGTGGAAGAGAGGAAAAAGAGGCGGAGGGTTAGAACTCTTGAAGCCTCTGTAATAAAGTCTGTAGATTCGTTTCTTTCAGCACCACACGCTTCTTTTCATCCAAAAGATAGAGGGCTGGCGTGTGGGGCACATAATACTCCCCGTTCAAATCGTTCACATCCTTGCGAACCACCTGCAAATGGGGATTTTGTACAATGAGCGGTTCTTGCTCCAACTGAGCATCCAGACGTTGACAACGTCGGCAATCGGGGTCAAAAAAAATGAGTAGTGTCTGCTCTGCTTTCACGTTGTAAAGACGTGTCCGCTTCCCATCAGAAGCAGTCAAAAGAACGTCTGCTGCACGACTCCCCACCCGATTCTTCGCCAATTGCTCCAATAGCCAAACACGCTGAGGCGTTTCAGGTAAGGCACACAAAAGACAGGCATACACCTCATCACTATACAAGGGGGAATCAGAGTCACCCAAATAACGCTCCATCAGCCCTTCAAAAAAAGACATGGCAGAAGGGTACGACACCAACGAATCAGACAGGACACTCGCCCCTCGCATCGTTGCCACTGAGTCAGCATGCTGCATCAGATTGAGGAAATCCACCATTCCCTGCTCCCCCACCTCACGGTTCATCGCTGTGCTGTCAGCAAACGAGTAATCCTGCCAGAAATGCTCCAGCATATATGCCATGCGCGCTTCTGGCTCCTCCACCTCATCGGGGATGTCGGGATAAGGAAAGTCGCCTTGCTGTGCCATCGCAGCAAGGCAAATGAAAAATGAAAAGTGAAAAATGAGAAATCTAAGTTTCACAATGCCTAAGATGTAAAATGTCCAACCCTCACAACTCTAAAACCTCTCAATCCTTTCCGATGTTCACGTGCGTATTGCCCCACACCTTGGCTTTGTTGCCACCACCAAACACATCGCCCGTGATATTGGCACCCTCCACACTGACATTCTTACGCGGCTCTATCTCATTCATATAAGTATCTGCCGTCGCAAAGTCTATTTTGCTCTCCGTGCCAATGTTCACATAGGTGTCACCCTTCACATCAGCCTGGTTGCCACCACCGAACACATTGCCGATGGTGCCCAACGTGGTGGCTCTGACATTGAACTTCTTTCCCTCGCCCTCGCTGTCGTACTGCTTTCCATACACCTGGTTGATGTTCACATGCGGGTTGCCCACCATTGTGGCCGTGACACCCAAACCGCCACCATACACAGTACCGATACGGGTGAATGACTTGATATTCACCTGAGGGTCGGCATAGGGCGTAGCAGGTCCTGTACCGTCGTCTTCTGCACTTTCGCGAGGCAGCACAACGTATTCTGGCGACTCTTCTGTACCTTTGTTCACAGTCTTATAGCCATAGATAGAGTAAGCCGCCTCGTTGCCGCCACCATACAGTTCACCGATGATGACTGGCCTACAGCCTGTCTCCTCAATGTTCAACGTAATGGAACCATTGATGGTGCCGCTCTTGTTGTTGCCACCAAACACACGGTCGAAAGAGCCATTGGTGATGTTGAGCGTCACGTTGCCTTGAATGTCAGCCGCCTCGGCACCACCATAGGCAGCCTTCAAACCAGGAATGCAAGCCATCAACAATTTCGCCTCGGCATCCATCGGCGCACTCTTGCCACCACCGTATGCCTCATCCACACAGAAACATTCATTCTGTTCCTCCAACATTGTCACCGCCGTCTTTCGTACATTACCCTTAGTGTTCGACCCACCAAACACACGATGAATATTTCCGCCAAAGATGTTGACAGCAGCCTGCCCCGAACCATATTGGTAATTCGCAGCCCTATCTTCAGGTGTCTGTGCATTTGGGGCATCATCCGCATATTCATAGAAACCCACATTGGCTCCTGGATTATCCCGTTGCACCCCGTTCACCACGATGCGGTCTTTGCCGTTGCCACCGCCAAACACTTCCTCAATCTCATACGCACCATTGATGGTCACGCTCGTGGCGGGTGTGGAAGCCGCGTTGCCACCACCATACACCTGACGGATGCTGGAATAGTCACAACCCTCGATGATGACATCTGTATGGGAAGTGGCTTTTGTATCTTCGTCTGACGACAAAGCATTGGTGGGTTCATAGGCTGACAGGTTGCCACCGCCATAGACAGCCTCCACCTCGTAGGAATGGTCACTGCCCGTTGCACTATCCACCTTGCCCGACTCTGTTCGCACATGAGTGGCATCGCCCTGTGTCTGGAACACATGCACCCTTGCCGTTCCCTTCGGCGTGCCATTGATATTGTTGCAGCCAAAGATGCGGTTGACCATACACCCCTTCACATCATCACCGCTCTTAAGCGCATAATATTGTATCACGTCCTCATCATTCTTCACAGGCACCACCCAGTCCTTGTGAACAGTTTCCACATAATCACCTGCCTCCAATCCGTTCAGGTTCACCTTTGTGTTACCCACTAAGGCTGCCACAGCCTCAACTGCCTCTTCTGCCTCAATGCCCTTCTCGGGGTCAGCCGCCACTGCATCCTTAGCAAATCTGCCTAATCCACCGCCATAGACGTCACCCTCGATGGTGCCACCTAAAAGGTTGACCTTGGTTGATGTGGTGAGCACAGGACTTGAATCTTTATAATAATCGGTGTTGGAACTTGCCAATGCACCTCCGCCATACACATCACCATGCACAGTCGTCGAGCCTACGATGTTGAGCGTGACATTGCCACTGACTGTACCGAGGTTGTTCATATTGACTGTCGTGAGGATATAATGATGTCCACCACTCTCCTCAAACTCATTATTTTCACTGACGCTGTTGGCATGTTTCCACGTATATTCCACTTCCTGAGGGTACTTTACTTGCTCGTCGTTGAAAACACCTGCCTCATTATCATAAGAAGGTGCCACCTCGAAAGCGACCGCTCCATTACTGTTCGTCTTGTTCATCACCATAGTTGTTGGTGCAGAAGATGAGAATCCTGCTCCATAAACATTCTCCGTGACCTCGCAGTTGGTCAGTGTGGAAGTGATATCGCCATTGACGAAACCCAGGTTTCCACCTCCATAGAAGTTCGTCATCTTGCACCCCGTAAGGTTGGAAACGACGTTTCGTGTCGCAGCCAGTGAGAGGGAGGCATAATTGATGTAGAAGCGAGCCACTTTATTTTTGTCTTTGCCTCCAGAAAAGAACAGATATTCGTAGTCAAAACCAATGGCAATACCTTCATTTGTATATTTGCGCTTATAATACGTATCCACCCATCCATTCCATTCCGACGCGGGTTTATTATTGGTAGAACTGTATGTTTCGTCTTGGTAACCTACACGGTTGATAGAAGTACCACCATAGCCTGCACCAAAGAAATCACCAAACTTACAATTGCTAGCTGTTGTCGTGACAGTCTTACCTGTACTCATCGTTCCAAACTTCGGTCCACCACAATACAAATTGACATGGCTGTTGCTGATAGTGACATCTATATTCCCTTGAATTGACTTCAGTTCATTGATTCCACCGCCATAGAACGCATCGATGTCGGCACCATTAATGAACCATTTCACGTCGCCTTTAATCAACTGCATACCAGCACCTGCCATCTCTCCAAACTTGCCGCCATCCACATAACACACAACATTGTCATTGTTTCCTGCCCAGTTAGGACGATAAACACCCGAAAGATAGAACTTCTTGAACTCTCCTCCTGCCACAATGATTGGTCGCTTGGGAGTATCACGATCTGTATTGGGATGGCAGCCATTATTGAATTCCTTAAACCATGCATTGCCACCAACCATCAAGAACTGAATATTTCCCGCTGCATCATTCTGTGATCCGACGAACTGTTCATAGACTCCTCCCATCAGAATTGTTGGTGAAAGAATTTTCTTTCCAATTCCACCAGCAGTGTCTGAATATTCAAATTCTGAGAAGTGAATAAGGCATGTATTGGTTATCTCAAACCACCCTATAGGTCTGAAAATGCCTGGTTCAAAGTTGCTTTCGACTCCCGTCTGTTTATGAGCCATACCAATACCAGGAATGTTGAGGAAATCAAAACGCAGAGGAGATACCACAGGACGTGCTGAGTGCTGATAGAAGAAGCTGCAATCTGGCTCATTATCGCTATCCAAATCGACAGACATAACAGTCAGTGGATTAGAATTGTTGCCCGTAAAACTATTATCACCATTGTAGCAATGGTAGTTGCCAATCAGCACCACAGCATAGTCATAGACCGTGTGGGTCGCATTGGAAGACAAGGCACTGATGGCTGCAGACATCGTATGATGGACTGTTTGAACTTTATATGAATTAAGACGATTGCCCGTTATAGCGACCTGAGTGGCATTAGATCCCTCATACACCACATCATAATTGGCATCAGAGAGGTATGCCGCCTTGCCCCAATAGGGTTCTATCGTAATGCTCTCCACTCCATCAGGAACCTCCCAATAGGCTCCCTGATTGAACACACGTCCTGTGACACTATACAAATCTTTATTGGTGCATTTTCTATCCACGAAGTTGTAAGCAGGATAGTAATGATAGGCAGCATTATCATCAGGACTATTGCTAAGTTTACTTCCCGTAAAAGTTCCAGGAGTACCGCCACTGATGGATACAATCTTCCATCCTGTCACCACTCGGTTACCTGTATAGTTGTTTGTACCAACCTCATTATAATAAGGCAATTGTACTTTCCGATAGTTGAAATCAAAGTTACCTGGATCCTTGTCTGTGATGACAAGAGTGGTATCACTCTTTATGATGGAAGCACCCGCTGGAGCACCGAATTGTGCACCGCCATCGCCCATTTGGATGATGACAGACAATTCTCCTAATTTCCGTCCTTGATTATAGTCGGTATCGGGATTTCCTATGGGTTCAGCATTTTCAACATCATGGTTAATGACTGAGGGGTATTTACCTTGCTTCTTCAGGATTGGATAAGGTGCTATGCTTTTGTCAAGCACCCATTTAGCCATGATTTCCTTGTCGCTGACATTTCCTGTGATGTACCATGCCGCCAATTCTTGATTGGAGTTAAGAATGTATCGGTAGAACTCAAAATGTTCCAGGTAACGGTCTTGCGCACCAAGAGCACAGTTGTAGTTCGTGATGGAAGTGACATAATCCTTATTGAAACGGAAATAATTATAGTTGTTTAACCCCCTTCCATCAGCCGCTGTACCACCCTTATTGGTTATCATCTGACCTCCATAAATGGGCGAAATACTACCACCTTCAGCAATATCACCATAGAACATACAATTCATGACCATTGTCCTGAGGTCATTATTTTTCGAGGCATAAGCATTATTTCCCACAATACCTCCCTTCGTGGTGCCACCGTTGATGTCGGCAAAACTGAAGCAGTTGACGACACGAGCCGAGCCATCGAGCAGACCAACAAGACCTCCCACATTTGAAGTTCCTGTGACACTACCGTCGAGCACACCACAGTTATAAATACGGGTTGCGCCATTTGCTTCACACGCGATGGCACCTGCATTGCCGCTATTGTTACCACTCGTAATATTCGTGTTCTCGAAGAAAAGATTCTTTACAGTAGCATCGGTAAGTGTTCCAAATAAGGGGGTGTCCTGTGTTCCAGTGATTTGATGGTAATTGCCATTCAGCACACCGCTAAAGTTTTCAAGTACGGTCACTGATGTAGCAGGGACATCTGCTTTAAGAGTGTAAAAACCATCCGCAATAGTAATCTCGCTAAGTGATGTTATCTGATAGAAGTCGTTCCGTTTGCTGGCTACAGGAGAGTCTTCATAATCATCCATTGTGGCATAAGCCTTTACTGTCTTTCCTGATTCTACAGTAAAGGAACCATTATATATCTCAGATGAGGAATTCGGTTCTGTGCCATCTGTGGTATAACGAATGGTCGTTCCTGACTGAATATGCGTGATAGTCACAGTTCCATCTTCCGCAATCGTAATAGTGGGAGGGGCTAAAGTTGCTGTCACATACAACTGCTCAGCCACGGGAGAATCATTAAAACCATTGCGTACGGCTATGGCTTTGACCGTTGTTCCACTGGCCACTTGAAAAGAACCTGTATAAAGTGTGCTTGCTTGGGAAGGCGAGCTTCCATCCGTTGTATAATAATAAGAAGCAGAAGCATCATCAGAAGTAATGGTGACGTGCCCAAGATCGTCTATCGTGATAATCGGTGCTGGAAGAATGACCTCAAGAATATTCCATCTGGAACCAGAGTTCCCCGAATCATACAATCCAATATCATTTCCTGCACCACCCCATGAATTGAAACCACCACCAGCTCCATTAGGTATGATGGCATAGGTAGTGTTGTTGGTCGTAATCAGGAATCTTCCATTAGCCGTGATATCTAAAGGTGATTCCAAATGAACAGCTTGCTTCTCATTATTTTTTGTATGTGCAACAACAAACTGACCCGTTGAAATATTAATGATATAAGTATAAGTGGGGTCATATTCTTTTAAGAAGACCCATTGCTCATAAGGGGTAATGCTTGATGTTTTCAGATAAGGTTTACCTGATTGGTAGTTATTACCTGAGACGGCGAGATAATAACTCGTGTTATTTTTCCATTGTATAAACTTATGCTCATTCTGATACATAAGTACATTCACATGCGCTGTACCATTAGCGTTCCAAGAGCCACCACTATACTGTACATAGCCCGAATAGGTTCCATCATTATATGTGGTACAAAGTTGCACTTCATTAAACAAGAAACCTGACAAAGGCTTAGTTGTTGAAAGCGATAAGGTTCCTGATGTATTAACCAGATAATAAGTGGTTCCGCCTTCATCAATAGATAAGAAACCATCTGCATCGCTACTCCACACGCACGTACTTTCGGTGAAAATAGTCGTACTAGTAGAGATATTTCCACCCGATATGCTGAGGAAATGCCCATTGTCATAGATGACATATTTCCCTGCGGTTTCATATTTTATATAAATTTTTGTCGCCACCTCTGAACAATATTTTGTCACAGGGTCAACAACAATAGCTTTGATGTATGTTCCATCTGTTGCCGCAAAAGGAGTCGAATAACTATTCGAGAGAGGGTCTGAATAAGGAGTGGGAATCTGTCCTGTTTGAGTATCTACGACTGTATAATAGATAGCGGCACCTGTAATGCTTGACGTTATATGAACCTTCCCTGAGGGGTCAAAACTGATAGCAGGCTTCTCCAAGTCACTATCAATAATATCCCATAGAGAACCTTTATCACCGCTCGCATTCCACAAACCGATTGTTTTTCCTCCACCTCCAAACGAGTTAAAACTACGAGTCTCGCCATAAGGGATGATGTTAAACGACCCCGTTCCACCATTTTGATGAATAATCTTAAATAAAGCTGTGGTTCCTAAGGCTGCGGTTATAGTTTCCGTATGGACCGCCTTATCCCCATTTGATGCAGGAGTGTTACTCAAAACAAATCGACCTGTCGGAATATGAATCAGCATGCTATAATCTGCATCGTACTTCAATATCGCCCACTTGCAAAACGGAGTTGTATTCGAGGTATTCAGATATTTTTTGTTGCTGTCATTATCATAATTTCCACCTCCATCTGCAAGGTAATATTGTCCTTGCTTCCCCCATTGTATGCCATAAACGCCAACAAATCCATAACAGTTGTCAGCAGCTGTTCCGTCAGCATTCCAAGCCGATTCACTGTATTGCAGATAGTTGGCATCAGAGGCTGTGCTTAATTGCCGTCCCGTTGCATCAAGATACAATTCGGCAGCATCCGTCGAATTAGAAGAAGCTGTCAAACTTGATGTCAAATAGTACGTTGTCCCATCCACCGTCATCGAGAATGTGCCAGAACCACCAGCCGAAGCTTCTGATGTCCATACACATGTCTGATTGTCAAAAAGAGTAATATCCGCAATACTTTCTTCACTGACCCCTAAAAAATGTCCATTGCTAAAGATGACATAATCTGCACTCCACAACTTCCCTACTCCCAGTCCTAAACACAAGAGTACAAGGAGATATCTGCATATCAATATGTTGAAGTTCAATCGTTGTCTGTTCATATCTTTTTTCTTTAATTTTACCCTGAGAGGGACAAAGTATTATTTGACGGTAACCTTCTTGCTGTACTTGCCACCAGCGGCACGGATGATATAGACTCCAGTCATAGGCAACGGGGTCTCGACGGTTTCGTCTGGCTGGATAGTGAAGGAGGCGATGGTCAGACCGCTGGTGTTGACAATGGCAACGTCGGTTGCGGTGCGGAGAGTTGAGGTGACTCCGATAAGATGTTTCTTGGTGTAGAATTTCAGTTCACCGCCGACCTCGCCTTGTGTCGGGTCGTTATCTTCGAATGTGAAGGTTGCATCAGCAGTGTCGAACACGATGCGTTCTGCAGCATTTCGTGGTTTGGCTGAGCCTGTGACAGGACCTGCGATGAAGTAGGGTCGGAACGGCACGGCAGCTGTAACGGTGGCGGTCTGGTCGAAACTGTCGCCGCTGCTGCTGAGCAGATAGCCTTCTACATTCTTGCTCATGTAGTTGGGCAAGAAGGTGTAACCATCTTTGGCTGTTGCCGTCAATTCGTTGTCGCTGATGCCTACCATAGCACCTGCTCCCGATACAAATGTGGAAGTCTGTTTGCCTGGACTGGCTATTGTCTGATTCTGATAGCGGTTGGCTGGTGTCCATTCGCCGCTGAGGTCGAACTCATAATAGGTGCTGCCAGGGAAACCGATGATATATGGTGTTCCGGCTGTGAGGTATGGATAGTCGCTGACTGGATAGAGCGATTCTAAGTACTCCTTGCTATAGTACAGTTCCTGATACTTGTCTTCGTTTTTATCCTTGTAGGTGTCCTTGCTGTAGTAGGTGTCCCAAAGGTAGGTGTTGGTGTAGTCTTTCTCGTTTACACCTTTGGCAAGATAGCTGAACTTGCCTGTGAACACATTACCTTCTTCGCTCTTCTTGCCAGCATACTCGCGCAGCCAGTATTCATGACCCTTCATGCTGCCTTCGTAGAAATGGGTGATTTCACCCTTATCATCAGTAGTGACCATCTCGGCTGAGAAAGGTATGCTGATGGCTTCCCATCCTGTGTTGCGGTTGGCAAAGTTGCCGGGTATGCGTTGGTACCACATGCGGTTATCGTCACCCATCTGATATGCAATCGGTGCATTGAAGTCTTGCTTGTCCACAAGGAAATGGTCGCGATCGGTCTTGAGAGTACTCTGCACGAGGTGGCCTTCAATGGTGGAGACAACGGGGAAGACGCGGTCGTATTTCTTTCCATCAGCGTATCTGTCGCCTGTCCGGTCGTAGTAGTCGCTGAATGCAGGTTCGGAGAAGTGGCTGTTCAGCACGTTATATGTTTTTGTATTGGCTTCTGCCGATGGTGCATAGACAAGCAGGTTGCGTGTCTCGTCATGGTTGGCGATGTCAGCCAAACCATCATCGTTGAGCAATGGCGGGAAGAAGAATCCGTCAGGGGTGAGACCTTGTGCATAAGACTTGTCATTGTGTCCAGCAAAGTCGATGGCGGTCATGCCAGGATAGGCTTCATGTGTGCCATCTTTTGACTTGGCTACCAGGTTGACCCACGGATTGAAGTGTGCCACACCCATTGTCTTACTCTGGAAGTAGGCAGGTGCACGATAGACGCGGTTGCTTTGGTCGTTTGATGCCAATCTGCCATTGCTCTTGGCGATATGTGATGGCCAATCCTCATGTGGGTAGTCGGTGTTATAGCCATAGGTCAGCATCTGACCGAAGAAGAGGTAGTCGTCGGGCCAGACAGGAGCATACTTCACCGTAGTGTTTCCGTCTTCGTCGGTGATGGTTCTCATGCGGATGTTGTTGCTTTCTGGAATTGTTCCGTCGGCATAGATGAAATCGACATTGCCATAGCGTCTTTCCACATAGCCCATGTCACCATATCGGGCATTGTCTGTGGTGAGCGCAGGATAATGGATTGTGCTCATCTCTTCGGACAATGAGCCATTGGCCTGGGTTGGCAGGTAACTGAATTCAGTGGTGGAACCGCTGAGTGTTGTGTGGTCGTAATAGCGTCTGTTCAAGTAGAAGCCATTGAGGTTGTATGCCACGGTTCCGTTGTAGAAGTCTTTGATGCCCCTGCGTGTCGGTATGCCGTAGTTGCCTGTGTGATTGGTGTACTTGTTCGCAGCATCTTCCTCTTCCTGATAGTAGCAGTTGACAATGCGGACTGGGCGAGGAGTGCCACTCTCTACAGCGGGACTGCCAAACACAGGTTTTGAGGTCTTCGCTTCTGTGCTGGAAGTGCTGACCCAACTGTTCTCCACATAACCTTTACCTTTTTCTGCAATGCCTGCTCCAGTGAACGAACCTCTGACACCAAGGTTATAGACATCGCCACAAAGATTACCAAAGAGTGAGTTGTTCAGGCCGCTAATAGTGTAGCCATCGCCGTGGAAGGTGCCACCGAAACACTGACCGTCATTACCAACAGGAGTCCAATCAGTGTATGCCTTTGGCTCCACATTGCTGTGCAGGATGAAGTCGAGGTTCTCGCAACCTTTCACATATTCATCCAACAGAGCATGACCTTGTGTTGCTCCAGTGGTAGCCACTGTCGTTTGCAAACTTAAGTCATAGAGGTCTTTCAGCAGGTCGAGTTCACTCTTTGTCGGATCTGATTCACATGCGCGGTTATCGATGTAAATCTTGCTGGGACGCATGACATCTGCCCTATCTATATAAAGGTGGTGCTCTTTGTCCTTCATCACTGCATCGATGTCGTGGTAGTTGGCAACACTGAGCGGTACAGGATTGGAATAAGTCTTACCCAGGTAGGTCTTTGAGTAGAACGCCACCCATGCTTTGTTGTTCTGATACCAATATGCAGGTGTGATGCCATTGGTGAAAGGCACGCCATTGCGGTGGTTCCATGCATCTTCTTCGTTCGAATACAATTCCCAACCATTGGTTATCACTTCGTAAAGCCCTGGATTCACATCAGGTTTCTTCAGTCCAACAGCATTGCCAGGCAGCACAGTGGCTGGTGGATTAAGCAAACCAATCTGAGGCACACCACTTTCCAACTGCAAATGGATGTTCACCACGTGCAGTTCGTTGGTCAGACTGACGCCTTCACCTTCATCGTCATCCTCATAATAGGTGTACTGATATACCACAGAGATGACCTTCTCCGAAATCACATCTTTAAAGACAGACTCGCGAGACACGTAGAGCGTGGTGGTTTCTGTTGGCTCCATTCCCTGAATCGAGAAGTTCTTCTGATAGTTCTTCAGATTTGCATACTCTGATGACGTGATGCAGGTTCCACTGGGTACATTGTCATAATTTTCGTAGCAATAATACAAGACAAGCGGCTCTGCCCCATCATTGCTGACATGTGTTGTCTGCACATAACTCTTGTTGGCCAAGGAATTAAATTCATTCACCGTAAGGTCTTGACCCTTGGCATATGGTGTGCCTCTGTCGTAGAAATTATCCGTTACGATATAGACATCCTGCCCACCTGCCGCCACTGTGATTCGAGTATAGTGCAGCTGTTCATTCTTAATCCTCTCAAAATCTTCTCTTGAGATGGATTCGCCAGGATTCAAGATGTGTGCAGGAGCAGTTTCAGCTTCATCTGCATATCGGTATTCCAATGATGTCGCACCCGTATTGGCAGCCTTATATTCCACAGGCTTCACAGCACTATATATCTTTGCAGCACCCGTTTCCGGACTGTCATACAAATAAGTGTATCCTTCGCCCGAATAAGTTGGATCAGCCAGCACATCGAAAGCATCATAGTTAAAGACGAACTTGTCACGATCATCAGTAAGCGAGCACCATGCCTTGAGGGCGCTGTAATTGACATTCTTCTCGAAATACTGTCCTCCATATTTGCCGCTTCCCGTGCAATAGTAAGCATCCGACAAATGACTCTCCACATAAATGCGGGCTTCATCATCAGAGATTTTCTCTGACTCAATCAACTGCTTTGAATTGTAGAAGTCTCTATACTTGGAGGCAATGGCGCCCATCGTTGTGGCATCCACCAACTCGCCATTAAGTATATACTCCTCATTGCCCAACTGGATAGTACTGGTGCAGACCTTTGCCAAGGCACAAACGTTCTTCTGGGCATCAGTCAAACCATCAAACTCCGTCTGAGAGAGAGGATACCCAGCCAAAACAGTTCTGGACGGTAAGGTGACTGGTTGATTTGCCACATAGGCACGGTCAGCCACAGTTGCCTGGGCTGGAGGCAGCGTCTTGCCAGAGGTAGTGTTGGTGTAGTCATCATATATTTCCTTCGAAATGATATCACCCGCCACATAGTCGCGTTGTCCATACAGTCCAGCCGCAGCATCATCTTTCAGTCTGAAAGTCGGACCCTCCCTGTAGTTAGCCTGCTCGGCAGTCCCCTTCTCCCCGTATTGCGCCTTAGTCACCTTCCCTGCCACACTGCTGCCATTGTCAGGGCTGTACCAGTCGTCCCAATCGGGAGGACTATCCATGTCGAAAGTGAGCACGTAGCCTGTATTGTGACTAATATTGTTCGACGAACGGAACACGTCATCAATATTATCCACCACCTCGCCCCTCACATTCTTGACAGAAGGAGCCCCAGCCTTAAACTGATGATAAGCCGTCCCGTCGCTGTTGCCGCCATGAATGGTGGGGTCATTCTCCAGCACGTAGGTTCCTGCAGGATAGAGAGTGCCATTCACATAGCAAGAATCCACATTCACATACGTTTCCCTCACAAAGTACTTCTTTTCGTCATCAGTCAGCAACTGCCAGTCCCACCACGTGATGACATCGTTCAGGTAGAAAGTCGTGCTCTCATTGTCCACCTTCACGCCATCAGCCGAAATCTTCCTGTCCTCACTCCGAGAGAAGTCACCGTAGTAGGCATAAAGGTTAGGCTGCACATTGAGCAGCTGCAACTTGCCGTTCGAGCCCGCCGTGATGGTAAGCGGAATCTTCACCTCCTTGCTATAGGCAGCAGCAGCCCCCGCATAAGCCGACACATTCTGGTCATACACATACACCTCACCCTTGATGTACCAATAGTGGGCAGGCGACTCCACATACCCATCATTATACACCCCATTGTTAGGATAGCAGTCATCCACAATGCGCTTACGCCTATGAATGAAATTGCCCGAAGTCTCATGGTCGTGAAGTTCACTTGCTGTTTCACCATATTGATAATATCTATAGGTTCTTGCAGCCTCATGGGTGGAACCTACAGCCTTATTGTATGGGGAAAGGATGATATTATCGTAGGCAACCAACCGACGCTCACCGTGTTCATTCTTTGCATACACATAGCCACCACCCACAAAGTCTTTCTTCACGTTGATCAGGTCAAGTTCCACGATACCTGTAATATAACCATAATCTTTCTTAGTGGCTGTACTGTTCTCCGTGGTCAGTTCGAGGAACACACCTGAAGCCAACGCCACCTGATTGTGACAAGTCCCGATGTTGCGGTTCTTCCTCTTCAGATTCTCAACCTTCCAATCGTAATAAGTGCGCGTCTCGTCTGTAACCGTCTTGTCCTTCCCGTTCTCAGACACACTGTACTTATACTTATCGTCAAAAGTCACGTCACTGGTCAGGTTACCCATGTAGTTCACCACACTGTAGATACCGAAATAATTGCCATGTTCAGCATCGTCGCCAGTATCCCCTGGTGTGATAGATTGTTGTTTGTTCAGCGACAGTTCCCCCACACGGTTAATCGTATATACCGTAGCATCGCCCACATCTGCCACACGGTCCTTCGCCCCTTGCAGCACCAAGCGCGACCCATACACACCACACATGTCGGCACGCTGAATCGTGTTCAGCAGACGGCCAGCATAGATGGAGCAGAAACCGAACTGTTTCCAATAGGTTTCATTTCTATATTCATCGGGAAGATGATTGTAATCCTCTTCACCAATTCTATCTTCTCTCTTATACTCTTTGCCATTAATCGTCACAGCCTGTTGACACTGATACTCCAACTTAAAATAAGCACGTTCACGATTCGACATTTTCTCATATTCAGCCAAAGTGATTTGCGAATTCAGTCCATAGTAGTCAGTGCCGTAGTTGGTAATGTTCAACTCACGATAGCCATCCACCATCGACAAGTTGCCACCACCATAGAGACCACCCGTATGCTCCGTGCCCACCGTGATGAAGTCGCGGTGATAGACATCGTTGAGTACCGCAGTAGTGTTGCCAAACACCGTTGTAGCATTGGCATAGGTCTGGTCGCTGTTCGAGGACACATTGCCACCCGCAAACACAGCGTTATGAATCTGGACACCACGCTCCACAGGGTCGTCTGGATTAACGGTGCCGTCGGCAAGCCTGTCGCCTGTATAGAAAACAGACCATGCAGCAGGCCAAACCCCATCGGAACCCTTCTTCGGCAACGTGTTCAGATATGCCGTAGGCACATAACTGTATGCCCCATACGTCTTTCCTTCATACGTGACAGACTGTCCCTTCCGCACTTGCAGATAAGGCGACACCACCACCTTGCAGTCTTCCGTCAAAGTCCCCTCGTCATAATAATACCAATGGCCAGGGGATCCTGTCCCCTTTTGACGACTTGCACTGTCCTCATACCCCCTGCTATACACATAGCCAATATCACCCCCGCCAAACACGTTGCCATAGCCCTTGGCAAGACCTTCATCCGTTCCTATTTCACCTCCATGAATATACACCTCAGTCTGTCCGAACACATAGCCATCTGTGTAAAGACCATTCCCCACGCCATACCTCAACACGTTGTAGCCCTTGCCACCACCGAATACGTTACGTCTGACATGACCATTGTAGATTTCCACATGAGTTCCACCAGCCTTATAGATGCGATCCAGTTCACGCACCACACCCGTTTTCTGCTTAGTCGCACCACGTCCCACGGTGGCAATCTCACCGCCACCATGAAGGCTGTTGCGAACCAGACCGCCATACATCTTCACATGGGTGAAGTCGCAAGTGCTCAGGTCATCATAACCCGCACCGAACACATTGCCACAGTCCTCCAGACGGTCGTTGGGAGTTCCTTTAGGATGAGATTCGTCCGACCACGTTTCATCAGAGATTTTCTCCTTGAACGGGTCTGCCCCGTCTTCAGGATCGTAGTAGTAACCAATAAATCCGTTGTTGAGCGTCAGATGAGCCGTGCCATAAATAGAACCGCCCTCACCACCACCATAGGCATTGCGTTGTACAGTGGGCAAACCCTTGTAGAAAGTCATCCCCCCCTCGGGAAGATTTTCCTCGTCTTGGTCTTCACGGATACCGATGACCACATTCGTTTCGCCAGGTATGTCACCATCGGTTGGAGCACTGAGTTCTCCAGCATGTTTGCCCACGCTGCCCCGCCAACCGCCACCATACACATTACGCACAGTACCACCTTCGATATAAGCATTCGTTTGGGCTGTAAAAGTGGTATTAGTTGCAGGCTCCATCAAATTAAGTACAGAACCACCAGAACCTGCTGCATAGATGTCCTTGACGACGGTGCCACCATGCAGACCTATATACGTCGTACCGCTGACTGTGGCATCGGCACCGAGACCAGCACCATAGCCATAAGCACCGCTGAGACTCCCATCGTACATATAACCACAGACATTGGCACCCTTGTTGATGTAAACGTTTGTATTGGTCTTTGTAGCCAAAGCATTTTCAGTGACCAGATAACTATCCAATCCCTCATCAGTATAATTCCCTAATGATTTATAGACTGTTGCATTTACATCTTCATCATTACTGTTTTTGTAGGTATAGGTGTCCCATTTATTGACAGATGCTTTGTTGAGCACCATTCCTGCATTGCCGCCGCCATAAACCTCATAGACTTTCGCACCTTCATTCAGGTTAACCTGGGTATATTGCGCCCAACTGTCTTTACCATAGCCTGCACCAAAAACAGTACCCGTATATTCATTCTCCTTATCATACCAAACGGGGGCATTGATGTTCACGAAACTATAGAGGGTGCGACGGGCATTGTTGTTTCCTCCATAGATACCATCACGCCAATTACCCACAAGTGCCTGTTCACTGTTGTAATTCACGTTTGACTCATACACATCGCAGGGCACATTGTTCTTCAGACCGAAAGCCCCACCAAAGATTCGGTTCAGATGAATGGTGGACCCTTCTGGCACATTGACTAAGGTGCGACGAGTGACGCCCTCTCGATAACTAGCACCATAAGCATTATTGATCTGACCGCGCATCAGGTCAATGACGGCTGCCGCAGTGACACCATTCTCATTTGCCTGTGCGCTCTCCTTTTCAACCCCCATGCCAAGTCCACTATAATCTCCTGCACCAAAGACTTCGAGTTTTGTATATTTTGTATTGTCATCCGCAATGTTGATGAGCACATAACTGCGGTTCTGCATGGCATCTTTGGCAGTTTCAAGTGTCGAACTCTTTTCTATATCTGACAGGTAAGATTCAATAGAGAAACCTTGTCCTGCCCCATACACTCTATCCACCGAGTTCTTTGATTCATTATTAGGTTTGAAGTTGACGAAAGCATTCTCCATCCATGGCTTTTGAGGGACGAGCGTGCTTCCGTAAGTTGTATCGTAGTCGTAGTCACCATAACAGCCACCAAAGATGTTTTCTACATGTCCTTGAATGTACTCTACATATGCAGAGGCTTTTAGGACTTCGGGAGTGTTGCCGTTAGAATTATCAGAATCATCGGAATTGCCGGCTGCGGTGTTTTGGGGGTTATACACCATTGTCAAGAGGTCGCTGCTGACGCGATGAGCGAAAGATGCTGTACCGAAAATCTTTCCTCCTAAGTCGTTGCCACCATAGATATGGTCGCGGATGTAGGGGAAACCCTGGTCGTTATCATTGTTGGTGTTGCGTCCTACGTAGGTTTCAGTATGCCCTAGGATATTAGCATTGCAACTACCAGCAAAGGAATTGAAAATACGCCCGTTACCTAAGTTGACGTGCGTGTTTCCTGCAATGAGCCCCTCGAAACCACCGCCATAGATAAACTCTGCTTCTGCCATGTCAGAGCTGTCGCCAGTGGCATTTCTTGACACACCGGGGAGTGTACGGAGTCCTTTCAAATTGATATAAGTGCTATACTTCTCATCGTAAGAATATGTTCCGTCATCATTCTTCTTTCCGACGGCACCTTGTTCGCCACCGCCAAACACCTGGAACACATAGCCTTTGTTCAGGTTGATGGTCGTACTTCCCCAAATTTCTGATTTCTTACCATAGCCACCTCCAAACACATTCAGTGCCGATGCCAGTACATCCATGCCTTGTTCATCAAGGATAACGCCAGACTTTCTTTTGATAATCTTATAGCTTTCATTATCATACAATTTGGGCTCGCCTATTCCTTCTTCGTATTCAACTATGTCGAAAATGGAATCCCTTTCAATAATTGAAGCATCAATGTTGATGACCACATTGCCGTTCACATGACCTGTGTTATAACAACCACCATAAATGTTACCACCCTTCAAGCGGCGATCCATATCAGTCGCGGAACTCTCTCCTGTAGATGCTGTAGATGGGTCAAAGTCCACATCTTCACCCGTTGCAGAACTGATAGTGTTCCATACCAATCCCTGTGATTTGTCGTTTTTATCCTTCCAACGCATTGGTTGAATCTTCAGACCACCGAAGTTCAATTCGAGTTTGTCGCCAATAGGCTGATCATAACCACCATTGGAATCATATCCCTCATAATCGCCCAACAAACCACCTAAGTATTCAGCATTGAATTCTGTAGTCGCATACACATTGGCGTTATTACATCCACCCACAACCTTGTTGTAGATAATCACCTTGTCGTTGAAATCGACAGTAATCTTTCCTGGTACAATGATACTTCCCACATTACCGCCACAATAGAAGGAACCAAACTTGGTGGTGTATTCTTTATAGTCGTCAGCATCTCCATTAGCCTTGCTCTCGAACACCACATTAGGCTTTACCTTCATGGCACAACCTTCCATGTATTTGGCAAAGACATCGGCATCGGTCAGAGTCATCTGGCTGAATTGGGCATCATTGTTCTTTGAGTCCTTAAACGTTCTGGCAAAGGTGCGCAGCACGCCTTCACCTCTGCTAAATTCGGTGGTTCCATCGTATTTAATCATGTTCGCACCGTTGTTGCCAAGAAACACGCTGTCAACGGTTACATAAGAGCCAATCTTGATGTGCGTCTGGTCACCTGCACTTGAGCCTGCAACATTCTCTCGCAGGGAGGCACTGTTACCACCTACAAACAGACCACCATCCACGATGACGGGGTTGTCTTTCGTACCTCTCACAAGGATAGACACCTTCTCTGCATTAGGACGGAAGAGGTTGAGGGCTTCTGCTGACTGCATACCTGTGAATGTATCGGCAGACAAATGTAATATATCCTTAGGATTATAGTAGAAGTCGCCCCAACGTGGGTCGTCCTGCAGTTGAGCGTTGTCCGTATAAGCATATGAGCCGTTACCACCACCATACACGTCGCCATAGATATGAGTAAAGATACCCACGGTATTGCCACCATAGACGTTACCTGAGATATCGTTACCACCATAGACATTCTTGACATGACCAGCCAGCACTCTGACACGAGCAGCATAGCCAGCAGGAATGTTATTCGGGTTAGGATTAAGTACCACCTTATCATACGGAACAGGACGGGTTTCGTCACCATCATATAATGGTTTTACATCAGCCTTACGGCAGCCACCATAGACATTGTCCACCGTCATTCCAGCACCTTCAATTTGCAGCAACAGACCTTCTGGGCTGGTCATACGACCCTCATTACCACCACCATAGAGGTTACGAACAGAACCTCTTTGCAGATTCCAACGAGGACGGATAGCCATATCTGCCTTGTTGTTGCCACCGAAAAGACGTCCAATCTGGAATTCATCACTGCTTGGATAAGAGAAGGTGGTGTTGATGCCCATATCCTCTTCAAAGCGCTCATTGGTCAACAGTTCACCATCACCTTCAGTCGTGATACGGGTATCCTTAATACTATTTACCACCTTACTTGGATTGTCCAAGCTGATAACGGTTCTTTCCGTCACAGTGGCATTGTTACCACCACCATAGGCATAAACAATGGAACCACCATGAATATCGAGGAATGTCTTGCCTAATTCTGGTGGGGTGAGTTCATGATTACTGGTTGCCACTTCCACACCATCCTCCTTGGCATAATAAATGGTCTTATCATCTTCTGTTCTTGAACCATATTCATACTCACCATCGCCTCCGCCAAAGAGCTGACCGATATATATCTTCTGGGCATCATCGGCCTCAGTTCCATCCGTATTCGTTTTAGTGGAAATGAGCAGAAGGGCATTCCAATCCTTGCCAACGTTATTTGTTTCAGCATGAGTTTTCACGACAGCAGGCAATTCTTCTTCCGATGTACCAATAGTTCCCGCAATATCGTTACCACCATAGAGACGGTTAATGACAATATAGCTGGAAGCGTTAGCGCCATCGATATTCGTGAAGGCTCTGCCTTTGACATCTGCCATACGGGCGCCACCGAAGACTCTGTTCAAGTTGCCTTCTCTGATCGTAACAGTGGTACTACCACCCGTATCACCCGCATTACCGCCACCATAGACATGTCCACCTATGACAATCTGTGCCTGCATGAGTCTTGCAGACAAACAAAGTAATAATAGGATGGTCGTTATCTTGCGCATTTATCTTTCAATTTTCAACTTACAACTTTCAATTTACCGTAATTGTCGGATTATCCAAATCAGGCTCTGACAGCACATAAAGATAGGTGGGATTCACCTTCAGCAATAGCGTCATCAAATCTCCACGGGCAACAGTTAGGTTGGGCAACTTATTGGAAGCCGTGCGTTCCGCTATCTTATTATCATTCCTGTCGTAAACATCATAGGTCGTCACCAGCGTCAAGTCATTGCCAGGTATGGGGACGAAGCAGCACATCGCCTCCTTGACAACATCGGCACTAAGCACTTCTCCGTCAGTGCTCTTAAAGAAAGTGGCAGACATCGGTTCACCTGTTGAAGTTCCATAGCTGACCTCTGAAACAGGACTGGTTCCTGAGTTATTAGCCACCAGTTTCACGGTAGTGGTGGTAATCGATGAGCTGGCCTGCAATTCCATCTTTTTTATTTTGATTCTGCGCAGCAATGCATAGTCGCTGTCTATCGTCATTTGAAAGCAGAGACCGGCATAAAGGTGATCCATCTGCAGGTTAATGAAATTATGGTCCTGCAATCCGCCCGTAAATGCAAACTGCCCCAATTTGATGTCTTTTGTGCCAGTGGCTTCCGTCATGTGTTGTACACCTACCACGAAACAAATGTCCTGACTGCTGACAGAAGGCAAATTAGTGAAGGTCATGGTGGCCCCTGCTTCTGATTCTTCAGAAATAGCTGCTGTTACAGCATCAGCAGGAGCATAGCCGTATAATCTGTAGCTCTGACCAGAAGTTACTTCGATATTGGAATGCCACCTGTTGTCGTTCTGTCTGTAGTGGAATTGTCCTGGCTGAGAATTTAGAAAAACACCAATAGAGGAATACTCCTCTTGTGCAAGTTCAGGAGACCAAGTAGCACGTGTAAAGGATACCAAGGTGACGTCACCCTCAGTCAACAGTGCCTCTTCCTCATGATCATCAGAGGAACAGGCTGTCAAAATCAGCAGCAACATCATATATGTCAGTAACTTCTTCACCTCTATATCTTTTTATTTACCAGTTATATACCTCGTAATTATAGCTCTTAGCAACCCAATCCGTCACGTCAACAGTCACCACCTGCATACCTGAGAGTCCCTCATAGTAGGCATACACTATCCACGAATGGTTACGTAGGAAGTCACCCTGTTCTTTCATCGTGAAAGTGGCAGACATCGGTTCTGACATTCCTTCCACGGTATAGGTGATAGTGCCCGTCAATATTTTGCCTGACTCACGCAGGTAATAAGGTCCAACCAAGGATAGCTCCGCACCAACCATCAGATTCTCATATTCCTGTGCCGCCTGTCCTTCGTAGATATATTGTGCGGGATCCTCTTTCTTAGCAACTTCAATGGAACTTGCCAAGATGGATGCCGCATTTGCATCGTAAGTAAGCGTCTTGCTTTGGGTAAACAAATATTCCTCCTTAGGAATCAGTGAGCCATTCAACGTAATACCTGTAATGGTCAACTTGGGAGCAGTCTCCACATTGGCAAAGAAGAAACGCATCTTCGACACTGCACGCGTCAGAGGTACAGTGGCGATGTTGGTCTCGTTGCCAATACGTAATACTGGAGCATCGCCTATAACAGGCTGGTTCTTCAGAATGCCTGCCATAGGTAGTCCGTCAGCGGGAACGGCAGTGGTCAGGCTTGCTGATGTCAGTCCGAAGTGGTCGCTGGTAATCTTTGCCTGTTCTATCAGTGCTTCTCGAGTGGTGTTCTCATCCAGTGTGGTGCTGATACCACAGTTGGGAGTTGTCACATTAGCCAACACATAGACATCAACGTTAGGCTTGTTCTGTGCAAACTCATCGCTTACTGGAATATGATATATAGCTCCTTGTCCGGCATTGAGCGTAGCTGTCTCAGTAGTGCTAAGGTATCCTACCTTGTTACCACTGGTGTCGAATATCCACAACTGTAAGCTATTTACTTTGTTCTCTGCTTCAGAGGCATTAACAGGACCGACATCTCCTCGTGTGATGATGGGTTGTTCAGGTGAAAACACATAAATGGTCAACATGGTAGGTTTTTGCTGGTCTTCTCCGTCTGAGGAATTACAAGCCGTCAGAAGCGCCAATTGAGAAATGAAGAATGAGATATAAAGAATGAAAATGAAGCTATGCGAAATGAGGCTGCGTTTCTGCGTAGCCATCTTTCCTTGTCTGTTATGATATGTCATCGCCTTCATTTCTTTTCTTTCATTTTACAACTCATATACTCTTAGAGCATCACCGTCGTTGTTGTTGACTGTATCCAACTTGTCGTTACCTCTACACCAATTTCCAAGCGTGGTGCCAGCAAATCGGGCATACACGAGTAGGCATTGGCCAGCGAGGTGACCTTCATGCCCACTTTCGTCGTGTAGTCCTGTGTAAACACACGACCTGCATAGTTGTCTGCACCTTTGTCAGCAGGGTCTAACTGTCCGATAAGATAGAACTTCGTACCTGGATAGATGATGCCATCCTTACCTGTAAACTGATACCCGCTCTTGTTTGTGAATTCCAACACAACAGGCACTTTTTCATTGTCATATGACTGCAGTACCAGAGTGTTTACTGTTCCAGTAGTTCCCACCTCCTTATCATAGATAAAACGAGCGTCAACATCACTCTGAGGTTCTTTTGGCTTAAAATCAAAACCCACCGTATGCTGTCCACCAATGATGACACCTGTCAGGGGAAATTTTCCCATGTCACAATCGGTTAATACCTGTCCCTTTGAATCGTTTAAGGTCGAGGCAATCTCTGACAAAGTCATCTTAAGACGGCCTACTCCATATTGCAGTGACTCTTCTACAGCCACTGCCTTTGTTGAGGAAATAACGGAGTGTGACCCTTTATAATAAGTGTTAAGTACTTGCTCCCAAGTTTTCCCCACATAGTTGTTTTTATCCACTTCATCTGACGAAGTGTAGATGGCACTATTAACGTAGTACCACAACTCAGCAGGATAGGCATAACGATTGATAGCATTGATATTGTCAATGGTAGTCGTCTGCGTACGCACAGAAAATTTCTCACCTGTCCAGCGCAAGGCAGCAGCACCATCAGGGAGTCCAATAGATGCAGGGTAGGTGTTGGCATCTATGTCATCATCATTGTCAATATTAGTTATAATTTTTGTGCTTAATTCATCGTCAATAAGGAGCAATTGTTTCCTTAAAGCAGCCGCATATGCTTTGACGTTTGTGGCAGAGCCTGCCATTAGTCCTGTACTCTGTGTGTCAGCTTGAATAAACTGTAAGTAAAGAGCTTTTAACTGACTATCGGAAGTCGTGCTCCAACCATCTGTTTTTGCAATGGTTGTCATATAATCTGCCAATGCTTGTGCATCTTCGCCAATATTAGTGTTCTTACAAATTGGTGACAAGTTGAAAAAAATATTTGCAGGCAACATTCGGTCTATGAGTGTTGTTTCCAGTTTTCCATTTTGTGAATCGGTTGCCTTTTCCCCATCTTCACTCTTTTGAGCCTGGCCATACACCAACACACGATTGGTTCCTTGCATCAAATCACAACGCAGATAATAGAAGTATTCTTGACTGACTCTGTTTCCATTATCACCTAAAGCTGTTGAAATCAAAGGAATGTCACTGACTGTCACAGGACCACCATTTGATGTTCGGAAAGGGATAGCCAACAGTCCCTTCAATCCTCTAAATGGCTGTCCTTCAGACTGTATAATGTCACTTGCTTGACGTGTAAGGTATTCCGTATTTCCCACACTGAGTAGCAGGTCTGTAGTCAGAGGACTTTCCTGCTGGGATACATCATCCCCTGTTGAACAAGATATAAATATCATGCACAACAGTAAACCATATAGGATGTTTCGGATATATGTCATTACGCGCGTACATTAAAAATTATAAAGGTGTTTCATAGTTTGCTCCACCATTCCAGTTCAAAGTTACGCTGACACCCACTGTCGAATCGTAGGGTCTAACGGCTCCGTCGCTATCAATATACCCCTTAATGATTCTCAGTTCTCCAGCCTTAAGAGGTTCCTTGATATTCATAACCGTTTCTACGATATTATCACCATTTTTCACATAGACCCGGAACTGCCAATAAACCTCTTCGCCAGAAGATGAGGCGAGTGAAGGATTAGGTGTTTCATACGATGGGAAGGTGACGGTGCAATAACACAACACTGAAGGGTCATCCACGCCCACTCTGTCGGCATTCACTAAAGGAGGATTGTCCGAGAATGTGTAGGTGTTGTCATCCACATTGTAGCCAGTTGCGAAACCTGTGCTGACCACACTCACATCCTTGGCATCATGCCCACGTGACTCCAGCAAAAGCACAGCGGCACAGTTCACCATGTACAGATTCACATGGAAGGTCTGGCTCTGATTCTCCAACACATCCATGTTGGTGCGGGCGGCAAAGATGCCTGTCTGATGCGACTGCACAGGCTCATTCAGCACTTGCTGCAGCATCATCGTGTTGCTGTGTTCTTCCCCTGTCAACGTCACCCAAGAGTTCTGTTGCAGGTTTGCCAAAGCCAAGTGACGATACTCGCGCATGGGCAGATACAACGTGTAGCTCTTCTCGTTGTTGTTCATCACATGCTGTTCGTGAGACAAACGTCCGAGCTGTCCGTCAACTTCGAAGAACGAAAGGTCTATGTCACGGGCGAAGTCGCTGAAGATATCTTTCAGGTGCTCCCGCAGTGCGGCTGCCACACTGGTTTCCACCTGCGTGGTCAACTGCGTCTGCAGTTCCATCTCCATATTCGTGACCAACTGCAGTTCATACTGTATTTCGTAATCGACACCGCAGTCGCTCAAGTCGTCATCAATGGCGGAACATCCTGCCGTCAACCATAAGGCTGACAGCAGGAGCCACGTCATGAAAGTATTTCTTCTTATCTTCACCTTAGAGTGTACTAATTAGATTGTGGACCAAGTACTATATTGTCGAAGTTAATACCCTCACGCCAATTCAAGTCAACGCTCAGACCAAGTGATGTCTGTGTAGAGCGCAGGTCAGGAATAGTAATGAAAGCATTCTTCAAGGAGTTTGCACCAATCTTAAATGTTACTGTAGTCATATAGTCCTGAATAAACACGCGGGTGATTTCTTTAGAAGAACCATCAGCCTTGTAGGGTGGAATTGCATATTTAGTAGGCCATGCTGTAGCACTACCAGAAATGCCTGTAGAGGTGCCTATTCTATTATCACCCAATTGTAGCTTACCAATCAGGTAGAACTTACCGCCCTTACGGACAAGGTTGCCCTTACCATAGAAATCCCTCTCGCTGTTGTTCTGGAATTCCAGTGCTACCAGCACATCTTTCTGGTCTGCTTGAGTACCAGCATCACCACCGTAGAAGTTATCGAATACCAATGTGTAATTTTCTTCACCAGCACCAGTAGGAATTGTTCCGCTGACAATACTGTTATCAAAGATGGCATAATCCCAGTCTGTTGCCTCGTTCGCTTTAGCCAGATAATTCCAACCCAACTGATGATTCTGACCACCAATGATGATGCCTGTCAGTTGCAGGGATTTAATATCTTCAAGCGACAGTGCCTGGTCTGACTCAGAAGGAATGACAGCATGGCGGTTGTCTACAAACGAGGTTCCATCAATAGCCACCTTTGTTTGAAGCATGGCAACGCCATAGTTGATATTATTCTTTACAGCCACACTGCGAGTTGTCGAAGTAACTTCACCATTTTGCCAACTATTTGATGTCCAGCTGTAAGTGTCCCAAGTGTTATACCCATTGGGATACTGATCTTTCGTTTTTTCTGTATCGCTCACGTAGAGACTGCTGTTGTTGAAATAGAGCAGTTCTGAAGGGTACATATAATTGGTTGCTTTAAATGTACTGTTTAGATCCAATAGTGAAGTGCTAGGATTCTTATAGCTGAATCCACCAGTAGTAGCAGTTTCATTAAAAGCAGTAAAATAAAGCTGGGCAGCACCTAAAGGAATATTAAACGAAGTCGGGAATCCCATAAGGTCGCCATGTTCTATATCTCCATAAGTGGTATTGTATTCATCAGCAGTCATCACTTTAGCAACGGTTACCAAACCATTGATAATGGTATTCGCTGTGGTTGTATTACCAATATTTCGGAATTCTGTTGCAGCTTCAGTAGATCCGACGTCAAAATAATTGTCAACACGACTCTTAATTACTTCCGCCAGTCGTTGGGCATTTAATTCGCCATCGGTAGTAGCAGTGGCACCTAAGACAGAAGCAAGTCTTTGATTAATACTATAAATCATGCTACAAACAGAGGAAGCTGAACCAGCACGTACTTCGTCATCACTTATAGATGTAATGGAATTATAGACTACAGCGAGATTCTCCTGCAATGGAGGTAATGAGCCACCAGCTTTATAAGTTGCTCCAATTCCTCTCCACGAAATGGCAGGCAGGGCTAATTTGTTTGTATAACCTCCATGCGTGTAAATTCTCGCATCCGTTCCTTCAACCTCACTCTTTAGAATTCGGTTTAGAATCAATGCCGCCAGATTACAAGTCTCATTATAACGTTTTACCATATCGTTGTTGCCAATACGTGATACCAAGTCAAACGTGATATTTTCAGGGTTAGTTGCGGGAGTAAGGTTAATATTCACTTTCCCGTTTTGTGCATCTGTCGCTCCTTCAGCGGGGATAGCACGCGCATACACTAACATGGCATCTGTCTGGAGTGGCAAGGTAAGTTCCAGAACCCGCCGAGAACTGCTTTCACTATTAGTTGTACCGGTGTTAGTGACAGCTGTTGCTCCATAAAGGGTACCCAAATCATAAATCTTGGCATTAATACCAGTACCTGTCCCATCAAGTGATGTTGCTACTCCTGCATATGGGGCCATATAACTACTCTTACCAGTTGCAAGGCCGATAAGCTTTGCATCTTGCATACCACGGAAGTTGGCATTCTTCTGTGCGACAACTGCACTTTGTCTGGTTTGCATCTCAGCAGAAGATACGTTCAGGACAAACTGCGCAGTAACACTATTTGTTTCGGAATTATACCTCGGATTGTCAACAGCCATTTCGTCATTCGACGAACAGCCCGAAAGACCGAAAATGCCTGCAAGTGCAACTGCACCCGAAAGCATGAAATAAATACTTCTTTTTTTCATCTTAGCTAAGTTTTATTGGGTTAATATTATTTTCCTTTTGATTATTCTATAAATATAATAATATGTTTTGGTAATTTCCATTTTTACATTCCGCACCTTCTCACATCCTCTTGTTCAGCATCTCTATATTACGTTTGGCATCGGCATTGCCTTGCTGAGCCGCAATACGGAAATAGTTCTGTGCTGCTGCATGGTCGCCTGTGTGCCAAAGTGCCACTCCGAGCGCATTCCACGAACGGGAGTCACCCTGCACACTGCGAAGAAGCGGCAATGCCTCGCTGTAGCGTTTCTGCTGCAGGAGTTCTGTGGCACGATTGATGACCGGTGCATTGGCATCGGGCACATAGTCGTAGTAGATGCGCAGATAACCTGAGTTACGCTGATCGGGCAACAAGTGTTTCTTGATGTACGCATAGGTGCTGCCACCTGCCAATCGGCGCAGGCACACCTCACGGTAATTCAAATCGTTTTCTGTGTCGATGATGCGGATGGCACGTTGCAATGCCTTGATGGTGTCGGCATTGGTGGTGTTGTCCATCAACTCAACAATCTGACTGCGGAAGTCAGCCCATGCTTCGCCGCCATTTGCCACCTCAAAGTAGGAATCAGGCATCTGCACCCTTTCCTGTATGTACTGCTTGAGCGCGTCAGCACGGGCACCTGCCAGTATTTCGTTGCGGGCAACAGCACCTTCCACTGATGCCATGCCGACAATCTGGATGCGGCATACCGTGCTGGTGGTGTCTGCCATAATCTGACGGGTGATGTTCACAATGCGGTCAAGCACCTCGGCATTACCACGGAAGTCGTGATTGATGTCGCTCTTGCTTACTGGGAAATAAACGAAGAGGGCTCCCTTATCCTTCAGCAAAACACGGGTGCGGTCATAGGGACGATATTGCGAAATGTGTTCCAACAACGCGTTCTCCTGCTGCAACGCACCAGCCTTGCCTGTATTGTCTTCCACTGCGTGAAGAGCAAAGACTGGCATGGTGTCTGTCTTGACGGGGATGTCGATGATAGGAGGTTCGACAACCTTCTTCTTCGCTTTCTGATAGACAACGTTGAGGGTCAGTTTAGGAATGAGGAACGGTTTGTTCTCCCTGCCCTGATATTCGCCGCAATGCGCGCAGTCATACCTCTTTGCCCAAGTGTAACCCACGCCAAGACCCAGCTCGCCTTCCAAACGGAAATAG
Source organism: Bacteroidaceae bacterium (assembly GCA_024688885.1). Classification (GTDB taxonomy): domain Bacteria; phylum Bacteroidota; class Bacteroidia; order Bacteroidales; family Bacteroidaceae; genus Minthosoma. The sequence continues at coordinate 15,068 of JAILDV010000067.1, read as the reverse complement.
CGGTTAAGTCTCCATGAGCGCCCATAGAAAACGCCAATAGCGGCAAGGTCTCCCTGCACACGATGGTCGCGCACTGTCTGATATAGACCGAACGGGAAGGTGACATTGCCCACATTGTAGTGACTGTAAATGAGGTTCGTGCCCCAATAGGAGCGGTGGAAGGTGCTGTCTGTCCAATAGCGCAATTCAGGAGCCAACAAGAGATGACGCCACTTGCGCGTGGTCTTGTCGTCAAGAGGCCACGGACGATAACCAGCAGTTAGACCTAATGTCCAATGTTGTGACACACGTACATCCACGCCCAGGTTGGGTGTACCAGAAATATCATAAATCAGGTTATTGCGCACAGCAAAATTCTCTTGTGCGTACACGCCACCTCCTACAAAAAATAGCATTACCATTAGAAGGGCGATTCTCTGAATTATGTTCCTATCTTTATACTCCACTTTATTCAAGTATCTATACAAAATATATCCCCTATTTAAGGCCATTAAAGTTTTTATCAATCACAAAGATAAGTAATTTTTCTTATATAAAAGAAGAAGAAGCCGCTTTTCACCCCCCCCGTTAACAATATTTAACGTAAAAAGTGTAAAAGCGTGCATTTTAAAGGGGCAAGTGTTGCAAAAAACAGGGAATTCTCATATTCACAGCACGATAGAGAATATTTTACGTCAATTTAGAGAATTATGGGGAATTCTTGTCTTTGTATAACGAAGTGAAAATGAGAAATTTGAGTTCCAGAAATAAATGAGGGTTGCGGCAAGCCACAGAAAGAAAAATAAATAACTCAACTCTCGGAAGTGACGAAGTTGAATAAATTACCTGTGTTTAGTCATCATAAATACATGGCTTTCATCATCACATAATCATGTGTGAAATCATCTCTGTGATGCGTTGCCGTAAAGCACTAAACACTTTAGCGTGAATACTCACTTCACTTTAGCGTGAATACTCATCATGCTTTAGCGTGAATACTCATTTCACTTTAGCTTGAATACACATTATCATTTGGCTTGAATATAAAACTCAATTTGGCTTGAATATACATTTGTGTCTTCAAGCCAAATTGAAAGTAGTATTCAAGGTATATCAATTTGTGTAATCAGAATAAATGGGTTGGCGTTGCACAGCAAGAGACTGTGGAGATGCGTTCGCACGGTTGGGTGTGGAGATTCAACAGATAGTGTGATGGAGATGATTGTGAAAGGGAATCATCGGTAGGGGGAAACGCCCACCACGATTAGGGATTTTACGTTTCCGTTTAGGAGAAAAGCCTTTGACGAGGGCATCAAAAGCACGTAACTTTGCATCGACAACAAAAAACAACTGATTGTTTCACTCTAAAAAATTGAAGCCTTATGAAAAAGTTGATTCTTATCTTAGCAGTGATTCTTGGTTCACTCTTAATGCAGTCTTGCTTCTGCGACTGCTGGCTTTACGAACCCGACTATGGGTATGCTCCTCCTCCACCACCTCCACCTCACAGAGGACGCGTCATTATCTGGTAGTTCAGGAACTTACGCGATTCTATCGCACACTTAATCGTACACTCGAAGGATTTCCCAACAACAAAACAGAAGTTTCTTATAACAAATCATTAGTTTTCTCATAACAAATATCAAATAGTTTTTTCTCTCAACATAATATTGGTTAGTTTTTAAATGGAAGGAGGCTGCATCATAGCGTTGATGCAGCCTCTCTTCTTATGTTTTGATGAGGACTCTCTAAATGCCTCCCGTAAGGTGCTTCGTGCACCTTTTTTACTCTAACGTAAGCTCTTTGAGCAGACGCTTCGCATGGCTGTAATCGTCCATGACGGAAAGCACCCAACGAATGTCCACTCCAATGCAGCGCTGAAGGGCATTGTCAAATTTAAGGTCGCCCGACATTGCTTCCCAGTTACCATCGAAAGCAAGACCTATGAGGCGCCCCTTGCCATCGAACATACCAGAGCCAGAATTGCCACCCGTAATATCGTTGGTGGTGAGGAAGCAGAGAGGCAACTGACCGGTCTGCTTGTCGATGTAACGCTGAGAGAATTTGCCACGCTTCATCCACTTATAGACAGGGTCTATCAGACGATAGTCGTAGTTGTCGGGGTTCTGCTCGTGCTTGTTGAGGAAGGAGCGTGGCGTGGTGATCATGCTGGTTGCCTCTTCCTTCAGCCCTGTAGTGCCTGGTGCAAAATCGATAGGCTTGCAAAGTCCATAACTGAGGCGCATGGTGAAGTTGGCATCAGGATAGTATTCGTGGTCATGATTCATCGCACGTATGCCATCTCCCAACAAACGCTCAAATTCTTCTTCGTTGTTAGAGCGGTTGCGTATCTTATGAAAGAAAGTGGATAGCACGTCTGAAGCCACTTCAATCATGGGGTCTTCCATCAGTTCCGACATGCTGTAAACCTGCTTCAATTCATCGGGACGTGCAAAGACGGAGTTGGCGTAGAGGTTCTCCACGTAGAGGTTGTAATCACCACTCCAAATGGAATCAATCTCACCTACAATTCTCCGTGGAAGGAAAGCGGTGTCAGGAACATGCTCAATGTAGTTCTTGAGCATGGCAAGGAAGACACGCTTATCGGTAGCCACATCAATGTCGCGGTAAGTCTTGGCAACGTTCTCCTTGAACTTGTCATCGTTGGAACGCAACATGTTTCTGAGCGCGAAGCCGAGAATATCGCTGCCGCTGTAGAAAGATTCTATCCATAGCGTGTAAGCATAGAGCTTGGCACGCTCATCAGTATAAATTGTCTTGAGGGAGTCGAGGATGCCTATATAACGTCCACGCGCCACAGTGTCTTCTGCTGCCCATGCGTTCAGTTTCGCTTCCAGCTGTTGCTTCTCATCGATGACCTTCAAGTTATCGAGCGCCGTGTTTTGTCCAAGAGAGAACTTCCAATAGTTGGAGGAACTGGCATATTTGGATGCATACATGATGCGGATGGCATCACTTTTCTTCATGACCTCATCGAGAATGGCGAGCTTCACACCACGCACCTGATAGCGCACATCGTTGGTGGTGCGCATCGTGCTCTCGATGCCATAGGAAGAGAGGTAGCGGTCAGTGCTGCCAGGATAACCAAGCGTCATCGCATAAGACCCGTCACTGTAGCCTTTCGTGCTGACATGCGCATATTTACGTGGATGATAGGGCACATTGTCCTTGCTGTATTTAGCAGGAGCGTTGTTCTTGTCAGCATAGATGCGGAATACGCTGAAGTCGCAGGTTTGACGAGGCCACATCCAGTTGTCTGTCTCACCGCCATATTTGCCCAAACACTGAGGGGGTGCATATACCAGTCGCACATCGTCATAGCGTTGATAGACGGAGAGGAAATAACGACTACCCTTGTAGAAGGCATTCACCTCACTCTGTATGCCCTTACCGCTGTAGTCAACCATCTCCATGAGACGCGAAGACATGATACTGACGGCTGCTTCCTCCATCTCTGGCGAGGCACCTTCAGGAATAGCTCCAAGAATCAAGTCAGTCACATCCACTGTCTTGATGTGGAAGAGCACATAGAGGTCTTCATTAGGCAATTCCTCCTCGAAAGATTTGGCATAAAAGCCATTCTTCAGGTAGTCATGCTTAGTGGTGGAATGGTTTTGAATGGCATCGAAACCGCAATGGTGGTTGGTGAACATCAAACCATCGGGGCTTACCACCACGCCTGAACAGAAACCGCCCAACTGCACGATGGCATCGTTGAGCGAAGGGTGTTCAGTGCTGTACAACTCATCGGGAGAGATTTCCAAGCCCAAACTACGGAGGATGGAATCCGTTTTCGCAGAGAGGTTTCCCATCACCCACATACCTTCATCTGCATAGGCAGAAAGGGAGATAAGGGTGAGTAAAATGCAAACGAATTTCTTCATATCTTTTTTCATTTCTTTACATCATTTCTTCTTGAATTTATTTCCTATCAAAGGCAGGCTCTGAAGAGGCAAGTCCTTGCGAATGATCTCCATCACAAAGAGGATGATGAGGATAGTGTTGAGGAGAAGACGAAGCCACACTGGCCATGAGTCGGGCAGGAAGAACATGACCACGAAGAGAACTCCTGTCAGAAGGATATAGGTGCTGATGCCTTTGAGGTCATACTGAATGGGGTTGAGTCGCTGCCCTACAAAGAAGCTGAGAGTCATTGCTGTAGCATAACCTGCAAAACCACCCCATGCACAAGCCATATAGCCAAATTTCGGGATGAAGATGATGTTGACAGCAATGAGCACGGCACACCCTGTCAGGGAGAACCATGCGCCCCAAATGGTCTTGTCGATGAGCTTGTACCAAAAAGAGAGGTTGAAGTAGATGCCCATCATGATTTCTGCAGCCATCACAATCGGCACGGTGACGAGTCCTTCGCGATACTCTGCTCCGATGATGTGCTTGAGAATGTCCATATAGCCCATCACGCAGAGGAATGCGAAGAGGGTGAAGATGATGAAGTATTTCATCGCCACAGCATAGTATTCCTTGCTGTCCTTGTCCTTTGCCTTCGAAAAGACGATGGGTTCGTAGGCATAGCGGAACGCCTGGGTGATCATTGCCATAATCATCGCCACCTTCACACAGGCACCATACTCACCCAACTGCACCTTTGCCTCAGCCATCGTGTGCAGCCCCGTGTGGGTGTATGCCCAAGGGAAGATAATCTTGTCCACCGTCTGATTGAGAACCCCTGCAATGGCAAGCACAAGAATAGGCCAAGAGTAACTGAACATACGCTTCAGGAGAGCGAAGTCGAACTGCCATTTTACCTTGAAGAAATCGGGGATGAAGAAGAAGGTGATAAGTCCTGTACACCACAGATTGATGCAGAAGACATAGAACACTTCCGTCTTTTCCAGCACCACAAAGTAGATGACATTCAGGAGGATATTGAGGAGGATAAAGAGGAGTTTGAGCGAGGCAAACTTGATGGGGCGATTCTGGAAACGCAGATAGCTGAAGGGCATTGCCTGCACAGCATCAAGCGCCACCACCGTTGCCATCATCAGCAGGTACTCATGGTGGTCGGCATATCCAAGCGCCTCACTAATGGGCGTGATGAAGCCAAAGACGATAGCCAGAAAGACTGCTGACAGTCCGCCCACCACCGTGATAGCAGTGGAGAACACCGTGTCGGGCTTCTCCCCCTCTTTGTTGGCAAAACGGAACAAGGTGGTCTCCATGCCAAAAGTGAGGATTGCCAGCGCCAACGCCGTATAGGCATAGATGTTCACGCTCACGCCATAGTCACCCGACTCTTTCGGCATGCAGTTGGTATAGAGTGGCACCAGCAGATAGTTGAGGAAACGCCCCACTATGCTGCTCATTCCATAAATAGCTGTGTCTTTCGCTAAACTCTTTAGATTTGCCATGGTCGTTATATTAAGTGAAAAAGGAAAAGTGAAAAGTGATGAGTGAAAAGTGAAGAATTTGCTACCGCAACTGTTTGCCACCAGTTCCGTGCAAGTGCGGTAGCAAATTATTCACTTTTCATTTTTTATTTTTCCCTTCTTTTTCATTCCCTCATTTTTTCATTCTTTCATTTTTCCCTTATTCCAAATACGTGTATCCGTAAAGACCGCTACGATAGGTGTCGAGGAACTCCTTGCCCTCTTCGAGCGTAATCTTGCCCTCCTTAATGGCTTGCTTTGCCCACACCTCCAAGCTTCTGACGAGTTTCTTGGGTTCATACTGCACATAGCTCAGCACATCAGCCACCGTCTCGCCATCGATGATGTTCTTGATGTGGTAGCCATCCTTGTCGGTGGTGACGTGGATGGCATTCGTATCGCCAAACAGGTTGTGCATGTCACCCAAAATCTCTTGATAGGCACCCACGAGGAACACCCCGATATAGTATGACCCCTTCTTTTTGTCCAGCGAATGGAGCGGAATGAAGTGGCTCACTCCCATTTCGGTGGCAAACTGCGCAATCTTGCCGTCAGAGTCGCAAGTGATGTCCTGCAAGGTGGCATTGCGGTCAGGTCGCTCGTTCAGTCGCTGAATAGGCATGATGGGGAAGATTTGGTCAATCGCCCATGCGTCAGGCAGCGAATGGAACAGGGAGAAGTTGCAGAAGTATTTGTCTGCCAAGAGTTTGTCCAGCGAATGGAACTCCTCCGGCACATGCTTCATCGTGTGCACCAGCGTGTTGATTTCACGTGCCACCGCCCAATACATCCGCTCTATCTCCGCACGGGTGCGCAAGTCCAGCATGCCATGCGAGAAGAGATCAAGCGCCTCCTCACGTATTTGCTGAGCATCGTGCCAGTTCTCCAACATGTTGCGCACATTGATGTTGCACCATATATCATATAGCTCCTTCGCCAAGGCATGGTCTTCCTCGTCCACCACAAACTCGTCAGGCATGGCAGGCACCTCAGTGGTCTCCAGCACCTCCATGATGAGCACCGAATGGTGAGCCGCCAACGAACGTCCGCCCTCAGTGATAATATTGGGATGAGGAATCTCATTGGCATTGGCAGCCTCCACAAACGTATAGACGCAGTTGTTCACATACTCCTGAATGGAATAGTTCACCGAACTCTCGCTGTTGCTCGAACGGCTGCCGTCGTAATCCACGCCCAATCCACCGCCACAATCCACAAACTGCACGCCATAGCCCATCTTATGCAGCTGCACATAGAACATGCTCGCCTCGCGCAGCGCATTCTGAATGCGACGAATCTTCGTGATTTGGCTACCGATGTGGAAGTGGATGAGCTTCAGGCACTCCTTCATGCTATTCTCCTCAATATACTGCAACGCCTCCAGCAGTTCGCCCGACGTCAAGCCAAACTTACTGGCATCGCCACCGCTCTCTTCCCATTTGCCCGAACCCGAAGCAGCCAACTTGATGCGGATGCCCATGTTGGGGCGCACACCCAGTTTCTTCGCAATGCGCGTGATGATTTCCAGTTCGTTAAACTTCTCCACCACAATGAAGATGCGCTTACCCATCTTCTGAGCCAGCAGCGCCAGCTCTATGTAGTCCTGGTCTTTATAGCCATTGCAGATGATGAGCGAATCGCTGTTCATGTTCACCGCCAGCACCGCATGCAGTTCAGGTTTAGAACCAGCCTCCAGTCCCAAGTTGAACTTCTTTCCGTGCTTCATCACCTCCTCCACCACAGGGTTGATTTGGTTCACCTTGATGGGGTAGATGATAAAATTCTCCCCATTATATCCATACTCGTTCGCCGCCTTCTTGAAGCAGGTGGAAGTCTTCTCGATGCGGTTGTCAATGATGTCGGGGAAACGCACCAGCACAGGAGCCGACACATCGCGCAGGGCAAGGTCGTCCATCACCTCCTTCAAGTCCACCTCCACCCCGTCCTTGCGCGGAGTCACAGCCACATTTCCCTTATCGTTGATGCGGAAATAATTCACGCCCCAACCACCAATGCCATACAGCTCGTTGGAGTCTTCAATGCGCCATTTTCTCATAATTCTTTCAAAAGAGTGAAAAGTGATGAGTGAAAAGTGAAAAATTTGCTACCGCACGTGCACGGAACTAGTAGCAAACAGCTGCGGTAGCAAATTTTTCACTTTTCATTTTTCACTTTTACCTTTATTTTTATTTGTTCAACGTAATCCTTGATTTGTTCCTTTGTGTGTATCACCTCTATCTTGAGGGTGTGCTTTGCCTTCCGATAATAAGGCAGCCGCTTTTCGAGTGACTCCTCAATATAGGCGATAAGTTCTTCCTCCGACTTGCCCTGAATGAGCGGACGCACGGTCTTGCCCATCTGCAAGTGCTCCTTCAACACCTGTGGCGATGCATCCAGAAAGATGGTCTCACCACGTGTGTTCATATAGTCCATATTGTCGAAGAAACACGGAGTGCCGCCGCCACACGAAATGACCACATTCTCAAACTCAGCCACCTCATGCAACATCTTCCTCTCCACCTCGCGGAACCCCTCCTCGCCCTTCTCGGCAAAGATGGCTGGCACCGTCTGGTGGAAACGGTCTTCTATGTAGTTGTCAAGGTCGTAGAACTCCACGCCCAACTCCCTTGCCAACACCTTGCCAATGGTGGTTTTTCCAGCCCCCATATAGCCTATCAGGATGACACTCTTCATTTCTTCGTCTTGCCCTTCGTCACTATCGCCTTGCACTCTTCATACGTCAGCTTTTCAGGCTCCTTCACACTCTTCGGCAACTTATAGTTCGTGCCCTTATACTTCAGGTAAGGACCAAAACGTCCGTTCATCACCTCCATCTCCGCATCCTCCTCAAATGTCTTCAGATGTGCCGATGCCTCAGCCTTCTTCCGCTCCTCAATCAGTTTCACGGCATCCTCCAAATCCATTGCCATCGGGTCAACCTCCTTCGGTATAGACACATACTTCCTGCAATGCAGCACATAAGGACCAAAACGCCCTGTGCCTACCGACACCTCACTGCCTTCATAATCACCCAATGTGCGGGGCAACTTGAACAGTTCCAGTGCCTCTTCCAATGTGATGGTGGCAATGCTCTGCCCCCTGTTCAGCTGTGCAAAACGCGGCTTCTCCTCCTCGTTCGCCACACCAATCTGCACCATAGGACCAAACCGCCCAATCTTCACACTCACAGGCTTGCCCGTGCCGGGTTCGTCGCCCAGATAGCGCTCACCCACCTTATGTTCGCCCTTCTCTTGCAAAGTGGCATCCACCATCGGTTCCAACTTTCCATAGAAGTCACGCATCATCTGCTGCCAATTCTCCTTGCCCTCCGCAATCTCATCAAAATCCTTCTCCACATTGGCAGTGAAATTATAGTCCACAATCTCGGGGAAAGCCTGAATGAGGAAATCGTTCACCACCGTACCGATATCTGTCGGCATCAGTTTTCCCTTCTCCTTGCCCACTATCTCCTTCTTGGTCGATTTCTTGATTTTATTGTTTGAGAGTTTCAGCACCTCATAGCTGCGCTCCTCCCCCTTCTTGTCACCCTTCTCCACATACTCACGCTGCTGAATGGTCGAGATGGTCGGGGCATAAGTGGAAGGACGTCCGATGCCCAACTCCTCCAGCTTCTTCACCAGACTTGCCTCCGTATATCGCAAGGGGTGCTGCGTGAAACGCTGCGTAGCCACCATTTCGTTCATCTGCAACTTCTCGCCCTTCTTCACCACAGGCAGCAGTCCCTCTGCATCGTCCGTCTGCGCATCGTCATCATACGACTCACGGTATACCCTCAGGAACCCATCAAACGTGATGACCTCGCCCGTAGCCGTGAAATTCACATCGTCTGCCGAGATGGTGATGGTGGTCTTCTCAGCTTCCGCATCAGCCATCTGACACGCCACGGTGCGCTTCCAAATCAGGTCATACAGCCGTTTCTCCTGTGCATTGCCCGTAATTTCATGTTCTGAGATATAGGTGGGACGGATAGCCTCGTGCGCCTCCTGCGCCCCCTTCGAACTGGTGTGGAACTTGCGCGGTTTCGAGTATTTAGCCCCATGCGTCTTGATGATTTCCTCCTTCGTCGTGTTGAGACAGAGCGACGACAGGTTCACCGAGTCCGTTCTCATGTAGGTGATATATCCCGACTCATACAGATGTTGCGCCACAATCATGGTCTTGCTCACCGTGAATCCCAACTTACGTGCAGCCTCCTGCTGCAGGGTGCTCGTTGTGAATGGTGGAGCAGGGCTCTTCTTCACAGGCTTCTTGTCAATGTCGGTAATAGTGAACTGCTTATTTTGGCAGGATGCCAAGAATGCCTCAGCCTCCTCTTCCGTCTTGAAACCATGAGCCAGCGATGCCTTGATAGGCTGTCCGTCCACCATGAAGACAGCGCTCACTCTATATACTGATTCGCTCTTGAAATTCTCAATTTCCTTCTCACGCTCCACAATCAGTCGCACAGCCACACTCTGCACACGACCAGCAGAGAGACTTGGCTTCAACTTTTTCCACAGCACGGGTGAAATCTTGAAACCCACGATTCTGTCCAACACACGTCGTGCCTGCTGTGCATTCACCAACCCCATGTCGATGGTGCGTGGCTTTTCTATCGCCTCCAGAATGGCACTCTTGGTAATCTCATGAAAAACAATTCTCTTAGCCGCTTTGGGGTCCAATCCCAGCACCTTACTCAGATGCCAAGAAATGGCTTCTCCCTCGCGGTCTTCATCGGAAGCCAGCCAGACAGTTTCTGCCTTTTCCGCTGCCTTCTTCAGTTCCCTCACCACATATTCCTTATCAGCAGGAATTTCATATTCAGGAGAGAAATCATCCAGATTCACACTCATCTCCTTCTTTTTCAAGTCGCGGATGTGTCCATACGAGGACATCACCTTGTAGTCTTTTCCAAGAAATTTCTCCAGCGTCTTAGCCTTCGCAGGAGACTCTACAATCACTAAATTCTTTTGCATATATTGTTTGTTTGCTTCGCTATTAGAAAGAAAATCAGGTGCAAGCCGGACACAGAGTAAAAACCCTTTTTAACTGTGCTGGGCGATGCCCCGATTATTCAAATCGGGTGCAAAGGTAAACAAAATTTTTTTTACGCTATATATATAATGTGTAAATTTTATAAAAAAAGCCCTTTCGTCAATCGAAAAGGCTTCCCATACCTGTCTTGTCGTTAGGATTAATCCACGGATTCTTACCCAAATGGCGATAGGCAAGTTCTGTCACCTCCCTACCTCTTGGGGTGCGCTTGATGAATCCCTCCTTGATGAGGAACGGCTCATACACCTCTTCCACCGTACCCGTGTCTTCACCAATAGCAGTGGCAATGGTGCCCAAACCAACAGGTCCGCCCTTGAACTTGTCGATGATGGTGGTGAGTATCTTGTTGTCAATCTCGTCAAGACCAAACTTGTCAATGTTCAGCGCTTCGAGCGCCATGTGAGCAATTGGCAAGTCAATGGTGCCGTTGCCCTTCACTTGTGCAAAGTCACGCACACGCCTCAGCAGCGCATTGGCAATACGGGGAGTGCCACGACTACGCCCTGCTATCTCGCCTGCTGCATCGAAATCGCATGGAATGCCCAGCAACTTGGCAGAACGGAGAATGATTTTGGTCAGCACATCGGCATCATAATATTCAAGATGCAAGTTAATGCCGAAACGGGCACGGAGCGGTGCTGTCAAGAGTCCGCTACGAGTGGTGGCACCTACTAACGTGAAAGGACTGAGGTCAATCTGGATGCTACGCGCCGAAGGACCTTTGTCTATCATGATGTCGATGCGGTAGTCCTCCATCGCACTATACAAATATTCCTCCACTACAGGCGAAAGTCGGTGAATCTCATCAATAAAAAGCACGTCATTCTCCTCCAAGGAAGTGAGGATGCCTGCCAAGTCACCAGGCTTGTCCAGCACAGGACCCGACGTTACCTTGAAACCCACCCCCAACTCATTGGCAATGATGTTACTCAGTGTCGTCTTACCCAATCCTGGAGGACCATGCAGGAGCGTATGGTCAAGAGGTTCACCACGAAATCGGGCAGCCTCCACAAACACACTCAGGTTCTCCACCACCTTGGTTTGCCCACTGAAGTCCTCAAAGCGGAGCGGCCGAAGGGCATTCTCAAAATCCTTGTCCTTCGTATTCCGCTGTTCTCTTATGTCAAAATCTTCTGCCATTGTCAAATTGTACATATCACTATTGTTGGGTCAACCTGTCAGCAGGTTGCAGCACATACAGTTTGTCATTCACACGCACTCTCTCATCCACCTTGATGCTGATGTGCTGACCCTTCGTTGCCACTTCCACTGGCTTCAGATCGAAGCGTATCTCCTCACAAGGCTGAATCAACGTCCCCGTCGTGGTGCCTGTAATGAGCAATTTGTCTCCCACATGCAAGTCCTCGTTCTCAATCAGAAACTCCGCTACACCTATCTTCGAGAAGTACTTCATGCACTTGCCCACATACACCTTCTTCTCCGTAGCCCTGCTGCCATACACCTCGCACCACTCGCCCAGCTTCTGCCCTTGGTAGTAACCATCCCAGAAACCTCTATTGAACACCGTGCTGAGCTGCCTGTCCCACTCATCCAGTTGCTCCTCCGTCGCCCATGGTCTGGACTCCGAAAGATTCATCTCCCCTTGGGGGGACAGGAGGGGAGCTGCCGCACTGATGGCCTCATCATACGCTTTCACTACTGTATAGACATACTCAGGTCCACGCGCCCTACCCTCAATCTTGAACACTCTCACCCCTGCATTCATCATCACATCGATGAAACGGATGGTCTTTAGGTCACGTGGCGACATAATGTATTTATTATCCACCTTCAACTGTGTGCCTGTTTCCAAATCCGTCACCTCATAGCCCCGCCGACATATCTGTACGCATTCACCCCTGTTGGCACTTCTGCCTGCATTCTGTAAAGACAAGTAACACTTGCCGCTGATGGCCATGCACAATGCCCCATGACAAAACATCTCAATCCTGATCAGTTCGCCTTTCGGCCCTCTGATGCCCTGCTCAACAATCTGCCGATAGATGTCCCTCACCTGCCACATGTTCAGTTCTCTCGCCAGCACCACCACATCGGCAAACTGTGCATAAAACCTCAATGCCTCAATGTTCGAGATGTTCAGTTGCGTGCTCAGATGCACCTCCATGCCCACCTCGTTGCAGTAGGTCATCACCGCCACATCACTCGCAATCACAGCCGAAATCTTCGCCTCCTTCGCTGCATCAACAATCTCATGCATCGTCGGGATGTCCTCGCCATAGATAATCGTGTTCACCGTCAGGTACGACTGTACCCCGTGCTCATGACAGATGGCTGCAATCTCTTTCAGGTCATCAATGGTGAACGCATTGGCACTATGGCTCCGCATGTTCAATTTCCCAATGCCAAAGTATATCGAATTAGCTCCAGCCTTCAAGGCAGCAGCCAAACTCTCCCGACTGCCCACAGGAGCCATAATTTCAAAATCAGAACGTTTCATGGGTGCGAAGTTACTACTTTTTTTCTGCATTTCAACAACATCTGCCCCACATCTTTCACTTTTGCCCCAAACAAATACACCTCCCCCCCATCTTTGATGCCTGTCTTTTTCCTCAACTCGTCAGCGGTCAGCATAAAGTTACGCGTGGCGATATTCGCCTGAGGTATCTCTTTTTTCAGACGCTTCAATATTTTCGACGAGAAAGGCATCTGCTCCTCCACCTCGAAAATACGGCCAGGAAAGTCAGGGATGAATTCATCGGAGGTCATCAAGTGAGTGCCTATCTCCAATTGGCGAACATTGAAACGATGACAAAGAGAACCGAATGCCTGCGCCTTCATCAAAGTGACATCAGGCTCATACAAATAGTGTTTCACACCTCCGACAGAAACAAGCACTTCCATTTCATCGGGAAACTTTGTTGTATAATGAAGGGCAGAAGAAGCCAAGAAATCTACACAATGAATTACAGCAGACACTCCTCCCACAGCAGACACTCCCCTCACCCTCCCTGCAGGGAGGGAGTGATTACCTTGCTCGTCAGTTTCCCCATTAGTTTCCTCATTGGCAGAGATATTACCCCCTCCCTGCAGGGAGGGTGAGGGGAGGGTCTCCTGTTTCACCAACACCTCCTTGCACTCGTTCTTCACCGCCACCACATGCACCTCTGTCACTCCCTTCAACTTTCTGAGCACATCCGTCAAATCCACCATTGGTGAGAGTTTCACCAGCACCATTTGGGCATGGGAAAGGAGTTCACCCTGCCACTCCACAATGTTTGGTTCACACTCCTCCATCGCATACACCCGACTCCCATCGCCAGCCCGCCGGGCAGGGTCGAGGTAGATGACATCCACCGATGGAATGGGGAGTTCTCGCCCATCGCCACAACGCACAGACACTCCCCTCACAGCAGACCCTCCCCTCACCCTCCCTACAGGGAGGGAGTGATTACTTTGTTCACTTGTTTCTCCATTAGTTCCCTCATTGGCAGAGATACTACTTCCTCCCTGCAGGGAGGGTGAGGGGAGGGTCTGTAGCATCTGAAAATTATGCTTTGCCACCTCGCAAAGCCACTCGCTCCGCTCCGTATAAATAGCACGTTCCATCCCCTCGCTCATATACCAGAAATCGACACCCATGCCGCCCGTCATGTCGCACAGGCTCTTCCCTTTGATGATGTTACGCTTGTATCGTGCCGTCAACTCCGAACTGCACTGTTCGGCTGGCACACGTCCTGCCATGATGAGGTCGGCGTTGCCATACCATTCGGGCAACTTTCCCTTCAATCGTTTCCGCGCCTCAATCTGCTCCACGGCAAAGGGCACATCGATGTCAGGATACTTCCGAGCCGCCAAGAGCAGTTCTGCCGTATCGTTGTTGAGATGTGCCTGAATGAAGTCGCGAAGTGCGTCTGTCCACTCCATACATTATATATTTTAGGATGTGTTTACATAAGTGTCCCGTTAAAATTGGGACGAGTTAAATATTAATCAAACAACCCCGGAATAAGGGGACCAGATTGCTCTTTGACATCATTGGAATAAGTCTTATCGAATAGTTCTCTGAGTGGCGTTTTGTCCGTGAGCGACATGCTGAGGATTTGCAAAACCTCATAGGTCGAGCGTTTCAACTGCATGTCATGCTGGATAATCGCCACGAGACAGTAGGCAGTGATAGCAGCACTAATTTGTATTCTGACAGCGTTCTCCGTAGTGCCCCAGAACTTCTTGATCTTGAGGTGCTGCTTGAGCCACTTGAAGAACAGCTCTATCTGCCATCGGTTCTTGTAGAGGTCGGCTATCTGCTGTGCTGTCAAGTCCATCGCGTTGGTCAGGAACATGAACTCTCTGTCCTGCTCTTCGTCATAGTATTTGACGAGACGTAGATTCTCGGGATAGTCCTTGCGGCTCTTGTAGACCGTCAGTTCAATCTCTGCATCTGTGAGTATGTTCTTAGGCATCCGACGCTTCCACCTGACACACCTGTACTGTAAGTTGCTCTTGGCTCTGACGACGAAGAAGGACTCCATCCGCTGTATGCGGTATAGCTCCCCAAAGTTGTTGTAGCCTCGATCAAACACATAGTAAGCACCTGTCTCATAAGGGATTTCCGGCATAGCTTTGGAGTCGTAGACGGAAGCTGTGGTGATATGATAGAAGGCT
>JAILDV010000047.1 GCA_024688885.1 Bacteroidaceae bacterium | reverse complement strand
GAGGGGAGAGGGAAGTGATGAGTGATGAGTGATGTGTGGTAAGAGGCAATCAGCCTCTCGCCACTCATGCAAGAACGGCAACATGCTTCTTTCCGTTCCTCTTCGTGCCGACGGAACTCCTGACGAGAAGGAGCTTGCAATCATGAAAGAGTTTGGCGCATGGATGAAAATAAATAGCGAAAGCATCGTGAAGACCCGTCCTTGGAAGATTTTCGGTGAAGGTCCTATTGCCAATGCCGACATCAAAATCAACGCGCAAGGGTTCAACGATGGACAGTACACCAAGGCAGGCGCTGATGAGATACGCTTTAATCAAACAGAAAAATACCTCTATATCACTCCACTCGCCTGGCCTAAGAACCAACAAGTCACAATCAAAGCACTTGCCGAAGGTTCAGAACACTTTTCCTCACCCATCAAGAGCGTAGAGTTGCTTGGCTATGGCAAAGTGAAGTTCCAGCGCACCCAAGATGCACTCATAATCACTCTTCCCCAACCCACCAATAACATCATGCCGGTGTTGAAAATCAAGAAATAAGAAAGGATCCACTATCCAACCTTGGGGCATCACAAGAGAACAAAGTAACAACAACGAGATATGAAAAGAATACTGACAACAATGCTGATGGCCGCTGCCGTAACAGTGAGCCACGCACAAGAGAAACTGTATCACGACGAGTTTCCCCTCAGTGATGTAACCCTATTGGATGGTCCATTGAAGAAAGCACGTGACCTGAACATCAAGACCCTGCTACAATACGATTGTGATCGTTTACTGGCACCCTATCTCAAGGAGGCAGGACTGACACCGAGAGCCAAGGCCTATCCCAATTGGGACGGACTGGATGGACACGTTGGTGGCCACTACCTGACGGCGATGGCGCTCAATGCCGCTGCAGGCAACGAGGAGTGCCGCATGCGTATGCTGTATATGATTGGCGAGTTGCAACTCTGTGCCAACGCCAATGCCATGAACCACCCAGAATGGGGTAAAGGCTATGTGGGTGGTATGCCCAACAGCGACCGAATCTGGAGCACGTTCAAGAAGGGAGACTTCAGAGTGTACTTTGGTTCGTGGGCACCATTCTATAATCTCCATAAGATGTATGCAGGCCTGCGTGATGCATGGCTCTACTGCGGCAACGATGATGCCAAGCGACTCTTCTTAGGTTTTTGCGACTGGGCGATTGATCTTACTGCTGAACTATCTGATGAGCAGATGGAGCAGATGCTAGGCAACGAACACGGTGGCATGAACGAGGTGCTGGTGGATGCCTACGCTATCACGAAGGACAAGAAATACCTCGAAGCGGCAAAGCGTTTCTCACACCGCCGATTGCTGATTCCGATGTCACAACATCTGGACAATCTTGACAACATGCATGCCAACACACAAGTGCCGAAGGTGGTGGGCTTCGAGCGCATCAGCGAGCTCTCTGGCGATGAGAGTTACCACAATGCTGCTGACTTCTTCTGGGACATCGTCACAGGTGAGCGTTCGTTAGCCTTTGGCGGTAACTCGCGCCGTGAGCACTTCCCGAGCAAAGAGGCTTGCACAGACTTCATCAACGACATCGACGGTCCCGAATCATGTAACACCAACAACATGCTGAAACTGACTGAGGACATGCACCGACGTAATCCAGAAGCACGTTATGCAGACTATTACGAACTGGCGACCTTCAACCATATCCTCTCGTCACAGCATCCCGAGCATGGTGGCTACGTATACTTCACCCCTGCCCGTCCGCGCCACTACCGCAACTATTCCGCCCCCAACGAGGCCATGTGGTGTTGCGTAGGCACCGGCATGGAGAATCATGGCAAATACGGTCAGTTCATCTATACCCACGTGAAGAACGCCCTCTACGTCAACCTTTTCGTGGCATCAGAACTGAACTGGAAAAAGAAAGGGCGCACCTTGCGTCAAGAGACCAACTTCCCCTACGCTGAGACAAGCCGCATCACCATCACCAGCGGCAAGGGTGAATTCCCGCTGCTGGTGCGCTATCCCGGTTGGGTAAGTCCTGGCAAATTCTCAGTGAAAGTCAATGGCCAGCCTGTTGACATCATCACAGGTCCATCCTCCTACGTCACTATCAACCGCAAGTGGAAGAGAGGTGACATCGTTGACATCACCTTCCCTATGCACAACAGTGTGAAATATCTGCCCAATGTACCCCAGTATATTGCCCTAATGCATGGTCCCATTCTGCTCGGCATGAAGACAGGCACAGAGGACTTGGCTGGTCTTATCGCTGACGACAGCCGTTTCGGACAATATGCCGGAGGCAAAAAACTCCCCATCAACGAGGCGCCCATCCTTGTCAACAATGACATTGAAGCTATTGCCAGTCAACTGACGCCCGTTGCAGGAAAGCCCCTACACTTCACCCTCAGCACCAATATGGAGAATGCCATCCACAACGAACTGCAACCATTCTTCGAAATTCACGATGCCCGTTACATGATTTATTGGCTTGCCCTCTCCGAAAGCAGCTACAAGAGCTATCTCCAGCAACTGGAAAAAGAAGAACAAGAGCGCCAAGCCCTTGAAGCACGTACCATAGACAAAGTGCAGCCCGGTGAACAGCAGCCCGAGACCGACCACCGTTTGGAAACAGACCAGTCACAAACAGGCAACACCAACGACGTGTTCTGGCGTGATGCCAGCAATGGGCACTATTTTAGCTACCTTATGCAGACCGCAGGACGCACAGACCTCTCGCTGCGTCTGAAGTTTTGGGGCGTAGGCGAGTGGAAGAGTCATGAGTTTGATATTTTCATCGACGACCAGTTGCTCACCTCCATCAACAACACCGGCAAATATCGAATCTCTGAGTTCAA